>NZ_QKZD01000001.1:0-838356 GCF_003253945.1 Pseudomonas sp. 2848
GCTCTAGGGCACCGCCGGCTTGCAGTCTGCCATCCACCGCTCTCACCCCTTCAGTCTAAGAGCCTTTCAAGACACAAGCCGGCTTGCCGGCGATGGGGGCAGGCCTGCTAAATTCAGTTCCAATCCGTTCCCCCCGGGCGCAATGCCCGCGCATAGCAAAACAGGAACAGGTTCCTCACCAGTTCCTTGAGTACTCCTGGCTCACTCGAATTCAGCCCCATGAGGTCCAGGTCGCCCTGGTCGCGCAGTTCATCGAGCGCGTCTTCCTCGAGCACGGCGCAGACTTCGCCAGTCTCGCGATGCAGGATACGCAGGTAAGGGTGGGGGCGGTCGAGCCAGGCGTCGATCAGATAGGTCATGGCTACTCTCCTTGGATAGCGGTTCCAATGAGAATAATTCTTATTATCAAAATAGCAAGAGACTATTGGAAGAATTCTTCCGAATGGTCCCGGCGATCCTGTTGCAGGATCTGTCAGGGCCGCCCGTTGGGCAGCCCCGAAGGGCAGGCGATCAGACCTTGCGCACGAACTCGGACTTGAGTTTCATCGCGCCGATACCGTCGATCTTGCAGTCGATGTCGTGGTCGCCGTCGCACAGACGGATGTTCTTGACCTTGGTGCCGACCTTGACCACCAGGGACGAACCCTTGACCTTGAGATCCTTGATCACGGTAACGGTGTCGCCGTCCTGCAGGACGTTGCCGACCGAATCCTTTTTCACCACGTCGTCGCTGGCGGCTTCGGCTTCGCCGTTGGCCGACCACTCGTGGGCGCATTCGGGGCAGATCAGTTGGGTGCCATCCTCATAGGTGTATTCGGAGTTGCATTGGGGGCAGGGCGGCAGAGTACTCACTTCGTTTCCTTAAGGTGCAGGGAGAATAAAGGCGCACATTGTATAAGGTTTAGGTGCGATCTGTGCAAATGCGTCGTTGACAGCGCGCTGTCGAGAATCTGCCACTGCACTTTGGTGGGACGGGAGCAACGGGTGCAAAGTGCTTCGCGCAGCACTAGCAAATTTGTCAGGTTACGGATAGGCCCGTATTTGATCAAATCGTAAACCCTTCTTCTTTGCAATGGAGTGGATATGCAGGGCTCATTGCTCTATCGAGTTTATTTGTCTGTGCCAGCGTGCTGGGAGCGACAGTCGAACCTGTGCAGAGCCCTGAACAGGACGAGGCAGCAGTCTTGGCATTCTGGGATCCGGCCCGGATGAGGCAGGCGGAGCGTGCAGTTGGCGGCCCGGCAAATCCTGTTGATGAGGTGCTTACGGAGAACGGTGACCATCTTGGCTTTGTCAGGGAAGCGCATGCTCACCAGGGGGCGCTCAGCAGTCGAGCGGGGATATTGTTTTATGTTTCCGGTGATGGCGTTCCACAGCACTGCTCGGCTACGGTGCTGAAGTCTGCGCAAGAAAATCTGGTGTTGACCGCCGCACATTGCGTTATAGAACGTGGTGAGGTCTGGAAGCAGAAGATGCTCTTTGTACCGGCCTACGACGGTGCGGCTGCAGAGGGTGAGCGCGCCCCTTTTGGGCGCTGGCCGATTCGCTACAAGTACATTCCGCACTTGGAGGCGTATCGGAGCGAGGAGTCGGACCTGGCCATCGTCAGCATATTTGCGCAGGGTGACCAGTCGCTGGAGCAGGCAGTGGGCGGTGGGAGCCGAGCCTGTCTTTCTGAGCGCGGCAGTCAATTACCCAACAGCCAGATATGGGGTTATCCGGGTGTCAGTTACAGTGGGGGAGAGATGCGGCGCTGCTTATCTCGGATGGACGATCTTGAGGGCAGCAGCGGTGTTGGCACGCCTAATTGCTCGACGATATCGGGCAGTAGTGGAAGCGCTTTTCGATTTCAGCAGAACGATGACTGGGCCATTGCAGTGGTACATGGTTCGGGGCAAAGCACACGGCTGCGCGAAAGCACTTTCCAAGCCCTCTACAGGTTGGCAAGTGGGTCTGATGCAGTGGTCCCTCGTTGCTTGACGAAGGGGTGAACTCTTTGGAGCGCACCGCGCCACAGCACTAGTGCCCTGTCTCGGAAATAAGCTGTTCACTTTTGGCGGCGTCCTGCGCGCTCGGCCGCTCGCCGAAAGAAAACGTATATCCGAGACAGGAGATCAGGGCAGATAGATACTCAGATCAAGGAAGACGGCCAGTGTCGCCTTTGTCAGCCTGGCTGGAGGCTGTTTGGTGGGGCACTGGGCGCACAAACCTACGCCCGATGCAGTTCCCTGGCGATGGATCAGTGAGTGCGTGCTACCGCAAACTCGCTCAGCTCGACCAGGGCGTCCCGGTACTCGCTGGCCGGCAGCACTTCCAGGCAGGCAATGGCGCGGGCGACGTAGTCGCGGGCCATCTGCGCGGTGTAGTCCAGGGCGCCGGACGCCTCGACGGCGATGCGGATCTGCTCCAGGTCCTCCAGGCCACCCTTCTGGATCGCCTGGCGCACCAGCGCGGCCTGCTCCGCGGTGCCTTCGCGCATGGTGTAGATCAGCGGCAGGGTCGGCTTGCCTTCGGCCAGGTCGTCACCGACGTTCTTGCCCAGGGTCTCGGAGTCGCCCTTGTAGTCGAGCAGGTCGTCGACCAGCTGGAAGGCCACCCCCAGGTGGTCGCCGAAGGTGCGCAGGGCTTCGCGCTGCGCGTCCGTGGCGCCGGCCAGGGCTGCGGCGCTGTGGGTCGAGGCTTCGAACAGCATCGCGGTCTTGCCGCGGATGACGTCCATGTAGATTTCCTCGGTGGTGCTGGCATCACGCACGCGCGACAGCTGCAGCACTTCACCTTCGGCGATCACCCGGGTGGCCTTGGAGAGGATCTGCATGACCGGCATCGAGCCCAGCTCGACCATCATCTCGAACGAGCGCGAATAGAGGAAGTCGCCCACCAGCACGCTCGGCGCGTTGCCCCACAGGGCATTGGCGGTGGAGCGGCCACGGCGCATGCCGGACATGTCGACCACGTCGTCGTGCAGCAGGGTGGCGGTGTGCAGGAACTCGATGGTCGCCGCCAGCAGGCGCAGGTCGTCGCCCTCGCGGCCCAGGGCCTTGCCGCACAGCAGCACCAGCAGGGGGCGCAGGCGTTTGCCGCCGGCGGACGTGATATAGTCGCCGATCTTCGATACCAGCGGCACGCGCGAGGTCAGCTGCTTCTTGATGATCTCGTCGACGGCGCTGAAGTCATCAGCTACCGCGCGGTAGAAGGTTTGGGGTTGCATCGGCTGCTCCATTGAGGTTGCGCGGCATGCTAGGTCGCAGGTACCGGTGTGTCAAGGCGCGGTGGCCGTGGCCCCGGGCCGGTACTTGCAAGCATTTATGAGGTTGCGTACAATCGCGCACCCTAACTTCCTGGGCAGCACCTGCCTTACGCAATTGCACCGGGCCGTTCCAGCCCTGTGCAGCCATGCCAGCCAATACTCATCATATAAAGCGCTGGGTGAGCAGGATTATCGGAGAAATACCATGTCTTACGCAGTAATCGTTACCGGCGGCAAGCAGTACAAAGTCGCTGAAGGTGAATTCCTCAAGATCGAGAAACTGGAAGTCGCCACTGGCGAATCCGTGACCTTCGATCGCGTTCTGCTGGTCGCCAACGGTGAAGAAGTCACCATCGGCGCTCCAGTTGTTGCTGGTGCTAAAGTAGTGGCCGAAGTCGTTTCGCAAGGCCGCCACGACAAGGTTCGCATCATCAAGTTCCGTCGTCGTAAGCACCACATGAAGCGCATGGGCCACCGCCAGTGGTTCACTGAAATCAAAATCACCGGTATCCAGGCTTAATCGCCCCGATCCCCTGAATTTATTGGAGAATTGAACCATGGCTCACAAGAAGGCTGGTGGTAGTACTCGTAACGGTCGCGACTCAGAATCGAAACGCCTTGGCGTGAAGATGTATGGCGGTCAGGTCATCAAGCCTGGCAACATCATCGTCCGTCAGCGCGGCACCGAATTCCACGCTGGCTACGGCGTTGGCATGGGCAAGGATCACACCCTGTTCGCCAAGATCGAAGGCGTGATCAAGTTCGAGAAGAAAGGCGAGTTCATGCGCCGTTACGTGAGCATCGTCGCCGCTTAATCGCGACGTCGCTCCAGAAGCCCCGTCATGCGACGGGGCTTTTTCGTTTGTGGTGAGCCTCTTGCAAAGCTGTTTGAATGGGCTGCCGGCGTTGGTTTCTGGTTCGTACGGGGCCGCCGCGCTCATCTTTGCAAGAGCCTCATGGTTTTCTGGTTTTCGACTCGTCGTCCGACGAGAGGCGGTTTTGAATGAAGTTTGTAGACGAAGTATCGATCCGGGTAAAAGCCGGTGACGGCGGCAACGGTTGCATGAGCTTCCGCCGCGAGAAATTCATCGAGAACGGTGGCCCCAACGGCGGCGACGGCGGTGACGGCGGCTCGGTGTACATGGTGGCCGACGAGAACCTCAACACCCTCGTCGACTACCGCTATACCCGCCACCACGAGGCCCAGCGCGGCCAGAACGGCGGCAGCACCGATTGCACCGGCAAGAAAGGCGAGGACCTGTTCCTGCGCGTGCCGGTCGGCACCACCGTGATCGACGCCTCCACCCAGGAAGTGATCGGTGACCTGGTCACCCCGGGCCAGAAGCTGATGGTCGCCCAAGGCGGCTGGCACGGCCTGGGCAACACCCGTTTCAAGTCGAGCACCAACCGTGCGCCGCGCCAGACCACTCCAGGCAAGCCGGGCGACCAGCGCGACCTGAAGATGGAAATGAAAGTCCTGGCCGACGTCGGCCTGCTGGGCCTGCCGAACGCCGGCAAGAGCACCTTCATCCGCTCGGTCTCGGCCGCCAAGCCGAAGGTCGCCGACTACCCGTTCACCACCCTGGTGCCGAACCTGGGCGTGGTCAGCGTCGACCGCTGGAAGAGCTTTGTCATCGCCGACATTCCTGGCCTGATCGAGGGCGCCTCCGAAGGTGCTGGTCTGGGTATTCGCTTCCTCAAGCACTTGGCCCGTACCCGCGTGCTGCTGCACCTGGTCGACCTGGCGCCGCTGGATGGCAGCAGCCCGGCCGACGCCGCCGAAGTGATCATCAACGAGCTGGCGCAGTTCAGCCCGGCGCTGGTCGACCGTGAGCGCTGGCTGGTGCTGAACAAGGCCGACATGATCATGGACGACGAGCGTGACGAGCGCGTCAAGGAAGTGGTCGAGCGCCTGAACTGGGATGGCCCGGTGTACGTGATCTCGGCTATCGCCAAGCAGGGCACCGAGAAGCTCAGCCATGATCTGATGCGCTACCTCGAAGACCGCGCCGACCGCCTGGCCAACGACCCGGTCTACGCCGCAGAGCTGGCCGAGCTCGACCAGCGCATCGAAGACGAAGCCCGTGCCCAGCTGCAGGCCCTGGACGACGCCCGCACCCTGCGTCGCACCGGCGTCAAGAGCGTGCACGACATCGGCGACGATGACGACTGGGATGATTTCGAGGACGACGAAGACGGCCCGGAAATCATTTACGTGCGCGACTGATCGGTTGCAGTACACTAAACGCCGCTCTCTGGAGCGGCGTTTTTGTATCCAAGGTATCTACAGATTCGACATAGGTTGGAAGAGAAGATGCGAAGCAAGGTGACTGGCGCCAAGCGCTGGGTCGTGAAGATCGGCAGCGCGCTGCTGACCGCCGACGGCAAGGGCCTCGACCGGGGCGCCATGGCGGTTTGGGTCGAGCAGATGGTGGCCCTGCGTGAAGCGGGCGTGGAACTGGTGCTGGTCTCCTCCGGGGCCGTGGCGGCGGGCATGAGCCAGCTGGGCTGGACCACGCGACCGAGCGCGATGAACGAGCTGCAGGCCGCCGCCTCGCTCGGCCAGATGCGCCTGGTGCAGGCCTGGGAGTCGAGCTTCGGCGAGCACGGCAAACACACCGCGCAGATCCTGCTGACCCACGACGACCTCTCCGACCGCAAGCGTTACCTCAACGCCCGCAGCACCCTGCGTACCCTGGTCGACCTGGGCGTGGTGCCGGTGATCAACGAGAACGACACCGTGGTCACCGATGAGATCCGCTTTGGTGACAACGACACCCTGGCGGCGCTGGTGGCCAACCTGGTGGAAGCCGACCTGCTGGTGATCCTCACTGACCGTGACGGCATGTTCGACGCCGATCCGCGCAACAACCCCGAAGCCCAGCTGATCTACGAAGCCCGCGCCGACGACCCGTCGCTGGACGCCGTGGCCGGCGGCACTGGCGGCGCCCTGGGCCGTGGCGGCATGCAGACCAAGCTGCGCGCCGCGCGCCTGGCCGCCCGTTCCGGTGCGCACACCATCATCATCGGTGGTCGTATCGAGCGCGTGCTGGACCGCCTGAAGACCGGCGAACGCCTGGGCACCCTGCTGTCGCCTGAGCGTGGCATGCTCGCCGCGCGCAAGCAGTGGCTGGCCGGCCACCTGCAGACCCGTGGCACCCTGGTGCTCGACAACGGTGCCGTGAAGGCGCTGCGCGAATCGAACAAGAGCCTGCTGCCGGTTGGCGTGAAGACCGTGCAGGGCAGTTTCCGCCGTGGCGAGATGGTGGTCTGCGTCGGTCCCGACGGCCTGGAAGTGGCCCGTGGCCTGGCCAACTACAGCGCCCTGGAGGCGCAGAAGATCATCGGCCAGCCGTCCGATGCCATCGAGAGCCTGCTGGGCTACAGCGCCGAGCCTGAGCTGGTGCACCGCGACAACCTGGTGTTGGTCTGAAGGAGATGCAAGTGCTTAAAGGATTGATTGCTGCCGCCGCGCTGGCGCTGCCGCTGCTGGCCGGGGCCGAGGAAATCGGCCAGGTGTCCACCGTGTTCAAGTTCGTCGGGCCGAATGACCGCATCGTGGTCGAGGCGTTCGACGACCCGAAGGTCGATGGCGTGACTTGCTACCTGTCGCGGGCCAAGACCGGCGGCCTGAAAGGTGGGTTGGGACTGGCCGAGGACCGTGCCGAAGCGTCGATTGCCTGCCGTCAGGTTGGGCCGATCCAGTTCAAGGGTGAGCTCAAGGATGGCGAGGAGGTGTTCAAGGAACGCACTTCGCTGGTGTTCAAGACCATGCAGGTGGTGCGTTTTCTCGACAAGAAGCGCAATACGTTGGTGTACCTGGTGTACAGCGACCGCGTGATCGAAGGCAGCCCGCAGAATGCGGTGACGGCGATTCCGATCGTGCCTTGGGCACAGCAATAGCCGTTTGAAGTCAGTTAGCGTCATTGGGGCCGCAAAGCGGCCCCATACACCTGATCAGGCCAGTTCCTCGGCCTCATCCTCGCGCACGATCGCCTTCACCTCATCGCGACGGCTGATGTACTTCCAGTCCGCCTCGTCGATGTAGATGCCATTCGGCCCGCTGCCACCTTCCAGATCGATTGCCACCCGCGCCGACACCTGCGGCTTCACGCTCGCCAGGATCGGCACGAAGCCCAGCTGCTGGCTGGTTTCCAGCAACGCCGCCTGGTTGCGTTCGTCGATGTCCGCTGCCTCGTCGAGGTAGTACGGCAGGCGAATGCGCCCGGCCAGGTCGCGGTCCATCAGGTGCAGCAACAAATACATGTTGGTCAGCGCCTTGATGGTCATGGTGGTGCCGTTGGACGCGGCGCCATCGATGTCGGCATGAATCACCGGCTGGCTGTTGATCTTGGTGATCTCGAAGGCCAGTTCGAACAGGTCCTTCAGGCCCAGCTGGTTGTGGTTGGCCGCCACCAGCCGCGCCAGATACTCCTTGGCCTCTTCGTTCTTGTGGTCCTGCTCGGCGCTCTGGGTCAGGTCGAATACCGACAGGGTCTCGCCCTCCTCGTACTGGCCGGCGCTGTGGATGATCTGGTCGATGTGCTTGAGCGCTTCCTTGTTCGGTGCCAGGACCACGCGGAAGCTCTCCAGGTTCGATACCTGGCGCTTGTTGATCTCGCGGTTGAACAGCGCCAGCTGGTGCTCGAGGCTGTCGTAGTCGCTGCGGATGTTGCGCAGGGTCCGGGCGATGTCGGTGACTGCCGCGCGGCGGGCCTTGGCCAGGGTCAGCGCTTCCTCGGTGCGGTGCGAGTAGGCGTTGATCAGCAACTGCAGGCGGCGCTCCATGTCGTCTTCGCTGTCGAACTTGGCCACGCCCTTCAGGCGCACCTGGGCGTACAGCGCCTCGATCTGGTTGTCCACACGCTGCAGGGCCTGCCAGCTGTCCTGGTAGTCGTTGAGCAGCGGCAGCAGGTTGTCCATGGAGTCGTCGATGGCTTCCATGAACGGCGTGCCGAACGGCAGGTCGGCCGGCAGCAGCTGGCGACGGCGCAGGGCGTCTTCCAGGGTGCGCTGCTTGGCTTCGAGGTCGGCGATCTGCCGGCCCACCAGTTGCAGCTTGGCCGACAGCTGCTGGACGCGCTCGGTGAAGGCGTCGCTGGAGCGCTTGAGCTCGTCCTGGGCCGCTTCCAGCTGGCCCAACTGCTCCATTTTTTCCGGCTCTTCGGCGGCCAGGGTCTCGGTGCGGCGGAAGTCCTCCAGGGCCTTCTGCGCGTCCAGCACCTGCTGGTACAGCGCCTCGGTCTGCGCCTTGCTGGCGGCGCGGTCGAGGGCCACGGCCTGCTGGGTCTTGAGCTGCTTGAGCTCTTTCTCCAGGCGTTCCTTCTGGTCGCGCAGGGCGGCGCGGTCGGCCAGGGCCTGCAACGCGGGCGGGTCGATGTGCGAGATGTCGATGGACAGGCCAGGCACTTCGAAGCGCTCGCCCTTGAAGCGGTCGAGCACGCCTTCCAGGGTTTTCACCCAGACGTCGCTGTCGTCCAGCTCGATGCCGCGGTCACCCATCGGCAGGCTGAACAGCGCGCCGTTGAACAGGCGCATCAGGCGGTCCACGTCCTGCTGCGAGAACTCTTCGCGCAGGCGGGCGTAGCTGTTGTTGTCGGCGTGGTCGAGCTGCTGCTTGACCGCCTTCACACGCTTCTCAAGGTCGCGCACGCGCTCGTCGAGGTCTTCGGCGGAGAACTGCCGCGACTGGGCCAGGGCGCCGGCCAGTTCGTCGTGGGCGTCCTTGGCGGCCAGCAGCTGCTGCTCCAGTACCTTGACATCGGTGACCAGGGCGAAGCGGTGCTTGAGCACCGACAGCTCGCCCAGCCAGCGCTGGATACCGGTGATCTCGCGCTCCAGGCGCATCAGCTCCTGGGTGCCGCCGCGCTGGTCGTTCTGCAGGCGGTCCTGCTCGCCACGGTAGTGCTCGGATTGGATTACCAGCTCTTCCTTGCGCGCCATGGCGTATTCCTGCCAGGTGCCCAGCAGGTTGTCGAGCAGCGGCGAGATGCGGTGCAGCTTGCCGCGCAGGATGTCGCGCTGGGCCACGCCGCCGGCCAGGGCCTCGACCAGCGGGCCGGCAGCCACCAGGGCGTTGTAGTCGCCCTCCATGCGGCGCACGTCGCGGAACGCCTCTTCACAGGCGGCGATGTAGTCGACGCTACCTGAACGCAGGCTGTGTTCGAAGGCGTCGAGGAACAGCTGCTTGAGCTTGGCGGCAGTGATTTCGCGCATGTGCAGCAGGTTGATGAACAGCGCCCGGAAGGTCTTCAGGCTCTGTTCGCTGGTCGAGCGCAGCGGGATCAGGGTCAGGTCCAGCGGCACCGAGGTGTGGCCGCCGACCAGCAGCCGGCGCAGTTCGTCTGGCTTGAGCTCGTAGGCCTTGAGGCCATGGCGTTCGAGGTTGGTGAACAGCTCCTTTTGGCGCAGGCAGGTGTCGTCTTTCTGGTAGTGGGCCAGGTCCAGCTCGCCTTGATAGGCGAAGAACTGGTGGCCGAAGCCGCCGCCCGGTCCGCGGCCGACCACGCCGATCACGTGGGGGCCGTGGGGCAGGTTCAGTTCGGTCAGGATGTAGCTGGTGTCGCTGGCGAAGTAGAAGCGCCGCGACTGCTCCAGGCTGTACTTGCCAAAGCTCATGTCGGACATGCGCGCCAGGATCGGGAACTGCAGCGCGTTGATCGACGCCGATTTACCCAGGTTGTTTGCGCCATAGACCGACAGCGGGTGTTCCAGGGGGAACAGGCCGAGGCTGTAGCCGGCGGTGTTGAGCAGTGCGAAGCGGCGGATGCCGTAGCGTTCCTGGCTCATGCGTCAATCTCCTGTTGCTCTTCGCGGATCGCCCGGGCCAGGGCATCCTCTTCGCTTTCCTCGCCGTCGAACGGGGAGAGGTCGAGCGGGTCGTCGGTGCGGTTGAGTTCTTCGGGCGTCTCCTCCACCACCAGCACGGGTACCGGCAGCGGCAGGTCGCTGTGCAGGGTCGCGGCCAGGTCGCGGTCCTGCTGGACCGACAGGCAGACGTCGAGAAAGCGGTGCATCGGCGGCAGGAAGCGGTAGATGCCGCCTTCCTCATGGGCAAAGCCGAGCTGGCTCATGCGGCGCATGATCTTTTCTTCGAGCTCGTCGACGGTCTGCACTTCGGCCTGCAGGAACAGGTCGCGGTACTTGTCCAGCAGTGACGGCAGTTCGTCACGGCCGATGCTGCCACCGTCGAGCACGGCCATCGGGTCGCGCCCCTGGTCGGCGAGGTGCTCGACCAGGATGAAGGTGAACAGCGACAGGCGCTGGGCGGTCTTGTTGACCTGCGCGGCGGCCTGCTCGGGGACGAAGTAGTAGAAACCGCGGGTATCGCACACCAGCTCGAAGCCCAGGGCCTTGAACAGGGTGCGGTACTGGTCCTGGAAGTTCGACAGCTGGGCGTACAGCTCCGGGTCGCGGCGGCTGACGTGGAAGCCCTTGAACAGCTCGCGGAAGATCGGCGCGAGCTGGGACAGTTCGGAAAGATCAAGATGCATGGGTGGGGCTCGCGGTGGATTCTGTCGTGGTCGCCGGCTTGTCGCGGCTGGAGGTCAGGGCGAAGGAGCGCAGGCTGACCAGGTGTTCGCGGGTGAGGTATTGCTGGCGATCGAGGCGTTCGCGGCTGAAGCGCTTTTCGCGCGACAGGCGCGAGAACCAGTACAGCAGTTCGTCGGTGGCGCCTTCAGGCTCCTGCTCCAGCAGCCAGACCATCAGGTCCGGCAGCGGCAGGGCGTCTTCGCAACGCTCGAGCATTTCCTTGACCGTGCGCGGGGCGCGGGGCAGCGGGCCCTTTTGCGTCTTGTGCGCCTTGGGGAAGCGCGCGGGCTTGGGCTCGAAGCGGGCCAGGGCGTAGACGTAGGCCTCGACCTGGCTGGCGCTGCCGAGGAAGGTGCTCTGCGGGCGAGTGAACATCGGCATGGCCGCCTGGGGCACGGCGTCGATGCCCTTCTTGCGGATCACCGACAGGGCCAGCGCGGCGCCTCGGGTAACCGCGTTGTGCCGGCGCGCCTCTTCACGCAGCGGCAGCAGCAGTTCGCGGGCGTGGCGCAGGGTCAGCTGGGCGCTGGTCTGCATCTCGAGGATGCGCGCGTGGGTGCGCAGCAGCATGTCGTCGTCGACCAGATGCCCCAGGCGCGCCTGCTCGCCCAGCAGCCGCAGCAGCACGGTCTCGACCTTGCGCACGCCCTGCTCGAAGGCGCCATCGGCGTTGACCAACTGGATCATCGGCTCGACGTATTCGTCCCAGGTCGCCAGTACTTCGGCGTAGCGCTGGCGCAGGGGGATCTGGCGGTTGCTGGTCTTGGCTCGCTCGGCCACGGCCACCAGCGCCTGCTCGTCGTTGTCGAGCTTCTTCAGTACATCGCGCACGCGCATGTCGAGCAGGCGCAGCTGGCGTGCCAGGTCGTCGCTGTCGCGGTTGTCGAAGGCGTCCTGGATATGCCCGGCCAGACGCTCCAGGTGGCGCAGGTAGGCCTCGATCTCCAGGCACAGGCCCAGCCGGTGCTCGCGGCGCAGGTAGGCGAGGAAGTCGTGGATCTGCGCGTTGAGCTCGAAACGGTTGGGGCTTTTGGCCACCGGGACCAGGATGTCCAGGCGGATCCACACGTCAAGCAGCTGGGTGATGTCCTGCGGGGTGCTTTCCACCTGCTGGCGGGCCAGTTGCTGGCGCAGCTCGACCAGGCTCAGGGTGCCCTGGTCGAAGCGCTCGCACAGCGGCTCGATCAAGGCCCAGTGTTCGGCTAGGGCGCGCAGGACGCGCTTGGGTTCGATCATTGGCGGGTCGACTCGTTGCCAAATAAAAGCGGCGATTGTACTGCATCCGGGGGGGAGGATTTCACCCCTTGGTCTGTTATGGGGATAACCCTGATGCTCAAGGGGGGATTCACCGGCCCACCAAGGGGCGTGGGAGCACGATGACCGACAATCTGTTGCGGCGCATCCAGGTCAACAGCGTTAGAATGCCCGACTGTTTCGACTATCCACCGGATACCCGCGCCTTGCTGATCGAGTCCCGCCGCCGCGCCTACCTGTCCGCCATGCAAGTGGTGCACTGGCTGCCGCGCGCCGAACTGCCGTTCGCCGCGCCGTCGCGGCCAGAGCTGCTGTTACCGGTGGCGCCGGTCGATGAGGTTGACTTCGAGGTGAGACCGGCCGCTCCTGCAGCTGCGCCGAGCGTCACCCCGGCAGTCCCGCAGGCGCGTGCCGAGAGGCCGAAGATCGAGATCCCGCGCCCGGGCAGCGCGCCGAAACCCGCCGCCAAGCCGATCGAGGCCGAGGCAGAGCCCCCCGCGCCGCGTCCGGCGCCTGTGCCACCGCCACGCTTCGCCCTGCAGTTGCTGCGTGCCGGCGACTGCCTGTTGCTGGTGGAGCTGGCCACCGGCCAGCCGTTGCAGAGTCGCGACCCGTCCTACCTGCTGCTCAAGGACATGCTACGCGCCGCCGGCCTGCCGGACGCCCCGCAGATCATTGGCGAGCCAGTACGCTGGCCGTTGCTGATGCGCGGCAACATGGACCAGGGCCCGGACGCCGCCCGGGACTTTGTCCAGGGCTTTATCGCCGCGCGCCTGGAAGAGGCGCCGTGCGCCTGCCTGTGGCTGATCGGCCTGCCGGCCATTCGCTTCGCCGGCCAGGCCGACGACGAAGCCTATTACCGAGAACTCAAGGTCGACCTGCTCGGCGATGCCTGGGCCTTGCCCGGCCTTGAACTGTTGATGGACGAGCCGCAGCGCAAGGCGGACGTCTGGAAAGCCATGCGCCAGCTGATGGCGCGCTGGAAATGTGTTGAATGAGTGACTCGATCAGTTTCCGCCCGGCGACCGAGGCGGATCTGGATACCCTGCTGAAGATCGAATATGCCGCCTTCAGCCATCCCTGGACCCGCGGCATCTTTCAAGATGCACTGAAGTCCTACGAAGTGTGGCTGATGTTCGACGGCCAGCAGCAGGTCGGCCACGGCGTGATCAACGTGATCATCGATGAGGCGCACCTGCTCAACATTACCGTCAAGCCGGAAAACCAGGGCTGTGGCCTGGGCCTGCGCCTGCTCGAACACCTGATGGCGCGGGCCTACCAGCTCAATGGTCGTGAGTGTTTCCTGGAAGTGCGCGCCAGCAACCAGTCGGCGTATCGCTTGTACGAGCGCTATGGCTTCAATGAAGTCGGTCGGCGCCGTGACTACTACCCGATGGCGGGCGGGCGGGAAGATGCGCTGGTGATGGCCTGTACGTTGCTCGAAGATTGATTTCGCGAGCTGTCTTGTAGTGGGGCCGCTACGCGGCCCCTTGTGCAAGTGACTCAGATCTCTGGGTGCTGCACTTCGATTGGTTTACGCAGATCTCGCAAGCTGCGCGTCACCGCCCCGGTATTGCACTTGGCCGCCGCCTGCTCCGGAGTCATCTCGCGAATGGTGCGGTAGAACAGTTCGCAGGTCTGCTTCTTCTGGGTGACCTGCCACTTGCTGGTGCAGGCATCCAGGGTGAGCTTGGCATCGGCCTGGGGGTTGCGCCCCATGCCGGCCTGCCAGCAGGCTGCGGAGAGGTCCTGGCCCATCATCTTCAAACCGGCCGCGTCGGCCTTGTCCTGGTCGCCGTCGTAGCTTTTCGGGTCGGCGGCGTACCAGATCGCGCTCGGGTGGTTGGCGCCGAGCACGGGCACCTTGGCGCTGTTGGCCTCGGGGCTGATGCTCACCAGGCCGAGCACGTTCACCTTCGGCCCATACTGTTGCTGGATCCAGGCCCGTACCGGCGCGCCGAACGCGACCATCGGCAAGGCGCCTTTGCCATCGTGGGTCAGGGCCACTTCCTTGACCATGCGCACCTGGTAGTCGTTGAAGTAGCTGTAGACCCCTTCCAGGTCCTTGCCGGCGCTGGCCGGCGCGGCGATCGGGGCGATATCGACGATGGTCTGGTAGGCCGGGGTCTGGGTAGCCTCGACACCATTGAAGGTCAGAAGCTCCGCCCAGCGGTCGGTGGTGTTGGACTTGAGGTAGTCCTGGTAGCGGGTCAGCGAATAGTCCGGCGGGAAGTGCAGCAACTCGATGCTGCGGCGATTCTCCAAGGCCATGCCCAGGGGCAGGAACAGGTACCAGCTATAGTCCCAGCCGCCTTTCTGGTTGAGGCGGGTGGCGCCCTGGTAGGCCAGCTCGCCGCTGTCGAGCAGCTTGCGCAAGGGGTCGGCGTAGTTCGCCGGCACGTCGGTGATGCTGGCGTGCAGCTTGTCGTTGTCGCGGTTCACCGTGACCTTGGCATTGGCATAGCCGTCGCGCTGCACGCTCTGGGTGAGGTAGTGCTCGACGGTCTGTTCGAGTGTCCAGTCTCGGTAGCAGATCACGTTGCAGTTGTTGGGGTAGGCGAACAGCCGGGTGACCCGCTGGACATCGCCCAGGTCGATCTGCGCGTCGGCCATGGCCAGGCCGCTGAAGGCGAGGGCGGCCAGGCCCGATACAGCAATCTTGTGCATGCTTAACTCCTTGTCAGTGGCCGCCAGGACGGCGGACCGCCCATGGTGGATGAAGAGGTGGGGGAATGAAAAGCGCCAGGATATGGCTATTGGCTAGCGTGCTGGTCGGGCTGGGTACGGTCCAGGCCGATGAACGCGATGTGTGGATGTTCGCCCAGTGGGCCGGGGACCACGAGAACCGCCGGTTCCGTGAAATGCTGGTGGACGCCCGGCTGTATGGCGTGGTGCCGATCCATCAGTTGCTGCGCTCGGCCTCGGACTGGCGGCTGTGCAAGGCTTCACCCTTCGCGGTGCCGCCGGCGAGCCATTGGCCGGCGGTGCGCTCGACGCTGGCCTTGATCCAGACCCTGGACCAGCAGGGTGTCCTGCGTCAGTTCGAAGTGGTGTCGGCCTACCGCGATCCCCGGCTCAATGCCTGTGCCGGCGGCGCGCCGAGCAGCGCGCACATGCGCGCCTTCGCCGTCGACCTGCTGCTGCCGTCCTGGGCCGACCCGAACCCGCTGTGTCGTTTCTGGCAGCAGCACGGCCAGGCCTGGAACATGGGGCTTGGCCGCTACCCCTCGGGGCGCATCCATATCGACACGGCCGGCTATCGCACCTGGGGCGGCGATGGCGGGGCCGGTTCGTCGTTCTGCAGCAAGCCCAGGTGAGCGAGGCAGATACGGCATTCTTGACCGACCCACTGGGCGAAGCGCTGGCGCTTGCTGCCGTCGTCCAGTGGTAGCGGGCTGAGCAGGTGATAGCTGGAGCCGTCGCGCAAAAAGCCGAAAGGGGCCTCCATCTGGCCGTTGCTCAGCTCATCGCACACCATCAGTGCCGAGGCGATGGCCATCCCCATGCCGGCGCTGGCGGCCTGCAGCGACAGGTAGAAGTGCTCGAAGTCGCTGCGTGTCCTGTGCGGGAGGTGCTGGCCGCTCAGGCGCAGCCACGTCGCCCAGGCATCGGGGCGAGTGCTGCTATGGAGCAGGCGTTGGCCGTTGAGGTCTGGCCTTGCTACCGGCCCGATCCACTCATCGCAGATTTTCAGGCTGTGCAGTTGACGATCCCAGTGGAAGTCGTCCCGGCGCAGTGCCAGGTTGATGCCGCCACGGGCGAAGTCCACCGGCCCGCCGGCCGCCACCAGGTGCAGTTGCAGGTCGGGGTGTGCGGCGTGAAAGCGCGGCAGGCGCGGGATCAGCCAGCGCATGGCGATGGTCGGCTCGCAGGAGACCACCAGCACGTTGTCTTCAGCCTGCTGTTGCAGGCGCTGCACGGCACCCTCCAATTGCTCGAAGATCGACTGGGTGGTGCTGTGCAGCTCGCGCCCGGCGGGGGTGAGAAAGATTGCCCGGTTGCGCCGTTCGAACAGTGCCACGCCGAGGCTTTCCTCGAGCAGGCGCACTTGGCGGCTGACGGCGCCGTGGGTGACATGCAGGTGTTCGGCGGCGCGCACGAAGCTTTCAGTGCGGGCGGCGATGTCGAAGTAGCGAAAGGCGGTAAGGGGAGGCTGTTTCATGGGCTGGCCTGTTCTGGCTTTATCGCGGGGCAAGACCACTCCCACGAGTGCAGCGTGAAGCACGCGTGGGAGCGGGCTTGCCCCGCGATAGGCCAGTCGATTCAATGCAGATAGGTGAGTAAAACTAGCAGATCAGCCAGACTATAAATCGATTTTTACTCGTTCCAGGTAACAGGATAATCCCATCTTCCGTGAATTTTCATCGAGGATCCCTGTTTGTGAACGAACTCATCGCCGTAGCCCTGTTCACCATCCTGGCCGTCATCAGTCCTGGTGCCGACTTCGCCATGGTTACCCGCAGCAGTTACGCGCAAGGCCGCAAGGCCGGTCTCGCCGCTGCGGCGGGCATTGCCCTGGGCGTGCAAGTGCATGTGCTGTACACCGTGCTCGGCATCGCCGTGATCATCAGCCAGAGCCCGACCCTGTTCCTGGCCATGAAGATGGTGGGGGCGGGCTACCTGGTGTACCTGGGCTATAAGTCGCTGACCAATACCACGCGCATCAGCCTCGACGGCCTCGCGCACAGCAAGGTCAGCGTGGCGAGCGCGTTGCGCACGGGCTTTTTGACCAACGCACTGAACCCCAAGACCATGCTCTTCGTGGTCAGTGCCTACACCCAGGTGGTACAGCCCGGCAGCCCGCTGGCGATGGACTTCGCCTATGGCGCGTTCATGTCGTTTGCCCATTGGGTGTGGTTCAGCCTGGTGGCGGTGTTCTTCTCCAATCACCTACTGCGTCGGGCGATGATCGAGCGGCAGGTGGTGGTTGATCGGATCATTGGCGTAGCGTTGATCGGGCTGGGGTTTGCCGTTGCGGTCGCAGGTGTTCGTTAGGCTTTGTATGAAAAGTGCCTACGCGACGATCATGCTGCGTTGAAAACAGGCTCGGAATGCTCATCTAGCAAAGTCGAGCGCGACTCTGAGCGTTCCTCGCCTGTTTTCGCCTTGCCTGATCGCCCTCGGCGATTCTCGTGCAAACCCTAGGCCGCGCGTGCAAGGGATTGTGTCCTGGTATGGCTCCATGCTAATGATAGATATTCCTATTTGCGTCTGGCTTGCCTTGTGTCCGACCCCGCAACTGACCTCTATCGCGCCAATCACCGCTGGCTCTGCGCCTGGCTGTACAGGCGGCTGCATTGCCCTCACGATGCGGCTGACCTGGCCCAGGACACCTTCCTGCGTGCGTTGCATGCGCCGCAGTTGAACAGCATCGGCCAGCCCAAGGCGTTTCTGGCCACGATCGCGCGGCGTCTGCTGAGCAATCTGTATCGACGCCGGGCCCTCGAGCAGGCCTATCTGGATGAGCTGGCCAGCCTGCCTGAGCACTGCCATCCCTCTCCCGAGGAGTTGGCCCTGGTGCGCGAGGCCTTGGCCGAGATCGATCGCTTGCTCGATGGTCTGCCAGTGCGTGCGCGTCAGGCTTTCATTCTGCATCGGCTGGAAGGCCTGAGCCAGCCGGTCATCGCCGAACAGTTGGGGATTTCGCTGGCCACGGTAGAGCGTGACTTGCGCCGGGCTTTCCTGCACTGCCTGGGGCTGACGTCATGACGGATCTCGAGCAGGCTACCCGCGACGCGGTGGACTGGCTGCTGCTGCTGGAGCGTCTGCCGCCGGAGGATGCGGCCCACGCCAGCTTCCGCCATTGGCTGGCGCAGCTGCCGGTGCATCAGGTGGCCTGGCAGCGCGTCAATGGGGTGCTGGCGGCGCCGGTGGCCGATCTGCGTTGCAGCGGTCAGTTGCCAATGGCCGCACGGGCCCTGCGCAGTGGTGCGCAGGTTTCGCGGCGCCGGCTCGTCGGAGGAGGGCTGGCCGGGCTGCTGCTCACGCTGGGTGGTGGTGCTTGGCTCAACCGTCTGGCGCCGCTGGATCAACTGTTCGCCGACTTGCGCACGGGGACCGGTGAGCGGCGAAGCTTCACGCTGGATGACGGTAGCCGGGGCACGCTGGATGCCCGCAGTGCGGTCGATGTGAGGTTGGCCGGCACGCAGCGCGAGCTGTACCTGGAGGCCGGTGCCTTGCTGCTCCACGCAGTTGCGCAGGCGGGCAGGCCAATGACCGTGCGCTGCCGCGACGGCCAGTTGCAGTGCAATGACGCGACCTTGTTGTTGCGCCAGCAACAGGAAGCGACCGTGCTCAGCGTGCAGCAGGGCTCCGTGCTGCTCACCGCCGGGCAGGGCGACAACCGATTGCTGCAGGCCGGCCAAGTGGTGCGTTTCGACCGTCAGCGGATCGATGCCCAGGCGGCATCGTTGTGGTCGCGCAGCACCTGGGCACAAGGTTATCTCGAGGTGCGTGACGAACCGTTGGGCGAGGTGTTGGAGGCCTTGCGACCTTACCGGGCCGGATTGCTGCGCATCAGCCCGCAGGCGGCGCGTTTGCGTGTCTACGGCAGCTTCCCGCTGGCTGATGTGGAGCGCACCTTGCTGGCGCTTGCGCAGACGTTGCCGATCGAGGTTTCCAACACTGGTTTCTGGTTGACACGTATCGAAATGAAAAACGCGTGAGGGGATTGCGAGTCTGGCGTGTCCTGTCTGCAACATCCACTCACTTCGAGCGACACCCATGTCCAACCTTGTCTTTCGTCCCAGTGTTCTGGCCCTGGCCATTGCGCTGGGTAGCAGTGGCCTGATCGCTTCACTCCAAGCCGCCGAATCGGTCAACAGCCTGTACAGCTACGACATCGCCCCAGGGCCGCTGGGTGACACGCTCGCGCGCATCGCCCGCGAGGGGGGGCAGGTACTGTCGGCGGATCCGGCCTTGGTGCGGGGCCATCTGGCGCCTGCCATCCGCGGGCAGATGAGCAGCCGTGAGGCTGCTGAGCAAGCACTGCTCGGCAGCGGTCTGGTCCTGAGCATCACCCCGGGTGGTGCGTGGAGCCTGCAGCCCTCGTCGAGTGGCAATTCGCTGGAGCTGGCGCCGACCCAGGTCGACGGGCGCGGCGCGGAAAGTGCCTGGGGGCCGGTTGAGGGATACGTGGCCAAGCGTACCGGCACGGCCACCAAGTCCGACACGTCCGTGCTGGAGGTGCCGCAGACCGTCAACATCGTCACCGCGCAGCAGATCACCGCCCAGGGGGCGCAGAGCGTGACCGAGGCCTTGCGCTACACCCCAGGCATTACCGGTGGTGGCTTTCCGGATCGGGTCGGCCTGTTTGACGAGGTCACCTCGCGTGGCTTCCTGCCCGCCCCCTTGTACCTCGATGGCCTGCACCTGCCGTATGGCAATGGCAGCACCGGCGGCGCGATGCAGATCGATCCCTACACCCTGGAGCGCATCGAGGTGCTCAAGGGGCCGGCCTCGGTGCTTTACGGGCAGAACCAACCGGGTGGCATCATCAACATGGTGTCCAAGCGCCCTACTGCCACACCCGTGCACGAGATCGTGTTTGGCGGTGGCAGCCAAGATCGGCGCTACGGTGCTTTCGACTTCGGTGGGCCACTGGATCCACAGGGGCAGTGGCTGTATCGCCTGACCGGTACCGTCACCGACAAGAACGGTGAGATCGACTACGTCGAGCAGAAGCGCTACATGCTCGCCCCCAGCCTGACCTGGATGCCCAACGAGCAGTTGACCCTGACCCTGTACGGCCACTTCCAGAAAGACAACGACGTGCCTGAAGCCCAGGGGCTGCCGGCCGCCGGCACGGTCTTCAACACCCCGAACGGACGTATCAAGCGCAGCACCTTCATCGGTGAGCCCGGCCTGAACAGTTACGACCGTGATCAGTACAGCCTCGGTTATGAAGTGAGCTACGTGCTAAACGATATCTGGACGCTGCGCCAGAACACCCGTTACGCCGCGGTAGACGACCGCTACGTCGCCCCGTTGCACGGCTATCGTTTCGTCACCAACCCCAGGACCGGGGCCGACGACCAGCGCTACATGACCCGCTTTGGCGTGGACTGGGCGCAGAACAACAAGGTGCTGGGCATCGATAACATCGCCCAGGCGCGCTTTGCCACCGGGGATGTCCAGCACACCGTGCTGATCGGTGTAGACCGCTATCACTCCAACTCCAAGTTTCTCGGCCGCTACGACTACAACGCGCCGGCCATTGACCTGTATGACCCGGTCTATGGCCAGCGGCCGAACTACGTCAATCCGAACCGCTGGGACAACACCGTCGACCAGACCGGCCTGTACGTGCAGGATCAGCTCGACTGGGGGCGTTGGTTCCTCACCGTGGGTGGGCGCTACGATTGGGCCAAGACCGACAACCGCCAGCCGCTGGCGGGTACCCGCAGTGGCAGCCGCGATGAGCAGTTCAGCGGCCGCGCGGGGCTGGGCTACAAGTTCGACAACGGTGTCACGCCTTATGTGAGCTACGCCGAGTCGTTCCAGCCGCTGAGCGGTACCGACGCCGAGGGCAAGCCGTTCGAGCCTTCGACCGGCAAGCAGTATGAAACGGGGATCAAGTACCAGCCCGTGGGGCAGGAGAGCTTTGTCCAGCTGTCGGTATACCAGATCGACCAGCAGAACGCTTTGACCAGCAACCCCGGCAACCCGACCTACAGTAACCAGTCCGGGGCTCTGCGCTCGCGGGGCGTGGAGCTGGAAGGCAAGCTCAACGTGGCCAGCGACCTGAACGTGATCGCCTCGGTGGCGCGCAACCAGGTCAAGTTCACCAAGGACAACGATGGCCGCGAAGGCCGGCACATGGCTGGGACGTCTCCCCTGACCGCTTCGCTGTGGGTGGACTATCAGGTGCGTGGCGACACACCATGGCGCGGGGTGGGCGCAGGTATCGGCGCTCGCTACGTGCGGGGCAGTGACGGCACGGACATCGCCGAGGAGCACTTCGTGACGCCGTCCTACACGGTATTCGACGGCATGCTGTCCTACGACTTTGGCGAGTCGCCGCTGCAGGTTCGTGGCCTGAAGCTGAAACTGAACATGCACAACCTGGAAGACCGTAAGTACATCAGCAGCTGCACCACCGAGCTGGACTGCTATTACGGCGAAGGGCGCACCATGACCACGGACCTGACCTACAACTGGTAAGGTCTGCGCCACCTGCCTGGATGTTCAGGCAGGTGGCGCGGGTGGCTGGTTTTTTCGCGGGCAAAGAAAAAGGGCTTATCTTTCGATAAGCCCTTTTAAAAGGTGGTGGCTACACAGGGACTTGAACCCCGGACCCCAGCATTATGAATGCTATGCTCTAACCAACTGAGCTATGTAGCCAACTTGGCGCGCATTATTAGCTCGAATCGCGATCCTGTCAACAACGTTTTCAAAAAAATTTTCCAACCTTTCAAACGCTTAGCCGGGAAGGGCGCCTCAGCGCACGATCAGCCAGTGGCCGAGCAGGCTGTGCAGGCGCAATTGCTGATCGGCGGCCAGGCGCTCGAGGCTCTGCGCCGGGTGGTCGAGGTCGAAGTCACCGCTGACCCGCTGATAGGCTGCTTGCTCGTTCATCATCCAGACACGCTGGCCACGGTAATCGGCCAGGCGCTCCAGCACTTCGCTCAACGGCAGGTTCCTGGCCTTCAATTGGCCGTTGCGCCAGGCATCGGCCAATTTGGCATCGATCTTTTCGACCGGATTGATACGGCTTTCGCTGAACGTCACCCGTTCACCGGCATTCACCAGGCGCTGGTCGCCACCCTGCAGGACCGCGGCCTTGCCGCTGAGCACCACCAGTTCGTCGTACTCGGCATGGCGGGCGATCTGCAGGCGAGTGCCGAACACCTGGATCCGGGTGTCATCGACCTGCACCTCCATGGCCCGGCCATCGAGCATCACCTCCAGGTAGACCTGGCCCTGCACCAGATGCAACTGGCGCGTGCGGCCACGCAGGTCGACATTCATCGCGCTGGCGCTGTCCAGGTGCAGGGTCGAGCCGTCGGCCAGGCGCACGCTGCGGCGTTCGCCGCTGTCGGTGTGCAATTCGCTGCCCAGGCGCTGCATCAGCGGCCAGTAAAGCCAGGCGAGTGCCGCCACCAGCATCAGGAACAGCAGCGCCAGGCACAGCCCGGCACGGCTGCGGCGCACCTTGGCGACCCGTGGTCGTGGCCGGGCTGCCGGCACCTGCAACTGCTGCCAGTAAGCTTCGAGCTGGGCATACGCCCTGGCGTTGAGCGGGTCCTGGCACCAGTTGGCGAACGCCTGGCGCAGGGCCTCGTCACAGCCGGGTTGGCGCAGGCGCGAGAACCAGTCCAGGGCTTCCTGCTCGGGGTCGGGTGTGGGCTGCAAGGCGGGCATCGGGCTCATGGGATCGGTCTGCTCGCAGAGGGCGGGCGGTTTCGCCCAGCGTTCACAGGGAAGAGGAGAAAGGATGCTAAATATATTGAGAATTATTTACAAGTACGTGTCGGATGGAAGGCTCGCGCAAATAAAAAGGTAGCTTCGTATCTATTTGTTTCACGATAATCGGATCCCAACCCGCAGACGGACATCCAGCCCATGGCCATCAGCAGCACACCGACTTCCAGCGCGAGTAGCCCGGCAAACCCGGCCACGCCGCTGGTGATGAGCATCATTGGTTTCTGCGCCCTGGCGCACCTGATCAACGACCTGATCCAGGCCGTGCTGCCGGCGATCTACCCGATGCTCAAGGCCAACTACAACCTGAGCTTCGCCCAGATCGGCCTGATCACCCTGACCTTCCAGATCACTGCCTCGTTATTGCAGCCGTGGGTGGGCTTCTTCACCGACAAGCGGCCCACGCCGAACCTGTTGCCGTTGGGCACCCTGTGCACCCTGGTGGGGATCGTGATGCTGGCCTTCGTTGGCAGCTTCCCGATGATCCTGCTGGCCTCGGCGCTGGTGGGCATCGGCTCCTCGACCTTCCACCCGGAGACCTCGCGCATTGCCCGGCTGGCCTCGGGCGGGCGCTTCGGCCTGGCCCAGTCGAGCTTCCAGGTCGGCGGCAACGCAGGCTCCGCCCTTGGCCCATTGTTGGCGGCGGCAATCGTCATTCCCTTCGGGCAGACCCACGTGGCCTGGTTCGGCGTGGCCGGGCTGTTCTTCTTTGCCGTGACCCTGATGCTGCGCCGCTGGTACAAGGAGCACCTGAACCAGGCCAAGGCGCGCAAGGCGGTGCAGGCCACCCACGGCATCTCGCGCCAGCGGGTGATCATGGCCTTGGTGGTGCTGGGCCTGCTGGTGTTTTCCAAGTACTTCTACATGGCCAGCTTCACCAGCTACTTCACCTTCTACCTGATCGAGAAGTTCCAGCTGTCGGTGGCCAGTTCGCAGCTGCATCTGTTCCTGTTCCTCGGCGCGGTGGCGGCGGGCACCTTCTTTGGCGGGCCCATCGGCGACCGCATCGGGCGCAAGGCGGTGATCTGGTTCTCGATCCTGGGTGTGGCACCGTTCACCCTGGCGCTGCCCTATGCCGACCTGTTCTGGACCACCGTGCTCAGCGTGGTGATCGGCTTCGTCCTGGCTTCGGCGTTCTCGGCCATCGTGGTGTATGCCCAGGAGCTGGTGCCGGGCAATGTGGGGATGATCGCCGGGATCTTCTTCGGGCTGATGTTCGGGTTTGGCGGGATCGGCGCGGCGCTGCTGGGGTATGTGGCCGACCTGCGTGGGATCGAGTATGTGTACGGGGTTTGCTCGTTCCTGCCGTTGTTTGGATTGTTGGCGGTGTTTTTGCCGTCTACTGGCAAGTAATGACGGGTTTGGACTCAGATAGGCCTCTCTATGGAGAGGCCTAATGTTTTTCAGATTTCACTTCTGATGTTGCTTAAGGTTTCTCGGGGCTGGCTGTCTTGTAACTCGTCAAGGCGTGTAATGGTTGCTGTAATTTTTTCTTTTAAAGGTGAGATCTTTTTTATTAAGTAGTTGGAGTATTTTGCATTATCTTTGGGCGTATTAGATTTCGCCGCTATTTTAAGCGATTCTAGTTTGCTTTCACGATTTTTTAGCTTTGCTTCCCTCTTGTCCAGCTTTTGGATGAGCTGCTTGTCTTTTCTTGTGATGCCTACATAATCTTCCCAGTCCGGGTAGTAATGTAATGTGCTGTTCTCGGCTATGGTTTTGCTCGCAACAGTATCATTGAATGATATTCTGGTTGTCTTCCCTCTACTGACGTCGTAGTTTTTAGGTGTTGGCCTTAGTATTCCTTTAGGGGGTGGGGCTGGTGAGTGACCTGAGGAATCAAGTAAGTTAATGGGGTCTCCTAAGCAGTAGGCATAGCTGTTGATTCCACCATCGTCAAAAGGGCTGACACTGTCGGGAGATCCGAATCGCATAATTTTGGAGTGGTACGCCCGATAGCCATCGCCGAGTAAGTAGTAGTCTAATAGATCGCGGGGCTCCGCATTGAACCCAAGTAGCGATAGCATTCGGTTGCTGGCTTGATCATATCCAAATGCGCAATATTTTAGTCGGTGGATCGCCTGAGTGTTCTGCAGCAAAATTGGCGAACCTTGCACATCAGTGCCCAGTAAAACTTTTCGTGCAGTGTTGATTAGCATGGCAGCGGCCTGAGAGAGCTTATGAGAGCTTGAATTTGGGATGTCTGTTGTGGGTTGGCAACTGTCAAAAATATCAGGTGGTTGTTTCAAGCCTGCGCAATGGTGGGGCTTCAAACCGACCCTTTGCTGCTTGATCATTGGCTTAAGAGCCGCTGCTGTGATGAGCAGATTGACGCCTCTAGGCTCCCTGGCCTAGAGTGCCGCCTCCTCAATTCCTGCGTAGCCGATGCAATGCGCCGTACCCGTAGCCTCCGTCCACACCGCCAGCCTGTCGCCCCGACAGCGCGCCGCGCGTGGCCGAGTGACACGGTGCTCAAGCGTCGACGCAGCGTGCTGTTCGCCTTCACCTTCTCGCCACACCTTGCCCTGAACTGATCCGCGTCCCTGCGTAGCGCGCCTTCCCGGCGTGACGGCGGGCGTCTGCATTCGAACATCTTTCAGCGGATTTTCCAGTCGGCCAGGGCCAGAGCCCCTGTGCGCCGGCTTGCAAGGAGTGGTACATGAACATGCGTTTGCTGGCGGGCCTGTTGTTCGCCGTGTCGGTGGTCGGTTTCAGCCTCGGGGCGAGCCTGCCGCTGGTGTCGTTGCGCCTGCACGAGGCGGGGGCGGGGACGATGGAGATCGGCATTATCTCGGCGATCCCGGCGGCGGGCATGATGCTTTCGGCGTTCATGGTCGATGCCTGCTGCAAGTACCTGACCCGCCGCGTCATCTACCTGCTCAGCTTCAGCCTGTGCACCCTGAGCATCGCCTTGCTCGAGTGGGCCTTCGACTCGATGCTGTGGTTGGCGCTGCTGCGCCTTGGGCTGGGCATCGGCATGGGCATCGCGATCATCCTTGGCGAGTCGTGGGTCAACGAGCTGTGCCCGGAGCACAACCGCGGCAAGATCATGGCACTGTACGCCACCAGCTTCACCGGCTTCCAGGTACTTGGCCCAGCGTTGCTGGCGCTGCTGGGCGCCAATAGCCCATGGCTGACCGGCGTGGTCACCCTCTGTTATGGCCTGGCCTTGCTGTGCATCCTGTTCACCGTGCCCAACGATCATGTCGCGCATGAGGAAGACGCCAAGAGCTTCGGCCTGGCCGGTTTCTTCCGTGTGGCCCCGGCCTTGTGCGTGGCGGTGCTGTTCTTCTCGTTCTTCGATGCCGTGGTGCTGTCGCTGTTGCCGGTGTACGCCACCAGCCATGGTTTCGCCGTGGGCGTGGCGGCGCTGATGGTGACCGTGGTGTTCGCCGGCGACATGCTCTTCCAGCTGCCGCTGGGCTGGCTCGCCGACCGGGTCGAGCGCACCGGGCTGCACCTGGTATGCGGGTTGGTGGCAATGATTATCGGCATCGCCTTGCCCTGGCTGCTGCAGATGACCTGGCTGCTGTGGCCGCTGCTGGTGGTGCTCGGCGCGGTGGCGGGGGGCATCTATACCTTGGCGCTGGTACTGATCGGGCAGCGCTTCAAAGGCCAGGACCTGGTCACGGCGAACGCCAGCGTCGGCTTGCTGTGGGGCGTCGGCAGCCTGGTCGGGCCACTGGTCAGCGGCGCGGCGATGGACGTGGCGCCCCATGGCCTGCCCATGGCGTTGGCGCTGATGGCGGGGCTGTTCGTGTGCTTCGCCCGCCAGGCCTATCGCCGGGCGGGCAAGCTTCAGGCGGTGGCGGACTGACCCCAGCCATCGCGCGGTAGCTCAGAACGTTCCGCGCAAGGTCACCGACACATTGCGCGGGTCGCCCCAGTAGTACCCGGTCGGCGTCGGCGCCACCTGGCGGTAGTACTTCTTGTCGAACAGGTTGTTGGCGTTCAACTGCAACGAATAGTTGTCGTTGAAGCGGTAGTTCACCATCGCGTTGTACACCGCATACCCCGACTGCGAAGCTTCGGCTGTGCCGCTGCGGTTGTAGATGGCGCTCTGCGCCTGCACGCCGCCGCCCACGGTCCAGGCCTGCAGCTCGCCCGGCAGGCGATAGCTGGTGAACAGACGCAGCATGCGCTTGGGGTCGGTGGTGCGGATCGGGTTGCCGTTGTTGCCGGTGGTGTCCTTGAGGTATTCGGTGGTGTTGTAGGTGTAGCCGCCGGTCATGTTCCAGCCTGGCAGCACTTCGCCGGAAATCTCCAGCTCGAAGCCCTGGCTGCGGTTCTTGCCCGCGGCGACCTTGCAATAGCCACTGGTGTAGTTGGGCAGGCACGGGTTCGGCCCGCTGAGGTCGTCCAGTGCGTTGCCGACCTGATAGATGCGGAAGAACGCCAGCGAGGTGTTCAGCCGGCCCTCGTAGAACTCGCCCTTGATCCCGGTCTCGTAGGCTTCGCCGGTGACCGGCTCGAGCACGGAGCCTGCGGCATCGGTGTTGGTCTGCGGGTTGAAGATCTCGGTGTAGCTGGCGTAGGTGCTGAAGTTGTCGTTGAGGTCGTAGATCAGCGCGGCGTAGGGCACGATCTCGTTGTCGACGCTGAACTTGCCGTTGGCCTTGGTGTTGTTTTCCTGCTCATAGTCGTACCAGTTGGCGCGGGCGCCGATGATCGCGGTGAGCGGATCGGCCAGGGAGATGCGCCAGGTGGCGTAGGCGCCTTCCTGGGTGGTGCGGGTGCGTACCGGGTGGGCGGTGATGTCGATGCTCGGGTTGGCCAGGCTGGTCTTCGGGTCCCAGGTGCGGATGTCGAACACGCCCGACTGCACATTGTTGGTGGCCGAGGCATAGGAGTCGTTGCGGATGCGCTCGACGCCCAGCATCAGCTCGTGGCTGCGGCCGAGCAGGTCGAACGGGCCGTTGAGGGTGGCGCTGAGGTTGTTCTGCAGGCTCTCGCCGCCATCGCCTTCGGTGACCTGGTAGCTCATCAGGTAAGGGTTGCGGGTCGGGTTGGCGGTGCCGGTGGCACGGCTGAAGTAGGTCTGCTTGAAACCGTTGTCGTCCAGCTCGAAGTGGGTGCGCTGGGCCATCAGCTTGAGCGTCCAGTCGTTGTCGAAACGGTGCTCGAGCTCGGCGAAGGTCTGCAGGTTGCTGCGGTTCCAGCGGTTCCAGTCGGCGCCCAGGTAGGTGCTGCGGCCGAAAGGCAGTGGCGAGCCGTCGTAGTCGGCCGGCAGGTTGCCCCAGGCGCCGGTGGCGTCGAGTTGGGTCCACTCGACGCCAGTGGTCAGGGTGGTGCTGTCGTCGAGATCGAAGGCCATGACCCCGTACAGCACATCCTTGCGCTCCTGGCGCGATTGCTGGAAGTGGTCCTTCTCGTCATGCACCGCGATCACCCGGCCACGCACGTTGCCGGTCTCGGTCAACGGCCCGGAAAGGTCGGCGACGTAGCGCTGGGCGTCCCAGGTGCCGAGGGTGACGCTGCCTTCGCCCTGGAACTCATAGGTGGGGCGCTTGCGCACCAGGTTGACGGTGCCGGAGGGGTTGCCGGCGCCGCGCAGCATGCCGGTGGCGCCGCGCAACACCTCGGCGCGGTCGAGGATCGCCGAATCGCTCTGGATGAACGAACCACCGCCGCTGCTCTGCACCACGGTGGCGCCGTCGTACTGGATGGCGTCGATCTGGTAGCCGCGTGAGTAGTACTGCACCCGCTCGCTGTCGGTCAGGTTGACCACCACGCCAGGGGTCTGCTCGAGCAGGTTGGTGAGGTTGGTGATGTTCTGGTCGTCGATGCGCTGGCGGGTGACCACGGTCACCGATTGCGGGGTGTGGCGGATGCTCTGCGGCGTCTTGCCGATGGTCACCGCACCGGTGGTGTAGGAGCCGCTGTGCTCGGTGGTCTCGCCCAGGCGGTTGCTGGAGATGCTGGTGGCGCCCAGTTGCAGGGCATCGCCCACCTCCAGGGCGGGTATCAGCAGGAAGCTCTTCTCGCTTTCCTGCTGGACTTGCACATCGCTGCCCTGCAGCAGGATCTGCAATGCCTGCGCACTGTCATGCCGGCCCTGCACGCCTTGAGTGGCCTTGCCCTGCAGGCTGTCGGCGTCGAACGACAGGTTCAGCCCGCCCTGACGCGCCAGCTGGTCCAGCGCGGCAGCCAACGGGCCGGCCGGGATGTTCCAGTCGCGCTGCTGGCTCTGGCTGGCGGGCGCGGCGATGGCGACTGTCGGCAGCACGCCGGCGCAGGCCATGCCCAGGCCGAGGGCGGCAGCGTGGATGGCATGGCGCAGGGTGGCATTGCGAGGGGAACACGGGTGAATCATGAAGCGCTCCTGAAGGTTGTCAGACCACTGTTCGGGCTTGTTTTCCTTCAGGCCGGACGAGAATGAGATTCCACCTCATTTATTTTCATCAATTGTTCAGGCGGCGCCGATGCTCACCCAATAGCGTGTGCGGTAGTCGATGCGCACCGGCAGGCTGCGGGCGACCAGCAGCAGGACCTGGTCGGTGTCGGCCAACTGGTAGGTGCCGGAAACCTTCAGCCCGGCCAGCTCCGGCGCGCAGCGCAACACGCCGGGGCGGTAGCGCGACAGCTCGTCGATGAACTCG
Source organism: Pseudomonas sp. 2848 (assembly GCF_003253945.1). Taxonomy (NCBI): domain Bacteria; kingdom Pseudomonadati; phylum Pseudomonadota; class Gammaproteobacteria; order Pseudomonadales; family Pseudomonadaceae; genus Pseudomonas; species Pseudomonas sp. 2848. Next base: position 29,056 of record NZ_QKZD01000001.1, read on the forward strand.
CCCAGGGGCATCTGCTGCACGCTCAGTACGCCGTCGGTCCAGCCCCAGGGGTCGCCATGCAAGGTGGCGGGCCGGTAGTCGCCTTGGGCGAACACCTGCAGCACCTCGCCAGGCTTGACCGAATGCGCGGCGCTGGAGGCGGGGAACAACGTCACCTCGCCGCGGCGCACGGCCACCAGCAAGCCCTGGGCGTTCTCGCGCAGCAGCAGCTGGCCGCCCTGGGTACCGAGGGTGCCAACCGGGGTGTCGATGCTGAACGGGCGGTTGTCGTTGACGTTGCTGTCCAGGCTGATTTCGCCACGCAGCAGGGTCAGCCGGCGTTGGTCGGCGCTGTAGCGCAGGTCGATGGCACTGGCGGTGTTCAGGCGGATCAGGCTGCCGTCGCTGCCGAGCAGTTCACGGCGCTCGCCGGTGGCGGTGCGGCTGTCGGCCATCCAGGCCGACAGGCCCAGCGGTTCACGCGCCGCCCAGCCAGCGGCGCCGCCAAGCGCCAATACCGACAGCAGCTTGAGATGGTCGCGCCGGCTCATGCGTCGGCGCTCGGTACCGGCAAGGGTCTGCCGACTCAGCTCGGCTGGCAGGCTGGCCAGTTCGTCACCGAGGCTGCTGACCCGCTGCCAGGCCTGGGCATGCTGCGGGTGGCTGGCCAGCCAGCGCTGGAACTGCTGTTCGGTACGTGGGCCGGGGCTGTCGTAGCGCAGTTTGACCAGCCATTCGATGGCCTGGTCGACCTGGGCTTGGGTCGGTGTCTGGTCAGGCGTCGGCATAGCGCATCCGGTAGCAGACGCCCAGGGCCTTGGCCAGGTCGCGTTCCACGGTGGCCCGGGAAACGTCCAGGCGCTGGGCGATCTGTGCCAGGCTGAGGCCGTCGAGCTGGGCCAGCAGGAAGGCCTGCCGGGCCCGGGGCTTGAGGCGTTGCAGGGCAAGGTCGAGGCGTTCGAGGGTATCGAGGATCAACAGGCGTTGCTCCTCGCTGGGCGCCTCTTGTTCAGGCAGGTTGGCCAGGCTTTCCAGGTAGGCCTTTTCCAGGGCGCGACGGCGGAACTGGTCGATCATCAGGCCACGGGCGATGCTGCTCAAGTAGGCGCGTGGCTCTTTGAGTGGCGAGGCCTGACGCGCCTTGAGCAGGCGTACGAAGGTGTCCTGGGCCAGGTCGGCGGCGTTCTCCCGGCAACCCACCCGGGCGCCGAGCCAGCCGCGCAGCCAGCGATGATGGGCCTGATAGAGCAGATCGACCTCAGCCGGTTTCAGCGTGTCTTCGATCTGCATTGTCTGGAAAGCCTGCCCGGATAATGTGATTGTTAATAGTTCTCAATTCTATGCGCGGCGCTATTGGCGGATCAATGGTATGCCAGCGATTAGATGCGCAAGATTGAGCGTTTCACCGATGAATGGTTGGGCTAGGCTCGGAGATCGTATCCATGCGAACGCCAACGATGATCCTTGCAGACCTTTCCCCGCAGTCCTTTGACGATGCCGCTGCCTGGCTGGCCGGGCAGGATGCGGACTGGGCGCGGCATATTGCCGCCGTGGGACCCTGCTTGCATCGGGCTACCCCCGGTCGTGAGCCCTACGAGGCGCTGGTGCGGGCCATTGCCTACCAGCAGTTGCATGCGCGGGCGGCCGAGGCGATCCTCGGGCGATTGCTGGCGCTGTTCCCGGAAGGTGCGTTTCCCTCGCCCAAACAGTTGCTGGCGGTGACGCCGGAGGCGATGCGCGCCTGTGGGCTATCCGCGAGCAAGATCGCCACGGTTCACGGGATTGCCCAGGCGCGTGTGGAGGGTGTGGTGCCCAGCCGGGAAGAGGCGCTGCATATGTCGGATGCCGCACTGGTCGAGCGTCTGGTGGCGCTGCACGGAGTCGGGCGCTGGACGGTGGAAATGCTGCTGATCTATAGCCTGGAGCGATCGGATATCCTGCCGGTGGACGACTTTGGCGTGCGCGAGGGGTATCGGCGCATGAAGGGGCTGCACAAGGCGCCGACGCCCGCGCAGATGCGGGTTTTGGGCGGGGCGTGGAGCCCGTACCGGACCGTGGCGGCCTGGTACCTGTGGCGGGCTTGAAGTGTCATCCGCCTGCACGGCCCTATCGCGGGTCCGTTGAGATAACGCAAGATTCGGAGTGTTCACTGTCGGCCAAGCCGCCAAGCTCAGCGCATCGAACCAAGGAGAGGCGCCATGAACCACGCCCCGACCACCTACACCACCGACGCTGAACGCTGGCACGCCGTGCAGTCCCGCGACACCGCCGCGACCGGCCATTTCGTCTATGCCGTGCGCACCACCGGCGTCTACTGCCAGCCCGCCTGCAAGTCGCGCCTGGCCAAGCGCGAGAATGTCGAGTTCTTTGCCGACCCCGGCCAGGCCGAGGCAGCTGGCTACCGCGCCTGCAAACGCTGCAAGGCCGCGCAGGGCAGTCGGCGCACCGACCTGGTAGCCCGCGCCTGCCGCCTGATCGAGGCCAGTGAAACCGCGCCCAACCTCGACCAGCTCGGCAGCGAGCTGAACGTCAGCCCGTTCCATCTGCATCGGCTGTTCAAGGCCGAGACCGGCCTGACCCCCAAGGCCTACGCCTCGGCCTTTCGCGCCCAGCGTCTACGCGAGCGCCTGGATGCCGCCGACAGCGTCACCGAGGCCATCTACGACGCGGGTTACAACTCCAACAGCCGCTTCTACGAGAGCGCCGCCGAACGGCTGGGCATGCGCCCGAGGGAGTACCGTGCCGGCGGCCAGGGTGCCACCATCCACTTTGCCGTGGCCCAGTGCTCGCTGGGGGCGATCCTGGTCGCCCAGAGCGAGCGGGGCATTTGCGCGATCCTGCTGGGTGACGAGCCCGAGCCCTTGCTCAAGGACCTGCAGGACAAGTTCCCCAAGGCCCGGCTGATCGGCGGCGATGACACTTTCGAGCGGCTGGTGGCCGAGGTGATCGGCTTTGTCGAGGCGCCGGCGCTGGGCCTGGCATTGCCTCTGGATGTGCAGGGCACGGCGTTCCAGGAGCGGGTCTGGCAAGCGCTGCGCGAGGTGCCGCCCGGGACCACGGTCAGCTACACCGACATCGCCGAGCGCATCGGCGCGCCCAAGGCGGTGCGGGCGGTGGCACAGGCCTGCGCGGCCAACGCGATCGCCGTGGCGATTCCTTGCCACCGGGTGGTGCGCCGTGACGGCGACCTCAGTGGCTACCGCTGGGGTATCGAGCGCAAGCGCCAACTGCTGGACCGAGAGACGGCACTCTCCTGAGCGCGCGGACCGAGTAGAATTCACGCCCTGTCGAGTTGCGTAGAGGAACATTCGATGAGGCGTGTCAGCCTTGACCGATTCTATGCGGGGATTTTCGCCCTGCTGTTGTGCCTGGCCGTCCCGGCCTGGGCTGCCCCGGCCACGCCGGCATCGCGCCTGGCCGTGGCCGAGCAGCAGGTGCTGGACGAGAACGCCAGCCTGGAGGAGTTGAGCGAACGACTCGACCAGATCCGCCAGGGCGTCACCAGCAATGCCAACGACGACCTGCTCGCGCAGTTGCGTCAGTCGGCCCTGCAGGTGCAGCGCCAGGCCGATGTGCTGGCCACCCAGCGCACCGCCGACGTGCAGCGCCTGGACGACCAGCTCAACGTGCTCGGCCCGCCCATGGCCGAGGAGGCCGAGAGCCTGACCCGCCAGCGCAAGCAGCTCACTGACGAAAAGAACAAGGTGGTCGCCGAGCAGAAGGACGCCACCACGCTGACCCAGTCGGCCCGTGACCTGTCCACGCAGATCGTCAACCTGCGCCGCAGCCTGTTCAACTCGCAGATCACCAGCCGCGCCGCCAGCCCGTTGAGCCCGGCGTTCTGGTCGAGCCTGATCCGCCCCACCGATGATGACGTGGCGCGCCTGCGCGACCTGCGCGGCGAGGTGTCGGACGCCATGGCCAGCGCCTTCAGCGCCGAACACCGCTGGTTGTTCATCACCGCGCTGGTGGCGGCGGTGCTGGTCTGGACCCTGGTGCGGCGGCTGCTGGAGCGCCTGCTGGCCGATGCGATGATCCGCTGGCTGCCCGAAGGCCGTCTGCGCCGCAGCGCCCTGGCCCTGAGCGTCAGCCTGGCTACGCTGGGCACTATCTCCGGCTCTGTGTCGTTGCTGCGCTGGGGCCTGGAGAGCAGCGCGGAGCTTGGCACCGACCTGGCCAGCCTGACTAACCATATTCTTGCGCTGGTGATCTTCAGTGCCTTCATCTCGGGTCTGGGCCGCGCCATGCTGATGCTGCAGCGCCCGTCCTGGCGCCTGCCGCCGATCGCCGACGAGGTGGCCAGCGCCCTGGGCTGGTTCCCCAAAGTGCTGGCCCTGGCGCTGATGGTGCTGCTAACCCAGGAACGCATCAACAGCGTGATCGGCACCAGCCTGGCGCTGACCCTGGCCACCAATGGCCTGACCGCGCTGGTGGTGTCGCTGCTGTTCGTCGTGGCCCTGCTGCGCTATCGCCGTGCCCATCGCTTGCACGACCTTGAGCGTCCCAAGGGCCTGGCCGGGTTGATCCCGTTCGTGATCGTGGTCTGGGTGGCGGCTATCCTGCTGACCCTGCTCGCCGGCTACCTGACGCTGGCCTACTTCCTCACCGCCAAGCTGCTGTGGGTCAGCGTGGTGGTGACCTGCGCCTACCTGCTGGTGACCGTGTTCGGCGACCTGTGCGAAACCTTGCTGTCGCCGCGTCAGCCAGGTGGCCTGGCGCTGGCCTCGGCGCTGGGCCTGCAGCAACGCCACCAGGCCCAGGCCAGCACGGTGCTGGCGGGCATCGGCCGCACACTGCTGCTGTTTGCCGCCGCGTTGCTGATATTCATGCCATCGGGCACCAGCCCGGGCGAGCTGCTGCTGAGCCTGGCGGACTGGGACGGCACCGGTGGCAAGGTGCTGGGCAACTTGAACATCGTGCCCCAGGACATCTTCCTGGCCGTGGCGATCTTCCTCGGTGGCTGGTTCGCCATTCGCGTGGTCAAGCGCTGGCTGAGCGAACGCCTGCTGCCGGAAACCGACATGGACGCCGGCATGCGCGCCTCGCTGGTGACCTTGGTGGGCTACCTGGGCTTCCTGTTCCTGGCCATGCTGGTGATGTCCACCCTGCACATCAACCTGACCAGCCTGACCTGGGTAGTCAGTGCGCTGTCGGTGGGTATCGGTTTCGGCTTGCAACAGATCGTGCAGAACTTCATCTCCGGCCTGATCCTGCTCACCGAGCGCCCGGTGAAAGTGGGAGACTGGGTGAGCCTGGCCGGTGTCGAGGGTGATATTCGCCGGATCAACGTGCGCGCCACGGAGATCCAGATGTCCGACCGCTCGACGGTGATCGTGCCCAATTCGCAGTTCATTTCGCAGAACGTGCGCAACGTGACCATGGCCAATGCCCTGGGGGTGGTGGGCATCACCCTGACGCTGCCGCTGGAGACCGACCCTGCGAAAGTGCGCGAGGTGCTGTTGGCGGCGTACAAGGAGCACGAGTCGATCCTCGACGCGCCGGCCACTTCGGTGACCTTCAAGGACCTGACCAGCAGTGGCATGGTGATCGGCGTGAGCGGTTACGTGGCGTCGCCTCGGCAGGTGTCGAACACGCGCAGCGACCTGCTGTTCACCATCCTCGGGCGCTTGCGCGAGGAAGGCATCGCCCTGTCATCGCCGGCGAGCATGGTGCTGGTGCAGGAGAACGGGCGCCAGGCCGACGAATCGGCATAAGGCCAATCGCGAGGCCAGTCGCATCGGCGCACCGATGCGACTGGCCTCGCGATGCTCTCCGGCAAAACGCTGCCGTTAAATCTGCTATGCCCACCTGACTCGAAGCTGCCTGCGGGCCTTTCAGAAAACGCTGACGTGTAGTTTTGGGCGTGAATGTGCAAGGTAGTGACCATCGTCAGGGAGCGGCCGTTCGTAACGCAAATTACCTGCCAGCTATACATTTGCGTTACAGAGGAGTAGCCTTTTGCAAGTCGACATCCTCCGTCGATTTCAACGCCCAGGTGTTATGGGCAGGGGAGTCACCAATGAGTGATTTGCACACCCGGGACCGCACCAAGGCGGTACCTCTGAACATGAGAGTGGCCGAGCATCGGCGTGACCTGATAGATGCAGCCGTGGAAGTGGTGGGTGGCGACAGGACCAGTTTTGTTCTTGATGCTGCCTGCAAGCGGGCCGAGGAAGTCCTGATGGAGCGCCGGCTTTTTCTGCTAGATGAAGAGGCGTTCGACCGCTTCGCCCAGGCACTGGAAGATGATCCCATCAGGAGCAATGAATGCGTGAGGAAACTGCTGGCAAGACCAAAGCGCTGGAGCTGACGGCGCCACGCAAGCTCGAGGCATTTCACCTGTTGGATCAGTTCGAAAGCGGAGAGGCATCTATCGACGCCTACTTGCGCAACCAAGCCTTGAAGGCACAACTCGCGAAACATGCCGTGGTCTATGTCACCTGTTTCAAAGGTACATCGCTCGTTGCAGGCTACTACACGCTGTCAAATGGATCTGTCGCTCGTGCTCACGGAGCAACGGCCGGCCTGCGACGCAATGCTCCAAGCGATTTGCCAATAGTGCTCCTGGGACGAATGGGGGTGACTCGGCAGGCGGCAGGGCAGGGGGTGGCCACCGACTTGTTGCAGGATGCGATCGAAAGAGCACTCTTCGCTTCTGAGTCGGTCGGCTGCCTGGCGATGGTTGTTCACCCGCTGAATGAGCGTCTTGAGCAGTTCTATGCGACGAAGGCCGGGTTTAAGAGCTGCCCTGATCTGTCGCCCAAGACCATGATGCTTGCGCTACGCTAGCCATTTCTCGAATCTACATTTTTGCAAGGTAGTCGCCGGAGACTGAACACTTCCAGCGAGAAGCAAAAGCCCATGCCGTTCGAGCCGACAAGGGCTTGCGTCGCATGGTGATCAGCCCAGACACCGCGTCACATGCTTCACCGACTGATACCCCGAAAGCCCCCAAGGCCCGAGCTCACGCCCGATCCCGCTGCCCTTGGTCCCGCCCCACGAGGTTTCGACGAACACCGCCTGCACAGAGTTGATCCACACATGCCCCACCTCCAGCGCATCGGCCACGCGCTCGGCGCGCTCCAGGTCGGCGGAGCACACGGTGGCGACCAACCCGAAGCGGCTGTCGTTGGCTTGGGCGATGGCCTCGGCCTCGCTGCCGAAGCGCCGCGCGCACAGCACCGGGCCGAAGATTTCTTCGCCCCAAAGGCGACTGCTTACCGGTACATCCACATACAACGTCGGGCTGACGAACCAGCCGTCGCGGTCCAGCGCGGTGCCGCCGGCCAGGCACTTGAGGCCTTCTTCGCGGGCGGTGGCGAAATAGCCGGCGACCTTGAGCCACTGCGCCTGGCTGGTCAGCGGCCCCATGTCCACTTCTTCAGATAGCGGGTTGCCCACGCGCAACGCCGCCAGCGTCGCCTGCAAGCGCGGCAGCAGGGCATCGGCGATGCCGTCCTGCACCAGCAGGCGCGAGGTGGCCGAGCACATCTGCCCGGCGTTCCAGGTGATGCCGGCGACGATCCACTCCACCGCCTGGTCGACATCGCAATCGTCGAACACCACGATGGCCGACTTGCCGCCCAGCTCCAGCGTTACCGGCCGGCACTGGACCGCGGCGGCGCGCATCACCTGGCTGCCGACGCCGTTACTGCCGGTGAATGACAGCTTGTCCAGGCCGTTGTGGCCGCTCAGCGCAGCGCCGGTCTCGGCCTTGCCGCCCACGATATTCAGCACGCCGGCCGGCAGGCCAAGCACCTCGGCGATCTGGCCGTAGACCTGCTCGATCAGCGGGGTGATTTCGGAGGGCTTGAGCACCACGGTGCAGCCGGCCGCGAGGGCCGGGGCGAGCTTCCAGGCGCTGGTCACCAGCGGGAAGTTCCACGGCACGATCAGGCCGACCACGCCCACCGGCTCAAGGCGAGTGCGGGCGGTGAAGCCCGGCGCGGCCAGGGGGACGTCGCGGCTTTTCGCCGGTAACTGCTCGGCCAGGTTGGCGTAGTAGGCGAAGGTGGCGATGGCGTCGTCGAGGTCGATCTCGGCCTCGTGGCGCGGCTTGCCGTTGTTGCGCATCTGCAGGGCGATCAATTCGTCGCGGCGCTGGCCCAGCTGTTCGGCGAAGCCGCGCAGGTAGTTGGCACGCTCGGTGGCGCTGACCGTCTTCCAGGCCGCCAGGGCCCGGCGCGCGGCGGCAACGGCTTGGTCGACCTGGGCGCTGCTGGCGGCCATCAGTTCGGCGAACGCCTGGCCGTCGGACGGGTTGTGGACAACGATACAGTCGCTGCCCTGGCCTTCGACCCAGCGGCCGTCGATGTAGTGAGGAGTGGTCATGGTCGGATTCCAGTCAGGCTATTTCGGCAGTGGTCACGGGCTTTACCGGCGTGCTTTTGCAACGCACCCAGCGCGGGCCCAGGGGGCCATACACGCCAGCAGGTTCGGGGAACAGGTTGAGCAGGATCAGGTACAGCACGGCGGCGATGCCGAGGGTCACCGGCAGGCTCAGGTCGATGCCGCCGGCGAGCTCGCCCAGCGGGCCGACGAACTGCCCGGGCAGGTTGACGAAGCACAGGCCAACCACCGCGCTGGGGATCCACGCGCCCATGCCGCGCCAGTTCCAGCCGTGGTCGAACCAGTAGTGACCGCCTTGCTGGCCACGGGTGAACACTTGCAGGTCGTCGGCATGGTAGAAGCCGCGGCGGGTGATCAGGCCGAGGATCATGATCACCATCCACGGGCTGGTGCAGGTGATGATCAGCACGGCGAATGTCGACACGCTCTGCACCAGGTTGAAGGTGAAGCGGCCGACGAAGATGAAGCCGATGGCCAGCACGCCGATCAACAAGGTAGCGGCGGCGCGGCTGAGCAGGCGCGGGAACACGCTGGACATGTCCAGGCCGGTGCCGTACAGCGCCGTGGTGCCGGTGGACATACCGCCGATCACCGCGATCAGGCACACCGGCAGGAAGAACCAGCCCGGCGAGATCGCCAGCAGGCCGCCGACGTAGTTGTTGGCGGCGATGTAGTCCGGTGCCTGGCTGGCCACCAGGGTGGCGGTGCACAGGCCGAACAGGAACGGGATCAGCGTGGCGGCCTGGGCGAGGATCACCGCAAGCATGATGCGCGACTTGGGCGTTTGCCGCGGGATGTAGCGCGACCAGTCGCCGAGGAAGGCGCCGAACGACACCGGGTTGCTCATGGCCAGGATCGCCGCGCCGACGAACGCCGCCCAGAAACCGGCCTGGCCGAGGTTGACGCTGCCGGCGTAGCCCGCATCGAAGGGCCCGGCGAAAGCGAAGATGCCCAGCAGGAACAGCAGGCTCGAGGCCCACACCGCAATCTTGTTGACCCACAGCATGAAGCGGAAGCCAAAGATGCACACCACCAGCACCAGTATCGCGAACAGGCCATAGGCCAGGCCGAGGGTCAGGTCGGTTTCCGGCAGGCCGACCAGGCGCTTGGCGCCGCCGACCAGGGCATCGCCGGAGCTCCATACCGACAGCGAGAAGAACGCGACGGCGGTCAGCAGTGACAGGAACGAGCCGACGATACGCCCGTGCACGCCGAAGTGCGCGCCGGACGACACCGCGTTGTTGGTGCCGTTGAGCGCGCCGAACAGGCCCATCGGCGCGAGGATCAGCGCGCCCACGCCGACGCCGAGCAGGATCGCCCAGACCCCGGCCTGGAACGACAGCCCGAACAGCACCGGGAAGCTGCCCAGCACGGCGGTGGCGAAGGTATTGGCGCCGCCGAAGATCAGGCGGAACAGGTCCAGCGGGGCGGCGTCGCGTTGATCGTCGGGGATCTGTTCGACGCCATTGGTCTCGATACCGGTCGAGTGGCTCATGGTGATGCTCCAGCGCGAATGTTGTCGGCCGTCGGGCGGCCTTGTTGTGGGTGCGATGGCAGTGCGGCAGGGCCGCTTGAAAGGGGATCAGGCCGGCGAGACGACCGACAGGTGCTCGTGACAGGCCAGCCAGCGGTCGCCGTGCAGGCGCAAGACGATGGTTTCGCGCTCGTTCAGGTCGAGGGTCTCGCCGGCGACGCGCAGGCGCGTGGCCACGTCGTGCATGAAGATCGCCACGTCGCCCTGCAGGCTCACCTGGGCATTGCTCGACTCACAGCCGAGCACGGCGAAACCGTCCGCCTGCCAGCTGGCCCAGAGATCTTCATAGGCACGGCGCGACAGCAGCGGTTGCGGCAAGGTGTGGAAGAGGAAGGTGGCGTCTTCGCTGAAGCAGGCGAAGTAGCGGGCGGTGTCGTTGCTGGCGAAGGCGGCGACGAGGTCGGCGGCGGCCTGCCGTACCTGGAGTGTCTGGTCCACGGGAGTGGCCTCACGGTTTATTGTGATTGTTGGTGAAGCGATTCTGGTGGGGGCAGGCGGGGGGAAAAATCGCTGTGGACAAATAATCAGTTCAGGAAATCGTGAACCAATGGGCTGACCGACCAAGTAACCGACCAAGTTATCGACCAAGCGCTGCTGAAAATCGCCGATCCATCGGATCGGTGATTGCGCGCTGGCATTTCATCATCGTTCTCCCAGCGCAACTCTGAGGGTTCACCCATGGGCCTACCGGGCCGCATCTCTCCTCTCTACCGTTAGCCCTGCCGCCCGCCTGGCCACAGGCCGCACGGGCATTTGCCACGGCCCGCCGACTGACGGTCGCTTCGTTCAGCCTGCGTTGCCTACTCTCATAGTCCCCACTGTGGATGTGTGGGGCGCGGCCCGACCGCAGCGGCCAGGATGGCCTGTTCTCACACCAAGAGGAGAGAACGATGAGCAATTTCTCGCAAGCCGCCAACTTCGAAGGCCAGATCCCACGCATCGACCCCGACAACGTCGCGATGCTGCTGATCGACCACCAGAGTGGCCTGTTCCAGACGGTCAAGGACATGCCCATGACCGAGCTGCGGGCCAACGCCATCACCCTGGCCAAGGTCGCCAGCCTGGCGAAGATCCCGGTCATCACCACCGCCTCGGTACCCCAGGGCCCCAACGGCCCGTTGATCCCGGAAATCCACGAGGCTGCGCCACATGCGCAATACGTGGCCCGCAAAGGTGAGATCAACGCCTGGGACAACCCCGAGTTCGTCGCTGCGGTGAAGGCCACCGGGCGCAAGCAACTGATCATCGCCGGCACCATCACCAGCGTCTGCATGGCTTTTCCCAGCATCAGCGCGGTGGCCGCCGGCTACCAGGTGTTCGCGGTCATCGACGCGTCAGGCACCTACTCCAAGATGGCACAGGAAGTGACCCTGGCGCGGGTGGTCCAGGCCGGCGTGGTGCCAATGGACACCGCCGCCGTCTGCTCCGAGGTGCAGCGCACCTGGAACCGTCCGGATGCCGCGCAGTGGGCCGAGGCCTACAGCGCGGTGTTCCCGCACTATCAACTGCTGATCGAGAGCTACGCCAAGGCCCAGGCCGTCGTCACCGGCCATGAGCAACTGGATTCGCAACGCAACTGAACCTGGCCGTTTCCCATCCAAGCAAGGAGATCCACCATGGCATTCCAATACAAGCGTCTGGACAAGAACAACGCCGCGGTACTGCTGGTCGATCACCAGACCGGGCTGCTGTCGCTGGTGCGCGACATCGACCCGGACCGGTTCAAGAACAACGTGCTGGCGCTGGCCGACCTGGCCAAGTACTTCAAGCTGCCGACCATCCTCACCACCAGCTTCGAGACCGGCCCCAACGGCCCGCTGGTGCCCGAGCTCAAGGAGCAGTTCCCCGAGGCGCCCTACGTCGCCCGCCCCGGCAACATCAACGCCTGGGACAACGAGGACTTCGTCAAGGCGGTGAAGGCCACCGGCAAGAAGCAGCTGATCATCGCCGGCGTGGTCACCGAGGTGTGCGTGGCCTTCCCGGCGCTATCGGCGCTGGAGGAGGGCTTCGAGGTGTTCGTGGTCACCGACGCTTCCGGCACCTTCAACGAACTGACCCGCGACTCGGCCTGGCGCCGCATGGAAGCCGCCGGCGCCCAGCTGATGACCTGGTTCGGCGTGGCCTGCGAGCTGCACCGTGACTGGCGCAACGACATTGAAGGGCTGGGCACGCTGTTCTCCAACCACATTCCCGACTACCGCAACCTGATGACCAGCTACAGCAAGCTGGCCAAGTGACCGCCAGCCCGGGCCCCGTTGCCGGGGCCCGGGCCTGGTGACGCCCTCGGCCCCTGTGACGATCCCTGGAGAATGGCGGATGATGCAGCGGTGAGCCGTGGACGGGTGTTGCCGATGTTCGACCTGAACGACCTTTATCTCTATGCCAAGGTGGTGGAGCACGGCGGCTTCGCGCCCGCCGGGCGCATCCTTGGCCTGCCCAAGTCACGCCTCAGCCGGCGCGTGGCCAAGCTCGAGGAGCGCCTGGGCGTGCGCCTGATCCAGCGCTCCACGCGGCAGTTCCAGGTGACCGAGGTAGGCCTGGAGTATTACCGCCATTGCCTGGGCATGCTCGAGCAGGCCGTCGCCGCCGAGGATGCCGTCGAGCGCAACCGCGCCGAGCCCCGTGGCATCGTGCGCCTGGCCAGCAGCACCGCGCTGCTCGATTCGCGCCTGGCGCCGATGCTGGCGCGCTTCATGGCGCAATGCCCGGTGGTCGAGCTGTTGGTCAAGAGCTACAACCGCCGGGTGGATGTGATCGGCGAGGGCTTTGACCTGGTGCTGAGCGTGCAGCACCAGCCACTGGAAAGCAGCGAGCTGGTGATGCGTCGCCTGGCCCCGAGCCGTCAGTGCCTGGTGGCTGCGCCGGGCCTGCTGGCCGAACACGGGCGGCCCTTGTCGCCGGAAGGGCTCCAGCTTCTGCCGAGCCTGAACTGGGGCGCCAATGTGCAGGACGCCACCTGGATGCTGATCGGGCCTGCGGGCGCCGAGGCTGCCGTGCGCCATCGCCCCCGTGTGGTGTCGGACGACCTCGCGGTACTGCGCGAGGCTGCCCTGGCCGGCGTGGGCGCGGTGCTGCTGCCCGAGGAGGCGGTGCGCGCCGACCTGGCTGACGGGCGGCTGGTGCATGTTCTCGACGACTGGGCGCCACGGGAAGGGGAGGTGGTGGCGCTGTTCCCTTCCCGGCGCGGGTTGATGCCCGCGGTGCGCAAGCTGATCGACTACCTGGCCGACGCCTTCGAGCAGGAGCAGCAGGCCGCTACGCCGGTTCGCGCTCGCTGAAGCCCGGCTCGGCAGGAGGGCGGGCCGACCAGAATGCCAGGCCCGCCGCCAACGCGGTCAGCGCGGCGCCGGCCCAGGGAGTGGCCGCCAGCGTCGCCCCGGTGATCACCACGCCGCCGATGGCCGAACCCAGCCCGACGCCCAGGTGCATGGCCGACATGTTCAGGCTCATGCCGGCTGGGAAGGTGTCCGGGCCACGGGTCGCCAGGTAGCTCTGCACCACCGGTGAGGTGGTCCAGCTCAGCCCGCCCCAGAGCATCATGGTCGCCAGGAACAACCATGGCGTGCCCACGCTCAAGGGTAGTACCAGCAAGCTGGCGAGATAGAGCAGCGGCGCCAGCGCGATGGAGCGGCCTGCGCCGAGCCGGTCCGCCATCCAGCCGCCGACATAGCCGCCCGAAACACCGGCGATGCCGAAGGCGGCGAACATTGCCGCCAGCCATTGCAGCGGAATGTCGGCGACCTGGTGGGCATAGGGGGCAAGGTAGGCGAAGACCGTGAAGTGCCCGGCAATCATCAGCAACGACACGCCCTGGGCTGCCATCAGGCGACTGTCGCGCAGATGCCGGATGTAGCTGCGCAGGGCGATGCGTTCGCTGCTCTGCAACTGCGGCAACCCTTGCCAGGCCATCAGCAGCACTGCCATTGCCAGCACGCTCAGCCCGGTGAAGACGCCACGCCAGCCCAGCACGTCGCACAGCAGCATTCCGGCCGGCACCCCCAGCACCAGCGAGCTGCAGATGCCCATGAAGATCACCCCGATGGCGCGGCCACGCAGGGCCTCGGGCACCATGCGCGTGGCCATCAGGGTGCAAGTCAGGCAGGTCAGGGCGCTGGTCGTGGCCATGCCTATGCGCGCCACCAGCAACGCGGTATAGCCAGGCGCCAGGGCTGCTGCCAGGTTGCACAGGGCAAAGATCGCCAGGGTGGCGCACAGCAGGCGGCGCAAGGGCAGGCGTGTGGTCAGCAGGGGAGAAAAGGGCGCGGCGAGGGCGAAGCTCAGGGAGAACACCGTGGTCAGCTGCCCGGCGATACCGAGCGGGACTTGCAGGCCATCGGCCAGGGCCGGCAGGATGCCGACCGTGATGTTTTCTGCCATGCCCGTGACGAATGTCGCCAGGGCCAGCAGCCAGATACGCGGGCTCATTGTGTTGCCTCCGATAAACAGGCCGGCCAAGGTCCGGACCCATTTGTCCCGACGGTTGACCGGCAAAGGTCAGGTCCATCGGGTTTCGAGGCAGTGCTTCGGTTATCCCGGTTCAAGCAAGGGGGAGTGTAGGGCCGCTGGGGTACACGCGCAACCTGAGCAGGGGCGCGCTTGTTCATCACTTCAGCTCGGCTTCGATGAACACCACTTCGTGGTCGCTGGCATTGACCACGTTGTGCTCCACACCGGCCTTGCGAAAGTAGCTCTGGCCCGCCACCAGAGGGGCGAGCTTCTCGCCTTCCGGGGTCTCCAGCAACAACGTGCCATCGGTCATCGGCACCACCACGTAGTCATGGCCGTGCAGGTGCCGGCCAGTCTCGGCACCTGGGGCGAAGCGCCATTCGGTGACGATCACTTCTTCGGTGTTCACCTGAACGGTGGGTACGGCTTTGGGGCGTTGGGGCTTCTGCGTCATGGGGTAGGCCTGCTCACGGAAAAGCGTCCAGCCTGGACCGCTTGCTCGGTGGTTTAAATCCAAGTCTGCTGGCAGTCAGTCGTGTGAACGCTCAACTTTTTCCGCCCCAAACGCAACGCGGGGCCAGCCCGCTCCCCCAAGGCTCAAGGTTGAGCGTGGGGGAGCGGGCTGGCCCCGCGATACGAAACGCCCTGAAAACTACAGCGTGATCGGCTTCAACTTGAGCCCCATGGCCTGGGCCTGCACTGCCGCGCCGCTGAAGGCCGCCGCATTGCTGGGTGGTGGCGTGGGGCCGTGCACATGCGCGGCCAGTTCGGTGTTCATCGCCTGGACCAGCTCGAGCAGGTCGCAGAGCACCTGCAGCACATTCACCGCCTCCGAGCCCAGCCAGGTCTTTGGCGCCTGCAGGCGCTGGCTGAGTTTCACCACGCTGTCGCGCAGGCCCTCGATGCGTTCCTGGACGTCGCCGCCGATCGCCGCGTTGAGTTTCTGCCCAACCGCCAGGTTCAGGTCGCGCCCGGTGGCCTGGTGCAGGTCGTCGAGGGCGGCCAGGCTGGCGGAGCCGCCGGACAGCAGCTTGAGCGCGCCCAGAGCCTCGATCTTCTTCACCCCGCCCACGGTCTCGGTCGAGTGGTCGTCCACCGTGCGGGCATGGCTCTGGAACTGCTCGGTATTGGCCAGTGCCTCGACCTCGCGCTCGATCGCCTTGTCGCGGATCCGGCCATCGGTCTGGCGCAGCCAGTTGCCATCGGCGTCGGCGCGCTGCTGGCAGGCCTCACTGTGTTGCCATACCAGATCACCCTTCGGCACCCTGGGCAGGCTGAGCCCATGGGGCAGGATCTGCTGGATGAACGGTTTGTGGGGCAGGCCGTAGGCAAACGACACCACCACGGTGGTGCCTTCTTCGGGGAAACCGAACATGCCGCGCTCCTGGCCGCCCATGGGCGCCGGCAGCGGCAGGCTGGTGAACACCGGCAGCACCGGGTCGGGCTCGCCATCTGGTAGCAGCACCTGGACATCGACACCGAAGCGCGGGCGGAAGTCGTCGCACAGCCCGGACGTCGCTGGCGCATCGGGGACCGCGACCACGCGGCCGAAGCGCGGTAGGTGGTAGCCGCCGGTGATCTCGGGGAACTGGCGCGCTACGGCGCGGCGGATTGCGTCTTCCATCGGATGGCCATCTGGTTGCCGGCGAGCGCGACATGGGTCACGCGCTCGCCGTGGTTGATCGGTGCGCCTGGACGCAGCCCTGGCAGGGCGGCAATCGTGGCGCTCTGGTTGCCCTGGTAGTTGTCGAACAGCTCCGTGGGCAGCTGCAGCGCGGGGCGGGCGCCGAAGTAGCTGTCGGCCCAGCTGCCCACGTACACCTCGCCATTGCCCTGCTGCTGCCAGATGAAGTCGGGGATGTCGAACACCTGGGCCAGGCTCTCCATGGCCTGGAAGCCGGCGGCCAAGCTGTAGAAGAACGGTGCGCGCACCGATGCGTAGGGCCGCTCGGGCACGCGAAAGCGCAGGCCGGTCTGCTGGCCGACCTGGTCGAGCACGCCGTGCAGGTCGACATGGCGCAGGTTCATCGGCAGCGGCCTGGCCAGGATCGCCGCCAGCTCGCGGCAGAACAGCACCTGCTGCTTGGCGTTGGCGGTGGTGCAGCGTTCGACATAGCCGATGAAATGCCGCTGCGGCGTGCTGTCGTTGTAGCCGATGTCGAGGGTGACCAGGCCCTTGAGGGGCGCCCCGGCCTGGACGATGAAGGTCGCCCGCCCCGGGTTGCGCAGCTCCAGACGCACGTCCGCCCTGATCAGGCTATAGCGCTCGCCTGCCACGCTGAGTACCTGATGCAGTTTCATGGTTTCTCCCCCAGCCAGTCGTCCACTTTCTTCAACAGTTTTTCGAAACTGGTCAGCTCCGGATCCTTGTCATCCTCGTCATCTTCCGCCCCTGCCGCGGCGCCGGGTGCGGCCTGTGCCTTGACGCGCTTTTTGGCGCGGCGCTTCTCGACCTTTTCCGGGTTGGAGGTCTTCTCGGCCAGGCCGAACTGCACCCGCCAGCAGGCCAGCGCATCGTCCTCCCGGACGTTGACGTTGTCGGCGAAGCACACCTGGCGGATGCCGAAGGCCTCGGCCGTGTCGTTGACGATGCGGTAGGTCTTGAGCTGGCCGCCACTCTGGGTGGCTTCGGCCAGGCGCATCAGGTTGCGCAGCCAGACGCTGTTGACGTAGGGGATGGTCAGGGTGACGGTGAGGGTCTTGGGTTTGAAGCCTTTGTGCGCGGTGTCGGTGTTGCTGGTCTGGCCGGACAGGTCCTCGGCTTCGATGCGCAGGTTGCCGGTGACTTTCAGGGTCTTGCCTTCGACGGGCTGGCCGTCCAACAGTAGCAGTGTCATAAACCCACCATTTCACGAACGAAGCTCAGGCCTTTTGCCGAGCCGACCAGGATCACGCCAGCGCTCATCACCCACTCATGCCCCGGGGCATCGCCTTCGAGCAGCATGCGCCGCAGTTGTGTGTTGTTGCCCGGGCCGAGCAGGCGGGCGCGTACCAAGCTGTCGGCCTGGCCGCCCTCCAGCAGTTGGCGCAGGTCGGCCAGGCGCTGGTCGCGGACCTGCTGCTGGTTGGCCTTGCGCGCCGCCAGCCCGGCGAGGTCGCTCATGGGCGAGCTGTCGGCGGCGTAGCTTTCCAGCACCGCGATCTGCCCGGCGATCGATTGCTGCGCGGCCTTGAGCACCGTGCAACGTTCCAGGGGCAAGGCCTCCCAGCGCGGCAGGGCGGTGGCCTGGGGAATCTGCCATTTCTCGGTTTCGAGCCGGGTCAGGTGCTCGGCGCGGCGTTGTGCGCGCACCAGCTCGGGGATCGGCATCAGGGCGTTGAAGCGGCCCAGGCCGGCGGCCAGCTGATCGTGGCGAGTACCCAGGAACAGCAGGCATAGCGCATGCTGCTCACCCTGGGGGCTACCGTCGTCGGTGGCGTCGGTCAGTTTGTTGGCCAGCTGTTGCAGAAGGTTCGGCGCAGACAGGAAGCGCTGGTAGCCACGCCCCTGGCCGATACCGCTCTGGAACGGCGTCACCACCAGGCACCTGGGCACTTCGCCCAATTGCTCGGCCAGCGCTTGGCGCCCGGCCGCGATCGCACCCTTGGCCGCAGCGCCCACCGGGCCGGGGTTGGTGCTGGCCAGTCCCTGCAGGCCGCTCAGGCGCTGGATGGTACTGGCCAGCTCGTTACCGGCCAGGGTCTTGGCGGCGTCGAGTTGGCCCATCCAACGGGTCGCCTCGGTAGGCCAGCGCAGGGTCATGAGGGACCAGCTCATGGCTGCAGACTCTCCCACGTAACAACTTGCATAGCGTTCATTTCACCGTTGCTCAGGGCCTGTGCCAGTTGCTGCTTAAGCACGTTGGACCGCTGCAGTAGCTCGAGTTTGTACGTGGTGAAGTCATCGCTGACCTGACGCAATTGTTTGGCTGTGTGTAGTCTCAGCTCCTTGACGCCTTGCTTGTCTCGGCAGCCGTAGCGACTGTCGAAGCCCTGAAGAATCACCCCAGTGAGGTTCAGTTGGTCGTCCAACTTGCTGGGATACTGATGAGGCTCTCCAAGGGCGCTGGACCAAAAGCCTGCGATGATTGTGGCTTCGCAGGCAGAGTTGATCTCGGTTACTTTTTGTCGATACAGGTTATCCAGTAGCTCTGGCTCTGGTGGCCCTGATGCCGGACGTGCTACCGGTCTGTTGATACTTGGGTCGAAAATGATGTGCAGGCCTTGCGACTGTTTCTCCAGGAGACTGAGATAGTCGGTATGGCTGATCTTTACTGAATCGGCAGGGATCTTGGGATGCAGACCTTGCACCAGGAAAGTATGAAGCGACGGGCAGTAGTAGAAGTTGCTCATTAGGGACCTCAGTGACCGATCGCGATATAGGGGTAGGTCGAGGTGGCGGTGGCCAGTCCGATGAAGCCAGTTTTGCTGAGTGAGCCGGGCTTGATGTTCATCACCTCTGCCGCCCCTGTCGTGTTCTCGCCTGTCCCTACATTCAGGACGAAGCAGTTGTTGGGGAAGGCGATTGGGAAAAGGAACTGCGTGTTGTTTTCCGAGATGTAGGCATTGCCCCATTGAACGACCAGCCCGCCCAGCCAACGCGGAAAGGCTATGTAGCCATTTGCCGATAGGCTGATGGAAAAGCCCCACCGTAGCTTTTGAGGGGGTACGATCAGGCTGTCGTCTACCCCAGCATCCAGTTGTTCCAGCGTGGCTATTGGTGCGATCCCCGCACTCTGAGTGGTCGCTCGCCTTTCGGTGTCGACCACTTGCGCAGCGGAACTAAAGACAATGGGATTTGGGCCAGGTGGGACATGCTGTACACGCAAACCACCGTTACCCGCTACAAGTGCAACGGCAGGGCGTGTGGTGTCATGCCGCATCCACTGGGTGCCATTCCAGTAGCAGTTTTGGCACAGGTGCGATTCGAGCTGGGCAGAAACAAATGCATAGCTTGCACCGTGAAGGTCATAGCTCCCTCCCGGTAGTGGGTTTAGATTGGGTAGTGCGTCAGTGATGCCGTATCCACTCAGGGAAGTTGCCTTGTCGGCCTTTTTGTTTATGGCCTTGTTGACTGTTGTAAGCAATTGGTCGATGTCGGCTGAGCTGTAGGTATTGCTGCTGTTTCTCACCTCGTCCGTGGTTGTCCAGGCGATGGGGTTAGCCCCGGCTTCCGCTCGCCTGACCAAGAGGGTTCCTGCGCTGGCAAAAAGTACGACTGCAGGCTTGGTAATGTCGTGCCGCAACCAGTTGATGCCATTCCAATAGCAGTTCTGACACAGGTGTGGTTCGACCTTGGCTGAGACGAACGCATAGTCGGCTCCGTGTAGGTCATAGCTTCCCGAAGGGAGTGGGTTCAGGTTCGGGAGCGCATCGGTAATGCCGTAGCTGTTTAGCGTGGTACCAATGTCGGCTTTCCTGTCCAATTCGCTATTCACCCAGGTACGACTGGCGAAGTGTTCCACTAATGAGCTGGTGATCGCTTCGACTGGGCGCCGGTCATGAATGCCTTGTGTTGTCACTTCGGCCAAGGTGATGCAGTAATGACGGGTGCCTAGCTTGTCGGTGTAGTCGTTTTTGGTAACCCCATTAGTGAAGCTATAACGTGCCACAACGTCGTTCAATTTCCGCTCCAGGGCCACGTCTATACAGATAGTGGTCGGCACGGTGGTGCCGGGTATGGTTACGGATGAAGGGTTATGAATCCGAATCCCCTCGATATAAGCCAGACCAGGTTTGACTTTGTAGTCGGTGCCAACCTTTTCTACTTGCAGGCCATCACCGAAAAAGCACGCTCGCCCATACACGTCGCGGTTGCTCAGGCGCTCGCGCTCGTCGATGCCTTTCAGGCGCACGGTGAAATCGTGCTGCCAGGTGCTGGCATCGATGGTGATGCCGGTCAGTTCCTGGGCGCCGCTGTATTCCACCAGGATATTGCGGGTGACGTTGTTGCCGATCTGCAGCGGCGGGATGTTGCGCCGTTTCTGCTGCAGCGGCAGGTAGGCCACGGCGAACAGCACGCCCTCGGCGCTTTCCAGGCCCATCCAGTTCCAGTCGAAGTCGCCGATGTCGCTGCCCAGCATCGAGCTGTAGACGACCTGGTTGGGGTTCACGTAGCCGCTGTTGCCCGCCGGGATGTCGTAGCTGTGCACGATCTGGCTGGCCGGCGGCTTGGTCGCGGCGCGGTCGACCGGCGTGTTCGGGTCGAGCCCGGGCACATTGGCGTAGATGAAGCGGGTGATCTGCAGGACTTCCTTGGCCCCCTGCTTCTGGGCGATCAGGCTTTCGCCGGCGAAAGTGATTCTGGCCACGGCGGGCTCCTAGAGCGTGGCGACCAACGTCTGCTGGTCGTCGTTGAATTGGACTGCGGCAATGCGCAGAGTCACGGGGGTGATGCTGACGAAGTCGTAGCGGCGGCAGGTCCGGCCGTACTGCTGGGTCAGCACCCGCAGCAGCTCGGGGTTTTCCGACAGTTGCGAGTCGGAAAGGCGCAGCAGGACCACATCCCAGTCGCGGTCTGGCATACGTTCGTCGATCTCGACATAGCCGACGCCGAGCCGGCGCAGGATGCGTTTGAGCCCTGCGGTGCTGCCGGCATCGACCGCGTTGATGAAGGCGAACTTCACCCGCAGACGGTACAGGCTTTCCGGCTCGTCCTTGAAGCGGGTGATATCGCGTTGCCAGGCGAGCAGGTCCAGCACGGTGAGGTGGCAGGTCTCGGCATCCATCTGCAGCAGCGGCCAGCGCAGCCACTCGGACACCCTGGCCCACCAGGCCTGGGCGGCGTCCTTGAGCTTGGTCAGTTCGGTGCCGGCGAGCCAGAACGGCAGTTTCAGCGGGCTCATACCAGGTCCACTCGCAGGTTGGCGATGCGCGCGATGCTCAGCGGCGAGACGATGTCCTCGTTGGCGAAGTGCAGCGATTCGATGTCGTCGAAGGCCTGGTGCAGTTCTTCGGCCAGGCGGCTGAAGGAGAATCGCGATTGTGGGTAGGTCAGCGTCGGGCGGTAGTCGCTGGTCGTGCTTTCACGGAACGCCGCGCGGATGAACTGGGCAATGCCTTGCTGCAATGCCTCGCGGCGCTTCGTCGTCAGGTTCGCCTGCGGCCAGACCGTCAGCGCGATGTCGTGCCGCGTCTCGGGCATGACCATCACCAGCAGGTCGTCGCCGTGGCCGTGGTTGCCCTCGTCGCGCACGTGGGCGTTGATCTGCGCCAGGTACGATTCCGCTGGCACGTCGGCGTCGAACAGCACGTAGGCGTTGGCGCTGCCCGGACCGCGCGGCGCGTCGTGGAGGAAGTACACGCCATCGGGGCGCACGCCCGGGAAGGCGGCGATCATCGCGCGATAGACCGCGTCGGTGTGCCATTGGTTGACCGCGCTGAACTGGTTGCGAGTGCGCAGGCGCAACTGCTCGTCGGGCTCGGGGTCGGCTCCGGGCGAGGTCATCCAGCCGTCGTCGTTGACCACCTGGACGATCCCCGTCACCGGCTCGGGCAGGATGGCGTAGTAGCCGGGCGCCAGGTTGTAGCCGCTGCCGACCTGCTGTGCCTGGACCTTGACCGACTGTTGCAGGCGACCGTCGGGGAACACCGCGTCCTCGATGGTCACCAGTTGGTAGACGTGGCCGTTGATCGCGGCGGATTGCACCACGACGCCGGCGCGCATCAGCAGCTCGCCGGCGCTGTTTTCACGGGTGAACAACAGCTGGCCCTGGGCCTTGGTCGCGCCCTTGCGCTCGATGTTCACCGCCCAGGACAGGCTGTCCAGCCAGGCGCCGCTGGCGGTCTTGACGAAGAAGTTGGGCAGCACGGTGTCGCTGATGAAGCCCACCAGCCAGAGCACCGGCTTGGTCACCAGCGCCGTCACCACCCGCCAGAACGGCGAGTAGGCGCTGGTATTGCTGAGCTTGCTGCCCTGGGCGACCACTTCGGCCTCCCAGGCCTTGTGCAGGGCCGCTTCGTTGGTGGGAATGCCGGCGTCGGCCAGCACCTTGCGAAAGTCCAAGTCGTTCACAGGTATACCTCGATGTCACCGAATTTCAGGGTTTTCGCCGTGACCCGGTACACGCCCGGCCGCTCTTGCAGGATGCGGGCGGTACCGGGCAGCAGGCGCTCGTCGTCCTCCACCAGCAGTTCCAGCTGCAGGATGCAGTCGGCCTGGCGTTGGCGGCTGCGCTCGGCCACCAGGGTCACCAGCAGGCCGCTGTCGCGGATCATGTGGGCGATGTCCTGGGCGATGCTGGCGCGGTCCTCGATCAGCAGCGGTTGATGGGAAGGGTCCAGGACCAGGTCGTTGTCGTGGATCAGCAGGTCGATGTAGTCGCTCATCAGCCCACCGCCATTTCCATCATCTGTTCGAGCTCCAGCGGGTTCATGGCCTTGCTGGTGTTGATCTCCACCTTCTCGACATGCATGCGCCGGTCCTGCGCCTGGGTGGTGTTCTGGATCTGGGTCATCAGGCCTCCCTGGGGAACGCTCGTCGGGCTGGCCGGCGAGAGGTTGAGTGCGGTCTGGGTCATGCGCTGGCGCTGTTGGTCGAGCTGCTCGATCGGCGTCATCAGCGGGGTGGGTGCAGGCACCTGCATCAGGTGCTTGATGGACGGTGGCTGGCTGGTGATGGGCAGGATGCCGATCGGCGCGACCTGGCCAGGCAACTGAGGCACCTCGGGCGCCTTTGGCAGATCGCCGAAACGTGTCTCGATGTTCACGCCCGGGATCTTGTTCAGCATCTCGATCAGGCTGTCCACCGCGCTGCGGAATATCCTGCTGATGCCGTCCCAGGCGCTTTTCGCGAAGTCCGCCCAGCCACTCATCGAGCCGAACATTTTGCCCAGTGCGGTGAATTGCGCGCTGACCCACTGGAATGCAGTGCTCTCGAGCAGGGCCGCCTTGAAGTCGTCCCAGTACCTGACGACCAGGGCGACGATCGTGATTAATACGGCAATGCCGGCGACAACGAGGCCAATCGGGTTGGCGTACATGGCCGCGTTGACCAGCCAGGTCACGGTTTGCCAGGCGAGCATCGCCAGGCGCAGGGTGCCGAGCACCGCGATCATGAGCAGTACCCTGCCGACCAGGAGCACGCATTGAATGGAGTGCAGGATGAACACGGCCAGGCTTCGCAAACCGGTCAGGTTGAGCAGCGCCCAGACGGTCTGCAGCCCCAGCATGGCGACCCGGGCGATACCGACGGCGACTGCCAGCGCGCTCAGGGCGGCGCCCATGCCGGCGATGATGAGTGTGGCAATGCCGACGACCCGGGTGATATTGGGGAACAGCTTGATCCAGCGGACCAGGGTCTGGGCGATCTCGACCAGGCGTGCCATCAGCGGTTGCAAAATGGGAATCAGCGCCTGGCCGAAGGCGATGCGCAGCCCTTTTACCGCAGCCCCGAACTGCTGCCAGGGGTCGACCATGGCCTTGGCCATCTGTTCGGCCTGTTCAAGGCCACGCACCTGGTCCAGCTTGTCGATGCCGTTCTTGAGACGGTCGGTGTCCTGGGCCAGGGCGCCGATGAGCTGGGCCGCCTCACCGCCGAAGGCCTCGGTGATCTTGGCGTTGGCCGCAGCTCCGCGCAGGTCGCCGAACCTACCCCGCAGCTTGGCCAGGATGTCCAGCATCGGCAGGACCTTGCCATTGGTGTCGGTGAACTTGATGCCGAGCTTGTCCGAGGCGTCCTCGATGTTCTCGAAGAAGGCCTTGTAAAGCCCACCGGCCGCGCTGCCGTCCATGCTGCCGGACAGGCTGCCGATCACGGCCATCTGCTCGGCCAGGCCGATGCCGGCGGCGGAAGCCTGGGCGCCGGCCTCCTTGAAACCATCCTTCATCTGTTCGCCGCTGGTGCGGAACAGCTGGACCGCCAGGGCGGTCTGCCCGCCCAGGATCTTGACCCACTGGCCCTTGCCCATGGCGTCGGCCTGCTGCTTGTGCAGGTTGTACATCGTGCCGACGTACTCGGCCATCACGCCCTGGTCGGACTTGGTGGCCTTGGCCAGCACGCTGCTGGCGTAGGTGAACGTGGCCAGCTGGGAGCCGGAAAGGCCCTTGATCGCGCCTTCGATCTTGTACGCCGAGGCGACGAAGTCCCGGGCGTTCTCGCCATAGGCGATGGAGAACGCCAGGGCTTTCCTGTTCAAGGCCTCCAGGGCGTCCTCGGCCACGCCAAGCGAGCGCACATCCCCAAGGGCACGGTTCATTTCCAGGGCTGGCTCAAGGAAGGTGCCAAAGCCGCTGGCGGAGTTTTGCAGCTTCTGCGTGCCATCGCTGATCTGCTTGATGGCGGTCTGACTTTTCTCGGTCAGCTTGTTGAAACCTTGGGTCATCCTCGCCAGCGGCGCGGTGACTTTGTCGGTCAGCGACAGGATGAAATCCAGCCGGCTGATTGCGGTGTTCGCGCTCATGGGATGTCAGCTTCCGTTGAATGCACGTGCGATGCCGTTGGCAATGGCGATTTCCATTCGCCGCCAGTGCTCGTCCTCCAGCCACTTGGCTGTGCCCAGGTTCTCGGGCGTGGCGGATGCACCGGGCAGCCAGCGTTCGGCCAGGGCCAGCAGCTGGCCCAGGCCGTCCTCGGTCAGTCGCTCTGCGTGGCCGAGCGCTTTTTTACGGTGACCTCGACGGTCGGCGCGTATTCCTCGACCAGGGCACCCGCCAGCTGGATGACGGTCATCGGGTTGGCCAGCAGCGGCTTGAGCTGGTCCTTGTGCTCGGGCTTCACGGCGGTGACCAGCAGGTTGTTGGCCGGTGCGACCTTGTTGGACGGGGTCAGGGCGTTGATGTACTTGGTCATCAGGGCTGGATCGACGGCGAAATCCAGGGACAGGTCGCCGACTTCCAGGGTGATTTCGGTGCGTTGGGTCATGGGGT
This sequence comes from Pseudomonas sp. 2848, assembly GCF_003253945.1. Classification (NCBI taxonomy): domain Bacteria; kingdom Pseudomonadati; phylum Pseudomonadota; class Gammaproteobacteria; order Pseudomonadales; family Pseudomonadaceae; genus Pseudomonas; species Pseudomonas sp. 2848. Next base: position 54,209 of record NZ_QKZD01000001.1, read on the forward strand.
ACTACTCCAATGAAATACGGGAATCAAAACGAAGGGGTGAGCGCTGTGCTGCGCTCGTGGCGGTGCTGGCAGGGAACGCAGCGGCGCATGCCACCCAAGGCGCGGCGGGCCTCGGGGATCTCGTCGCCGCAGTCCGCGCAATCGGTGAGGCTCGGCCCAGTCGCCGCCCGTCGGTCACGCACAGCGGCGATCGCCAGATCACGCCTGAGCTGTTCCAGGGCCTGGGCGCGGTCGAATGGGCACACCATCAGCTCAGGCCCTCGACCTCGGCGAAGGACAGGTACGGCACGCCGTTGACATGGATGAAGTCCGGGCTGGTGACGTCGAACGGCAGCTTGTGCTTGGTCTTCTCGCCGCCCTTGGCGTCGATGTTGAGCAGGCTGGAGATCTTGAAGCGGCAGCCGAAGGCCTCGACGCGGATCTCGTCGGTGGGGGTCTTGGCGTAGAACAGCTGGTCGAAGGTGCCCAGCTGGCGGAAGCTACCGGCCTTGGCGGCGGCTTCGATGATCAGGTTGAAGTTGCTGGTGTCCACTTCCAGCTCGCCGCTGGCGGCCACGTCGCCGGCGACCCAGCCGTCCGGCACGCCCTTGGTGTGGGCCACGGCGCTGTTGTCGGTGATGTCGAGGGTTGCGCTTTCAACGTGGATCTTCAGGTCGCCCACGTTGATGTCGAAGTTCAAGCCACTGATCTTGGCCATGGGTTACTCCTGGTTGTCCTGGGAAAGGTCCAGCGCGATGTTCGCGGTGATGTCCTTGGGGCAGTTGTGCGGGCGGATGCGGATGAACACCTCCACCTGGGTGTGGCTCTTCCAGACGATGACCAGGTCGCCGTCGCGGGGCGGCTGGATTTCGCCCGGGAACACTTCGCCTGCGAATTTCACCGCCTTGGCCATGCGGCGCAGCGGCGCCATCAATGCGCTGGTGTTGGCGGCCATGCTGGCGGGGCTGTTGTTCAGGCGACGATCGCCGATACGGCGGATCAGCAGCGGACGGACCTGGCGGGCGGCCTTGTCGGCCAGGCGCAGGTATTCCAGGACCTGGAAGTCGCTGGCGGCAGTGTCGAGCATGTTGGCGTCGCCCCAGTACACACCCTCGTAGTCCGGGTAGGTCTGGGATACGGAGAAGCGTGCCTTGTCCAGCTCGCTGCGTACTGCCGAGGGCAGCGGTACGCCGTCCTTGTCCGCCGGCACGCTGCCCAGGCCCAGGACAGGGCCACTGGCGACGCGCATCGGGGTATCGGCGATGCTCCAGGCGGCATTGGCCAGGCGACCGGCGAGCACGCCCAGGTCGTTGCCGTGCAACTGCGGCACCACCACGACACGTGGCGCGGCGATACCGTCGGTGAGCGCCTTCTGCTCGAGCAGGTAGTCCGACCAGGTCACGGTCGGCAGGATGCCGGCGGACGCGGCCAGGACGAACGATCGGCGGCCATGGCGAGCGTTCAGCTGTTCGGCGGCAGTATGCAAGGCCAGCAGTTCCGCGCCGGCGGTCACCGGCTTGGTGACGACGATGCCTTCGACCGAGTAGCCGTGTTGCTGGGCGTACTCCAGGGCGCTGGCCCAGTCGCCTTCGGCGCCGATCGGCGCGGCCAGGCAGGCCCAGCGGCTGCCGCCGTTGGCGCGGGCGGCGATCAGTTGGGTCTTCAGGTCGCTGGCGGCCACGCCCAGCTCGTTGTCCAGGTCGCTGTCAGTGTTCAGGGCCAGCAGCTTGCCGACGTTCTTGGCGGCGGGGCCGATGAAAAGGAAGTAGCGTTCGATCTCGGTCACGGCGCCCTGGCCGAGGTTGAGATTGTTCACGCTGATTTTACCGAGTGCCATAGGTTGCCTCGTTAGCGGGGTGATTGAAGGGTTGTGCCGGAGCCTGCCAATCAGGTTGCCGGCGGGACGGGCGCTGGGCCCGGGTAACAGGTCAGGGGAGGGTGCCGCCCTGCACGACCACATCGCCTTGTTCGGCGACCCACAGGTCGTGGGGCTGGAATGACCAGGTCTTGCCGAAGACCTCGATTTCTCCGGCTGAGTCCTCGGTCAGGTAAAGGGGCTCGACGAACTCCAGGGCCAGCGACACATCCAGCAAGTCGCTGCCTGGGGCCCTCTGCTTGACGGTGAGCGTCGGTGCCGGAAGGGCGAACAGATGGCGCCCGGGGTCTTTGGCTTCCAGCCAACTCCCGGCGAGGGCCATCAGGCGTCCGGGGTGGCCGCTGTAGTCGTCGAGATCGAACAGGGCGCGGTAGCGCAGGTTGCCCATGTGCAGACCCAGCTCGGTCTGTGTCCAGGCCAGTTGCAGGTCGAGTTGCTGCGCCTGGGCATGCAGTTGTTCAGCGGGCACCAGCTTGCGTTCGAGCAGGTAGCTGGTCAGTGCTTTCAACTGGTTCATGGGGCTGACCTCGGGGCGGGGTTGCCTGAATAAATCATCGTTGAGTACTCGTGTGAGAGTTTCTGGCTCTGAGGGCGGCATTCCAAAAAGCCCGCCGTGCAGGCTTTTCAGTAATGCGCGTGGTCACCGCTGGCCACGACTGGTGACGCCATGCGGTTGCGCTTCGAATTGGTGACTCCGACCGCGGCCGTGTGCCCGCCGGATAACTGATCGTGGTGCTTTACGCTGCACACCCGGGCCAGTTGCCAACCCTCTGAACAGTCGAGGCCTGTTCATCGCTGCCTGTGTAACAACCGGTTGCTGTCCGGTTCGAGATACAGGTTATGCAGTAATGCATATGCAGTCAATGCGAAAGTGGAAATATTTATGCATAAAGAATTGCCGATATGCATGCCGGTTTTTGCGGGCGGGGGTTGTAGGGCTTTTCTGTGGGCGAAAAAAAACCCGCCGAAGCGGGTTTTTTCAGGAGCGCTGCATCAGACGTTGAAGCGGAAGTGCATCACGTCGCCGTCCTTGACGATGTAGTCCTTGCCTTCAAGGCGCCATTTACCGGCTTCCTTGGCACCGCTCTCACCCTTGAACTGGATGAAGTCGTCATAGGCCACCACTTCGGCGCGGATGAAGCCTTTCTCGAAGTCGGTGTGGATAACGCCGGCCGCCTGCGGCGCGGTGGCGCCCACGCGCACGGTCCAGGCACGCACTTCCTGCACGCCGGCAGTGAAGTAGGTCTGCAGGTTGAGCAGCTCGTAGCCGGCGCGGATCACGCGGTTCAGGCCAGGCTCTTCCAGGCCCAGGGCCTCGAGGAACATGTCCTTCTCCTCACCATCGTCGAGTTCGGCGATCTCGGCTTCGATCTTGTTGCACACCGGTACCACGACCGCGCCTTCTTCCTCGGCGATGGCCTTGACCACGTCCAGGTGCGGGTTGTTGTCGAAGCCATCTTCGGCAACGTTGGCGATGTACATCACCGGCTTGCTGGTCAGCAGGTGGAAACCGCGGATGACGGCTTTTTCGTCGTCAGCCATGTTCTTCATCAGGCTGCGTGCCGGCTTGCCTTCGGTGAAGTGCGGGATCAGTTTTTCCAGGATGGCCTTCTGTGCCAGGGCATCCTTGTCGCCGCCCTTGGCGTTGCGGGCGACCTTCTGCAGTTGCTTCTCGCAGCTGTCGAGGTCGGCGAAGATCAGTTCGAGGTCGATGATCTCGATGTCGCGCTTGGGGTCGACGCTGTTGGAAACGTGGATCACGTTCTCGTCTTCGAAGCAGCGCACCACGTGGGCGATGGCGTCAGTCTCGCGGATGTTGGCGAGGAACTTGTTGCCCAGGCCTTCACCTTTCGAGGCGCCAGCGACCAGGCCGGCGATGTCGACGAACTCCATGGTGGTCGGCAGGATGCGGTTCGGCTTGACGATCTCGGCCAGCGCGGCCAGGCGTGCGTCGGGCATCGGCACGATGCCGCTGTTCGGCTCGATGGTGCAGAAGGGGAAGTTCTCCGCCGCGATGCCGGACTTGGTCAGGGCGTTGAACAGGGTGGACTTGCCGACGTTGGGCAGGCCGACGATGCCGCAATTGAAACCCATGGGTATTCCCCTATCTAAAAGTGTCAGGCCTTCTGGCTGTGCAGTTCGCGCATCGCCTTGGCAAAGTCGCCGGCAAGCACGTCGGGCATCACGCCGAGGGCAAAATCGATGCTGGCGTCGAGCTTCTCCTGCTCGGCGCGCGGCGCGCGGCCCAGGACGAAGTTGGAGACCAGTTTGGCGTCACCCGGGTGGCCGATGCCAAGCCGCAGGCGGTGGAAGTCGTTCTGGTTGCCGAGCTGCGCGATGATGTCGCGCAGGCCGTTGTGCCCACCATGGCCGCCGCCTCTCTTGAGCTTGGCGACGCCGGGGGGCAGGTCGAGTTCGTCGTGCGCCACCAGGATCGCTTCCGGCTTGATGCGGAAGAAATTCGCCAGAGCCGCCACGGACTGGCCGCTACGGTTCATGTAGGTGGTGGGGATCAGCAAACGAACATCGTTGCCTTGATGGCTGAGCTTAGCCGTCAGGCCGAAATACTTCTTGTCAGCGGACAGCGAGACGCGCTGGGCGCTGGCGAGGCGTTCAACGAAAAGAGCCCCTGCGTTATGCCGGGTCTGTTCGTATTCGGGGCCGGGGTTACCCAGGCCAACGATCAACTGGATGGCGGTCACGTCAGGGGCTCTTCCTTGGAGTTGGTGGGTTACGGTGCGCGCGGCACTGTAACCCGATCAACGCCGGCGTGCGAGTGGATTACTCGGCAGCGCCTTCAGCAGCTTCAGCGGCAACGCGCGGGGCGTGGACGTTGGCAACAGCTTTGTCATCACCGTGGGCCAGAGCAACGAACTCTACGCCTTTCGGAGCTTTCAGGTCCGACAGGTGGATGATGGTGCCGACTTCGGCGTTAGCCAGGTCGACTTCGATGAACTCAGGCAGGTCTTTGGCTTCGCAGGAAACTTCGATCTCGGAAACGACGTGCGAGATTTCGCCGCCTTTCTTGATCGGGGCTTCTTCGCCGACGAAGTGAACCGGGACCTTGGCGGTCAGCTTCTGGCCAGCAACGACGCGAACGAAGTCGGCGTGCATGATGAAGCCTTTGGCCGGGTGACGCTGCATGGCCTTGACCACGACGTTCTGCTTGGCGCCATCGACATTCAGTTCGATAACGTGGCTGAAGGCAGCTTCGTTTTCGAACAGCTTGGCGATTTCCTTGGCCACGATGGTCAGGGATTGGGCTTCTTTATCGCCACCGTAGACAACGGCAGGGATGTTGGCGGAGTGACGCAGGCGGCGGCTCGCACCTTTCCCCAGGTCAGTACGCGCTTGGGCGTTCAGGATGAAATCAGTCATTTTGCTTCTCCAAAATAGCCCCCCGAGGGCGTTTGCGACCAGCGCCAACGGGGATGGCAAAAAAGCCCCGCCCCAACGAGTGCTGGGGCGGGGCGCTTCATATCAACACGTGTTCCGCTTAGCGGAACATCGCGCTGATCGATTCTTCGTTGCTGATGCGGCGTACCGCTTCAGCGACAACCGGTGCGATATCCAGCTGGCGGATACGGTCACAGGCTTGAGCAGCGGCGGACAGCGGAACGGTGTTGGTCACCACCAGCTCGTCCAGTACCGACTTCTCGATGTTCTCGATCGCGCGGCCCGACAGGACAGGGTGCGTGCAGTAGGCGTAAACCTTGGCAGCACCGTGTTCTTTCAGGGCCTTGGCCGCGTGGCACAGGGTGCCGGCGGTGTCGACCATGTCGTCTACCAGGATGCAGGTGCGTCCTTCGACGTCGCCGATGATGTGCATAACCTCGGAGTGGTTAGCCTTTTCGCGGCGCTTGTCGATGATCCCGAGATCAACACCCAGGGACTTGGCGACGGCGCGAGCACGCACCACACCACCGATGTCCGGGGAGACGATCATCAGGTTCTCGAAACGCTGGTCTTCGATGTCGTCGACCAGTACGGGCGAGCCGTAGATGTTGTCGACGGGGATATCGAAGAAACCCTGGATCTGGTCAGCGTGCAGGTCGACGGTGAGTACACGGTCGATACCCACGACAGTGAGCATGTCAGCGACGACTTTGGCGCTGATGGCTACACGTGCCGAACGCGGACGGCGGTCCTGGCGGGCGTATCCGAAGTAAGGAATCACGGCGGTGATTCGCGACGCTGAGGAGCGGCGGAAGGCGTCGGCCATCACTACCAGTTCCATCAGATTGTCGTTGGTTGGGGCACAGGTGGGCTGAATGATGAAGACGTCTTTACCGCGGACATTTTCGTTGATTTCAGCACTGATTTCGCCGTCGGAGAACTTGCCGACAGAAACATCACCCAGTGGAATATGCAGCTGACGTACGACACGCCGAGCCAGATCGGGGTTTGCATTCCCCGTGAAGACCATCATCTTGGACACGCGCAGTACCTGAAGGCTGAGGGTAACCTGGATGAGTATAAGAAATGGCAGGGGCGGCTGGATTCGAACCAACGCATGGCAGGATCAAAACCTGCTGCCTTACCGCTTGGCGACGCCCCTGTATCTGTTGCTGCGAATTCTTATGAACTCGACTTCTTGATCAGACTTTGCAGCTTGCGATGCAACATCGAAATATTGCTTCCTTTCGCCACAAACCCTGTTTGGGTCTCTGAAAGAAGGGCCAGAACTCTATCAGCTTCGGCTTTGCTTGGGAAGGCCCCAAACACACAACTTCCAGTGCCGGTCATTCGAGCTTCAGTGAATTTACCCAGTGAAATCAGCGCATTGCGAACTTCAGGATACCGTTGCTCTACTACCGGTTGGCAGTCATTTCGACTGTTTCCCTCGGGAACGGGGCGCATCTTAAGGGGGAGGGAATCACGTGTCAACTCTGGATGCGAAAAAATTTCCGCTGTGCTGACAGACACTTGCGGCACCAGCACGACATACCAGGGTTCGGCGGGGTCGACCGGGGTCAGTTGCTCGCCGACACCCTGTGCGAAAGCAGCATGTCCGCGGACGAACACCGGCACATCGGCGCCGAGCGAAAGGCCCAGGGCCGCCAGGCGATCTTCGTTCCAGTCCAGGTGCCACAGGTGCGCGAGTCCCAGCAGGGTAGTCGCCGCGTCGGAGCTGCCGCCACCGATGCCGCCGCCCATGGGCAGCACCTTGCGCAGCCAGATATCGGCGCCGAGCGGAGTGCCGGCCTGTGCCTGTAGCATCCGCGCCGCGCGGACGATCAGGTTGCTGTCGTGGGGCACGCCGTCAATTTCAGTCTGCAGGCGGATCTGGCCGTCGTCGCGTAGGGCGAAGCTCAGTTCGTCGCCGTGCTCGAGAAACTGGAACACGGTTTCCAGCTCGTGATAGCCATCGGCGCGGCGCCCAGTAATGTGCAGCCACAGGTTGAGCTTGGCCGGGGCCGGCAGTGTCAGCTTTTGCATCGAATCAGTGCCCCAGCTGGCGTGGCTGCCAGTCCTTGACCACCAGGGTCACGTCGATGTTCTCGCCGTGCAGCTTCAGGCGCTCGGGCAGCCAGTAGCCGTTCTGCTCCACATAGCTCAGGTATTCGACCTTCCAGCCGTCCTGGGCGAGGCTGGCCAGGCGGCTGTCGCCGTCGAGGGTCAGCTGGCTCTTGCTGTCCGGGGCGGGCAGGCCGCGCACCCACCAAACCAGGTGCGACACCGGCAGGCGCCAGCCCAGTTGTTCTTCCAGCAGCGCCTCGGGGTTAGCCGCCTCGTAGCGACCTTGGTTGGCGACTTCCAGCACCACGCCGCCGGGGCGCCCGGTCAGGCGTGCCGCGCCGCGGCCCAGGGGGCCGGCCAGGCGGATGTCGTAGTAGTCCTGGCGCTGTAGCCAGAACAGCGTGCCGCTGCCCGAATCACGCGGGGCGCGGATGCCGACCTTGCCGTTGATCTGCCAGCCGTCGAGATTGCCCAGCTGCTGCTTGTGCTCGCGCCACAGCTGCGGGTTGCCCTGGCCCTGCACGGCTTCCTTGCTGCCGAAACCGGCGCAGCCGGCGAGCAGGGCGATGAGGGTGAAGGTGATGCAATGACGCAGGAACATGGTTTACAGGCTCTCGGATCCGGTCAGGCGCAACAGTGTCTTGCGCAGGATGGGGCTGTCGGCCTGGGCTTCGAAGCCCTTGGCCCAGACTTGGCGGGCTTCGCGGCGTTTGCCGTTGGCCCAGAGGACTTCGCCCAGGTGGGCGGCGACTTCATGATCGGGGAAGCGTTCGAAGGCCAGGCGCAGCTGGCGCTCGGCTTCCTCGAGGTTGCCCGTGCGATAGGCGATCCAGCCCAGGCTGTCGAGCACGGCCGGGTCGTCCGGGGTGAGCTGGTGGGCTTTTTCGATCAGCGCCTTGGCTTCGCCGTAGCGGGTGGTGCGGTCGGCCAGGGTGTAGCCCAGGGCGTTGAGGGCCATGGCGTTTTCCGGTTCGCGGGCAATGATGGCGCGCAGGTCTTTTTCCATCTGCGCCAGATCGTTGCGTTTCTCGGCGAGCATGGCCCGGGTGTAGAGCAGGTTGAGGTCGTCGGGGTAGCGCTTGATTGCCTGCTCCAGCACCTGGACGGCCTGGGTTTCCTTGCCGTTGTTGCCCAGGCTTTCGGCCTCGATCAGGTACAGCTGGATGGCGTAGTCCGGCTGCGCCTCGCGGGCCTCGGCGAGCAGTTTCGAGGCTTCGGCGCTGCGGCCGTTGGCAATCAGGATATCGGCCTGGCGCAGTTGTGCCGGCAGGTAGTCCGGGCCGGGGCCGACCAGGGCGTACTCGCGCAGGGCGGCAGCCGGCTGGCTGCGTTCTTCACGGATGCGGCCGAGGTTGAGGTGGGCGGCATCGACATTGGCGTCACGCTCGACCAGTTCCTGCAGGTAGCCTTCGGCCTCGTCCCAGTGCTTGGTTTCCAGGCACACCAGGGCCAGCGAGTAGCGGATCTCGTCGTCTTCCGGGTATTGCTGCAGCAGGCTCTCGAACTCGGCCTTGGCGTCGTCGATGCGGTCCTGCTCGACCAGGGTGCGCGCGTAGGTCAGGCGCAGGCGCTTGTCTTCGGGGTTGTCGCGGATTGCGCCGCGCAGCAGCGGCAGGGCCTCCGGCCCGCGGTTCAGAGCCTGAAGCAGGCGGGCGCGTAGCAGCACCGGGGCGATCTCACCATTCTGTGGCGGGTGGGCCTCGAGCAGGTCGAGGGCTTGTTGCGGCTTGTCATCCTGGTTCAGCAGCAAGGCCTTGCCAAACACCAACTGACTGTTCTCAGGGTACTTCACCAGCAGGCGGTCGAAGCTTTGCATCAAGCCGTCGCGGGTATGCTGGTCGGTCTCGGCGGCCGACAGGGCGAGGAAGTCGAAATGGGTATCGCCCTGGCCTTGCAACACCTTCTCCATATAGGTCATGGAGTCGTCGTAACGCCCGGCGCGTGCTAGCTGGATGGCGGCGGCGCGCTGGGCGTCGAGGTTCTGCGGGTCGTTGCGGGCCCAGATCAGCGCGGTGTCCAGGGCCGGTTCGTCGGCGCCCAGGTACTCGGCGATGCGATAGGCGCGTTCGGAGACAGCCGGGTCCTGGGTTTTCTCGGCCTGGTCGACGTAGTTGGCCAGGGCGATGTCGAAGCGGTTGCGCTGGCCGGCCAGCTCAGCCACCAGCAGGCTGTACAGGGTGTCCTGCTTGAACGATCCGTACACCACGGGCTTTTCCGCGCTCTTGGCGGCTACGGGGGCGGGCGTCTGGACGTCCGTCTTCGGGGCCAGGCTCTGGCAGCCTTGAAGCAGGGCGAGGGCAAGCAGCAATGCGTAGGATTTGTTCATAGGGGCTTATAAAGAGGCTAAACCGGCGGTCGGAGCATGATGACACAAGCGCGATGGCAAACCCACCTGCGAAGGTCGTGGTGTGAAGCGGCGCTTCGGAGTATAGGGACAATGTATGGCGGTGGTGGTTCGCAAACGGCCTTGCGGCATCTTGCCCTCGCCCTCGCCGTTGCCGTTGCCGTTGCCGTTGCCGTTGCCGTTGCCCTTGTTTTTGCTTTTGCTTCTAGGTGCGCGGTAGTTCAGGCAACGCAAAATGCGACTTCAGGAGGCCGAACGCAGGTCTTGCGGAGGGAGGTGACGGGCATGGATGCCCGTCAAGCGCTGCGCCCCAGGATGGGGCGTTCAGCGCGGTCCTCCCGGGAGCAAGGCCGGAGTGAGGGGACCCCGGAGCGAAGCGTAGGGGCCGGATGAATGGAGCCGGGCGGCTTTGGTTACTTTGGCCGTCCAAAGTAACCCGCCGTAAGGGCGGAAAGGTAACTGTGAGTCGCCGCAGCGAATGAATGCGCATACAGCTTTCAATACACACGCTCTAAAAAGCCAAAGCCAAAGCCAAAGGCAGATAGAGGTGGCGGGACAGCCAATAGCCTGGCCGCATTAGCACAATAGCGAACGGTGGTTGTTCTAAAACCTGCGAAGTAGGACAATTATCGGCTTCACGTCCCAACCAGCGATCTTGCATGGCCTTTCTTGCCCTTGGTATCAACCATAAGACTGCCTCGGTAGACGTACGCGAGCGCGTGGCGTTTACGCCCGAGCAGCTGGTCGATGCCCTGCAGCAGCTGTGCCGACTGACCGCCAGCCGCGAAGCGGCGATCCTGTCGACCTGCAACCGTAGCGAACTCTATATAGAACAGGACCACCTTGCCGCCGATGCCGTGCTGCAATGGCTGGCCGACTATCACCAGCTGAGCCTCGACGAGCTGCGCGCCAGCGCCTATGTCCACGAGGAGCACGACGCGGTCCGGCACATGATGCGCGTGGCCTCCGGCCTGGATTCGCTGGTGCTCGGCGAGCCGCAGATCCTCGGCCAGATGAAGTCGGCCTACGCCGTGGCGCGCGAGGCCGGCACCGTCGGGCCGCTGCTCGGGCGCCTGTTCCAGGCCACCTTCAGTGCCGCCAAGCAGGTGCGCACCGATACCGCCATCGGCGAGAACCCGGTGTCGGTGGCGTTTGCCGCGGTCAGCCTGGCCAAACAGATCTTCTCCGACCTGGGTCGCAGCCAGGCGCTGCTGATCGGCGCCGGCGAGACCATCACCCTGGTCGCCCGCCACCTGCACGAGCAGGGCGTGCGCCGTATCGTCGTGGCCAACCGTACCCTGGAGCGCGCCAGTATCCTAGCCGAGCAGTTCGGTGCCCATGCGGTGCTGCTGGCGGACATCCCGCAGGAGTTGGCCAGCAGTGACATCGTCATCAGTTCCACCGCCAGCCAGTTGCCGATCCTGGGCAAGGGCGCGGTGGAGAGTGCGCTGAAACAGCGCCGGCACAAGCCGATCTTCATGGTCGACATCGCCGTGCCGCGAGACATCGAACCGCAGGTCGGCGAGCTGGACGACGTCTACCTCTATACCGTCGACGACTTGCATGAAGTGGTCGCGGAAAACCTCAAGAGCCGCCAGGGCGCGGCCCAGGCCGCCGAGGAACTGGTATCGGCGGGCGCGGACGATTTCATGGTGCGCCTGCGCGAGCTGGCGGCGGTGGACGTGCTCAAGGCCTACCGCCAGCAGAGCGAGCGCCTGCGCGACGAGGAACTGCAAAAGGCCCAGCGCCTGCTGGCCAACGGCGGCAACCCCGAGGACGTGCTCATGCAGCTGGCCCGGGGCCTGACCAACAAGCTGTTGCATGCTCCCAGCGTGCAACTGAAAAAGCTCTCCGCCGAAGGCCGCCTCGATGCGCTGGCCATGGCCCAGGAACTCTTCGCCCTCGACGAGGGCTCGACGGACAAATCCCCGCAATGAAAGCGTCGCTGCTGAACAAACTGGACACGCTCCAGGACCGCTTCGAGGAACTCACCGCGCTGCTCGGTGATGCCGAAGTCATTTCCGACCAGACGCGCTTTCGCGCCTATTCCCGCGAATATGCCGAAGTGGAACCGGTCATCGGGGCCTATAAAGAATGGCGCAAGGTCCAGGACGACCTGGAAGGTGCCCAGGCGCTGCTCAAGGACGCCGACCCCGATCTGCGCGAGATGGCGGTCGAGGAGGTGCGCGAGGCGAAGGAGCAACTGGTCGGTCTTGAGTCGACGCTGCAGCGCATGCTGCTGCCCAAGGACCCCAACGACGGGCGCAACGTGTTCCTGGAAATCCGTGCCGGCACCGGTGGCGACGAGGCGGCGATCTTCTCCGGCGACCTGTTCCGCATGTACTCGCGCTATGCAGAGAAGCGCGGCTGGCGCCTGGAGATCCTCTCCGAGAATGAAGGCGAGCACGGTGGCTACAAGGAGATCATTGCCCGGGTCGAAGGGGACAGCGTCTACGGCAAGTTGAAGTTCGAGTCCGGTGCGCACCGCGTGCAGCGTGTGCCGGAAACCGAGTCGCAAGGCCGTATCCATACCTCCGCCTGCACCGTGGCAGTGTTGCCCGAGCCCGACGAACAGGTGGCGATCGAGATCAACCCGGCAGACCTGCGCGTGGACACCTACCGTGCATCCGGTGCCGGCGGCCAGCACGTCAACAAGACCGATTCGGCGATCCGCATCACCCACTTGCCCACCGGCATCGTGGTCGAGTGCCAGGAAGAACGTTCGCAGCACAAGAACCGTGCCCGCGCCATGTCCTGGCTGTCGGCCAAGCTCAACGACATGCAGACCAGCGCCGCGCAGAACGCCATTGCCAGCGAGCGCAAGCTGCTGGTCGGCTCGGGCGACCGCTCCGAGCGCATCCGCACCTACAATTACCCGCAGGGCCGGGTCACTGACCACCGCATCAACCTCACCCTTTACTCGCTCGACGATGTTCTCGCCGGTGGCGTGGACGCGGTGATCGAACCGTTGCTGGCCGAATACCAGGCCGATCAGCTGGCTGCCCTGGGGGACTGAGATGACCATCATCGCCAGCTTGTTGCGCAATGCACAGTTGCCCGACTCGCCGACCGAACGGCTGGACGCCGAGTTGCTCCTGGCCGCGGCCCTGGGCAAGTCGCGCAGCTACCTGCACACCTGGCCCGAGCGCATCGTCAGTAGCGAGGCTGCAGCCGCCTTCGCCGGCTACCTCGAGCGCCGTCGCGCCGGTGAACCGGTGGCCTATATCCTCGGTCAGCAGGGGTTCTGGAAACTGGACCTGGAAGTGGCGCCGCACACACTGATCCCGCGCCCGGACACCGAGCTGCTGGTGGAGACCGCCCTGGAGCTGGTTTCGCCCAAGCCCGCCCGGGTGCTCGATCTGGGCACCGGCACCGGGGCCATCGCCCTGGCCCTGGCCAGCGAGTGTCCTGGTTGGCAGGTGACGGCGGTGGACCGAATCGACGAGGCCGTGGCCCTGGCCGAGCGCAACCGCCAGCGCCTGGGCCTGGGCAATGTCCAGGTGCGTGCCAGCCACTGGTTCGACGCCCTCGCCGGTGAGCGTTTCGACTTGATCCTCAGCAACCCGCCCTACATCCGCGCCGCCGACCCGCACCTGGTGGCCGGTGACGTGCGTTTCGAACCCAGCAGCGCACTGGTGGCCGGTGAAGACGGGCTGGACGATCTGCGCGTGATCGTCGCCCAGGCGCCGGGGCACCTGTTGCCTGGTGGCTGGCTGCTGCTCGAGCATGGCTACGATCAAGCCGCCGCGGTTCGTGAATTGCTGGTGATCGGCGGCTTCACCGAGGTGGTCAGCCGCGTTGACCTGGGTGGCCATGAACGCATCAGCCTGGGGCGCCTGCCATGCTGAGCGACCAGGAGCTGTTGCGCTACAGCCGGCAGATCTTGTTGTCGCAGGTGGATATCGACGGCCAGTTGCGCCTGAAGCACGGCAAGGCCCTGGTCATCGGCCTGGGCGGGCTGGGCTCGCCGGTGGCGCTGTACCTCGCCGCGGCGGGTGTCGGTGAGCTGCACCTGGCCGATTTCGACACCGTCGACTTGACCAACCTGCAGCGCCAGGTGATCCACGACAGCGACAGCGTCGGCATGAGCAAGGTCGACTCGGCTATCAGGCGTCTGCAGGCGATCAACCCGCAAGTCAGCCTGATTGCCTATCGCCAGGCGCTGGACGAGGATTCGCTGGCCGCCGCAGTGGCGGCAGTCGACGTGGTGCTGGACTGCTCCGACAATTTCGGCACCCGCGAGGCCGTGAATGCCGCCTGTGTCGCTGCCGGCAAGCCGTTGGTCAGCGGTGCGGCGATCCGTCTCGAGGGCCAGTTGTCGGTGTTCGACACGCGGCGCGACAACAGCCCTTGCTACCACTGCCTGTACGGCCATGGCAGTGAGGCCGAACTGACCTGCAGCGAGGCCGGGGTGATCGGCCCGTTGGTGGGGCTTGTCGGTAGCCTGCAGGCGCTTGAGGCATTGAAGCTGCTGGCGGGTTTTGGCGAGCCACTGGTGGGGCGCCTGTTGCTGATCGACGCCTTGAGTACTCGCATGCGCGAGCTGCGGGTCAAGCGTGATCCGGCCTGCGCCGTGTGCGCCACGCGCCATGGCTGAGCGCACGGCGCCGGTGGGCGTGATGGACTCCGGCGTCGGCGGCTTGTCGGTGCTGGCCGAAATCCAGCGCCTGCTGCCCAGCGAGACCTTGTTGTACGTGGCCGACAGCGGCCATGTGCCGTATGGCGAGAAATCGCCGGACTACATTCGCCAGCGCCTGCGGCACATCGCCGGGTTTTTCCACGAGCAGGGCGCCAAGGCCATGGTGTTGGCGTGCAACACCGCCACCGTGGCCGCGGTGGCCGACCTGCGCGAGCTGTATCCGGACTGGCCGCTGGTGGGCATGGAGCCGGCAGTCAAGCCGGCGGCGGCGGCGACCCGTTCCGGCGTGGTCGGTGTGCTGGCAACCACCGGTACCCTGCAGAGCGCCAAGTTCGCCGCCTTGCTCGACCGTTTCGCCAATGATGTGCGGGTGGTCACCCAGCCTTGCCCCGGGCTGGTCGAGCGTATCGAGGCGGGCGATCTGTTCAGCGAGCAACTGCGCCAATTGCTGTCGGGCTATGTGAAGCCGTTACTGGCGGCCGGCTGCGACACTTTGATCCTGGGCTGCACCCACTACCCCTTCCTGCGGCCAATGCTGGCCGAAATGGTGCCAGCTGAGGTGGCGATCATCGACACCGGGGCTGCCGTGGCGCGCCAACTGCAAAGGCTGCTGGAGGCGCGCGGGCTGCTCGGCGAGGGCCCGGCGCAGGCGACTGCATTCTGGAGCAGTGGAGAGCCGGAGCGCCTGCAGAAGGTCTTGCCGCTGTTATGGCATCAGCCGGGCAGCGTGCAGCACTTCCTGCCTTGAGCTGACCCATGCAGGAGCGGGCAAGCCCGCACTTGCATGTATCAGCTGTTCTTCGGCAGCGGCCACAACTCGCCTGGATCGAGAGCTTCGAACACCAGTTCGGGTTGACGCTGACCCAGGCGTGCCAGCAACTCCTGCGCGGCACTTTGCGCGGTCCAGGGCTCCGGAATGGCCTGTGCCGAGGTCACCGGGGTTTTCAGCGATTGTGGCGCCACCACGGTCAGGTCTATACCCAGCGCCTTCAGGGCGGGACGCTGCAGACGAAGCCACTGTGGCAGGCTGTTGCTGCCACTGGCTGGCTGGTTCGGCTCGTACAGCTGCAATGCCGAGTAACGGCTGAGAACAGCCATCACCTGTGGATTGTCACCTTTGGCCAGAAGCGGCAAAGCGCCAATCAGGCACTGTTCGGTGGCGCTCAAGTTGCTGCTGACGATCTGTTCGAACAGTTGCGCCTGCGTCACGTCGGCAGGAAGGTAATCGCAGGTTCCGGCATTGATGATCAGGCAATCCAGCGCGCTCCAGCGGCTCGGGAGGCGCTGGGCGGCGTCCGGCAAGTGGTCCCCAAGGCGCACCAAGTTTCCACCGTAGCGTTGGCCCAAGTTGTCGAGTTGCTGGCTATCCCTGCCACTGGCGGCAACCTGGTGCCCGCTCGCGAGCAACTGTTCCACCAAGGCCAGGCCAAGTCCGTGGCTGGCTCCTGTAATCCAGAAACGATGTGTCATGCTCTATGCCCCTTGATCCTGCCAGCTGGACAAGCCTTTGAAAGCTTCCAATGCACGTTGGCGACTACTGTCGATATCGACTATCGGGCTCGC
This sequence comes from Pseudomonas sp. 2848, assembly GCF_003253945.1. Lineage (NCBI taxonomy): Bacteria > Pseudomonadati > Pseudomonadota > Gammaproteobacteria > Pseudomonadales > Pseudomonadaceae > Pseudomonas > Pseudomonas sp. 2848. The sequence continues at coordinate 70,070 of NZ_QKZD01000001.1, forward strand.
GTAATGATTTGTAGCAAATAGATCGCCAGATTTCACCGGGTAGTGAATCGATTTATCTTCCCTGTCCTTCAATTCCGGCAGCCATCGACGAATGAACACCCCCTTCGGGTCGAAGCGCTGTGACTGGGTAACAGGATTGAAAATGCGGAAATAGGGAACTGCGTCAGTGCCTGTAGAGGCGCTCCACTGCCAGCCGCCGTTGTTGGCGGCCAGGTCGCCGTCTATCAGGTGGCGCATGAAATGCCGCTCGCCATATCGCCAGTCGATCAGCAGGTTCTTGCTGAGGAACATGGCGACGATCATGCGCAGCCGGTTGTGCATCCAGCCGGTGTGCAGCAACTGACGCATGGCTGCATCGATGATAGGGAAGCCGGTGCGGCCTTCCTTCCAGGCTTGCAGGTCGCCAGGCGCATCACGCCAAGGCAGCGCCTCGGTGTGTGGGCGGAAGGCGCGATGCCGCGAGACCCGGGGATAACCCACCAGGGTGTGCTTGTAGAACTCGCGCCATAGCAGCTCGTTGACCCAGGTCTGCACACCGACGCTGCCACTGTCGAATTCACCCCGGTTGCTCCCAAGGGCCGCGTGCAGGCACTGACGTGGCGAGACCACACCCGCAGCCAGGTAAGGCGAAAGCTGGCTGGTACCGGCCTTGGCGGGCAAGTCGCGCAGTTGTGCGTAATCCTCGACGGTTTCGTCGACAAAGCGCTGCAACCGCTGCCGTGCTTCATCCTCACCGGCGGGCCAGTGCTGGCGCAGGGCGTCGGAAGGTGCTTCGAAGCCTTCGATATGCTCGGGTATGGCGTCGCCGTGAATACCCAGCATCTCTTGACGACGTACAGGTGGAACGAGAGAGGGGAGGCTGCGGTGCAGATGTTCCAGGCAGACCCGTTTGAACTGGCTGAAGACCTGGAAATACTGGCCTGCGCGGGTCAGCACGCTACCGGGCCTGAACAGCAACTGGTCGAGGTGGGCGGTAGCGCCAATTCCTGCGTGTTGCAGCAGGTTCCGAGTCGCTTCGTCGCGCCGGGTCTCGTTGATGCCGTATTCCTCGTTCCAGTGCACGGCCTCGATGCTGTGCTGGCGGCAGACATCGAGCACGCATTGCGGGGCGTCCTCCCACGTATCGACTTGGCGAATCAACAGGGGAATATTCAGCGCCGCGAGTGACTGGCGCAGCAGCCTCAGGTTGCGCAGCCAGAAGTCGACCTTGCAGGGTGCGTCGTCATGGGCCAGCCACTGGCCAGGGCTGGCGACCCAGAGGGCCACGGTCGGACCGCGCTGGCAGGCGGCCGCGAGAGCGGTGTTATCGTCCACACGCAGGTCACTGCGTAGCCATATCAATTGCATGGAATACGAGCCCAAGATTGGTCAGGGTTGTTGAAGGCCGCGCAAGGCAGCTTGCGGGCTGTCGAACAGGGACAGGTTGGTAAGCGACAATGCGCGTAGCTCTGCCTCATGAAGAGTGACCGTGCTGCCACCCAGGAGTTTCCTTACGTTGGTTTCCCGCAGCATGCGGCCCAGTGCGGCGAGGTCGGGGCGGCGTCCGAGGTGCAGCAGCAGTGCTTGTGGTTGCAAGCGCTCCACGGCTTGGCGCAGCTGACGAGGCTCGACCGACCACTCGAGAATCTCCAGAGGGTGGCCATTGCTGCTCAGCAGCCAGGCGCAGAGCCAGAACTCCGGGTCGAAGGCTGTATCGTCGGTACGGGCGAGCAGGACGCAGGTGCCGGTGAGAGAGTGGCCGTCGTGATAGACCCGCGCCCCCAGCTTGCTGCGCAGCCAGGTGTGAAAGAACACTTGCTCCAGGCGGGCGTCGAAATGGGTTTGCCAGCGCAGGGTGAGGGCCTCCAGCAGGGGCAGGAGCAGGCGCTCGCACACGGTCACGGCGGGGTAGAGGGCCATCACCTGGTTCAACTGTTGGTCGAGAGGGCGCTGGGCAAGGCGAGCGATTGCCATGATCAGTTGCTCGATACGCTCGCCCCATTCGCCCTGCAGGGTTGGCGGAGTGTTCTCCGTGTTGTCCAGCAACTCGCGCACCTGGCTGATTGCAGCGCCGCGTTCCAGCCAGCGCAGCGCGGCCTGGACCCGTTGCACCTGGTCTTGTGGATAGAGGCGATGGCCCTTGGGTGTGCGCTGAGGCTTGATCAGGCCGTAGCGCCGCTCCCAGGCGCGCAAGGTGACCGGGTTGACGCCGGTGAGCCGTGCTACCTCGCCGATAGGGAGCAACTCGTCAGATGGCATTGCGTAGTCCAAGGTCTTCCGGGTGGGGTTGCAGGTAGGCCTGTTGCAACAGGTAAGGGTCGGGATGGCAGCGCAAATGATGCTTGAGCAGGGTCAGTGGGACCACCAGCGGCACTACGCCTCTCTGGTACTGGCCGATGATCTGCTGCAGCTCGGCCTTGTCGCTTTGGCCCAGTTCGTTGCGCAGGTACCCGCTCAGGTGCTGCAGCACATTGCCGTGGGTACCGCGGCTGGCGCATCGGCGCAGGGCCTGCATCAACTGGCTGAAGTATTGCAGGCCGAGTTGCAACGGGTCGTCGTCCCGGCGCATGTTGCCAAGCAGGCGGCCAAGAGTCCGGTACGCCTGGGGGTTGTGGGCCATCAACAGGTACTTGTAGCGGGCATGGAAGCGAATCAGAGCGCCGCGGCTCATGCCCTGGCGCAGCTGCTGCTGCCAGTCGGCGTAGGCATACACACGGGCGATGAAGTTTTCTCGCAGTACCGGGTCGTGCAGGCGACCTTCTTCCTCGACCGGCAGGTCCGGGCGCAGGGCGCAGAAGGCCGCGGCATAGACACCGCGACCATGATGAGCCGGGCGGCCGTCTTCCTGATAGACCTTGACCCGTTCGAGGCCACAGGACGGTGACTTTTGCATGAAAATGTAGCCGCAGATATCGTCCAGTTCGCCGGCCATCTGCTCACCGTAGGCGCGCAGTGGGCCGGCGAGGTCGGTGGTGCTGTTGCGCGTGCCGGTGACCGCTGGATGTGCAGGGTCCCCCACCAGGCGGATAGGTTCGCGCGGGGTACCCAGGCCGATGGCGACTTCGGGGCACAGCGGCGCCCAGTCAAAGTGCTTGTCGAGCAGGTCGAGACACAGGCTGGAGGCTTTGTGGCCGGCGTTGTAGCGCACGTTGAGGCCGGTCAGGCAGGCGCTGATGGCCAGGCGTGGCTTGCCGTTGGGCGTGGGAGCGTTCATCACTGTCTCCGAATGACTTGTACAGGCAGCACAATTTGTACAAGGCAATTTCAGCACAGATGTAAACTTATACAAACAAATTTTTTGTATAAGTTTTAGGAGCGACTACTCCAGATGCTCCAGCAAGCGCCTGGCGGCTTCCTGGCCGCTGAGCCAGGCGCCCTCGACGCGCCCGGACAGGCACCAGTCGCCACAGGCGTACAGGCCCAGGTCGGCATCGGCCAGTGTGCCCCACTCATGGTTGCTGGTTGGGCGAGCGTAGAGCCAGCGGTGGGCGAGGGCAAAGGTTGGCGCGGGTACCACGCACCCGACCAGTTCGGCGAACTCACCCCGCAGCTGCTCGATCACTTCCTCCTTGGCAAGGTCAATATGCTGCCTGCTCCAGCTGGAGGTGGCATGCAGCACCCAGGTATCGAGTTGCTCGTCACGGCCTGGCTTGCTGCGGTTGCGCGCCAGCCAGTCGAGCGGGTTGTCCTGGACGAAGCAGCCCTGCATGGGGGTGTCGAGTGGTGTCTCGAAGCCCAGGGCGATGGCCCAGGTCGGCTCCATCTGCACACCGGCGGCAACCGCCGCGAGTTTCGGCGCGGCCGCCAGCAGCGGTGTGGCCTGAGGGGCCGGCACGGCGATCACCACGCGGCTGAACGGCCCATGGCTGCAGCCTTCGGTGTCCTGCAGGTGCCAGTACTGCTTGCCACGGAACACTTCGGCGATGCGGCAGCCGAAATTGACCGTGACATCCTTGAGCAGGCCACGGGTGATGGCGCTCATGCGCGGCACGCCGACCCAGCGGACCTGTTCGTCGGGGGAGGGCGTCAGTTCGCCATCGCGGTAGTTGTACAACTGCGGTTTCCACTGCTCGGCCCAGCCTGAGGCGACCCAGTGCTGGACCTGTTCGACGAAGCGCCGGTCACGTGCCGTGAAGTACTGCGCGCCCAGGTCGAGGGCCCCGGCCTCGCTGCGCTTGCTGGCCATGCGGCCTCCGCTGCCATGGCCCTTGTCGAACAGGTGGACGGTCTGCCCGGCCTTCTGCAGGGCCTGGGCTGCGGACAGGCCGGCGATACCGGCTCCGATGATGGCGATGGGTACTGTCATGATGGCCTCTTCGAACCTAGCTTTACGCAGCGTACGCTGCCAGGCAAACCTGTACAATGCACAATGTTTGTATAAGGTTATTCCGCTCGATAGGCAGGTGGCCTATGTTTATCCGAGAGCGATCGGTCAAAAAAGTGCCTTGATCTTAAAAATAGACCACGGCCGCCAACTGTGAGGACACAGCCATGCATATATTGCTGACCGGCGGTACCGGCCTTATCGGCCAACACCTTTGCCAACGGTGGCAGGCCGACGGCCATCGGCTGACGGTCTGGAGCCGCCGGCCGGAACAGGTGGCGAAAATCTGTGGCACTGGAGTGCGTGGCGTCGCGCGGCTGGACGATATCGCCGCCGACGACCCAGTGGATGCGGTCATCAACCTGGCCGGCGCGCCCATCGCCGATCGTCCCTGGACTGCGGCGCGCCGCACCCTGCTCTGGGCCAGCCGGGTGGCGCTCACCGAGCAGCTGCTGGCCTGGCTGGAGCGCCGCGACCAGCGCCCGTCGGTGCTGATCTCGGGCTCTGCGGTGGGCTGGTACGGCGACGGCGGCGAGCGCGAGCTCACGGAGAGCTCGGCCCCGGTGAAGGAGGACTTCGCCAGCCAGCTGTGCATCGCCTGGGAGGAGACTGCCCTGCGTGCGCAGGCATTGGGTATCCGCGTCGTGCTGGTGCGCACCGGCCTGGTGCTGGCTGCCGATGGCGGCTTTTTGTCGCGCCTGCGCCTGCCCTACAAACTGGGCCTTGGCGGGCCATTGGGCGATGGTCGGCAGTGGATGCCTTGGGTGCATATCGACGATCAAATCGCCTTGATTGATTTTCTCATGCAGCAAAAGGAAGCCAGCGGTCCCTATAATGCCTGCGCGCCGGAGCCGGTACGCAACCGCGAGTTCGCCAAGCGCCTGGGGCGCACCTTGCATCGTCCGGCATGGATGCCGATGCCGGCGCTGCTGCTCAAGGCCGGGCTCGGCGAGATGTCGACGCTGCTGCTCGGTGGCCAGCGCGCCCGCCCTGTGCGTCTGCTGGCGGCGGGTTTCACGTTCCGTTTCAACGATCTGCAATCGGCGTTGGACAACCTGTCCAGCCGCCTCTGACATAGGACGCTGCATGACCGATCATGCCCTGCTGCTGGTCAACCTCGGTTCGCCGGCTTCCACCTCGGTGGCCGACGTGCGCCGCTACCTCAACCAGTTCCTGATGGACCCGTACGTGATCGATCTGCCCTGGCCGGTGCGGCGGTTGCTGGTGTCGCTGATCCTGATCAAGCGGCCGGAGCAGTCTGCCCATGCCTATGGGTCGATCTGGTGGGACGAAGGCTCGCCCCTGGTGGTACTGACCCGCCGCCTGCGCCAGGCGATGGTCGAGCATTGGCCCCATGGCCCGGTGGAAATCGCCATGCGCTATGGCGAGCCGGCACTGCCTGGCGTGCTCGAGCGCCTGGCTGCGCAAGGTGTGCGCAAGGTGACGTTGGCACCGCTTTATCCACAGTTCGCCGACAGTACCGTGACCACGGTGGTGGAACTGGCGAAGCAGACCATCGCCGAGCGCCGGCTGCCCCTGCAGACCCGCGTGCTCCAGCCGTTCTACGAGCATCCCGACTATATCGAGGCATTGGTCGCCAGCGCCCGCCCGTACCTCGAGCAAGACTACGATCACCTGTTGCTGAGCTTCCATGGTTTGCCTGAGCGACACCTGAAAAAGCTCGACCCCACCGGCAATCACGATTTCCAGGCTGCCGACTGCTGCAAGGACGCCAGCGCCGAGATGCGCGCGGTGTGTTATCGCGGCCAGTGCCTGGCCACGGCCAGGGCGTTCGCTGCGAAGATGGGTATCCCGGACGGCAAGTGGTCAGTATCGTTCCAGTCGCGTCTGGGTCGGGCCAAGTGGATCGAGCCCTACACCGAAACGCGTCTGGACGAGCTGGGCAAGGCGGGAGTGAAGAAGTTGCTGGTGATGTGTCCGGCGTTTGTCGCCGACTGCATCGAGACACTGGAAGAGATCGGTATGCGCGGCAGTGAGCAGTTCGTCGAGGCCGGCGGCAAGGAGCTGGTGCTGGTGCCGTGCCTGAACGATCACCCGGAGTGGGTGAGGGTGCTGGCGGAGATGTGCGAGAAGGCCTGACCAAGTATTCGTGGGAGCAGGTTAGCCCGCTCCCACGAACGCAGCGGCCCGATCAGGGCAACTGATCATCCAGCTTCTTGTTCTTCCAGCCATCATTGCCCGGCAGGATCAGGTTCAGGGCAATGGCCACCACGGCGCACAGGGCGATGCCCTTCAGGCCCCAGTCGTCCGGGCCGTCACCGCTGCCGATCAGCACGCCGCCGATACCGAACACCAGGGTCACCGAGACAATCACCAGGTTGCGGGCTTCGGCCAGGTCGATCTTGTGGCGGATCATGGTGTTCATGCCCACCGCGGCGATCGAGCCGAACAACAGGCAGAGAATGCCGCCCATCACCGGCACCGGAATGCTCTGCAGCAATGCGCCGAATTTGCCGATGAAGGCCAGGGTGATGGCGAAGACCGCCGCCCAGGTCATGATCTTCGGGTTGTAGTTCTTGGTCAGCATCACCGCGCCGGTCACTTCGGCGTAGGTGGTGTTGGGCGGGCCGCCGAACAGGCCGGCTGCCGTGGTGGCCAGGCCGTCACCCAGCAGCGTGCGGTGCAGGCCGGGTTTTTTCAGGTAGTCGCGGCCGGTCACGCTGCCCACCGCAATCACCCCGCCGATGTGTTCGATCGCCGGGGCCAGGGCCACGGGCACGATGAACAGAATGGCCTGCCAGTTGAAGGCTGGCGCGGTGAAGTTGGGCAGTTCCAGCCATGGGGCCGCGGCGATCTTGGCAGTGTCGACCACGCCGAAGGCGAACGACAGAGCGAAGCCCACCAGCACGCCGGAGATGATCGGTACCAGACGGAATATGCCTTTGCCGAACACGGCCACGATCAGCGTGGTCAGCAGTGCCGGCATGGAGATCAGCATGGCGGTCTTGTACGGCATCAGCGCAGCGCCGTCACCACCCTTGCCCATCGCCATGTTGGCGGCAATCGGCGCCATGGCCAGGCCGATGGAAATGATCACCGGGCCGATGACCACCGGCGGCAGCATGCGGTCGATGAAGCCGGTGCCCTTGATTTTCACCATCAGGCCCATGAAGGTGTACACGAAGCCTGCCGCCATGACGCCGCCCATGGTCTCGGCCAGGCCGAACTGGCCCTTGGCGAGGATGATCGGGGTGATGAAAGCGAAGCTCGAGGCCAGGAACACCGGAACCTGACGGCCCGTGACCAGCTGGAACAGCAGGGTGCCGATGCCGGCGGTGAACAGCGCCACATTGGGGTCGAGGCCGGTGATCAACGGCATCAGCACCAGCGCGCCGAATGCCACGAAGAGCATCTGCGCGCCCGAAACGACCTGGCGCCAGAGCGGGTCGTTGAAGCCGTCCTGCATGGTCAGGCGTCCTTCTGCTTGGTGCCGAAGATCTTGTCGCCGGCATCACCCAGGCCCGGCACGATGTAGCCGTGCTCGTTGAGGCGCTGGTCGATCGAGGCGGTATAGATCTGCACGTCCGGGTGGGCTTTTTCCACCACTTCGATGCCTTCGGGCGCCGCGACCAGGACCATGGCGCGGATTTCCTTGCAGCCGGCTTTTTTCAGCAGGTCGATGGTGGCGACCATCGAGTTGCCGGTGGCCAGCATCGGGTCGATGATCAGGGCCAGGCGCTGGTTGATATCCGGCGCGAGCTTCTCGAGGTAGGTATGGGCCTCGAGGGTTTCTTCGTTGCGGGCCACGCCCACGGCGCTGACTTTGGCGCCGGGGATCAGGCTGAGCACGCCGTCGAGCATGCCGATGCCGGCGCGCAGGATCGGCACTACGGTGATCTTCTTGCCGGCGATTTTCTCGACTTGCACCTTGCCGCACCAGCCGTCGATCTCGTAGGTTTCGAGCGGCAGGTCCTGGGTGGCTTCATAGGTCAGCAGTGCACCGACTTCCTGGGCGAGTTCGCGAAAATTCTTGGTGCTGATATCGGCACGGCGCATCAGGCCGAGCTTGTGGCGGATCAGCGGATGGCGGATCTCACGAGTAGGCATAGGGGGAGGGCTCCGGGAGGCGGGCAAAAAAACCGCGCTAGATTAATCTATTCAGTCCTTGATGTCGTGCAGTCATTGTGCACGTTAGTCCATAAAGGCTTGATCTGGGACGAGCGGATGCGTACCTTTGCCCGCTTTTCCAAAACGCACCCCCTGGAGAGCGCCATGTCCGCCGATCTCGAGCATATCCGTCAAGTGATGCGCGAGGCTGATTGCCTGTACAACGAAGCCGAGGTCGAGGCCGCCATCGCCGAGGTCGGCAAACAGATCTGCAAGGACCTGCACGACAAGAACCCGGTGGTCTTCTGCGTGATGAACGGTGGCCTGATCTTCTCCGGCAAGCTGCTGACCCACCTGCAGTTCCCGTTGGAGGCCTCGTACCTGCACGCCACCCGTTACCGCAACACCACCAGCGGTGGCGAGCTGTTCTGGAAGGCCAAGCCGGAAGTGTCGTTCATCGACCGTGACGTGCTGATCGTCGACGATATCCTCGACGAAGGGCACACCCTCAGCGCCATCATCGAGTTCTGCAAGCACGCCGGCGCCCGCGCCGTGCACACCGCAGTGCTGATCGACAAGGACCACGACCGCAAGGCCAGCCCGGACCTGAAGGCCACCTACACCGGCTTGTCGTGCGTCGATCGCTACGTCTTCGGCTACGGCATGGACTACAAGGGCTACTGGCGCAACGCCAACGGCCTCTTCGCCGTCAAGGGGATGTGAGCATGCGCCAGCCTGCGTTCCTCGATCAGTCGTTGTTCGTCGGGCTGGTACAAAAGGCCGCCGAGAGTCCGCGTGGTCGTCAGCACCACAACTTCCACCAGATGGAAGAGCCCTGCCACCGCATGGCGGTGGGTTTGCAGCCAGCTACCTACATCCCACCGCACAGGCACCTGAGTGACGACAAGGCCGAGGTCCTGATCGTCCTCAAGGGGCGCTTGGGGTTGCTGATCTTCGATGACCTGGGACAGGTCACCGACAAACGTGTGCTGCAGGCGGGCGGCGAGTGTCTTGGGGTCGACCTGGTGCCAGGCACCTACCATGGCCTGGTGGTGCTCGAGGCCGACAGCGTCATGTTCGAGTGCAAGGCCGGGCCGTACCGGGCGGTGGGCGAGGGGGAGCACGCTCACTGGGCGCCGCGTGAAGGTGAAGCGGCTGTTGCCGAGTATCACGCCTGGATGCGCGCGCAGTTCGATTGAGCTTGTGCCCAATCTTGAGCCCGCTCCCTTACTTCAGGACCGGGCTTGCTCCGCGACAGGGCCTGTGCGTAGAGTGCCTGCTCATGCCAAGGAGCCCTACATGCGTGCGATCGTCCCCCTCTTGATGGCGGTGAGCCTGCCGCTTGCCGCCGCACCGCTGCACAGCCAGTTCCTCCCGCCTGACGACCTCTCACTGCGCCAGGAAGCACCGGCCAGCCAGCAACTGCTGCAGGTCACCGACTACAGCGTGGTGGTCGGCACCCAGCGCCAGTCCGACCAGCAGCCGATCCCGATCACCTCCTCCTTGCTGGTGCGCCTGAAGGGCAAGCCGCTGAGCAAGGGCTCGACCATCGGCCAGGTCCTGCTCAATTTCGACGGCGAGGGCGGCAAGAGCCTGAAGAAACCGGTGTACGACGACAAGACCCGCACCCTGACGCTCAACTACCCGCTGGCCAACTACCGTGCGGTCATGGACCTGCTGCGTAACGAGACGCTCTACGTTCAGTTCCTCACCTATGCCAACGGCCATATCTGGGCCGACCTGCACACCGGCACCGTACGTACGCGTTGAGGCTCGCCGTCGTCGGGGGGTAAACTGCCGTCCCTCGAAAATGTCCGTGATGGTCCAGTTGGAGTCGGCGATGCGTAAAGACAAGAAACAAGTGATTGGTGACGAGATCAGCGACGAGTACATCAAGACGTTCCTGCAGTTCGAGCCGGCCGATGGCCTGACTTCGCCTTCGCATCACAAGCTGATCAAGGGATACCGCGGCTTGCGCGTCGACGACTTCGAACGTTACGTCGGTTTCTTCGTGGCGGCCGGCTACGACCTGGATGGCAAGGACGAACATGGCAAGACTTTCGTCGAGGCCATCGCCGACCAGCGCAATGCGCCGGAGTACATCGAGATCATCGACAACGCCCGAGTTTGATCCGTGGCGTTGCGTGGGAGCGGCGCACCGCCGCTCCCACGAGGATTTGCCCGCAAACAAAAAACGCCCCGAAGGGCGTTTTTTCGTTTCAGCCGGATCAGGCGTAATGCTTGGCCGGGCTGTTTTCCACCAGCTCCAGCGCCACATCGTTTTCAGCGCTGATCTTGCGGTACAGGGCCGCGTCGGTGGCCAGGGTCTTCTCACGGGCGGGGAAGATCTCCTTGAGCTTGGCCGCCCAGGCACCCTTGGCCTGCTCGGGGAAGCAGCGCTCGATCAGCTCGAGCATGATCGACACGGTCACCGAGGCGCCCGGCGATGCGCCAAGCAGCGCGGCCAGGCTGCCGTCCTCGGCCGAGACCAGCTCGGTGCCGAACTGCAGGATGCCGCCTTTCTTCGGATCCTTCTTGATGATCTGCACCCGCTGGCCGGCCACTTCCAGGCGCCAGTCCTCGGCTTTCGCCTCCGGGTAGAAGCGGCGCAGCGATTCCAGGCGCTGCTCCATGGATTGCATCACTTCGCTGACCAGGTACTTGGTCAGGTCCATGTTGTCACGGGCCACGGCCAGCATCGGGCCGATGTTGCCCATGCGCACCGACAACGGCAGGTCCATGAAGGAGCCGTGCTTGAGGAACTTGGTGGTGAAGCCGGCGTATGGCCCGAACAGCAGCGATTTCTTGCCGTCGACCACGCGGGTGTCCAGGTGCGGCACCGACATCGGCGGGGCGCCGACCGCCGCCTGGCTGTAGACCTTGGCCTGGTGCTGCTTGACGATTTCCGGGTTGTCGCAACGCAGCCACTGGCCGCTGACCGGGAAGCCGCCGAAGCCCTTGCTTTCGGGGATGCCGGACACCTGCAGCAGGGGCAGGGCGGCGCCACCGGCACCGAGGAAGACGAAGCGGGCGTCCACTTCACGGCTGCCGCCGCTGTTGACGTCCTTGATGCTCACGGTCCAGCCGCTGCCGTTGCGACGCAGGCCGACGACCTTCTTGCTGTACTTGACCTGGGCATCCGGCGAGTCGCCAAGCAGCTTGAGGAGCTTGTTGGTGAGGGCGCCGAAGTTGACGTCGGTGCCTTTCATCACGCGGGTGGCGGCGATGTGCTGGTCGGCCGGGCGGCCGGGCATCATCAGCGGCATCCAGTCCTTCATCACGGCCTTGTCTTCGGTGTATTCCATCTCGGCGAAGGCGTGGTGCTGCTTGAGCAGCTCGAAACGCTTCTTGAGGAACGAAACGCCCTTGTCACCTTCGACATAGCTCAGGTGCGGCACCGGGTTGATGAAGGCGCGCGGCGAGCCGAAGTTGCCTTTGCGGCTCAGGTAGGCCCAGAACTGGCGCGAAACCTCGAACTGGGTGTTGATGTGCACGGCCTTCTTGATGTCGATGCTGCCATCGGCGGCCTGCGGGGTGTAATTGAGCTCGCACAGGCCGGCATGGCCGGTACCGGCGTTGTTCCAGGGGTTGGAACTCTCCGCGGCTCCGGAGTCCATCGCCTCGACGACCTCGAGCTTCAGGGTCGGGTCGAGCTCCTTGAGCAGTACGGCCAGGGTGGCACTCATGATGCCCGCGCCTACCAGTACCACATCAACCGATTCGTTCTGCGCCATTAACGCGTCTCCACAATCTACAGCACCTAATTGACAGCATAGGATCCCTGGGTTGGCCAGGATCGCCATGTCCGACTCTTCGCAGTTCTTGCAACTTCCGCGGACACCGCCAATCAGTCTTGGGTGTTCGGCTATTGAACGCCCATTGCCACGGGTGCGGCAATTCGACTTATGGTCAAGTGGTCCGTCGTGCGTTATGGACCGGCCTCAGGCATTCATCAGGGATGAGCGCTTTTGCCGTCTGTTCAGGGCTGTTCGGTACACATCTGCCGCTCTTGCACATGCCAGACTGTTCATTTGCTCGCCACACTCTCGTGAAGTTGTGAAAAACCGTTTTTTCACGCTCTTTTGGAGTCGTGAACCTCAAAAGTGGACTGCGCGATGGCAACCCGCAGGTTCATGCGCAGCGGACGGCCGGAAACAGCAGGCACGACAGCCAATGCAAGACCTGAGTGGAAGGCTCTCTGTGGGCGAAGCGTCGAGGGTGCCGGGTTGAAGCGGCGAATGCGGGGCCCGATCAGGAGACGTCCTTATAATCGGGGGGAGATTATAACGATGTCGCGGGCGGAAAGGGCGTACTTGTTGGGTTTTTATTGCAGCGTTTGTCAGGCTGCGAGGGTGCGTTGCTGCCAACGGCGCGTTGCACCGTCGCAAACCCGGGCGCTGGCCGGTAGCGGGTGGCCCAGCCAGGCCAGTCGCGCTTCGCTGACCGGCACCCAGGTGCCGTTGCCCGGCGGTGTGGCGCAGTGCTTGAAGGCCAGGCAGGTGCCATCGCTGTCGAGGCGGGCGTAGGTGGCGTGGCGCGGGCGGTGGAAGAGCAGGGTCCAGAGCGAGGCCATGACGTGGCGTCCTGTGAGTGAGGGCTGGCGCAAGGATAAACGCAGGGGCATGAAACGATTGTGACAAGCGGGCCGGGCGATGGCTGGCGTGTGGCGCGCTAGGTATACTGTGGGCCTTTGCCGCTTTTTCTGGAGAAATGCGCATGTTGCAACGTCTGTTGGTCGGTTTGTTCGCGGTGGCCAGCCTGAGCCTGGCCGGTTGTGCCCACAGCCCGCAGCAACTCAGCCCGCAACCCAAGCTCACCCAGCAATTGGCTCCGGTCGGCCACGGCCAGCCGGTGGTGGTCAGGGTTGTCGACGGGCGCGCCTCGCAGTCGCTCGGCACCCGTGGTGGCATGTACCCCGAGACCAGCACCATCACCGTCAATGGCAATGACGTGGTGCCCAAGCTGCAGGCCCAGGCCGAGGCGGCGGTGCGCCTGCTGGGCTTCACCCCGACGCCGAATGCCGGCAATGCCCCGCAGTTGACCGTGACCCTGGCCGAGCTCAAGTACCAGTCGCCCAAGGACAAGATGTACGTGACCGAGGCGACCATCGGTGCCACCTTCCGCGCTGACGTGTCGAATGCCAACCGTCGCTACAGCGGCCGTTACGGTGCGTCGCTGGACCAGCGCTTCGGCATGGCGCCGAACCAGGAAACCAACACCAAGCTGGTGAGTGACGTGCTCAGCGATGCCCTTACCCGCCTGTTCAAGGACCCGACCGTCGGTCAGGTGCTGGGCGAGTAAGTACGTCAATACAGCCATGAAAAAGCCCGCTGCCTGCGAAACAGGCAGCGGGCTTTTTCATGGCTGTATCTAGTGTGGTGTTTCACAAATAACGACCATAACTCGCGGTGCTTTTTGCGCTCATGCGGCGTTGTCGCTCCTCGCCGTAGCTGGGCTACGACTCGTCGCGACGCCTTGCCTGAGCGCAAAAAACACTCGCGAGTTATTGGTCGTATTTGCAAAACACCACACTAGGGCCGGTCAGGCGGCCTGGACGTGAAAGTCCAGCAGGCTGATGCCAGTGTGCGGGTCGATCTCCGGCAGGTCGTCGTGGGCATGCCCGCCCAGGGCGCAATACACCAGCCACTGACGGTCCTGGACGTTGATCGCGAAGCCGTCGATCAGCGCCTGTTGTTCGTCGCTCTGGGCCACGAGGTAGAGGCGGTCCTGGTTTTCGGCGTGCAGCATGACAAGCTCCGGTCAGTTGAAGGCCGACAGGGTGGCCTGTCTTGATGACGAGCGTGTGACAAATGAAATTAGGGTCTGTACGAAATGTGTCTGCGCGAAGGCCAGACAAGGCGAAACGGGGAGAGGAACGGCCGGGGTCGCGCCCGACTGTACTAGAGTACATGAGCATTCCGAGCCCCGTTTCAACGCAGTATGGGCGAGTGCAGATACATTTCGTACAGAGCCTGGATGACAGCTGGTCGCAAAGTGGCGGTGGTTGAAGTCGGCTTGGGTAGAATGTCGGGCTTTGCCACACCTGATACCGAGGTCGCGTAATGTCGTTGCAAGTGCTCTGGGGCTTCCTGGCCGCCCATCCGGCCAAGCTGATCAATCTGCTGGCGTTGCTGATCACCTGCCCCGGCGGGCTGCTGCTGCATGGCGCCCGACGCCGCGAGGCGCTCGTGAAGGAAAGCCTGGCGATGGATGAGGGGGTGGTGGACGTGCTCGAGCAGCGGGTGCCGCGCTATTACTACATCCTCGGTTTCTGCTGCCTGGCGATGGCGTTGCTGCTGTCCTGGTTCAGCACCTGGATCTAAAGGCGTTTCGGTTGCTGCGTGGGAGCGGGCTTGACCCGCGATTGCATATTTTCGGGCGACGCTGTCACCTGAGTTGACACTATCGCGGGGCAAGCCCGCTCCCACGTCTCGTCAGACCGATGCCGGCTGACGCTTCACCTGGTACTGATTGCGCACGGGGGTCGCGTACTGCTGCACCAGGTACGGCTGCTGCTCGACCGGGCAGGCGTCCAGGCGGCGCTGCCACTCTTCCTTGGCCTTGGCCAGTTCATCGGCCGGGAACAGCTTCTCCGCGCTCGGCACTTCGAGTGCCGCATCCTTCTCTGCCCACATCGCATAGGCCAGGTAATGCACCGGGAACAGCCGGTAGCCGCCGAGGATCTGCCGGTCGATGGCCTGCGCCAGCTGCTTGGTGTCCTCGTGGTACTCGGTCACCGGGGGGGCGAAGTTGATGTGAACCCGCCCTTTGTAGCCGGTGATGCCCTGGGCGATGCTGTTGTCGTCCTCGCCGGGTGCCTTCTTGTAGGTGCCGGTGGTGGCGCGGATGTACAGCTCGCGGGCCTTGGCCTGGTCGCAGGGGTCGTACTCGTAGCTGATCGACACGGGGATCAGGTTCAGGCTCTGGATCACCGCGCCGAACGGTTCGTCCTTGCGGCTCATGTGGAACATTTTCAGGATCGCCGAATCGGTGCGGTCGTCACCGTCCTTGGCGCGGCCTTCGGCCTGGGCGATCCAGATCGACGCGCCATCGTTGCGGATCGAGTGGTTGATATAGGCCGAGAGCAGTTGATAGGCGGCCAGTTTCTCGCGGCGGCCGCTGATCGAACGGTGCACGATGAAACTCTTGTTCAGGCGCATCATGTCGCTGACGAACGGCTTTTGCAGCAGGTTGTCGCCGATGGCGATGCGCGGTGTCGGCAGGCCGGCGTGGTACACCGCGTAGTTGACGAAGGCCGGGTCCATCACGATGTCGCGGTGGTTGGCCAGGAACAGGTAGGCGGTACCGGACTTGAGCTGTTCGACACCGCTGTAGGTGACGCCGTCGGTAGCGCGGTCGATGGTGCGGTCGACGTAGTACTCGACCTTGTCCTGCAGCGTGGACACGCAGGTCACGCCGGCAAATTCCTTGCGCAGACGCCGGGCGATCAGTGGTTTGAGCAGCCAGCCGAAGGCACCCGCCGCGCGCGGAAAGCGGAAGTGGGTGAGGATATCGAGGAATGCCGGGTCGCTGAGCAGGCGTGCCAGCACAGCAGGGACCTCAGCGTCGTCGTACGGTCGGATGGCATCGAATTCGCCCATCATGCTCTCTTGTTGGAAACGGCTAGGGTAATTAGGTAGGGGCGGGCTCCGAAAAACGGCTCGGACGCACACAGGCCCTGTAAACAGACCGGCAATTATACGCACAAGTCACTCCGGAGGCCGCGATGCTGGAAACTGCGCTCTACGATTGCCCTTATTGTGGCGAGGAAGTCGAAACCACGGTGGACTTGTCCGGCGGTGACCAGCAATACATCGAGGACTGCCAGGTGTGCTGCAAGCCCATTCGCTTCGTGCTTCAGGTCCATGGTGAGGAGTGGATGCTGGATGTCTTTGGCGAGAACGACTGATGCGGCGAATCTATGAACCGGAAAGCCTGCTGGAGGCCCAGGTGCTGGTGGGCATGCTGGCCAGCGAAGGCATCGAGGTGCACCTGGTCGGGCGCGACCTGATGGGCGCCGTGGGCGAGTTGCCGATGCACGGCTTGCTCGGCCTGGCGGTGCCCGACGAGCAGGCCGGGTACGCACGGCAGCTGATCGATGAGTACAATGCCGCCCAGCCGCTTGCCGGTGACGAACCGGAGAGTTATCCCGGAACCCTGATCTGCTAGGTTTTGATTTCGCCCATGTGTGGACGCTACGCCCTGTTTCGCTGGTCCCAGAGCTTCGCCGGCCTGCCGGGCTTCCCCCCGGGCCAGAAGGCCCAATGGAACATCGCGCCCGGCGCCTCGGTCCTGATTCAACGCCAGGTCGACGGCCAGTTGCAGCTGGCCAGCGCTCGCTGGGGGCTGACCCCGGCCTGGCTCACCGACCTTTCCCGTACACCAGCCCAGGCCCGTGCCGAAACCCTCGCCGAGCAGCCGATGTTTCGCGAGCCCCTGCGCCAGCGGCGTTGCCTGATGCCCGCCAACGGCTTCTACGAATGGCGCGGCACGGCGCGCAAGCGCCCGTACTGGGTGACACCGGGGGAGGGTGCGTCATTGTTCTTCGCCGCGGTGTGGGAGGTCTACCCGGTGCAGGAACAAGAGTGGTTGAGTTGTGCGGTGGTGACGCAAGCGGCGATGAACCAGCGTCGGCCGCTGATTCTGGACGAGGCCGAGCAGGCGCTGTGGCTGGATCCCGACACGCCGATGGCGAAGCTGCACGAGTTGCTGGCCAAGCCGCCGACGGCGCTGCGTGAGCGGGCGCTGGCGTATTTCGTCAACGATCCGAAGCTCGATGGGCCGGAGTGCCTGACCCCGGCTTGAGCAAACAGCTTTTCTGGCGGGAGCGGGCTTGCCCCGCGATGGCGGTGGTGAGGCGAGGATCGTATCGCGGGGCAAGCCCGCTCCCACCCCCCCGCCCCTTTTGATACCTACACCCTGAATTGATTGATCAGGCGGCGCTGCTGCTCCGCCAGCTTGGTCAGCTCGGCGCTGGCCTGGCTCGACTCGTCGGCACCGCCCGCCACTTCGCCTGCCACCTGGCCGATGTTGATCACATTGCGGTTGATGTCCTCGGCCACGGCACTCTGCTCCTCGGCGGCACTGGCGATCTGGGTGTTCATGTCGTTGATTACCGACACCGCCTGGGTGATGCTTTCCAGCGCCTCGGCGGCGCGGCTGGCCTGCAGCACGCTGTCGTCGGTCTTGCCCTGGCTGTCCTCCATCACCTTGACCACCTCGCGGGTGCCCTGCTGCAACTGCTGGATCATCTGCTGGATTTCCTCGGTCGCCTGCTGGGTCTTCTGCGCCAGGTTGCGCACTTCGTCGGCGACCACGGCAAAGCCGCGACCCTGCTCGCCGGCGCGAGCGGCCTCGATGGCGGCGTTGAGCGCCAGCAGGTTGGTCTGTTCGGCAATGGCGCGGATGGCCACGAGGATGGCATTGATGTTTTCGCTGTCGCGGGCCAGGTCCTGGACCACCGTGACTGCGCGGCCGATCTCGCTGGCCAGGGCGCTGATGGCGCTGGAGGTGTCGCGCACGATTTCCAGGCCCTGGTTGGCGGCGCGGTCGGCCGCGCTGGCGGCCTGGGCCGCTTGCGTGGCGTTGCGCGCTACATCCTGGGCGGTAGCGGTCATTTCATGCACGGCGGTGGCCACCTGGTCGATCTCGGCCATCTGCTTGTGCACGCCCTGGTTGGTACGGATGGCGATGTCGGCGGTGTGCTCGGACGAGTCGCTGACCTTCTGCACCGAACCCACCACCTGGCTGATCATGGCCTGTAACTTGGCCAGGAAGGTATTGAAGCCCTTGGCGATGGCACCCAGTTCGTCGGCACGGTCGCTGTGCAGGCGACGGGTCAGGTCGCCTTCGCCCTGGGCGATGTCGTCGAGCATCGCCACCATCTGCCTGAGCGGGCGGGCGATGCCCAGGGCCAGCAGCCAGATCACCAGCAGGCCAAGGGCGGCGATGCCGAGGCCGACGAGGGTCATGCCGGTGATATCGGTACGACGCTGTTCGGCCAGGTCCTGCTGCAGTTGGTTGACTTCGGCCATCACGGCGCTCAGCGGCAGTTCCAGCAGCAGTGTCCAGCGCGCATCGGTGTTGGCGACCTTGAACGGCAGGTACAGCTCGATGCGATCCTTGCCGGCGTCCACTTCGTAGTGCAGGGTTTCGCCGCTCAGGTTCTTGAGCGTGCCGGCTTCGTCGCTGTCGAGCACATCGCTGGCCTTCTCGCCGAATTTCGCCGGGTCACGGGTATAGGCCACCAGGCGGCCGTTGCTGGAAACCAGCGCCAGCTCCCCGGCGCCGTCGTACAGCTGGCGATCGGCGGCATTGAGCAGGTCCTGGATGAAGTTCACCGACAGGTCGGCGCCGGCCATGCCCTGGAACTGGCCATCGACCATGATCGGTTCGACGAACGACGCCAGCATGACCATCTTGTCGCCCACTTTATAAGGCGCGGGGTCGATCACGCAGGCCTTCTTCGACTCCTTGGGGCACAGGTAGTACTCGCTGGCGCGCACGCCGGTGGCGAGCACTGTGCGGTCGTCGACATCGGCCAGCTTGTCCTGGCCAAGGCTGCCATCACCATTGCGGAACCACCAGGGCAGGAAGCGGCCGTTGGCGCTGTCGATACCCACCAGGCTACTGCCGACGTAGCGGGCATCGGCATGGTCGAGGGCGTTGGGCTCCCAGCCAAGGTAAGCGCCGAGCACGCTTGGGTTGACCTCCACGGTGCGCTTGAGCTGGTTGATCAGGTGCTCGCGGTCGACCCGCATCAGCGCTTGGCCGTCGCTTGCCTGCATGCCGAGCATGGCGTTGCCGGTGGCCAGGCTGCGGGCGATCGACAGCGGGGCTTCGAGGCCGCGCTGGATTTCGCTGACCTGGGTGCGTGCCAGGGCGGTGAGGCGCTGCTCGATGACGTTCTCGAACTGTTGCTGGGTGCGCTGTTGCACCAGCGCCTGGGTGCGTTGCCCGGAGTAGACGGCGTACAGCACCAGGGCCGCGACAATGCTCAGCACGATGGCACCGGCCAGGGCGGCCACGGAAAACTGGATCGACTTGAACTTCATGGCAAAGCTCCGCGCGCAAGGAGGTCGTTACCGAGTGTTATCGGCGGGCTAATACCAAAGCATGAGGACCTTGTCAGAAATCTTACCCGCGGCTCTGGCAGGGGCGGGCGTCTGGGCCTAGGATACGCGGCACGTAAAAAGGGAGTGTTTTCATGCGTAAGTCATTCGTTGTCAGCATGCTGACGGTCGGCGTCCTGCTTGGCGGCTGTCAGGCGGTCAATACCACCAGTGGTGGTGCCGTGGGCGTGCAACGCCAGCAATACATGTTCAGCATGCTTTCGACCGATGAGGTCAACAAGATGTACGCCCAGTCCTACCAGCAGACCCTCGGCGAGGCGTCGAGCAAGGGCGTGCTGGACAAGAGCAGCAATGATGCCAAGCGCGTGCAGGCCATCGCCAAGCGCCTGATCGCCCAGGCACCGCAGTTCCGGCCGGATGCCGCGCAGTGGAACTGGGAAGTCAACGTGATCAAGAGCGATGAGCTCAATGCCAACTGCGGCCCGGGCGGCAAGATCATCGTCTATACCGGGCTGATCGATCAGCTCCAGCTGACCGATGCCGAGATCGCCGCGGTGGTGGGTCATGAAATCGCTCATGCCCTGCGCGAGCACAGCCGTGAAGCGATGTCCAAGGCCTACGGCGTGGAAATGGCCCGCCAGGGCGCCGGCGCGATCTTTGGCCTGGGGCAGGACAGCATGGCCATGGCCGACACCGTGGTGAACTACGCCATGACCCTGCCCAACAGCCGTGCCAACGAGAACGAAGCCGACCTGATCGGCCTGGAACTGTCGGCCCGTGCCGGCTATGACCCGAACGCCGCGATCACCCTGTGGAACAAGATGAGCAAGGCGTCCGAAGGCGCGCCGCCAGAGTTCATGAGCACCCACCCGGCTTCGAGCAGCCGTATCGCTTCGTTGCAGGCGGCGATTCCGAAGGTGATGCCGCTGTATCAGGCGGCCAAGAAGTAAAAGCAGCTACAAGCTACAAGCTTCAAGCGGCAAGTCAGGATGCACCTGCTCTTTCTTGCCGCTTGTAACTTGCCACTTGCCGCTGCTTCACCCTATCCAGCCACTGGTCTTCATCGCCGAATACACCGCGACGATGGCCAGCACCACGAACGCGGTCGCCGCCAGGCGACGGATCAGCGTCAGCGGCAGTTTCTCCGCCGCGAAGTTGCCCGCCAGCACCACCGGCACGTTGGCGATCAGCATGCCCAGGGTGGTGCCGATGATCACCATGATCAGGTGCGGATACTGGGCGGCCAGCATCACCGTGGCCACTTGGGTCTTGTCGCCGATTTCCGCCAGGAAGAACGCGATCAGCGTGGTCACGAATGGCCCGAACCGTCGTGCGTTGCTGGATTCTTCATCGTCCATCTTGTCCGGTACCAGGGTCCACAGCGCGGTGGCGGTGAAGCTCGCGGCGAGGATCCAGTGCAGCACCGACTCTGTAAAGAAGCTGCTGACCCAGGCGCCGACCGCGCCAGCGGCGGCATGGTTGGCCAGCGTCGCGGCGACGATCCCGGCAATGATCGGCCAGGGCTTGCGGAAACGGGCGGCGAGGATGAGCGCGAGCAATTGCGTCTTGTCGCCGATTTCGGCAAGCGCGACGATCGCGGTAGGGACGAGCAATGATTCCAGCATCAGGATTCCTACGGGGGCGGGTCGACACGGCTATGACACGTACGACCTCCCCGCCCCGGGTAAGGTGTGCGTGTCATAGGTCTTGTCAAACCCTGGACCTGTCTGCGCAGATCGTGGGTCGCACGCGCCATGGCCTGTGGGCCAAGTGTGTTGACGCGTACCGGGCGAGCAGGGTGCTCGCGGGAGACTACTCCCCTAGGACGGAGCGGATTCTGCCTAGGCGAATCGCTTTCGGCAAGCCCTGTTTTTATCCATGTGTTGCGCGGTAGATGCGAAAACCTTGTGCTTCGGCACGGATCTCACAGTTGCCCAAGGCGCCTTCGATGAGCGGCTGGTAACGCAGGAAGCTGTTGGCTACCAAACGGATTTCCCCACTTTTTCGCAGATGTTCCCTGGATTTTTTCAGAAGATTTTCCGAGGCATGGTAGTCGGTGTGTACACCGGTATGGAACGGCGGATTGCTCAGGATAACGTCCAGGCCGCGGGGAGCGGCATCGATCCCGTCACCGCTGATCACCTCGCCTTCCAGGCCATTGGCGGCCAGGGTCAGGCGACTGGCCGCGACCGCGAAGGCGTCGACATCGAGCAAGGTGACCTGGCTCTGCGGATAGCGACGCTTGATCGTGGCGCCGAGCACCCCGGCACCACAGCCGAAGTCCAGGACATGGCCGATCGGCAGGCCGTCGAGGTGCTCCAGGAGCAGCGCGGTGCCCTTGTCCAGACGCCCGTGGCTGAACACGCCGGGCAGGCTGATCACCTGCAGCGGGCCATCTTCGAGGGGCAGTTCAAAGCGTTCGGCCAGGCTTTCCAGCGGCTTGGCCTCGGGCGCGTTGTCCACGGTCACCTGCCATAACTGGCAGTGGCGGGCGCTGTCGAGCTTGCGCGGCCTGCCGAAGGCCTGCAATTGCTTGGCCGCGCCTTCGACGCCGCCGCGTTTCTCCCCCACCAGGTACAGCGTGCGACCGGCAAGGCGCGAGGCCAGGGCGTTGAGCAGGTAGGCCGCCAGCTCGCGAGACTTGGGCAGGAACAGCACGGCGGCGTCGAAGGCTACCTCGGGCACCTCGACACCGTAATGGCTGCGCCCGGCGAAGCGGCTCTCGAGCACGGCCTGGTCGCCGGCATGCCAGGTCCAGCCGTGGGCCCCGGGCAACTGGCCGAGCAGGCCATCGGCCTGGGCGCCAGCGACCAGCAGTGGGCCTTGGAACAGCTCTGCCTGGCGGAGCAACACTTCACTGCGCGGGTCCATGGACGACGCCTCCTGAAAAAGTGGCGCAGTGTACCAGAGGCGGGTCAGCCGACCACGCGTCGCGGCTGACCGGCGAAGTAGGCCTGGGCGTTCTCGGCCAGCTGGCCGACGATGCGCTGGCGCGACTCTACCGCGCCCCAGGCGCTGTGCGGGGTGATGATCAGGCGGGGAATGTCCGCCGCCAGCAGTGGGTTGCCGTTGACCGGCGGTTCGACGCTCAGCACATCGCTGGCTGCGCCACCCAGGTGGCCGCCGCGCAGCGCGTCGGCCAGGGCCTGCTCGTCGATCAACCCGCCGCGGGCGGTGTTGACCACCAGTGCGCCGGGCTTGAGCAGCGCCAGCTCGCGGGCACCGATCATGTGCCGGGTCTGCTCGTTGAGCGGGCAGTGCAGGGTCAGGGCATCGACCTGCGGCAGCAGCTCATGCAGTGGCAGGCGGTCGGCCCGGGGCGGGCGGCCGGGGATCTGCCCGCTCAGCACGCGCATGCCGAAGGCCTCGGCCAGGCGCGCCACCGCGCCGCCCAGTTCGCCGTGGCCAAGCAGGCCAAGGGTCTTGCCCTCCAGCTCGACGATGGGGAAGTCCAGCAGGCAGAACTGGCTGGCCTTGGCCCATTGCCCGGCCTTCACCGCCTGCTCGTAGTCGCACAGGCGCGTGGCCAGGGCCAGCAGCAGGGCCAGGGTGTGCTGGGCCACCGACGGCGTGCCGTAGCCCTGGCAGTTGCTCACGGTGATGCCCTGGGCGCGGGCGGCGGCCAGGTCGACATTGTTGGTGCCGGTGGCCGCCACCAGGATCAGCTTGAGTTGCGGGTTGGCGGCGAGCGTGACGGCATCGAGCATCACTTTGTTGCTGATGGCGGCCACGGCACCTTGCAGGCGTTCGGCGACCTGCTCCGGGCGGGTCGTGGCATGCAGTTGCAACGTGTCGAACTGGGCATGCAGCGGCGAAAGGTCGAGGTCACCCAGGTCCAGTGACTGGTGATCGAGAAACACGGCGCGACGTGGGCTGGACATCTGGGGCTCCGGTGGCAGGGCAGGATGGGGTCGGCGCAGTGTCCGGCCCGGCGGCGCCGCTCGTCAACGGTAGCGCCTGCGCTCATACCTCTGCGGCACAAATCATTCCTTCGGCTGATTTGACCGCTGCGTCACCGAACTACAGTTGTTGCCTGAACTGTCCTGCCCGCTTTGAAGAAAAGGGATACCCATGTTGCAGACGCGCATCATCAAGCCCGCCGAGGGCGCTTACCAGTACCCGCTGCTGATCAAGCGCCTGCTGATGTCCGGCAGCCGCTACGAAAAGACCCGCGAGATCGTCTACCGCGACCAGCTCCGTCTCACCTACCCGCAACTGAACGAGCGCATCGCCCGCCTCGCCAACGTGCTGACCGAGGCTGGGGTGAAGGCCGGCGACACCGTGGCGGTGATGGACTGGGACAGCCACCGCTATCTGGAATGCATGTTCGCCATCCCGATGATCGGCGCCGTGGTGCACACCATCAACGTGCGCCTGTCGCCGGAGCAGATCCTCTACACCATGAACCACGCCGAAGACCGGTTCGTGCTGGTCAACAGTGATTTCATCGGCCTCTACCAGGCCATCGCCGGGCAACTGACCACGGTGCAAGGTACCGTGTTGCTGACCGATGGGCCGGACAAGTCTGCCGACCTGCCGGGCCTGCAAGGCGAGTACGAGCAGTTGCTGGCCGCGGCCAGCCCGCACTATGACTTCCCCGATTTCGATGAAAACTCGGTGGCCACCACCTTCTATACCACCGGCACCACGGGTAACCCCAAGGGAGTGTATTTCACCCATCGGCAGCTGGTGCTGCACACGCTGGCCGAAACCGCGGTACTCGGCAGCCTGGACAGCGTGAGGCTGCTGAGCAGCAACGATGTCTACATGCCGATCACGCCGATGTTCCATGTGCACGCCTGGGGCATCCCCTACGCGGCGACCATGATGGGGATCAAGCAGGTCTACCCCGGGCGTTATGAGCCGGACATGCTGATCAGGCTGTGGCGTGAGGAGAAGGTGACCTTCTCCCACTGCGTGCCGACCATCCTGCAGATGCTGCTCAACTGCCCGTCGGCAGCCGGCCAGGATTTCGGTGGCTGGAAGATCATCATCGGCGGCAGCGCGCTCAACCGCGCGCTGTATCAGGCTGCACTGGCCCGTGGCATCCAGCTCACCGCCGCCTACGGCATGTCCGAAACCTGCCCGCTGATCAGTGCCGCGCACCTGAACGACGAGCTGCAGGCCGGAAGCGAGGATGAGCGTACCAGCTACCGGATCAAGGCCGGGGTGCCGGTGCCATTGGTCGAGGCAGCCATCGTCGATGGCAATGGCAATTTCCTGCCTGCCGATGGCGAAACTCAGGGCGAACTGGTGCTGCGCGCGCCCTGGTTGACCATGGGTTATTTCCGCGAGCCGGAGAAGGGCGAGGAACTCTGGCAGGGTGGCTGGCTGCACACCGGCGATGTCGCCACGCTCGATGGCATGGGTTTCATCGATATTCGCGACCGCATCAAGGACGTGATCAAGACCGGTGGCGAGTGGATTTCTTCGCTCGACCTGGAAGACCTGATCAGTCGCCACCCTGCAGTACGAGAAGTGGCTGTTGTGGGCGTGCCTGACCCGCAGTGGGGGGAGCGCCCGTTTGCGCTGCTGGTGGTGCGCGAGGGGCAGAGCATCGAGGCGCGTGCGCTCAAGGAACATCTCAAGCCTTTCGTGGAGCAGGGACACATCAACAAGTGGGCGATTCCCAGCCAGATCGCCCTTGTTACTGAAATTCCCAAGACCAGCGTCGGCAAGCTCGACAAGAAGCGCATCCGCGTCGACATCAGCCAGTGGCAGGCCAGTAACAGCGCTTTCCTTTCCACCCTGTAACGCGGGCGCGGGTCGCGCTTTCTCAAGCGCGACCCCGCAAGCTAGACAGGATGACGCCTTGTCAAACGACAGAATTGAGCCATGCTTGAGCACTGCCAGCGCGCAGGCCGGCCGATCGGGGTGGGCCGCAAGCAGGACGCGCAAATCACACTTTAGAGGGATCAAGCACCTGTGACCGCTGGCTATAGTCGGGTCAGGGGATTTTCAGGAATGGGGGAGGGCGCCGCACGGCAACGCGCGGCGTCACGGGCAGGAGCCTGCTTCACCAGGCGCTCGAGCCGTTTCTGAAAGGACTCACTGCCATAACAAAAAAGTACATGGAGTAGCGTCGATGACATCTGCAAACCCGTTCTGGCGCCGGGCGAAACTGCCTCTGGCCGTCAGCCTCGCTTCCACGCTCGCAAGTCCTGCTTTCGCGGTCAGCTTCAACATCGGTGAAATCGAAGGCCAGTTCGACTCGTCGCTCTCCGTTGGCGCCAGCTGGTCGACGGCCAACCCCAACAAGAACCTCATCGGGGCCAACAACGGCGGCAGGGGGCTGTCGCAGACCTCCGACGATGGCCACCTGAACTTCAAGAAAGGCGAGACGTTCTCGAAGATCTTCAAGGGCATCCACGACCTGGAGCTCAAGTACGGTGACACGGGCGTGTTCGTCCGTGGCAAGTACTGGTACGACTTCGAGCTCAAGGATGAAAACCGCCAGTTCAAGGACATCAGCGATTCGAACCGCAAGGAAGGCGCCAAGTCTTCGGGCGCGGAACTGCTCGACGCCTTTGTCTACCACAACTACAGCATCGGCGACCTGCCGGGCAACGTGCGCTTGGGCAAGCAGGTGGTGAGCTGGGGCGAGAGTACCTTCATTGGCGGCGGTATCAACGCCATCAACCCCATCGATGTCTCGGCGTTCCGTCGCCCTGGCGCGGAGATCAAGGAAGGCCTGATCCCCGTCAACATGTTCTACGTGTCGCAGAGCGTGACCGACAACCTCACCGCCGAAGGCTTCTACCAGATCGAGTGGGACCAGACCGTCGTCGACAACTGCGGTACCTTCTTCTCCCAGCCTGACGTGATCGCCGACGGTTGCAACAACAACCTGGCGGTGTTGGCCAAGCAGGCCAACGTGTCAAGGGCCCTGGCCGCGCAGATCGGCCCGTTTGCCGGGCCTGCCATGAACGCATTGACCGGGCAGGGCGTGTCCTGGGGCTCGCCGGACGAAGGCGTGATCGTGCGCCGCGGCCCTGACCGTGATGCCCGTGACAGCGGCCAGTTCGGTGTGGCCTTGCGCTACATGTACGAGCCGCTGAACACCGAGTTCGGTGGCTACTTCATGAACTACCACAGCCGGGCGCCAATCTTCAGCGGTCGCGGCGCCGCCGCCGGTTTCTATAATCCGGCCAACCTGGCTGGGGCATTGGTCCGGGCCGGCGTACCGGGGGCCGCCGCCACCAACCCGGCCCTGCTCCAGGCACTGATGCCGTTGTACGTTGCGGGTAACTCCAGCTACTACGTCGAGTACCCCGAGGACATCCGTCTCTACGGTTTGAGCTTCTCCACCACCTTGCCTACCGGTACCGCTTGGAGCGGTGAGATCAGCTATCGGCCGAATGCACCGGTACAGTTGAATACCACCGACATCCTGTATTCGGGGCTGACTCCGCTGGATCCCAACGCGTCGGTCCTGCGCGGTACGCCGGATGCCGACCAGCCAGGTTATCGCCGCAAGGAAATCACCCAGCTGCAAACCACGTTCACCCACTTCTTCGACCAAGTCATGGGCGCCGAGCGTCTGACCATGGTCGGCGAGGTAGGCTGGACCCACGTCGGTGGCCTGGAAAGCACCTCCAAGGCCCGCTATGGCCGCGACCCGGTCTACGGCCCAGGCCCGCTGCCCAATGGCCGCTGCCAGAGCCTCAACGCCACGACGCTGGCGGGTGTCGAGCAGAACAACCTGTCGCGCTACTGCGAAAACGACGGTTTCACTACCTCCGACTCCTGGGGTTATCGCGTTCGCGCCATCTGGGACTACAACAACGTCTTCGCCGGTGTGAACCTGCGCCCGAGCGTGGCCTGGTCCCACGATGTCGACGGCTACTCCCCGGGGCCTGGTGGCAACTTCGAGGAAGGGCGCAAGGCCATCAGCCTGGGCCTGGACGCCGAGTACCAGAACACCTACACGGCGAGCCTGTCGTACACCAACTTCTTCGATGGCAAGTACACCACCGTGGATGACCGCGACTTCGTCGCGCTCAGCTTCGGCGTGAACTTCTAAGAACATTGATCCAGGACGACAAAGAATGAAAATGACCACACGTCTGCTGCAAGCCGGTGTACTGGGCATGTCCCTGCTGGCATCCAGCGTCATGGCTGCGGTTTCCGCTGACGAGGCCGCCAAGCTGGGCGCGTCGCTCACCCCGATGGGCGCCGAGAAGGCCGGTAACGCCGATGGTTCCATCGGCCCGTGGGAGCCGCTGTCCAAGAGCGCCGGCAGTGCTGACGCCAAGGGCTTCCTCTCCGACCCTTACGCCAGCGAAAAACCGCTGTTCACCATCACCGGGCAGAACGTCGACCAGTACAAGGACAAGCTTTCGCCTGGCCAGGTGGCGATGTTCAAGCGCTACCCGGATAGCTACAAGATTCCGGTGTACAAGACCCACCGCAGTTCCACGGTGCCGGACGATGTCTTCGCCGCGATCAAGGAAAACGCCACCAAGACCACCCTGGTCGCCGGTGGCAACGGCCTGGAGAACTTCAAGACAGCCGTGCCGTTCCCGATTCCCAAGGATGGCCTGGAGGTGATCTGGAACCACATCACCCGCTACCGTGGCGGCAGCGTGACTCGCTTGGTCACCCAGGCCACCCCGCAGCAGAACGGCTCCTACAGCCTGGTGTACTTCCAGGACCAGTTCGTCTTCCGCGACAAGATGAAGGACTACGATCCGGCCAACCCCGGCAACATCCTGTTCTACTTCAAGCAGGAAGTGACCGCTCCGGCACGTCTGGCCGGGACCGTGCTGCTGGTCCACGAAACCCTCGACCAGGTCAAGGAGCCGCGCAAGGCGTGGATCTACAACGCCGGCCAGCGCCGCGTGCGCCAGGCGCCGCAAGTGTCCTACGACGGTCCGGGTACCGCCGCCGACGGCCTGCGTACTTCCGATAACCTGGACATGTACAACGGTGCGCCAGACCGTTACGACTGGAAGCTCGAAGGCAAGAAGGAGATGTATATCGCCTCCAACGCCTACAAGCTGGACGATCCGAAGCTCAAGTACAGCGACATCATCAAGGCCGGGCATATCAACCAGGACCTGTCGCGTTACGAGCTGCGTCGCGTCTGGCACGTGGTCGCAACGCTCAAGCCGGGCCAGCGCCACATCTATGCCAAGCGTGACTTCTATATCGACGAGGACACCTGGCAGGCCGCGGTGATCGACCAGTATGACGGTCGCAACCAGTTGTGGCGTGTTTCCGAGGCTCACGCCCAGCCGTACTACAACGTGCAGGTGCCGTGGTACACCCTGGAAGCCATCTACGACCTGCAATCGGGCCGGTACCTGGCGCTGGGCATGAAGAACGAAGAGAAAAGTGCCTACAACTTCGGCTTCAGCGCCAGCAAGGCCGAGTTCCAGCCGGCTGCCCTGCGTCAGTCAGGTGTCCGTTGAGCCATTGAGCGCAACCTCCGTTTGATCTCCCAGAACGCCCCGGCTTGCCGGGGCGTTTCTGTTCCCGCGAGGGAGAATTACTGCTGTCTATCAGTGTTGTTTCTTTTTGTCGTAGTCTTTATGGCGCAAAGCGCGCACATCATCTTCAAATGCGCAGCGTTTGCCGCTAGTCTCGCAACAACCCGTACCGCCGCCATATTCCAATCAGAACGAGCCGGCCATGACAGACTTGTCCCGTACGCATGGAGTCGCCAGCCAGGCCCTGGGCCTGTTGGACGGGCGTTTCTTCCGGCCACCGCTGCCGGAGGCGCACGTGCCTCGGGCACGCCTGTGCCAGCGCCTGCAAACGGGCCTGTCGGGGCGCCTGCTGTTGGTGAACGCGCCTGCGGGGTTCGGCAAGAGTTCCCTCGCCATCGAGTTCTGCCAGGAGCTGCCCGGCCATTGGCGCAGCCTCTGGCTAGGGTTGAGCCAGCGCGATGCCGACCCGGGCCGCTTTCTCGAGCGCCTGCTCCAAGGGCTGCAGCAGTTCTGCCCGGCGCTCGGCGGGCAGGCCATGGGCCTGTTGAAGATGCGCCAGCGTCATCAGCCCTTCGCCTTCGAGGAATGGCTCGATGGGCTGCTCGATGAGCTCGCGCTCTACCTGCAGCCGGACACCCCCCTGTTGCTGGTGCTGGATGACTACCATCTGGCCCAGGGCCCGGTGCTCGACCGATGCCTGCAGTTCTTCCTCAATCACCTGCCTGCCGGGTTGGTCCTGCTGGTCACCAGCCGTCAGCGGCCCGACTGGCACCTGGCACGCCTGCGCCTGTCGCGCCAGCTGGTCGAGCTCAACGAGCAGGACTTGCGCCTGACTGCCGATGAAGCGCTGGCGGTCATCGGCCGCCAGCCCACCGGTCTGCGCGGCCAGGCCCTGGACAACCTGATCCAGCGCAGCGACGGCTGGGTGGCCGGGCTGCGCTTCTGGCAGCTGGCGGCCAGCGAGTCCGGCGATGACAACGCCTTGCCCCAGGCACTGCATGGCGGCGAGGGATTGATTCGCGACTACCTGCTCGAGGAAGTGATCGAAATCCTGCCGGCGCCCGTGCAGGCGTTTCTCTACGACACCGCGTGCCAGGAGCGTTTCTGCGCCGAACTGTGTGATGCCCTGCGCGAGCGGCACGACAGTGCCGAGATCCTGCGCTACCTGCAGGCCCACCAGGTGTTCCTGGTGCCGCTGGATGAGCACGGGCTGTGGTTCCGCTATCACCATCTGTTTTCCGACCTGTTGCGTAGCCGGCAGGCCAGTGGCCCCCAGGCGGGGTTGCACTTGCGTGCCTGCCGCTGGTTCGAAGGGCAGGGCCTGCTGGACGAGGCGGTGGAGCAGGCCCTGCGGGCCGGCCATCTGGATGTGGCGGCGGACCTGGTACAAAGCCTGTCGGAGGAGCAACTGCTCGCCGAGCAGAATGTCGGCATGCTGCTGCGCTGGAAAATGGATTTGCCCGACAGCCTGCTGATCAGTACGCCCAGGTTGATTGTCCTGTACAGCTGGGCCCTGGGGCTTGCCTGCCAGTTGGACGCCGCCGAGGAACTGGCAGCCTACCTGAGCCGTTTCCTGCCCGCGCCTTCGGCCACGGCGCAAAAATCGATGCTCGCCCAGTGGCTGGCCTTGAGCGGGGTCATCGCCCGCGGCCGTGGTGATCGCGAGCGAACCCTCGCCTATTGTGGCGAGGCGCTGCAGAGCCTGCCGAACAAACGTTATGGGCAGCGCCTGGTGTGCCTGTCGACCTTGTCGAACCTGGCCATCGCCGATGGCGATTTCTGGCGGGCGCGGGGCTGGAACCGAGAGGCGCTCGAGTTGGCGCAACGGGTCGGCAACCCGCTGTTCGAGGCACTGGCCCATTACGACCGGGCGCGGGTGCTGCACGCTCGAGGCGAGATACTGCGGGCACTGGATGAAGTGCGCCAGGGGTTGCAACGGTTGCAGGGCCTGTCGGGTCAACGCCTGTATGCGGTGCGCGCGCGCCTCACCTTGTACGAGGGCTACCTGTTGGCCACCCGCCTGCACTGTGCCCCGGGCCGTGCGCGGTTGCGCGCCGGGCTCAGCGAGGCGCGCAGCTGTCGCGATATCAGTGTCCTGATCGGGCACTGCGTGATCGCTTCGCTCGATGGGCGCGAAGGGAGGTTCGCCGAGGCATTTTGCGAGCTGGCCGAGGCCGAGCGGTTGATGCATATCTGGGATGTGCCGCCGATCTTCTACCTGGCCATGATTACCCTGGTGAAATGCGAGCTCTGGTTGGCCCAGGGCCGTACGGACCTGGCGGAGTCGTGGCTGTTGCGCCTGGGGCAGACCTACGGTGGCGAGCAGCCTGCCGCCGCGCCGGAGTTCCACCCCTTGTTGCCGCTGCATATCGAGTTGCAGCAAGCGTTGCTGGAGCGAGTGCTGGCCCGTGTCGACGATGCCGAAGCCAGGCTGCACAGGCTGATCGAGCGCGGGCAGGCCAGCGCTGGCATGACGTTGATGGTCAGCGCGCAATGCCAGTTGATCGCGTTGTTGTTGGCCCAGGGGCGTGAGCCCGAGGCGGCCAAGCTGCTTGCCCAGGCACTGGAGGCTGCGCAAGGAGGTGCCTTGCAGGCATTCCAGCGCTTGATCGAGGAGCAGCCGCAATGGCTGCGTGAGCAGTTGGCCGGCCGTGCCGCCTGCCCCGTGCAGCGCGATCTGCTGACGTACCTGCCGCAGACCCTCGTCGCCAGCACCTGCACCACCGAGGCCCTGAGCAGCCGCGAGTTCGCCGTGCTGGAACTTATTGCCCAGGGTTGTTCGAACCAGCAGATCAGCGAGCGGCTGTTCATTTCCCTGCATACGGTCAAGACCCACGCCAGTCATATCAACAGCAAGCTGGGCGTGGAGCGGCGGACCCAGGCGGTGGCCAGGGCCAAGTCCCTCGGGTTGCTCGTCTAGTGGTTTACAGCAGGGGCGGCCGTTAACATAGCGGCACAAGGCTATCGCCGTTCCGGGCTCATCTTTCTCGATCCGCTGCCGATACACTTTTCGGCGATACGCATCGCCGCGCCACTTCCCACTTCTTCCAATACAGGTCGTGTTGATGCTGCAGTACGGGCAAAAAAGCTTTCTGATCGTCGACGACTTTACCGACTTCCGTACCTCGACCCGCTCGATGCTTCGCGAGCTGGGTGTACGCGACGTGGACACCGCCGACAGTGGCGAACAGGCGCTGCGCATGTGCGGGCAGAAACGCTACGACTTCATCCTTCAGGATTTCCACCTGGGTGATGGCAAGAAGAATGGCCAGCAGGTGCTCGAGGACCTGATTCTCGACAAGCTCATCAGCCATGAATGCGTGTTCATCATGGTCACCGCTGAAAGTAGCCAGGCCATCGTGCTCAGCGCCATCGAGCACGAGCCCGACGCCTACCTGACCAAGCCCTTCAATCGCGTGGGCCTGGCCCAGCGTCTGGAGAAGCTGACCCAGCGCAAGACCTTGCTCAAGCCTATTCTCCAGGCCCTGGATCGCAGCCGCCCGGCCGAGGTGCTCGCCGCCTGCGCCGAGCTGTGCAAGAAAGACCCGCGGTTCGCCCCGTTGTGCCTGCGCTATCGCGCCGATGCCCTGCGCGACCTCAATCGTTTCGACGAACTGGAGAAATTCCTCAAGAACATCCTGGCCAGCCGCCCACAGCCCTGGGCCTACGCGGCGCTCGGCAGCCTGTTGCACAAGCGTGGCCAGAACGCCCAGGCCCAGGGCGTCTACGAGCAGGCCCTCAAGGCCTTCCCGATCATGCCCAACCTGTACGATGGCATGGCCGATGTGCTGGTGGCCCAGGGCGAAACCAAGCGCGCCCAGCACATGCTCGAAGAGGCTGTGCGCCTGTCGCCGCTCGCCGTGCGCCGCCAGGCTGCGCTGGGCAAGCTGGCGCTGGACAACGCCGACTTCGAAAGCGCGTCCAAGGCCTATCGGCATGCGGTCAACCAGGGGCAGAGCTCGCGCTACAAGGACGCCGAAAGCAATCTTGGCCTGGTCCAGGCGCTGATGAGCAAGAACACCGGCAACGGTCTCGATGCGCGTACCCGGGTGGAAATCAACACCGTGCTCAGCGAGGTGGCCAAGGAGAACGTCGAGGACCAGGGTCTGCAGGTGCGCGCCCGCTTGATGAAGGCCGCCAGCCTGCAGCAGGCCGGTGACCCGGATACCGCCGCCAAGCTCACCGAGCAGGCGATGCTGCGCCTGGAAAAAATGGATCAGTTCTTCTCCGTCGAGGCGGCGCTGACGGTGGCCAAGCAGTTGCAGCAACTCGGTCAGGACGCGGCGGGCACCTCTATCCTCAAGGGTTGCGTGGAAACCTACGGGGACGACCCCAAGGTCATGCAGAGCGTCGCCAAACTCACCGACGACCCGCTGGTGCTGGGGGCGGTGACCGAAGCCGTGGACCTCAATCGCCAGGGCGTGCGCAGCTACCAGGGTGGCCAGCTCAACGAGGCGCTGGGCATGTTCCGCAAGGCGCTGTCGCTGCAACCGAAGAACATCAGTATCGCCCTGAACACCGCCCAGGCGCTGCTGCGCATCGGCGGCGAGACGCCACCGCCGGCGTTGATGCAGGAGTGCCGCGACTGCCTTACCAGCGTGGCCGGCATTCCCGCCAGCGACAGCCGCTATGACCGTTACCGCAAACTGCACATCCGGGTCTTTGGCGCATGAACCAGGACAACCAGGGGCTGGACTTTTCCACGGTGATCGCCTCCACCGTGCACGACCTGAAGAACTCCCTCTCGGCGCTGACCCACGCCCATAGTCAATGGCTGGCGCGCCTGCCCGAAGAGTTGCGCGGCGGTACCGAACAGGGCGTGGTGGAGCACGAGCTCAGCCACCTGAACGGCATGCTCGTGCAGTTGCTGGGGCTGTACAAGCTGGGCGTCAACCAGTTGCCCATCTGCCCGGACTACCACGAGCTGGATGACTTCATCGAGGCCCAGCTGGCGGCCCAGGAAGACGTGATCAAGCACCGCGACATCCTCGCTACCTGGCGTATCGAGACCGAAAGCCCGTTGGGGTTCTTCGACCGTGAACTGGTCGCCTCGGTGGTGGCCAATGTCCTCACCAACGCCATCCGCTATGCCGGCCACGCCTTGTTGATCAGCATCGAGGAAGAGCGCGAGCAGTTGGTGATCAGCGTCAACGACGACGGCGCCGGTTATCCACAGCGCATGCTCGAGCGCCAGCATGACTACGTGCAGGGCATCGACTCTCAGAGTGGCAGTACCGGATTGGGGCTGTATTTCGCGGCGCGGATTGCCGCGTTGCACGAGCGCAATGGCGTGCGCGGGCGGATCGAGATCGCCAATGGCGGGACGCTGGGGGGCGGGTTGTTCCGGTTGTATCTGCCTTGATTTGGTGAGAGGCAAGCTGGACCATGGTCATATTCGCTCCCTCTATCGACTGTACCGAGTTCCAGGAAGATGAACCCATTGCCCGTTAGCCTCATCCGCGAAACCTTCCCCGTTGGCCCCTTGCAGTGCAACTGCACCTTGATCGGTGACCCGGTCAGCAAGCACGCCATCGTCGTCGACCCAGGCGGGGACGAGCAGAAGATCCTCGCCCGCCTGCAGCACCATGGCCTGACCCTGGTGAGCATCATCCACACTCACGCGCACTTCGACCATTTCCTCGCCTCGGGCAGGCTCAAGGAGCTGACCGGCGCCACGCTGCACCTACACAAGGCCGACCAGCCGCTGTGGGAAAACCTGGAAATGCAGTGTCAGATGTTCGGCGTGCCCTATACGCCGGTACCGTCACCGGACCGCTGGCTGAGCGACGACGAGGCGCTGGCATGCGGCTGCGGCGTGGCGTTGCACACCCCCGGGCACACGCCGGGCTCGATGAGTTTCTGGTTCGCCGAGCACAAGTTGCTGATCGCCGGCGATACCTTGTTCCGCCGTGGTGTCGGGCGCACCGATTTGTGGGGAGGCGATCAGCGGGCTATCGTTCGTTCCATCAAGGAACGGCTGTACCGCCTGGATGAGGACGCCATCGTGGTGACCGGCCATGGCCCGGACACCCGCCTCGGCGACGAGATGCGCGAGAACCCCTTCGTGCGTGCCTGAGGTTTCATGGAATTTTTCCGCTGCGCTGCAATCCAAGGCTGGCATAGATCCGTAGTCGATCCGCTGCACTTTCGAATTTCAGTAGGAGCTTGTCCATGTTCACCATGCGTCGTCTGATTATCGTCGCTACCGCCGCCGCGCTGATGTCTGGTTGTGCCAGCCCCAACCCGTATGACAGCCAGGGCCAGGCGCAGGGCTCCACAGGGATGAGCAAGACCGCCAAGTATGGTGGCCTTGGCGCGCTGGCCGGCGCCATCGCCGGTGCCGCCATCGACCACAACAACCGTGGCAAGGGGGCGTTGATCGGCGCCGCCGCGGTCGGTGCCGCCGCTGCCGGTTACGGCTACTACGCCGACAAGCAGGAAGCCGAGCTGCGGGCGCAGATGGCCAATACCGGCGTCGAAGTGCAGCGCCAGGGTGACCAGATCAAACTGATCATGCCGGGCAACATCACCTTCGCCACCGATTCGGCGAACATTGCCCCAAGCTTCTACTCGCCGCTGAACAACCTGGCCAACTCGTTCAAGCAGTTCAACCAGAACACCATCGAGGTGGTGGGCTTCACCGACAGCACCGGCAGCCGCCAGCACAACATGGACCTGTCGCAGCGACGCGCCCAGGCGGTCAGCACCTACCTGACCTCCCAGGGCGTGGATTCGTCGCGGGTCAGCGTGCGTGGCATGGGCCCGGACCAGCCGATCGCCAGCAACGCCGATGCCAATGGCCGTGCGCAGAACCGTCGCGTCGAGGTCAACCTGAAGCCGATCCCGGGCCAGCAGTATGACCAGCAAGGCACCGTGCAGCAGTACCCATAAGCGCCAGGTTGACGATGCCGGGGCTGAGCGCCAGCCCCGGCAATTGCGCTAGATCGCCGGGCACTGGTTGGTCACGCAGTGAATCCCACCCCCTCCCGCCGCAATGGCGTCGATGTCCAACTGCACCACCTTGCGCCCCGGGTACAGCTTCACCAACAACGCCCGCGCCTGCTCATCGGCACTGCGGTCCCCGAACTGCGGGGCGATCACCGCTCCGTTGATCACGAAGTAATTGATGTACCCCGCCGCGAAATCCGGATTGTCCTCGTTGAACTTGCTGCGC
The DNA here is from genome assembly GCF_003253945.1 of Pseudomonas sp. 2848. Taxonomy (NCBI): domain Bacteria; kingdom Pseudomonadati; phylum Pseudomonadota; class Gammaproteobacteria; order Pseudomonadales; family Pseudomonadaceae; genus Pseudomonas; species Pseudomonas sp. 2848. Next base: position 106,118 of record NZ_QKZD01000001.1, read on the forward strand.
CTTGGTTTCAAGGGTGGCGACATCGTATGCACCTGTAGCTTGCGCCCGTCGGCATCGGTGGCGTTGCGCAGGATCTCGAGGTGCTTGAGTGTCACCTCATGGTCGTAGGAGTCCGGATCGTTGTCCAGGTTCGCCACCGCCACGCCGGGCGCGGCAAAGCGGGCATAGAAGTCCACGTGGGCATCAGTGATGTCCTTGCCCTTGATACCCGGAAGCCAGATGATCTTGCGCAGCCCCAGCCGCTCCTTCAGCTCGGCCTCGACCTGGGCTTTGCTCCAGCCGGGGTTGCGGTTGCTGTTGATCCAGCTGCTCTCGGTCATGATCCCGGTACCGTGGCCGTCCACTTCGATACCACCACCTTCACCCACCAGTTCGCTCTGCTGGTATTGGGCGCCAGCCAACTTGGCGACGCGGGCCGCGAGTTTGGCGTCGTAGCGATGCTGCTGCTTGCCGCCCCAGCCGTTGAAGTTGAAGTCCACGGCGCCCAGGGCGCCATCGTCATCGACCACGAAGTTGGCGCCGATATCGCGCATCCAGATGTCGTCCAGCTCGGTCTCGACGTAGGTGATGTTGTGGCTGCCGCATTCCTCCTCGGCAATATCGCGTTCGCTGGCGCGGCAGAACACCGTCACCGGCTGGTAGGCAGCGATGGCGCGGGCGATGCGCCCGAGGGCGGCCTGGACGTCTTCGGTGAAGTCTTCCCAGATGGCGTCCTGGGCACCGAAGGCGATGTAGGCGCGTTGCTGCTGCTCACCCTCGTCGGGCATGAACCAGCGGCCGGCTTCGCTGGCGCTGGCGAAGGGCAGGCCGAAGCTGGCGGCGGCGCCGAGGCCGGCGACGACGCTCATGTGTTGGAGGAAAGTGCGGCGAGTGGGCATGCGGTCAGTCCTGTGCGGTCTTGAAACGGGTCCAGACACGCATGCGCGCACGCATGTCGGCCTGGGGGATGTCCTTGCCCGGGATCAAGCGGGTGAAGGTGGCATCGCTGAGGTAGATGTCCGGGTTGTCACGCAGGCGCGCGTCCACCTGCGACCGGGCCTTGGCACTGGCGGTGGGGTAGCCGGTGAAGTTGCTGATCGCGGCCATGTTCTCCGGGCGCATGACGAAGTTGATGAAACGATAGGCGTACTCCGGGTGCTTGGCATCGGCGGGGATGGCCATGGTGTCCATCCACACCGTGGTGCCTTCGCGAGGCACGCGGTACTGGAAGTCGATGGCCCTGCCCGCGGCTTCGGCGGTGCGCTGGGCCTGGATCACGTCGCCGCTGTAGCCCAGCGACAGGCAGGTGTTGCCATTGACCAGCTCGGTGACCGGTTGCGACTGCAGCTTGCGCACGTACGGGCGTATGCCCTTGAGCAGCTCGCTGGCGGCGGCCAGGTCTTCACGTTTGGCGCTGCGCGGCTCGCGGCCCAGGTAGTGAAGCACCACGGCCAGCACTTCGTCGGGCGAGTCGATCATCGAGATGCCGCAGTCGGCGAACTTGGCCGCCAGCTCCGGCTTGAACAGCAGGTCGAGGCTGTCGAGCGGGGCGTCGGGCAGGCGCTCGCGGATTTTCTTCGCGTCCATGGTCAGGCCGATGGTGCCCCAGGTGTAGGGCACGGTGGCCTGGCTGGCCTTGGGGTAGCGGTCGTGCAACTGGCGCAGGCCGGGCTCTACATCGTCGAGCGCAGTCAGTTGCTTGCGATCCAGTGGCTGCAGGCTGCCGGCGCGCATCAGCCGTTCGGCCACGGTGTCGCCGGGAAATACCAGGTCGTAGCCGCTGCGCCCGGACATCAGCTTGGCCTCGAGCACCTCGCTGCCGTCCATGACGTCGTAGATCACCGGGATGCCGGTTTCGGCGGTAAAACGCTTGAGGGTGTCCTCGGCAAAGTAGTCGGCCCAGTTGTACAGGCGCAGGGCGTCCTGCTCGGCCTGGGCAACACCGGCGCAGGCCAGCAGGGCGGTGATGGCAAGCAGTTTCGATGGACGGCTTGGCATGGTTCAGGCCCTCGCAGTCTGTGGGGTTCGGCCGTCAAGGGTCAGCAGCGGCGCATACATGGCGGGGCGGCGGTCGCGGTAGATGCCCCAGCTCAGGCGGTCTTCGCGCATGCGCGCCAGGTCCAGGTCGTGCAGCCAGACGCCGCTGCTGTCGCGATCGGCTTCGGCGAGCAGGGCGCCCTTGTGGTCGCAGATGAACGACGAGCCGTAGAAGCGCATGCTCAGGCTGTCGTCGCTGCGCGCCACTTCATGGCCGACGCGGTTGGCGGCCACCACCGGCAGCAGGTTGGCGGCAGCATGGCCACGCATGGCCATCTGCCAATGGTCGCGTGAATCCAGTTCGGCGGCGCCAGGCTCCGAGCCGATGGCAGTGGGGAACAGCAGCACTTCGGCGCCCATCAGCGCCAGGCAGCGGGCGGTCTCGGGGAACCACTGGTCCCAGCAGATGCCGATGCCCAGGCGACCGAAGGCGGTGTCCCAGACCTTGAAACCGGTGTCGCCGGGGCTGAAGTATTCCTTTTCCTGGTAGCCAATGGCGTTGGGGATGTGGGTCTTGCGGTACACACCCAGCAGGCGCCCGTCGGCATCGGCCACGGTCAGCGAGTTGAAGAAGGCGTTGCCGGCCCGTTCATACCAGCTGAGCGGCAGGACCACGCCCAGTTCCTTGGCCAGCGCGGCGAAGCGCTTGAGCAGCGGGCTGTCGTGGTAGTCCTGGGCCAGGGCCTGGTGGCTGTGGCACTGCTCGATGCAGAAGTACGGGGTGGCGAACAGCTCCTGCAACAGGATCACCTGGGCACCCTGGGCAGCGGCCTGGCGCACCAGTTGCTCGGCGCGCTCGAGGTTGGCCGGCAGGTCCCAGCTGCAGGCCATTTGCGTGGTGGCGATGCGCAGCGTGCTCATGAGCGCGCTCCCTGCCAGGCCGGCTGCTGCTGGGTGATGCAATGAATGCCGCCACCGCCGTGGGCGATATGGTCGATGCGCACCGGTACCACTTCGCGACCGGGGAAGGCCTGGGCCAGTTGCTGCGCGGCCGCCTGGTCGGCGTCGATGCCATAGGCCGGCATGATCACCGCGCCGTTGGCCAGGTAGAAGTTGGTGTACGAGGCGCAGAACACCTCGGCTTCGCTGTCCACGGCCGCCGTGGCCTCGAACAGGTCGAGCAGTTCGAACGAACGGCCCTGGGCATCCGTGGCCAGTTCCAGCGCGCGGCGGTTCTCGCGGGCCACTTCGGCATACACCGAGCCCTGGTCGTGGGTGGCATCCACCAGTAGCACACCGGGGCGGGCGAAGGCGCACACGCCATCGACATGGCCGTCAGTCATGTCGCCGGTCACATACTGCGGGTCGCCCGGCAGCCAGATGGTCTTGCGGATGCCCAACAGGCGGGCGAAGCAATCCTCGAAATCCGTCTTGCTCAGGCCCGGGTTGCGATTGGGGTTGAGCAGCACCGATTCGGTGGTGATCAGGGTGCCTTCGCCGTCGACATGGATGGCGCCGCCTTCGTTGCACAGCGGGGTGCTCAGGCCTTCCAGGCCGAGGTGGTCGAGGATGCGCCGGGCCAGGCTGCGGTCCTTGCCGTGCTCGGATTTGCCGCCCCAGGCGTTGAAGCGCCAGCTCAAGCCCGCCACGCCCTGTTGCGGGTGGGTCAGGAAGGTCGGGCCGCTGTCGCGGCACCAACTGTCGTCCACGGCCAGCTCGACCAGCTCGATACCAGCGCCGCACAGTTCGCGGGCGATGGTCATGGCCGACGGATCGACCACCATTTTCACCGGCTCGAAGCGGGCGATGGCGGCGGCCACCCGGGCGTAGTCGCGCTGCACGTCGGCCAGGGTCACGCCCCAGCCCGACTCCCACAGCGGTTGATTGTGCGGCCAGATCATCCAGGTGGCGGCGTGGCGGGCCCATTCGGCGGGCATGCGCCAGCCGCTGTCGAGGGACAGGGTCATAGTGAACTCCGATCTATTAGGGATTGTTATCAACGAAGCCCGCCGTCGCGGGTGTTGTCGTCCATGTTATGGCTGGGAATCCGGGGCGACAAACGATAGATTTAGCGTATTTCTGATCAGTCAGGCTTATCAGTATGCTCAAGCATTGGCCCCCGCTAAACGCCCTGCGCGGCTTCGAAGCCGCCGCCCGCCTGGGCAGCTTCCACAAGGCCGCCGAAGCCCTGAACCTCACCCAGTCGGCAATCAGCCAGCAGATCCGTAGCCTGGAAAGCTACCTGGAGCAGCCGCTGTTCCACCGCAGTGGCCGCAGCGTCAGCCTGACCGATGCCGGGCACGACCTGCTCAGCACCACCCAGGCGCTGTTGCAGCAACTGGCGGTGGGCATCCGCCGGCTGGACCAGTACCGCAAGCCCAACCAACTGGTGGTCAACACCACCCCGGCGTTCGCCCGCCACTGGCTGTTACCGCGCCTTGCGGACTTCCACCAGCGCTGCCCGGAAGTGGACCTGTGGCTGTTCACCAGCTTCGAGGTGCCGGACATGGCCAGCGAAACCATCGACCTGGCGATCCGCGACGATATCGGCGCCCAGGCCGAATGCAGCTTCAGCGTGCTGCACCAGGACCAGCTGTATCCGGCGTGCCATCCGGACCTTCCCGAGCAGGGGCGGACCACCCTGCATGGCGAGCGGGAGATGGACTGGAGCCATTGGCAATTGGAGGGTGGTGAGGACGTGGGGCAGCAAGGCAAGGGGCTGAACTTCTCCGACCCAGGGTTGCTGCTGGAGGCGGCGGGCGAGGGGCTGGGGATCGCCCTGGTCAGTCAGTTGCTGGCGCGGCGGATGGTGGGCGAGGGGCGGTTGCGGCCCTTGTCGGTACAGCGCGTGCGCGGGCCGGTGTGGAGCTGCCTGGTGCATTGGGAAAGCCAGGAGGATCCGTTGGCGCGGCGGTTCCTGGGGTGGTTGAAGGCGGCGCTGGCACAGGCGTAGTGGGTGCCTTTGCCGGCCCCATCGCGGGGCAGTTGGTGTTTTGCATCGATCCGATCAACTCGTAATATGTGTCGGATATCCCACGAGGGTAGTCTCACCCTCTAGATCAATTGGCAACGCCCCACTGGCGGGCGCTGCCCCAGCCTAAACCTGACGAGGTACAGACATTGGCCATCATTCATCCCAAGGTTCGCGGTTTCATCTGCACCACGACTCACCCCAAGGGCTGCGAGCTCAACGTCCGTGACCAGATCGAAGCCACCCGCAAGCTGGGCGTGCGCGAGGATGGTCCGAAGAAAGTCCTGGTGATCGGTGCCTCCAGCGGCTACGGCCTGGCCGCCCGCATCACCGCGGCGTTCGGTTTCAAGGCCGACACCCTGGGCGTGTTCTTCGAAAAGCCGGGCACCGAGACCAAGGCCGGTACCGCCGGCTGGTACAACGCCGCCGCCTTCGACAAGTTCGCCAAGGCCGAAGGCCTGTACAGCAAGTCGATCAACGGTGACGCCTTCTCCGACGAAGCCCGCGCCAAGGTCATCGAGCTGATCAAGAACGAAATGGGCGGCCAGGTCGACCTGGTCATCTACTCCCTGGCCTCGCCGGTGCGCAAGCTGCCGCAGACCGGTGAAGTGATCCGCTCTGCCCTGAAGCCGATCGGCCAGCCGTACAAGTCGACCGCCATCGACACCAACAAGGACACCATCATCGAGGCCAGCATCGAGCCGGCCACCGAGCAGGAAATCGCCGATACCGTCACCGTGATGGGGGGCCAGGACTGGGAACTGTGGATCGACGCCCTGAATGCCGCCGGTGTTCTGGCGCCACAGGCCCGTACCGTGGCCTTCAGCTACATCGGCTCCGATATCACCTGGCCCATCTACTGGGACGGCGCGCTGGGCAAGGCCAAGCAGGACCTGGACGAAACCGCCCAGCGCCTGGGCAAAAAAGTCGGTGGCAGCGCCAACGTCGCGGTGCTGAAGTCGGTGGTTACCCAGGCCAGCTCGGCCATCCCGGTGATGCCGCTGTACCTGTCGATGGTCTTCAAGATCATGCAGGAGAAGGGTATCCACGAAGGTACCCAGCACCAGCTGGACCGCATGTTCCGTGACCGCATGTACCGTGCGGACGGTGCGCCGGCTGCACTGGACGACGAAGGCCGTCTGCGTCTGGACGACTGGGAGCTGCGTGATGATGTGCAGGACGCCTGCCGTGCCATGTGGCCGAAGGTGACCACCGAGAACCTGTTCGAGCTGACCGACTACGCCGGTTACAAGAAACAGTTCCTCAACCTGTTCGGCTTCGAGCGCGCTGACGTCAACTACGACGAAGACGTAGCCACCGACGTACGGTTCGACTGCATCGAGCTGTAAGCAAGTCCTTGACCGCGCAGCCGTTGATGGCGGTTGCGCGGTTCCCGCCGACGACTTGTTAATATTCTGAAACAAATCCCTCGCTGGCCCTTTGCCATGGCCACCCTCCGCCTGATCTATACCCCAGCTATTGGCCTGGCAATTTCGCTGGCGCCGAGGAGGGAGCAATGGGCGTACTGCAAAAACTACAAGAACGCATCCGCCGGAAGGGCCTCAAGCGCACCTTCAAGACTTTTTTCGAGCGCTACGTGTTCTTCCACTGGGAACTGCTGTGGATGGAGCGCGACCTGATCAGCCCTGTGCCGCCGCACAGCCTCAAGGCGCATGCGCCGGTCACCCTTGTGCAGATCACCACGGCCAATGCCGATGCCTTCGCCCGGCATTTCGGCGACCGTGTCGAGACCATGCGCGAGCTGGCCGCCGAGGGCCATACCGGGCACATGTACCTGGATGAGCAGGGCGATGCCGTGGCATTCATCTGGGCCAGCGTGGTGGATTACCACGACAAGCATTACTACGGTTGCACCTTCCCGGTGAAACCCGGCGAGTTCTTCGAGTTCGGCGGCGAGATGACCCGGCCGTACTTTGGCAGCGAGTTGTCGGTGACGGCCCAGGTCGAGCTGTGGAACACCATGCGCGAGAAGGGCTGCCACAAGGTGGTGGACGTAGTGGAGACCCACAACGTGCCAGCAATGAAACTGCACCTGCGCATGGGGTACCACGAGCAGGGCCGGGTGATGCATGTGTACGGCCTGTTCGGTCGCTGGAAGCTGTTCCGCGAAACCCGCTACCACGGCTCGCGCCTGGCGGTGCTGCGCAAGCCGGGCGTGGCGCGGGCGCTGCCCACTACCTGAGGGCACAGGACCTGTAGGAGCGGCTTCAGCCGCGATGAAGCCAACGTGGTGTATGGCACCAGCTTCGCTGGTGATCGCGGCTGAAGCCGCTCCTACAAGGAACTTGAGCTGTTCGGGCATTTTTTTGCTAGCGTTGGCGCACGACAACAGCCCGTCCGTCAGCATGGCGCGACGCCGCAGGGAGCGCGCCATGAGCAGCCTTACCCAACCCGCCTGTGCCTTTCGTCATGTCGCCGCCGACGGCTATGGCCTCGGCGGATTTCGCTGGCGTCACGCCGAACCCGACCCCCTGCGTCCACTGGTGATCATCAACGCCGCCACCTCGGTGCGTTGCCGCTACTACTCGCGTTTCGCCGACTACCTGTTCGCCCAGGGCTTTGACGTGCTCACCTACGATTATCGCGGCATCGGCGAGTCGCGCCCGGCCACGCTGCGCGGTTTCCAGGCGTCCTGGAGCGATTGGGGCCGGCTGGACTTCGAAGCGATGTTGCAGCTGGCCGCCGCCGAGCATCCGGGCCAGCCGATGCATGTGGTCGGCCACAGCTTCGGCGGCTGGGCGCTCGGGCTGGCGCCGTCGGCGGGGCAGGTGCGCCATGCGCTGCTGGTGGGCGCGCAGTTCGCCTACTGGCGCGACTATGCGCCGGAGCAGCGTTGGCAGCTGTTCGGCAAATGGCACGTGGTGATGCCGCTGTTGACCCGGATGTTCGGCTATTTCCCCGGCAAGCGCCTGGGCTGGCTGGAGGATACCCCGGCCGGTGTGGTGCGCGATTGGGTTGCCCGCACGCCGCGTTACGAGCAGCGGCCCAGTGGGCGTCTACTGTCGGCGACGCCATTTGCCCAGGTACAGGCGGCGACCCTGGCCATCAGCCTGACTGACGATCCGTTCGGCACGGTGGCGGCCACTGAACGATTGTTGGGGTACCTGCAAACGGGCGAGCGGCGGCATCTGCGGGTGGCGCCTGTGGATATCTCGGTCGGGGAGATCGGGCACTTCGCGTTCTTTCACGATCGGTTTCGTGAAAGTCTGTGGCCGATTGCGCTGGAGTGGTTGCAGAAGGGGCGCCTTAAGGCTGGAACACCAGGCCGGCTCATCAGTTGATGTCCGGTTGGGGCCGCACAGCGGCCCCATCTGCTATCAGGCCAGGCGTGCAAGTGGCTGGGCGGTGAACTTCACCCCGGCCAGCCCATGCTTGATCAGCGCACGGATATTGCCATGGTCACTGCCCTCGGGCGTGGCGACCACGCCACGGTAGTGCTCACCGAAGGCCAGCAGTGCCTCCTGGTCGCTCAACCCTTCGAGCAGCGCCAGGCCCAGGGTCTTGCACGAACCTTCGTTCTGCCCGGCGGCGTTGTGCACGTCGCCATTGTCGAAGGCCTGGGGCTGGTAGCTGTAGTTCGCGGCGATGAAGGCCAGGGTGTCGGCAAAAACGTGTTCGCCGCTGGCGAGGCTGCTGCGCAGGGTATTCAGGTCAGTCACGCGGTTTTCCTTGTTCGAACGCCGCTTTCTGCTCGGCGCTGGCTTCGTTCTGGTATTGGGCTTTCCAATCGGCATAGGGCATGCCGTACACCTGCTCACGGGCATCGTCCAGGCTCAGCGCGATCTGGCGATCATCGGCGGCGGCCTTGAGCCACTTGGACAGGCAGTTGCGGCAGAAGCCGGAAAGGTTCATCAGGTCGATGTTCTGCACGTCGGTACGTTTTTGCAGGTGGTCGACCAGGCGCCGGAACGCGGCGGCTTCGAGTTCGAGCTGTTGTTGCGGGGTCATGGGCGATCTCTTCAGGTCATGCGGTTCTTCAGATGGCGGCCACCGTTGATGACCACCTGGCTGCCGGTGCTGTACTGGCTTTGCAGCAGGAACAGCACGGCGTCGATCAGTGGGCGGGCGCCGGGTTCGAATTCGAGCAGGGCCTTTTTCAGGGTCTGCTGGCGGTACTGTTCGTCGCCGCCTTCCTTGAGGATCAACAGACCGGGCAGGATACCGTTGACTCGCACCTTGGGCGCGTACTTTTCGGCGAACGACAGCACCATGTTCTGCAGCGCGGCCTTGGTCGCGGCATAGCCGATGTGGCTCTTGCTGCCGCGTGAGGAGGTCTCGTCGCAGATGTGGATGATGTCGGCCTTGTCCACCTTGTTCAGCAGCTCGCCGAGGGCGAGGTTGAGGTGGTAGGGCGCCTCGACGTGCAGGCGGAACATGGTGTCGAGGTTGTCCAGGCTATCGTCGAGCCATAGCGAGGCGTTATGGATGATCGCACGCAGGCCATCGTAATCACGTTGCAGGTACTCGATCAGGGCTTGGCGGTCTTCGCTGCGGGTCAGGTCGGCCTGGAACTGCCGGATGTTCGGGTGGGCAGCCTGCCCCTGCAAGGTGCGGCTGGCGCTGACCACCGTATGGCCGGCCTGGGCTAGCTCCATGGCCAGGGCCAGGCCGACGCGCTGGCTGGCGCCGGTGATGAGGATTGGGCTGTTCATGTTCGGGCGGTCTGTTCGTCTGTCCGTGCGTGATGCCCCAGCATACCCGAACTGCGCGGCCTTGCGAGCCCGTGCCTCAGCGGCTGCGCAGCCCCTGGGAACGTTCGGTGGCGGCGCGTGGCGTGGCGTTGAGCCAGCCGGCCAGCAGCCGGGTGGACAGGGGGATGAACAGGTACACCATCAATGGCGTCAGAGCCAGGGTACTGAGCAGCACTCGAGGCAGCAGGTCGAGTGGCGCCAGCCAGTGGCCGAACAGCAGGTTGAACAGTAGCGAAACCGGAAAGAACGCCAGCCAGATGGCCGTTGCCTGCTTCCAGCGTGGTGGTTTTTGCACTGTATTGGTGCCGAACCAGTCGTCGATACCGCTCACGCGCCTCTCTTTGGGGCGCTCGAACAGGCCGTTGCCGCGCTCCAGCCAGGCCCTGCGCGAAGCGGAATGCTCCCAGGCGTGCATGGTCTGTTCGCTGGCGAAGCGGAAAATGATCTGGAATTCGTCGCCCTCGCTCGGCGGGGCAAGGATGCCCGAACCCAGGTAGCCGGGAAAGTCGGTGGCCAACTGCTCGCCTTCGTGCAGCCAGGCCAGCAGGTCCTGGTAGCGGCCGCAGGCGGCGCGGCGCGACACCATCAAGGTGACGGGTGGGGTAGACATCGTGTATCTCCTGACGACGGGGCTGGCGGGTAGCCGGCCCCTGGCTTGCGGCCCGGGGTGATGGGCGGCGCAGGCGGACTTGCAAGAATCGGGCACGGATTATCGCCGATCAATCATGACCAGTCAGTTTCAGGGGCTGGACGGTCTTCAGGCGGTGAAGGGAGCCTGGGCGTGCAGTTCGGGGTGAGCCTTGCGGTGGGCCTGGAGGATGTACTCGCGCAGGCGCTCGATCTCTTCGGCCGGCGTGTGGGTCAGGTCGTAGGCGGCGAGGCGCGGGCCGATGCGCCGGCGCAGGGCGCCGTGCAGGCCGATCGGCGGGATGTCCTCGGCGGCGAAGCGCAGGTTGAATTGTGCAGGGGCTTCAGCCCCACCGCGCACTTCCAGCAGCACACCCTTGAAGGAAATGTCGCGTACCCACAGGTCGCTGGCCTGGCCGTGATCGTCCAGCAGCGCGGTCGGCTGCTGCAGCGAAAGGCGCCATGGCCGCAGCCTGGGGCCATCCTCGTAGATGTCCGGCGAGCCGAGTTGCAGGTGCAGGGCGTGGAATTCATCCTCGACCAGTTGCAGGGGAAAACTCAGCTGCTGGTTGTTGAAGCTGGCCTGCAGCGTCACCTGCTCATTGGCCACCAGGCGGGTGAGCAGGTCCTTGAGACGACGGTCGCCATTGACCAGCAGGCTCGACATGGGGTCGGCCAGGTTCAGTTGGGGCGAATGCTGCATGTCCTGGATGAAATCCAGTTCGTCCTGGGAGAGTAGGGCGTCTGCTTGCATGGTCTGACTCGAAGGGGCGATCGGTAACGGCGATTTCTTCACGGCGGTGGACAGTGGTCAATCCGCTTCGTTCCGGTCATTCGTCGGAAAATCCTGAAGCCTGTGACTTTAGCCGGAGGCGGCCTTTTGCCACTGTCGAATGCTAGTATCCTACGTTTTCACTCAGTTTCGGAATCCTCACCCGATGAAAGTCGCCATTATTTCCGGTTCGGTGTACGGCACCGCCGACGAAGTCGCCCGCCACGCCGAGTCGCTGCTCAAGGCCGCCGGCCTTGAAGCCTGGCACGCGGCACGCGCCACCCTGCAGGACATTGAGGGCTTTGGCCCCGACGCGTTGCTGGCGGTGACCTCGACCACCGGCATGGGCGAGCTGCCCGACAGCTTGATGCCGCTGTACAGCGCGATCCGCGACGTGCTGCCGGCGGCCTGGCGCGGCCTGCCGGGAGCGGTGATCGGCCTGGGCGATTCGAGCTACGGCGACACCTACTGCGGTGGTGGCGAGCAGATGCGCGAGCTGTTCGCCGAGCTGGGGGTGAACGAAGCGCTGCCGATGCTGCGACTCGATGCCAGTGAGACCGTGACACCGGAGACCGATGCCGAGCCGTGGCTGGCGGAATTTGCGGCTGTGCTGAAAGGCTGATTTTGCCTGGACCGGCCACGCGATAGGGCCGGTCGTCTCAATGCATGGCTGAGTCTTCACGCAACAATGCCAGCCACGCCTGCGCCGCCCGTGACAGATACGCACCGCGCCGCCAGATGAAGGCGATATCCCACCTCAGGTAATCCGGCGCCCGCAACGGCAAGCGCACCACTCCGGGCCGTTCCAGCGCCCGTGCGACGATCGCCGGCAGCAGCACCACGCCTTGCCCGGCCGCCACCAACGCGGCAAGAAAGTCTGCCTGGCCGCTACGCCCACCCTCCTTGGGCGTGAAGCCTTCCTGCTGGCAGGCGCTGAGCAATCGATCGTTGAGCACGAAGCTGCGCTGGTACAGCAGAAACGGCGTGTCGGCCAGCTGTGCCAGGGCAACGTCGACCTGCCCGGCCAGCGGGTGGTCGGCGGGCAGCAAGGCTTCCAGTGGTTCATTGCAGAACGGCTGGTAGTCGAACGCCGGGTCGCTCGGGGTGAGGCTACCGCCCAACTCCAACTCGCCACTCTTGACGGCCTGCTCGACCATGCGGCTGCCACCTTCGAGCAGTTGGATCGAAATATTCGGATGGCGCCGTCGATACTCGGCGAACAACCCAGCGAACAGTGCATCACTGCCCAGCAGCGGCAGGCCCAGGCGCAATTCGCCGCGGGCCATCTGGCTGAGGTCGTCCAGTTCGCTCAGCAGTTCCTGGCGTTGGCGCAACAGCGCCTCGCCGCGTTCCAGAACGATGCGCCCGGCGGCAGTCAGCAGCAGCTGTGAGCCTTGGCGTTCCAACAGCGGTTGGCCGATGTCCTGTTCCAGCTGGGCGACCTGCTTGCTCACCGCCGACTGGCTGACGTGCAGGGTGCTCGCCGCCTGGGTGAAGCCGCCTTTGTGGACGACTTCGATGAAACTGCGCAGCTGTTTGAATTCCATGTATGCCGGATTCCGTTTTGGAATGGCTGTCAGTCTAACAATTCGCTTCTGGCCTAGGGGGCCGACTTTTACAATGGGCTCGTTGTCGAGGAACTCTTGCCCATGAATCCTGCATTACTGAAGAAGACCCTACGCCTTTTCGCCGAACTGACGGTGTTGCTGGCGCTGTTCCTGATCGGTGGCCAGCTGGCCGCCTGGCTCGCCTGGCCGATTCCTGGTGGCGTGATGGGCCTGGCGCTACTGCTGGCACTGTTCGCCACCGGCCTGCTCAAACCCGCCACGCTGCAATTGGGTGCCGGCTGGCTGATGGCCGAGATGCTGCTGTTCTTCATTCCAGCGCTGATGAGCCTGCTGGACTACGGCAGCCTGCTGCGCAGCGAGGGCTGGCGCATCCTGCTGGTGATCGCGCTGAGCACCCTGCTGGTGATGGTGGTCACCGCGATCACCGTCGAGCTGGTGTGCCGTTGGAGGTTGCGCCATGAGCCTTGAACCCATGCCGCTGTTCTGGTTGGCCCTGACCCTGGGCGCCTACCTGGGCAGCCGCTGGCTGTACCGGCGCAGCGGACGCTACCTGCTGTCGCCGCTGATCCTGGTGCCGGCCTTGCTGCTGGCGGTGGCCGTGCCGCTGCACACCGCCTACGCCGAGTACGCCCGCAACACGCATTGGTTGATGGGCGTGCTGGGCCCGGTCACCGTCGCGTTCGCGGTGCCGATCTGGCAACAACGGGCACTGCTGGCGCGGCACTGGCCGGCGCTGCTGGTCGGCATGCTCGCCGGCAGCGTGGCTTCCATCGGCAGCTCCTGGGCGCTGGCGCACCTGCTCGCGCTGGACGATACGGTCAGCCTGTCGTTGCTGCCGCGCTCGATCACCACACCGTTCGCCATGCCCGTGGCCCAGGACCTGGGCGGCGTGCCGGAGCTGACGGCGGTGTTCGTGATGTTTACCGGGGTGCTCGGGGCGATGTTCGGCGGCATTCTCCTGCGTTGGCTGCCCTTGCGCACACCGCTGGCACGGGGCGCTCTGTTCGGTGTCGGCGCCCATGGCGCGGGGGTCAGCCGCGCCCAGGAAGTCGGGCGCGAGGAAGGCTCGGTGGCCGGCCTGGTCATGGTTCTGACCGGGCTGCTCAACCTGTTGGCCGCGCCGTTGCTGATGAGGTTGATCTGACCGTTCGTGCCACTGACTCGCACGGTCATCAGGCTGGCTGCCAAGGCGACTTATCACCTTCGTATAGCCTTCTAGACTGAGCCTCGACATAGAGAGCACATGTATGTGCCGAGGTGACATGCAATGAACGCAGCCTTGCCCTCTTCCGACACGTATCCACCGGGACGACCGTGATGCCACTGGCCGAAATTCCATTGTGCGTCTGGCGCACCCGGAGCCAGGGTTTCACTTTCCGGGGCCAGAGCATCCGCTACTGGACGGCAGGGCAAGGAGAGCCCCTGCTATTGCTTCACGGTTTCCCCACGGCCAGCTGGGATTGGCACTACCTGTGGGCACCCCTGACCCAGCGTTTTCGCGTGGTGGCCTGCGACATGCTTGGCTTCGGCGATTCGGCCAAGCCTGCGGACCACGACTACAGCCTGCTCGAACAGGCCGACCTGCAGCAGGCCTTGCTGGCGCACCTGCACATCGACCAGCCGGTGCACCTGCTGGCCCACGACTACGGCGGCAGCGTCGCCCAGGAGCTGCTGGCCCGGCACCACGAACGGCGGCTCGAGGTGGCCAGTTGTGTGTTCCTCAACAGCGGGCTGTTCCCCGAGAGCTGCCGGGTGCTGCTGGTCCAGAAGCTGCTGCTCAGCCGCCTGGGCTGGCTGGTCGGGCGCTCGTTCGGGCGCGACGACCTGGTGCGCAACGTCACCCAGGTCTATGGCCCGTGCACCCATCCCAGCGAGAGCGCCCTGGATGACTACTGGAGCCTGATCGCTTCCAACCGTGGCCCACGGATCCTGCATAAACTGGTCAGCTTCCTGCCGGAGCGCCGGGCCCAGCGCGAACGCTGGGTCGCCGCGCTGCAACGCCCGGGCGTGCCGCTGCGCTTCATCAATGGCGCGGTCGATCCTTTGTCCGGCGCGCACATGGTCGAGCGCTACCGGGAAATCGTCCCGGATCCGGACACCGTGGTGCTGCAGGGCATCGGCCATTACCCGCACACCGAGGCACCGGTGCAGGTGCTGCGCCACTACCTGGCCTTTCGTGAACAACCGATGAGTTATGTACCGCTGAAGGTTGCCTGGTCCTGACCGGGCGATCATCGCCGGGCGTTATCAAGCGGCATTCGCCACGGTGCGCTTGATTGCCCGGCCCCGGCGGCTGGCGGAGACTGCGTTGCATCCCTTCATTGCCAGGAGCCTTGAGCATGAGCGAACCAGTACGTCTGCAGGATCGAGTGGTGATCGTCACGGGGGCCGGTGGCGGCCTGGGCCGGGCCCATGCGCTGCTGTTCGCCGCGCGCGGCGCCCACGTGGTGGTCAACGACCTGGGTGGGTCTACACATGGTGAAGGCGCCAACGCTTCGGCGGCCGACCGCGTGGTGGCGGAGATCCGCGCCGCGGGCGGTTCGGCGGTCGCCAACCATGACTCGGTCACCGATGGCGCGCGCATCGTCGAGCAGGCCCTGGACACCTTCGGCCGGGTCGATGTGCTGGTCAACAACGCCGGCATCCTGCGCGACAAGACCTTCCACAAGATGGAAGACAGCGACTGGGAGCTGGTCTACCGCGTGCACGTCGAAGGCGCCTACAAGGTTACCCACGCGGCCTGGCCGCATCTGCGGGCGCAGAACTGGGGGCGGGTGATCTTCACTTCGTCCACTTCGGGCATCTACGGTAATTTCGGCCAGGCCAACTACGGCATGGCCAAGCTCGGCCTCTACGGATTGACCCGGACCCTGGCCATCGAGGGCCGCAAACACGGCATCCTGGTCAACGCCATCGCCCCGACTGGCGGCACGCGCATGACCGAGGGGCTGATCCCGCCACAGGTGTTCGAGCGGCTGCAGCCCGAGTTGATCAGCCCGTTGGTGGTGTATCTGGGCAGCGAGCAATGCCAGGACAGCGGCGAACTGTTCGAGGTGGGTGGCGGCTGGGTGGGCAAGGTGCGCTGGGAGCGTAGCCAGGGCGTGGGCTTCGATCCGCGTGAAGGGTTTACCCCCGAGCAGGTGGCGGACAGTTGGGCGCGGATCGGTGATTTTGAAGGCGCGCAGCACCCGCTGGACAGCCTGCAGGCGTTGCAGCAGATGATGGCGAACCTGCAGAAGTATCCGTTGGGTTGATTGGCGCCGACCTTGCGATTCTTGCAGAAATAAAAAAGGCCGCTGCAATCGCAGCGGCCAATCGAGACGTTAGATCAAGGAGCTTCAAAATCAACGTCGGTGAACCTGGGCGGGCGCGAAAAGCAGGGGGGAGAGCCCTTCGTGCCGGCCAGTGAGATCAGAATAAGCGCATGATCCCGTGGGAAAAATAGCCGCTTATGACATTCACCTTTACGTTTCGAGTAAAAGTGCGAGGCGAACTATAGGCTGCTCTCGCAGGAAAAGTCCGTAATGCTTTGTAAGCCCTTTCACTGATCCGCGCCGTATCCCATTCGCCAGCTGGTGGCCTGGGTGGCGGCGAGCAGGCGCCGGGCGGCCGGGCCGTGCTCGTCGGCGTGGAAGATCGAGGTCGGACCGACCACGGTCATCACTGCGGCGACCTGGCCCATGGCGTTGAACACCGGCGCGGACAGCGCGTCCACCCCCGGCATCAGCAAACCGTGCACATGGTGCAGGCCGCGCTGGCGGATCTGTTCGAGCAAGGCGGCATAGTCGTCCGCCGTCTGGCCGAGCGCTGCCAGTTCCCGGTCGCGTAGCTCCACGGTCTCGCGCTCGGGCAGGTGCGCGGCGAACACCAGTCCGGTGGACGAGCTGAGCAACGGCAGCACCGAGCCGATCTGGGTTACCACCGTCACTGCCCGCACCGCCGGCTCGATGCTCACCACGGTCGCGCCCTGGTTGCCCCACACGGCGATGAAGCAGCTTTCGTTGAGCTCGTCGCGCAATTGCGACAGTGGCAGCGCCGCCACCTTCAGCACATCGATGCTGCCCAGGGCCGCCATGCCCACCCGCAACGCCTCGCGCCCCAGCCCGTAGTGGTTGGTGGCCGGGTCCTGTTCGGCGAAGCCGCTGGCGATCAGCGCCTGCAGGTAGCGGTGCACCTTGCTCGCCGGCATGTCGACATGTTCGGCCAGGCGCGACAGCGAGGTGGAGGGGGAAAGTTCGGCCAGGGCCTTGAGGATGTCGGTGCCGACTTCCGCCGAGCGGACCTTCTGTTTGCCGTTGTCGGCACTGCTGTTGGCTTTGGCCATGAGTGTGTAGGTCTGTTCTGTTTTTAACGGAATGGCGCCTTTATAGCTTGACGCTTACGGGCTAGCAAATTACGTTTGTCGTAATTCGATTACGATAAAAGCAACGCAGACGTGCTGCCGCCCTGGGTGCCGGTTTCAGGATCGGGCCTGCAGCCAATCGCCCATCATGGCTCCTAGAAGCCCGGAGGCTCCGAGATGACCCGCGACACCTCACCCGAACTGGCCTACCTGAGCGGCTTCGGTAACGAATTCGCCAGTGAATCCCTGCCCGGCGCCCTGCCGGTCGGGCAGAACTCGCCACAGAAAGCCCCCTATGGTCTGTACGCCGAGTTGCTGTCGGGCACCGCGTTCACCAT
The DNA here is from genome assembly GCF_003253945.1 of Pseudomonas sp. 2848. Taxonomy (NCBI): domain Bacteria; kingdom Pseudomonadati; phylum Pseudomonadota; class Gammaproteobacteria; order Pseudomonadales; family Pseudomonadaceae; genus Pseudomonas; species Pseudomonas sp. 2848. The sequence continues at coordinate 123,404 of NZ_QKZD01000001.1, forward strand.
GACCCGCAGCGAGCTGCGCCGTACCTGGCTGTACCGCATTCGCCCATCGGCCCTGCACCCACGCTTCGAGCGCCTGGAGCGCCAGCCGCTGAACGGGCCGTTGGGAGGCGTCAATCCCAACCGCCTGCGTTGGAGCCCGCAACCGATCCCGTCCGAACCGACCGACTTCATCGACGGCTGGCTACCGATGGTGGCCAACTCGGCAGCGGAGAAACCGGCCGGCGTAAGTATCTACATTTACCGCGCCAACCGTTCCATGGAGCGGGTGTTCTTCAACGCCGACGGCGAGTTGCTGCTGGTGCCCGAGCAAGGTCGCCTGCGCATCGCCACCGAACTGGGCGTGCTTGAGGTCGAGCCGCTGGAGATTGCGGTGATCCCTCGGGGCATGAAGTTCCGCGTCGAGTTGCTCGATGCCCAGGCTCGCGGCTACATCGCCGAGAACCACGGCGCGCCGCTGCGCATCCCGGATCTAGGCCCGATCGGCAGCAACGGCCTGGCCAACCCGCGTGATTTCCTGACCCCCGTCGCCCACTACGAAGTGAGCACCGGCCCTGTGCAACTGGTGCAGAAGTTCCTCGGCGAGCACTGGGCTTGCGAGCTGCAGCACTCGCCCTTGGACGTGGTCGCCTGGCACGGCAGCAACGTGCCTTACAAGTACGACCTGCGCCGCTTCAACACCATCGGCACGGTCAGTTTCGACCACCCCGACCCGTCGATCTTCACCGTACTGACCTCGCCCACCAGCGTGCATGGCATGGCCAACATGGACTTCGTGATCTTCCCGCCGCGCTGGATGGTGGCCGAGAACACCTTCCGTCCGCCATGGTTCCACCGCAACCTGATGAACGAGTTCATGGGCCTGATCCAGGGCGCCTACGACGCCAAGGCCGAAGGCTTCCTGCCCGGCGGCGCTTCGTTGCACGGGGTGATGAGCGCCCACGGCCCCGATGCCGAGACCTGCGACAAGGCCATCTCGGTAGACCTGGCACCGCACAAGATCGACAACACCATGGCCTTCATGTTCGAGACCAGCCAGGTGCTGCGCCCGAGCCGCCAGGCCCTCGAAAGCCCGCAGTTGCAGGCCGACTACGATAGTTGCTGGGCCACCTTGCCGAGCACCTTCAACCCGAACCGGAGATAACCGATGAACCACACCGCCATTGCCCGCAGTTGGGTCGAGCACGCCAACGGGCACCGCGACTTCCCGTTGCAGAACCTGCCCCTGGGCATCTTCAGCCGCCCAGAGCAGGCGCCACGTTGCGGCGTGGCCATCGGCGACGCGATCCTCGACCTCGAGGCCGTGCTGGCCGCCGGGTTGTTCGAGGGGGCGGCCAAGGCTGCCGTCGAAGCCACCGTCGGTGGTGCGCTGAATGCCTTCTTCGCCCTTGGTCGCGAGGCCCGTGTTGCCCTGCGCGAGCGCCTGTTGGTGCTGCTGGGCGAGGGTAGCGAGCACCAGACGGCCCTGAAGGCCGCGCTGTATCCGGCCGATGAATGCCAGCTGCACCTGCCGGCGAAGATCGGTGACTACACCGACTTCTACGTCGGCATCGAGCACGCCAAGAACGTCGGCAAGCTGTTCCGCCCGGACAATCCGCTGCTGCCCAACTACAAGCACGTGCCGATCGGCTACCACGGCCGCGCCTCGACCATCCGCCCGTCCGGCACCGACGTGCGCCGCCCCAAGGGCCAGACCCTGCCGGCGGGTCAGACCGAGCCGAGCTTCGGCCCTTGCGCGCGCCTGGACTACGAGCTGGAACTGGGCATCTGGATTGGCCAGGGCAACGACATGGGCCAGCCGATCCCGATCGGTGACGCTGCCGAACACGTGGCCGGCTTCTGCCTGCTCAACGACTGGTCGGCGCGCGATATCCAGGCCTGGGAGTACCAGCCGCTGGGCCCGTTCCTGTCCAAGAGCTTCATCACCACGGTGTCGCCATGGGTGGTCACTGCCGAGGCCCTGGAGCCGTTCCGTTGCGCCCAGCCGGCCCGTCCGGAGGGTGACCCGCAGCCGCTGTCATACCTGCTGGACAAGCGCGACCAGGCCGCCGGCGCCTTCGACATCGAACTGGAAGTGCTGCTGCTGACCGAACGCATGCGCGAGCAGAACCTGCCGGCGCATCGCCTCACGTTGAGCAGCACCCGCAGCATGTACTGGACCGTGGCGCAGATGGTCGCCCACCACAGCGTCAACGGCTGCCAGCTGCAACCGGGCGACCTGTTCGGCTCGGGCACCCTGTCGGGCGCGGCGCCAGGCTCGTTCGGCAGCCTGCTGGAGATCACCGAAGGCGGCAAGCACCCGGTGGAACTGGCCAGCGGCGAAGTGCGCAAGTTCCTCGAGGACGGCGACGAGATCATCCTGCGCGCCCGTTGCGTGCGCGATGGCGTGGCCAGCATCGGCTTCGGCGAATGCCGTGGCACCATCGTCGCGGCCAACTGAGGAGGGCAGGGCGATGGAACTGTTCACCTACTACCGCTCCACCTCGTCGTATCGGGTGCGCATCGCCCTGGCGCTCAAGGGCCTGGATTACCAGGCCCTGCCGGTGAACCTGCTCAAGGGCGAGCAGCGCGGGGCGGACTACCTGGCGCTCAATCCGCAGGGGCGGGTGCCGGCCCTGCGTACGGACGCTGGCGAGTTGCTGGTGCAGTCGCCGGCGATCATCGAATACCTGGAGGAAGCCTTCCCGCAAACGTCACTGCTGCCCCGTGCGCCCGAAGCCCGGGCCAGGGTGCGCGGCGTGGCAGCGATCATCGGCTGCGATATCCACCCGTTGCACAACGTCAGCGTGCTCAACCAGCTGCGTCAGTTGGGGCACGACGAGGCACAGGTCAACCAGTGGATCGGCCACTGGATCGGCCAGGGGCTGGCGGCGGTGGAGCAACTGATCGGCGATGAGGGCTTCTGCTTCGGGGCGACGCCCAGCGTGGCCGACGTCTACCTGATCCCACAGTTGTACGCGGCAGAGCGTTTCAACATCGACCTCGGTGGCTACCCGCGCATTCGCCGGGTGGCCGCCCTGGCTGGGCAGCACCCGGCCTTCCATCAGGCCCACCCGGCGAGGCAGCCCGACACGCCCGACTGATCGCCACCGCCCGCACCTGCACTCATAACAACAAAAGACAGGGACCTTGCGATGCACAACCAGATAGCCAGCTTTCGCGCGGCGCTCGACGCGCGCCCGGTGTCACCCTACCAGTGGCGCCTGCTGCTGCTGTTGATCCTGTTGTTGGTCACCGATGGTTATGACGCCCAGGTGCTGGGCTATGTGATCCCCGCGCTAGCCCAGGACTGGGGCCTGGAAAAGGCCGCTTTCGGGCCGGTGTTCAGCGCCAACCTGCTGGGGCTTACGGTCGGTTCGCTGGCGGTCACGCCACTGGCCGACCGCTTCGGTGTGCGCCGGGTGCTGCTGTGCTGCGTGCTGCTGTACGCCAGCCTGACGCTGCTGATGGTGTTCGCCTCTTCCCTCGACAGCCTGATGCTGGCGCGCTTTCTCTGCGGTATCGGCATGGGCGGCGCGATGCCCAGCGCCATGGCGCTGATGGCCGACTACGCCCCGCCTCGACTGCGCACCCTGATGGTCACCCTGGCGGCCTGCGGCTTCTCCCTGGGTGGCGCTGCTGGGGGCTTCGTCGCTGCGGGCTTCATCGATCATTACGGCTGGCAGGCAGTGTTCCTCGCTGGCGGCGTGGCGCCCTTGCTGCTGTTCCCGTTCCTGGCGCTGTTCCTGCCTGAATCGCTGCCGCGCCTGCTGCGCGACGCCCCGCCCTATGCGCGGTTGCAGCGGGTCACCGCTCGCCTGCTGCCGGGCTGGCAGGTACCGGCGGCGCGCATCGCCAGCGACGAGCCGGCGGACAGCAAGCTCACCGTGGTGGCGCTGTTTCGCGAGGGGTTCGCCCGGCCCACGCTGCTGCTGTGGAGCACCTTCTTTGTCAGCCTGATCCTGTTGTACTTCATGATCAGCTGGCTGCCGTCGCTGCTGCAGGAAAGCGGGCTGGCGCTGAACCAGGCCAACCTGGTTACCTCGCTGTTCCTGTTCGCCGGCACCTTCGGCGCGGTGTGCCTGGCCTGGTGCGCCGACCGCATGGCCAACAAGGCTCACCTGCTGGCGGGCGTGCTGCTGGGCGCAGCGCTGTTCAGCGTGCTGGTTGGCCTTAACCATGACGACCCGCGCTGGCTGGTGCCCAGTGTGTTCGCCGCCGGGTTCTGCATCATTGGCGGGCAGTTGACGCTCAATGCCTTCGTCAGCAACTTCTACCCGGCCCAGGTGCGCGCCACCGGCACCGGCTGGGCCCTGGGTGTCGGGCGCTTCGGCTCGATCCTCGGACCGTTGCTCGGCAGTCTGCTGCTGACGTTGCACATGCCAGTGGAGCAGATCTTCTTCTTCTGCGCCGTGCCAGCGCTGCTCGGCGCGCTGCTGATCAGCCGGGTCCGCGCACCGCAGCCGCGCGAAGCGACGGTCAAGGGCGAGGCATTAATGGATTGAACGTTTGCCGTTGGGCAACTGACCGAGGCGTTCCGTGAGTTTCAGGCGCTGCACCGGGTCGTCGGTCAGCAGCAGGGCGTGCTCCAGGTCGAAGCGCTCTGCCTGGGGACAGTCCAGGTGCTGGTACAGCGTGGCCCGGGCCAGGTAGTCGCCGACCTGCACCGGGCCCAGTTGCATGACCCGCTCGGCATCGATCAGCGCCGCGAGGTCGTTGTCGTTGCTGATATGCAACTGGCGAAGGTTGCGCGACAGGCGCTGGAGCATCTGCATCGGTGAGGCGCTTCGCAGGTGTTCGGCGGTCAGCGGCAGCTGTGGGCCGAACTGGCGAGCGAGCAGCTCGCGGCAGTCGTTGGGGTACAGGCGCCGGCCACCACAAGGGTCGAGCAGGTGGTCGGCACCGGGTACCCGCAGCAGGAAGTGGCCGGGAAAGTTCACGCCTTCCAGGGGGATCGACAGCCGCCGTGCCAGCTCCAGGGCAAGGATTGCCAGCAGCAGAGGTTGGCCGCGCCGACGTTGCAGCACCTTGTCCATCAAGGCCACGTGCGGGCGCAACGGGTGGTACTCGTCCTGCTGGTAGCCCAGTGCGTTGAGCTGGCGCAGCAACGGCTGGGCCAGTTCGTTGACCGGCAGCATCGGCAGGCTGGTGCTGACTTCGCGTTGCAGCTCATGCAGCCTGGCCAGGCTGGCCGCGGGCTCGACAGTGCGATCATGCTCGGCGGCTATCCACAGCGCGGCTTCCAGCAGGGCGACCGGCTCGCGTTCCAGGCAGGCCAGGCAGGCTTGGCGTGGGTTCATGGGGCTTCTCCATCACGCTTAACTTGTAGCCCTGGCGCGGCTTTTCGTCCAGTGGTCCGCCCGCGCGGTGTGCGGCCTTGACCTGTTTATACTGGTAGAAGCACCTCTCGGGGGAGCCCGTCGATGTTCGCGCTCATGCAAAGCACCCGCACCCAGTCACTGCACCTGTTCATCGACCCGCCCACGGGTCTGAAGGCCGTGGTGGCGATTCACAGCGAACAACTGGGCCCGGCCATGGGCGGCTGTCGCTACCTGCCCTATGCCGACGACGAGAGCGCCATGACCGATGCCATCCGCCTGGCCCAGGGCATGAGCTACAAGGCAGCCCTGGCTGGCTTGCCGATGGGCGGCGGCAAGGCGGTGATCGTGCGCAATCCGCATGTGGAAAACCGTGCAGCGCTGTTCGAGGCGTTCGGGCGCTTCGTCGACACGCTTCAGGGGCGTTTCATCACCGCGGTGGACAGCGGCACCTCGACCCTCGACATGGACTGCATTGCCCAGGCCACTCCCTACGTCACCAGCACCACCGCCTCGGGCGATCCTTCGCCCCATGCGGCGCTGGGCGTGTTCGCCGGCATCCGCGCCACCTCCATGGCCAGGCTTGGCAGTGACAACCTGGAGGGGCTGCGAGTGGCGGTGCAAGGGTTGGGCAACGTCGGCTATGCGCTGGCCGAGCAACTGCATGCGGCGGGTGCCGAATTGCTGGTCAGCGATCTGGATGCCGGCAAGGTGCGCCTGGCCGTGGAGCAGCTCAATGCCCACCCGGTGGCCCATGAAGCCTTGCTCAGCACGCCGTGCGATATCTTCGCGCCGTGTGGCGTTGGGCCGGTGTTGAATGGGCAGAGCGTGATGCAACTGCGTTGCGCGGCAGTGGCGGGTTCGGCGAACAACCAGTTGACCACGCTGCAGGTGGCCGACCAGCTGGAGAGCCGGGGCATCCTGTATGCGCCGGACTACGTGATCAATGCCGGTGGGTTGATCTATGTGGCGCTGACCCATCGGGGCGAGGGGCTGGGGACCATTACCGCGCACTTGGCGCGGATACCGTCGCGGCTGACCGAAGTGTTCGCCCATGCCCAGGCGGAGAAACGTTCGCCGGCACGGGTGGCGCAGATGCTGGCGGAAAGATTGTTGTACGGCTGAAAGCCATTTCGCGGGGCAAGCCCGCTCCCACAAGGCCCGCATCCACGGAAAACCTCGTGGGAGCGGGCTTGCCCCGCGATGGAGTCATTATTCCACCGAGCCGCCTTCGAGCAGCTCCGCCAGCGCATCGGGCTGGCTCTTGAATGCCCGGGCGAACACATCGCGGTTCTTGGCCATGTAGATGCCGGCTTCCTCTACCTGCTGCTCGCTCATCGAAGGCACGGCCTTATGCAGTACCTCGGCCAGGCGTTCAGCCAGTTCGAGCATCTTGTCGTGACGGTCTGCTTCGGCCTTATCCATGAACAAGCGCTCCGGGTTGCGGCTGCTGCGATACACCACTTCGACGGCCATTCATCACCTCTGTGCCTTTTTGCTGATTGGGTTGCGGACAACTGTATTTTTATACAGTACATCGCCAGGCCATCACCCTGCAACCGCAATGATGGCCAGGCAAACTGAAAATCAGCGTAGCCCACAGGTGCCCTGCGGCAATCGACCGCCTTCCAAGACAGGAGCCATGGCCCTTTAACTGCATGGCACCAGACCTTCAGTATCAGGAATCGAACATCGTGAACATCAAATGGGCAGAAAAGCTGCGCAAGGGCCTGCACGGCTCCGCCGACTCGCTGGGCAACCTGTGTGTGGAGGCCTTCCACTACCTGGCGCTGTTCGGTATCGGCGCGATCACCGCCTATGCGGCGGTGGTGACCTTCCTGGACATGCTGGGCAAGGGCGGGGTGAGCGTGGATGACATCCTGCTGCTGTTCATCTACCTGGAGCTGGGGGCGATGGTGGGGATCTACTTCAAGACCAACCACATGCCGATCCGCTTCCTGCTCTACGTGGCAATCACCGCGCTGACCCGCCTGCTGATCGGCGATGTCTCGCACCACAAGGCGCCGGATGTCGGCTTGCTGTACGTGTGCGGCGGTATCCTGCTGCTGGCCTTCGCCATCCTGGTGGTGCGCTATGCGTCGTACCGCTACCCGTCGACCAAGGCGCTGGATGCCAGCGGCAAGGAAGTGGACGAGGGCAAATAACCCTCAGTTTGCCAGGCCGACGACAGGGACACGGCGCTCGCCCTGCGCGGGGCGGGTCAGGGCTGCGAGCACTTCCAGCGGGTTTTGCCCCAGCTCGATGGCCAGGCCCAGGCGAATGCTGTCGATGACTCGTTGCAGACGCACCGGGTCGTTGCGCTGGGCCTGGCTGATCAGGCGCTTGGCGACCACGCCGCTGTCGTCGGAGAGGGTCAGCATGATGCTGCCGTCCAGGCGTTCGATGCTCAGGTTGACCCGGTACTCCGGTGCGAAGGCGGCGCTGATCTGATCGAAGGGATTGTTCATGGTCGGGTTCTGCAGTGAATGATTGCAGAAGTTGACCGGGCTCGGCCGAGGTTGGTTCAGGCCCGCTGATCGGTGAGCAACGAAAACGCCCGGCGCAAGGCCGGGCGTTCTTGTCTGAACCATTGTCGGTCAGGCGTCTGGATCACTCAGTTCCAGGACGCCGCGCTTGCTACGCAACTTGCCGTAGAAATGCTCCAGGGCGTGGTTCAGCTTGCTGGCCGCGCCATCGACGGCGTGCTCCAGCGAAGTGGCGGTGTGGGTCACGGAAATCGGCTGGTGACCTTTAGGGCGAGCCTCCATCTGGCAGCGTTTGTCGTGGGGACCGGGCTTGGCGCCGTTTTCGTCACGCAGGTGGACTTCTATGCGGGTGAGGTCGTCCTCGTAACGTTCGAGGCTGCTTTGCAGGGTACTGCGGACCCATTGGTCGAGACGGATGTTGCCTTCGATATGGTTGCTGCTGTTGACCTGGATTTGCATGATTCAATCCTTATTCAGCTTGCTCGCGAGAGGCGCGCCTAGGCCACTGAGGGCGTTGGTTTTCCTGCGCCTCTTGACTCTAAAGTCAGGCAACTGTCGGATGAATTCAAGCCCTTTCTGAAAATAAATTTCCTGTTGCAAATCGCTCTGCTCACAACGATGACGGCCGATCACTGCAATCAATAATGCTGGGCCATCCGCCAGGCGGCCCCTAAGCTCAGGCGCATTTCCTCACCTGTCGGGAGCGCCGCATGTCTAGCAACCCTCTGTTCCAGCCCTTCACCCTCGGCACCCTCGATCTGCCCACCAGAGTGGTCATGGCACCGATGACCCGCACCTTCTGCCCCGGGGGCGTGCCCCATGACGCAGTAGTCGACTATTACCGTCGCCGCGCCGCCGCCGGGGTCGGGTTGATCATCACCGAGGGCACCACGGTCGGGCACAAGGCCGCCAATGGCTACCCCAATGTGCCGCGCTTCCATGGCGAAGATGCCCTGGCCGGTTGGAAGCGTGTGGTCGACGCGGTCCATGCCGAAGGCGGCCGTATTGTGCCGCAACTATGGCACGTGGGCAGTGTGCGCCGCCTGGGCACCGAGCCGGATGCCGAGGTGCCTGGCTATGGCCCGAGCGGCAAGGAGAAGGATGGCCAGGTACTGGTCCAGGAGATGAGCCACGACGACATTCGCGAGGTGATCGCCGCCTTCGCCCAAGCCGCGCGCGATGCCCAGGCCATCGGCATGGACGGTGTGGAAATCCACGGCGCCCACGGCTACCTGATCGACCAGTTCTTCTGGGAGGCCAGCAACCGTCGCGACGACGAATACGGCGGCGACCTGGCAGGACGCTCGCGTTTCGCCATCGAACTGATCCAGGCCGTGCGCCAGGCCGTGGGCGCGGATTTCCCGATCATCCTGCGCTTCTCGCAATGGAAGCAGCAGGACTACAACGCACGCCTGGTGCAGACTCCCGAGGCCCTGGCAGCGTTCCTCAAGCCCTTGTCCGAGGCGGGTGTGGATATCTTCCACTGCTCTACCCGGCGTTTCTGGGAGCCAGAATTCGAGGGCAGCGAGCTGAACCTGGCCGGCTGGACCCGCCAGCTCACCGGCAAGCCGACCATCACCGTGGGCAGCGTCGGCCTGGATGGCGAGTTCCTGCAGTTCATGGTCGCTACCGACAAGGTGGCCAAGCCGGCCAGCCTCGAAGGCTTGCTGCGTCGCCTGCAGGACCAGGAGTTCGACCTGGTGGCTGTGGGCCGCGCCTTGCTGGTGGATGCCGAATGGGCGCGCAAGGTTCGCGAGGGGCGTGAGGGAGACGTGCTGCCGTTCAGCCGTGAGGCGCTGACGAACCTGGCTTGATCACCAGGGGCGGCGTCTGTTCGCGGGTGCTCTGCAACTCGCGGCAGGCTCCGTACAGGTAACCCTCGAACTGTTCGATGATCGCCGGCCAGCCCTGGCGGCTGGCGTGCTGGCGGGCATTGAGGCGCACCCGGCGCAGGGTCTCGCTTTCCTCCAGCAACCAGCAGGCGGCGTCGATGAATGCCGCCTGGTCACCCGGCATGGCCAACGCACCGCTATGGCCGTGGCGGATGTGCTGGGCGGCGGCGGCTTCATCGTAGGCGACCACGGCAAGGCCCGAGGCAAGCGCCTCGAGCACCACGTTGCCAAAGGTCTCGGTCAGGCTCGGGAACAGGAATAAATCGCCGCTGGCATAGTGCTCGGCCAGTACCTCGCCGCGCTGCGCACCGCAGAACACCGCATCGGGCAACTGCTGTTCGAGCTGGCCGCGCAGTGGGCCATCGCCGACGATCACCAGGCGCAGCCGCCGGTGCGGGTAGGCCTTGAGCAGGGCTTCCATGCAAGGGCGCAGCAAGGCCAGGTTTTTCTCTGCGGCCAGGCGTCCGACGTGCAGCACGGCCAGGTCATCCGCGCCCAGCCCCCACTGCCCGCGCAGGGCCTGGCTGCGCCGTGCCGGGTTGAACAGGCCGGCATCGACCCCGCGGGCCATCAGGCCAAGGCGTTCGAAGCCGCGGCGTTCCAGTTCCAGGCGCTGGCTGATGCTGGGCACCAGGGTGATGGCGGTACGCCGATGAAACCAGCGCAGGTAGTGGGTGAGCAGCCGCGACAGCAGCCCCAGGCCATACTGCCCCGAATACTGCGCAAAGTTGGTGTGAAAGCCACTGACCACCGCCACGCCCAGGCGCCGGGCAGCGCGCAGGGCGCTCAGGCCCAAGGGGCCTTCGGTGGCGATGTACAGCACGTCCGGACGCTGCCGACGCCAACGACGCCATAGCTTGTGCATCGACACTTCGCCCCACTGCAGGCCGGGGTAACCGGGCAGTGGCCAGCCACGGCACAGCAGCAGTTCGTCATCGTTGCCCGTTGCGCTGTCGGCGGCCTGTCGCGGGCGGATCAGTTCGACCTGATGCCCGCGCTGGCGCAGCCCCTCGCTGAGGCGGCCGAGGGTGTTGGCCACGCCATTGATCTCGGGTGGGAAGGTTTCGCTGACCAGGGTGATGCGCAAGGACGGTGTGTTCATGGCAAAAAGTGTCCGCCGCCCCCATTGCGGCCATATGACGCCTTTGTGACGTGCGGATGACGCCTGATTCCCGGCAGTTTCATCCGTATGAATATTTCCTTGCAACGCACTCAAGAACTCTCGGGACGCAGCCGATGCAGATGCATTCGACTACGGGAATTCGCTCCGGGAGAGCGGCCATGTTCAACAGCAAACTGAAGAAAGAAATCCAGCAACTGCGCGAAGAACTGATGTCCATCGAGCAGGTCAAGAACAGCCTCGACAGCGAGATGCTGGTGCTCCAGCTCGACCCACAGGGGCGCATCGAGTCGGTCAACGGCAACTTCGAGGCCGAAATGGGCTACCGCGCCGAGCAGCTCATCGGGCGCAATATCGAGGAGATCGTCCCGGCCCATGTGAAGAAGCTCGATTTCTATCAGCGCATGAAGCACGCCATCACCCGGGGCGAGCACCTCAACGGCGCCTTCCGCCTGCTGCGTGGCAACGGCGAAGAGGCCTGGCTGCGCTCGATCCTGCAACCGGTCAAGGACAGCGACGGGCGCATCAAGTACTTCTCCCTGCACTCCAGCGACCTGACCCGCACCATCGAGACCTCCCGCGAGCATGAGAGCCTGATCAAGGCCCTGATGCGCTCCACCGCGGTGATCGAGTTCAACCTCGAAGGCCAGGTGCTGACCGCCAACGACCGCTTCCTGCAGACCATGGGCTACACCCTCGATCAGATCCGTGGCAAGTCGCACCGCATGTTCTGCGAGCCGGAAGAAGCCAACTCGGCGGGCTACCAGGAGTTCTGGAACAGGCTGCGCCGCGGCGAATTCGTTGCCGAGCGCTTCAAGCGCATCGATGCCCATGGCCGCGTGGTGTGGCTGGAGGCCTCGTACAACCCGATCATCGACGCCCATGACGTGCTCTACAAAGTGGTCAAGTTCGCCACTGTGATCACCGACCAGGTCAACCAGGAACTGGCCGTGGCCCAGGCCGCCGACATCGCCTACACCACCTCGCTGGAAACCGACGACAGCGCGCGCAAGGCCACCGACGTGGTAACCCAGACCGTCGAGGTGATGCGTGGGCTGGAGGGCTCGATGCAGGAAGCCGCCGAGGGCATCCAGGCACTGGACAAGCAGTCGAAGGTGATCGGCGCGATCATCAAGACCATCAGCGACATCGCCGGGCAGACCAACCTGCTGGCGCTCAACGCCGCCATCGAAGCCGCACGGGCCGGCGAACAGGGCCGTGGTTTCGCCGTGGTCGCCGACGAAGTGCGCCAACTGGCCTCGCGCACCAGCAGCGCCACCGAGGAAATCGCCAAGGTGGTGCAGCAGAACGAACAGCTGGCCCAGGCCGCGGTGGACATCATCGACACCAGCAAGCGTCAGGCCGAGCAGGGCCTGGCCTTGGCCGCCGATACCGGCGGGGTGATCGTCGAGATCCAGGAAGGAGCGAAGAAGGTGGTGGATGCAGTGGGGCAGTTTTCCAGCCAGTTAAGCCACTGATCCGTTCAGCGTCTTGCTTAGCTGCCGCGGCGAGACGGCTGCTACAGAGGGTTGCGCTGTGCCTGTGGGAGCCGGCTTGCCGGCGAAAGGGGCGCAACGCGCCCCCGGCCCTTTCAAGTGCGCTCCCGCACCCAGAACAACGTCGCCCCGGCCACCGCCGCCGGCATCATCAGCACGTTGACTCCCGGAATCATCAGCGCCAGGTAGGTGATCCCGCCAAAGCCCATCGATTGCCAGCGCTTGGCGCGCAGCCAGGCGAGCATGTCCTGCCAGCTCATCTTGTTGTTGTCCGCCGGGTAGTCGATGTACTGGATGGCCATCATCCAGATACCGAACACCAGCCACAGCGGCGCGGCGATCACGTTCACCACCGGGATGAACGACAGGATGAACAGGCCGATGGCCCGCGGCAGGAAGTAGCCAAGCTTGCGCATCTCGCGGCTCAGGGTACGTGGCACCATGGCCATCAGCTCGCTCCAGCTGAAGGGCGGGAAGTTGTCCTGGCCGCGCACCACCACTTCGACCTTTTCCGCCAGGAAACCGTTGAACGGCGCGGCGATGACGTTGGCCAGCAGGGTGAAGGTGAAGAACACCATCAACAGCACCAGGGCGACGAACAGCGGCCACAGGATGTAGGTGAGAAAGCCCAGCCAGTCGGGCAGGGTGGGCATCAGCGCATCGACCCACAGGCTGAACTGGTGGCCGGCAAAGTAGATCAGGCCGCCGAACAGCAGCAGGTTGACCGCCAGGGGCAGCAGCACGAACAGGCGCAGGCTGGGGCTCAGGACCAGTTTCAGGCCTTCGCGCAGGTACTGCGGGCCGGACAGGACGGGGGCTTGCATCGGAGTGCTCCGCTTGAGGAAAACGCGCTGACCTTACCGAGTTTGGCGCGCCGACGAAAGGCGCCGCGCCTCCGGGAAACGGCGTGTAACAAAGCACAGGCACAATGCCTGGCGTTTTCCTTTGCGGATAGAGACTGTCTATAAGGTGGATTGTCGAAGGATATTTCCTTAATCTCTGCGGCCTCGCTACAGTGCGCTCAACTTTTTTGGTTTTGGACCAACGCGTTGTAGCCTTCCCCAAGTGCTGCGTGGGTCCCTTTTAATTCCAGCTGGCGCAACCGGCGCACAGACGCCGGCCCCGTGCGGCCCGCTCGACAGGAGTTCGACATGTCCGAAGTACGTCATTCGCGCGTCATCATTCTCGGTTCCGGCCCTGCCGGTTACAGCGCCGCGGTGTATGCCGCCCGCGCCAACCTCAAGCCGCTGCTGATCACCGGCATGCAGGCGGGCGGCCAGCTGACCACCACCACCGAAGTCGACAACTGGCCGGGCGACCCCCACGGCCTGACCGGCCCGGCCCTGATGCAGCGCATGCAGGAGCACGCCGAGCGTTTCGAGACCGAGATCGTCTTCGACCACATCAACGCCGTCGACCTGGCCAACAAGCCGTTCACCCTGCGCGGTGACAGCGGCACCTACACTTGCGACGCGCTGATCGTCGCCACCGGTGCCAGCGCTCGCTACCTGGGCCTGCCGTCGGAAGAAACCTTCATGGGCAAGGGCGTGTCGGCCTGCGCCACTTGCGACGGCTTCTTCTACCGCAACAAGCCGGTGGCGGTCGTCGGCGGCGGCAACACCGCCGTGGAAGAGGCGCTGTACCTGGCCAACATCGCCAGCAAGGTGACTTTGGTACACCGTCGCGACACCTTCCGCGCCGAGAAGATCCTGATCGACAAGCTGCACGCCCGTGTCGCCGAAGGCAAGATCGAACTCAAGCTCAACGCCACCCTGGACGAAGTGCTGGGTGACAACATGGGCGTGACCGGTGCGCGCCTGAAGAACAACGACGGCAGCTTCGACGAAATCAAGGTTGACGGTGTGTTCATCGCCATCGGCCACACCCCGAACACCTCGCTGTTCGAAGGCCAGCTGACCCTGAAGGACGGCTATCTGGTGGTTCACGGCGGCCGTGAAGGCAACGCCACCGCCACCAACGTCGAGGGCGTGTTCGCCGCCGGCGACGTGGCCGACCACGTCTACCGCCAGGCCATCACCTCCGCCGGCGCTGGCTGCATGGCGGCCCTGGACGTCGAGCGTTACCTGGACGGCCTGGCCAACGCCGCGCACTGATCCAGCCCTTGCGGGCTTGCCTCACAATGAAAAAACCGGCCATCTGGCCGGTTTTTTTGTACCTGCGATTCAGCTCACAGGCTCAGTCGCATCGACAGGTCAACCGCCTTCACATCCTTGGTCATCGCACCGATCGAGATGTAGTCCACACCGGTGTCGGCGATCACCCGCAGGGTGGTCTCGTTGACCCCGCCGCTGGCCTCGAGCTTGGCCTTGCCCGCGGTGATGCGTACCGCTTCGCGCATTTCATCCAGGCTCAGTTCGTCGAGCATGACGATATCGGCGCCCGCCGCCAGCGCCTGGCGCAGCTCGTCCAGGCTTTCCACCTCGATCTCCACCGGCTTGCCCGGGGCGATGCGGTGCGCCGCCGCCACGGCCTCGGCCACGCCACCACTGGCGGCGATATGGTTCTCCTTGATCAGGAACGCGTCGTACAGGCCGATGCGGTGGTTGTGGCAGCCGCCGCAGGTAACCGCGTACTTCTGCGCCAGGCGCAGGCCCGGCAGGGTCTTGCGGGTATCGAGCAGGCGCACCTGGGTGCCCTCGACCAGGTCGGCCAGGAAGCGCGCGCGGGTTGCAACGCCCGAGAGCAGTTGCAGGAAGTTCAGCGCCGAGCGTTCACCACTGAGCAGCGAGCGTGCCGGGCCTTCGAGGTGGAACAGCGCCTGGTTGGCGGTGGCGCGCTCGCCATCGGCCACCTGCCAGTGCACCGCCACCCGCGGGTCGAGCTGGCGGAACACCGTATCGACCCAGGCGGAGCCTGCGATCACGCAGTCCTCGCGGGTGATGATGGTCGCCTTGGCCAGGCGCTCGGCCGGGATCAGCTGGGCGGTGATATCGCCGCCGCCGATGTCCTCGAGCAGCGCGCGGCGCACGTTGGCTTCGATTTCGGCGGTCAGGTCGGCGAGGCGTAGGTTCGGCATGGTCGGCTCCACAAGCTAGGTGCCGGCGATTATAGGGCAGGGGGGCGGCGTGTACAGCTGCCGTGCCGATGACCTTTGGTCAGGCGGTTTGAGCAATTGTGCAAATGCATTGTCCGTTGAGGCGTGCGAAAGGCGTGCTAGCAGCTGTCAGAATTTTCACCGATAATGGCGCCTTGTAATTGGCGTCATAGCTTTGACGATTTCACTTCCAGTCGAACAACGCAACATCCAGCAAGGAGTCCGGGATGCATGATGAAGGCAAGGTGGTGCCCTTGGCGGCGGCCATCGACCGGGGTGCGCGCGCGCCCTCGCCATGCCTTCCGGTCCTGCTCCTGCAGGTGCGCGACAAAGCCGCGCTGCAATTGCGCCAGGGCTTGCAGGCGCTGTTCGACAATGCTGACGACACCCTTTTCGAAATGGCCGACAAGGCCAGTGGCCGACTCGACCAGAACCTGTACTTCGAAGCCATGCGCGACCTGCGCCTGAAGCGCAAGAGCATCGAGCGCGGGTTCCTCGACACCTTCTACGACGCCTTTGCCCGTATCGGCCAGGGCGGTGGGCTCGAGGCCCTGGTCAGGTCACAGACCCAGGACAGGTCGGCGCTGGAGCGAACCGTGGCCGTGCAGGCCATGGTCGATCGGGTGCTGTCGCGTGACGGGTTTCTGCTCGATCAACTGAACCTGCGCTTCACCACGTTGCTGGAGGTGCCGCTGGAGACCGTGCACAACCCACTCGGGCCAGGCAACCTCTGCGGTTACTTCCTGGATGCCGGGCGCAACCTGGGGGTCGGCGCCAACGTCAAGATGGTGCTGCTCAAGCTGTACGAGCGTTATGTGCTGCGCGACCTCGACCTGCTCTACGGCGAGGCCAGCCAGTTGCTCGCCAGTGCCGGCGTGCTGCCGGACCTGCTGCCCGCGCCACGGCGCCGTGCCGAGGACCGGCGCGGCATTGCCAGGCGCGTGCCGGCCAGCGTCATGCCGGGCGGCCTGCCCGACTCCGCCGGCCAGGCGTTCTTCGCCTCGGTGCAGGCGCTGCTGGCGCCGGTGCGCGGGCGGGTCACGCCGCGTTTGCAGGCGGCCGGTGCGGCCCAGCCGACCAGTACCGGCGACCTGCTGCGCCTGCTCACCCACTTGCAGCACTATGTGCCGGCCCCTGGCGAGCCGGATGACTTCAACCTCGGCCAGCAGCTGGAGCAACTGCTGTTGCGGGTCAGCGTGCGCAGCGGCACGCGGCGGCGCATTGCCACCGACGACGAAGACACGATCAACCTGGTCGACCTGCTGTTCACCTTCATCCAGGGTGACCACAACCTGCCGGCCAGCCTGCGCGCGTTGATCGTCCGCCTGCACATCCCGGTGCTCAAGGTGGCATTGATCGACAAGGGCATGTTCAGCCGTGGCAGCCACCCGGCGCGCCGCCTGCTCAACGAAATCGCCGCCGCGGCCATTGGCTGGGAGACCGAGGCCGAGGGGCTGCGCGACAGCCTGCACCTGCGCGTCGAACGGATCGTGCAGCGCCTGCTCAATGACTTTTCCGACGATTGCGCCCTGTTTGATGAACTGCTCGATGAGTTTCTCGCTTTCAGCCAGGATGAACGTCGGCGCAACGAACTGCTCGAACAGCGCACCCGCGACGCCGAGGAGGGCCGCGCCCGTACGCTGCTGGCCCGCCAGCGTGTGCAGCAGGAGCTCAACGACCGCCTGCATGGCCGGGTGCTGCCGCAGGTGGTGGTGCAGATGCTGGTTCAATCCTGGAGCCAGGTGCTGCTGCTGGCCTGGCTGAAGCAGGGTGAGGCTTCGCCAGCCTGGGCCGAGGCCCTGGCGACGGTGGATGACCTGCTGGTCAGCATTGCCCCGTACCGTGAGCCGCAGCGCCTGCTGGAGCAGGTGCCGGGCTTGCTCAAGGCGCTGCGCGACGGTCTGGCGGGGGTGGCGCTGGACTCCGCCGCCACCCGTGATTTCTTCCTGCAACTGGAGAAGCTGCACCAGCGCGCCTGTGGCGGCACGCCGGAGGCGGATGCCGCGCTGGACGAAGTGTGGGTGGAGGACGATATCGTGCTGGTCGTCAGCGATGAGTCCGAGTTGGACGCTGGCCTGCCGCTCGACGAGCATGACCCTGCCGTTCATCAGGTACAGCGGTTGCAGGTCGGCACCTGGGTCGAGGTGATGGACGACGACGAGCCGCTGCGCTGTAAGCTGGTGGCGCGTATCGACAGCAATGACCGGTTGGTCTTCAGCAACCGCACCGGCATGAAGGTGCGCGAATGGAACCGCATGGGCCTGGCCATGGCCCTGCGTCGTGGCGAGGTACGCCTGCTGGACGATGGCCTGCTGTTCGAGCGGGCGCTGGAGGCGGTGCTGGAGCAATTGCGTGGGCAGCAGGCACAGCAAGGCTGAAGCCTCCTGCACAATCATTTACATACAAGCACTGGCCGCCCACGGCATACTGACTATCTGTCTCGGGCGTCATTTCAGGATCTGCACCATGCAATTGGACCGCGCGACCGGCTGGTTCACCGGCGTCAGCCACTGCCCCTCGCCGAACTTCAACGCCCGCCCCGAAGGTGAGGCCATTGCGCTGCTGGTCATCCACAACATCAGCCTGCCTCCGGCCTGCTTCGGCACCGGCAAGGTGCAACAGTTCTTCCAGAACCGCCTGGACCCGGACGAGCACCCGTACTTCGCGACCATCAACCACCTGACCGTCTCGGCGCACCTGTTCGTCGAGCGCGATGGCGCGGTGACCCAGTTCGTCTCGTTGCTCGACCGCGCCTGGCATGCCGGCGTGTCGCGCTTCGGCGAGCGCGAGGGCTGCAACGATTTTTCCATCGGCATCGAGCTGGAGGGCACCGACGAACTGCCCTACACCGATGCCCAGTACGCCACCCTGGAGCGGCTGACCCGCGAGATCCGCGCGGCTTGGCCAGTGATCGACGCCCAGCGCATCTGTGGCCACAACGATATCGCCCCGCAGCGCAAGACCGACCCGGGCCCGGCATTCGACTGGCTGCGCTACCGGGCTGCCCTGCAACGCAACGAGGACAAGGCATGAGTTTTCTGGTGTTGGTGCTGGCATTGTGGGTCGAGAAGTTCTCGGCCCTGCGCCAGCGGTTGCAGCGCGACGGCTTCTATCTGGGCGAGCTGGTGCGCCTGGAGCGCAGCGGCAAGGTCCACCCGTGGTGGACGCTGAGTATCCTGATCCTGGCACCGGTGGCGCTGCTCGTGCTGCTTTTGCATGTGCTGGAGCCGGTGGCCTATGGCTTGCTGGCGTTGCCGGTGCACCTGCTGGTATTGATCTACAGCCTGGGGCGCGGCGATGTAAAGGCGGCGCTGGGCCCGTTTCGCGACGCCTGGCGCCGGGGTGACGAACAGGCCGCGCTGCACGTGGCCGAGCGCGACCTGGGGTTGGCCGCCGACGATGCCCAGAGCTTGATCAAGCGGGTTCAGGGCCACCTGCTGTGGCAGGCCTACCAGAGCTTCTTCGCGGTGATCTTCTGGTACTTCCTGCTCGGCCCGGCGGCGGCGCTGGCCTACCGCCTGCTGGCGCTGACCATGGACAACAGCCGCCAGCCCGCCTTGCAGAGCCTGGCCGGGCAACTGCGCCACGCCATGGACTGGCTGCCGGTACGGGTGATGACGGTGAGTTTCGCCCTGGTCGGCAACTTCGTCGCGGTGACCCGCGTGATGCTGCACGAGCTGCTCGACTGGCACGTCAGCGCCGGGCACCTGGTGGCCAAGGTCGGCCGGGTGGCCGACGACATCCCTGAGGAAGAGGACCGCCAGCGCGGTCTTGAGCGGCTGGACAGCCTGTGGGAGCTGCTGCTGCGCTGCGCGGTGCTGTGGTATGCCTGCTTTGCCCTGTGGACCGTGTTGGTCTGAGCAGTTCGCTACCGGCTGATCGCTTAACCATAAGTTACAAACCTTGATTCCAATCTGCGCTATACAAGGCCACTGGCCCTAGATGGCCTAGTGCTACCCCGCAGAACAACAAGAATTCAAGGAGGTGACCTGTGAAGCGTCTGCTCTATCCGGCCATCGCACTGATGAATCGGCTGAGCTTCGGCATGAAGTTCAGCCTGATCAGCGTCCTGTTTTTCCTGCCCATGCTGGTCACCAGCTTTTATCTGGTACGCGACGCCTACAGCCAGCTCCAGGCCACCCGTGGCGAATTGCAGGGGCTGGCGCCGTTGTCCGAGAGCCTGACGTTGCGCGGCGACCTGGAGACCCTCGGCAACCTGCTGCAGATCAACGCCGTGCTGGGCCAGTCGGGCCAGGCCGGCGATGTGGAAAGCCGCATCGCGGCGCTGCAGGACAAGGTCCAGGCCCGGCTCGATGGCCTCAAGGGTAGCGACCCTGCGTTCGAGGCCAAGCGTGCCGAGCTGGCCGAGGCCTTTGCCAGTGCCCGTGACGAAAGCTCGCTGCAGAACAAGGCGGCGCTGTTCGACAAGTTGCTGGCCCAGGCCCAGGTGCTGGGCAAGCTGGTGGCCAGCCAGTCGGGGCTCAGCCAGGACAGTCAGGCCTCGGTGCGTCAGTTGAGCGAGCTGCTCGGCAATGCCACCGCCCAGGTGACCCAGGCCATCGGTGAGGGCCGGGCAATGGGCGCGGTGGCCCTGGGCCGTGGCTTCATGGACTCCTCGGGCAGCGCGCGTTTCGAAGACCTGCTACAGCGCCTGGAACGCTTGTCCGCCGATTACGCCATTCGCCTGGATGACGCCCTGGCAACCGATGCCGGGCTCAAGCTCGCGCTCGCCGGTAGCGCCCAGGCCAGCCAGGCCACCGTCAAGCAGGCGGCGACCCTGTTCGAGGACCAGGTGGTGGTGGCCGAGAGCCTGGACGCGCCGTGGGCCGGTTTCTACCAGCAGACCAGCGACCTGATGGCGCAGACTTACCGCTTGAACGATGCCGTACTGGCCCATCTGCACGGGCAACTGGAAGAGCGCCTCGGCCAGCACCGCCTGCGCACGGTCGCGCTGGTGGCGGCCTTGGCCTGCGTCTTCGCATTGATCATCTACCTCTACAGCGGCTTCTACGTCTCCACCCGGGAAACCCTCGGCAACCTGGGCACCGCCATGGACAAGGTGGCCGCCGGCGACATGACCATCAGCTTCCAGGCCAGCAGCCGGGACGAACTGGGCGAACTGGGGCGTGGTTTCAACGAGACCGTGCGGCGCATTCGCGGGCTGATCGAACAGGTCGGCAAGACCGTGTCCACGGTCGAGGAGCAGGCCGGCCAGGTGCTTTCGGTGTCGAGCCGCAGCAACCAGGCGGTCAGTGGCCAGCGCGAGCAGATCGAGCAGGTGGCCACGGCCATGAACCAGATGAGCGCCACCGCGCTGGAGGTCGCCCGCAGCGCGGCCCTGGCCGCCGAAGGCGCGCAGCGGGTCAACCATGAGAGCGCCTCGGGCCGCGACCTGGTGGAAAGCCAGCAGGGCAGCATCGCCCGCCTGGCCGGCGAGATCGACCAGAGCGTGGCGGCGGTTAACCAGCTGGCGGGCGACAGCCAGGCCATCGGCCGGGTATTGGAGGTGATCCGCAGCATCGCCGAGCAGACCAACCTGCTGGCCCTCAACGCTGCCATCGAAGCGGCCCGGGCCGGCGAGCAGGGCAGGGGGTTTGCCGTGGTTGCCGATGAGGTACGCACCCTGGCCAGGCGCACCCAGGATTCCACCGAGGAGATCGCGCAGATGATCCAGCGCCTGCGCGAAGGCGTGGGCGCGGCGGTGCGGGTGATGGGCAGCAGCCACCAGATGGCCGCCGGCACCGTGGACGAAGCGCGCCAGGTGCAGCAGGCACTGGGCAACATCCTTGGCGCGGTGGGCGGGATCGTCGAACAGAACCAGCAGATCGCCGCCGCCGTCGAGCAGCAGACCGCCGTGGCCCACGACATCGACCAGAACATTGTGGCGATCAACCGTGCGGCGCAGGACACCACCGAAGGCGCTTGTCAGACCGAAGATGCCAGCCGGGCGTTGTCGGCGCAGGTGGTGGAGCTCAAACGGTTGATCGGGGCGTTCAGGGTGTGATCGAGGCCGACGCGGATCCTGTGTCGGGCTGCCAGCCAAACACCCCGCAGGCATTGCGACTGCTGGCCTCTGCCAGCAGCGTTGTCTCGATCCCCATGACTTCGGCCAGCGCCCCGGCAATCTCGGGTAGGTGCTCCGGGCTGTTGCGCTGCCCCGGGAACATCGCCGGCGCCATGTCCGGCGCGTCGGTCTCCAGCACCACGCTGTCCAGCGGCAGCCTGGGCAGGGTCTTGCGCAGGCGTAGTGCCTGCGGCCATGTCGCGGCGCCGCCCAACCCCAGCTTGAACCCCAGCTTGATGTATTCCCGCGCCTCCTCGTAGCTGCCGGCAAAGGCATGGATGATCCCCGCCCGCGCCGGCTTGTAGCGCTTGAGCGTGGCGATCACCTGGGCGTGGCTGCGGCGCACGTGCAGCAGCGACGGCAGCTCGAAGTCGCAGGCCAGTTGCAGCTGGGCCTCGAACAACGCCTGCTGGCGCGTCGGGTCCAGTTCGGGCAGGTAGAAGTCCAGGCCGAACTCACCCACCGCGCACAGGCGTGGATTGCCGCGCAGGCGTTCGAGCCAGTCGCGCAACTGCGCCAGGTGCTCGGGAAGGTGCTGCTCGAGGTAGATCGGGTGCAGCCCCAGTGCCGCGTACACGCCTTCGTTGGCGCAGGCCAGGTCCCAGACTCGCTGGAAGTTGTCCTGGTACACCCCCAGCACCACCATGCGCTCCACCCCGCGCGCCGCCGCGTTGGCCAGCAGGCGCGGGCGGTCGGCGTCGAAATCGGCGAAGTCGAGGTGGGTGTGGGTGTCGATCAGGCGCATGGTCAGGCCTTGGCGATCCGCTGCTTGAAGGTGCGACCGATGGCGTGCACGCCGGGCTCGTAGCGCTTGTCCTCGATGGCGGCCAAGGCCAGTTCCAGCGCGGTGGCGGCGATCAGGCCGTGCTGCTGGGCCATGGCATTGACCGGCAGCGGCAGGAAATCGAGCAACTGATTGTCGCCGAAGGTGCCCAGCTGCAGCTGGCGTGAGTCGTCGGGGCGCGCCTGCAGCGTGTCGAACACACCTTGCAGCAGCACGTACGAAGTGGTCACCAATGCATCCGGCAGGCCACCCAGTTCATCGATCAGCTGTTGCATCAGGCGTTGGCCGCACTCGCGGCTGAAGGCTTCGCCCTGGTAGCGGCGCACTTCGCCGTCGAAACCTTGCAAGGCTTCGTCGAAGCCACCGGCGCGGGCCTGGCTCACCGACAGCTCGGGGCGGGCGCCGATCAGGGCGATGCTGCGCGGGCGGGTTTTCAACAGGCTCTGGGCCAACTGGCGGCTGGCGTCGCGGTCATCGCTGATCACCGAGCAGAAGTGCGCCGGGTCCAGGCGCCGGTCGATGGCGATCACCGGCAGGCCCTTGGCCTGCAGCTCGCGGTAGCTCTCGTCTTCCGGCGGCAGGCAACTGGCGACGAACAGTGCGTCGCAGCGCCGGGCACGGAACAGCTGCTGCAATTGGCGTTCGCTGTCGGGCTGGTCGTCGCTGCTGGCGATCAGCAGTTGGTAGCCACGGGCACGGGCGCCTTGCTCCAGCTGCTTGGCAATGCGGGCGTAGCTGGGGTTCTCCAGATCCGGGAGAATGAAGCCCAGGGTGCGGGTGTGGCGGCTGCGCAGGCCGGCGGCCTGGGGGTTCGGGGTGAAGCCGTGTGCCTCGACCACCGCACGCACGCGCTCGACGGTGCTGCTGCTGATGCGCTGCTGTTCGGCCTTGCCATTGATGACGTAGCTGGCGGTGGTTACGGACACACCGGCCAGACGGGCGATATCGCTGAGTTTCACCGAATTTTCCTTGTTGTTTCCGGGACTGCCTGCGGGGCTTGACCGGCTAGTTTCACCCATCGACGGGCCCGCGCGCAGACGACCATTGTCGCAATTGTCCGACAGGATGGGGCTTTTTCGTTGGCAGATTATCGAGTAACGTGGCCGCTTGGTCAGATTAAACGTTTCAGCAAGGCGAATTTTCCTGCCTGAAAATCAGTCTTCGCCGGTTGTGCTGATCGTTTCGGCGGCTTTTGCCGTCGAATTCCACAACAATACCTCGGTAGCCGACGGGGCTGCCGCAAAAGGAGAGGGTCATGCTCGAGCTTGCCGTTGAGCAGATTGCCATGGGCCAGCGTGCCGCCGACAAAGGCGAGGCACTGGCGCTGCTGGCCGATCGACTGGTTGCCGATGGTCTGGTCGCCGAGGGTTACCTGGCGGGGCTGCAAGCCCGGGAGGCACAGGGCTCGACCTTCCTCGGCCAGGGCATCGCCATCCCCCACGGCACGCCGCAGACCCGCGAGCTGGTGTTTGCCACGGGCGTACGCCTGCTGCAGTTTCCCGACGGCGTGGACTGGGGCGACGGCCAGATCGTCTACCTGGCCATCGGCATCGCCGCCCGCTCCGATGAACATCTGCGCCTGCTGCAACTGCTGACCCGCGCCCTCGGTGAAACCGACCTGGCCGAGGCGCTGCGTCGCTCCGGTAGCGCCGAGGCACTGCTCAAGTTACTGCAAGGAGCGCCACGCGAGCTGGCGCTGGATGCCCAGCTGGTCGGCCTCAACCTGGCGGCGGAAGACTTCGACGAACTGGCCTGGCGCGGCGCTCGTCTGTTGCAACGCGCCGGTTGTGCCGACAGCGGCTTTGCCGCCGTGCTGCAGCAGACCGAGCCGCTGCCGCTGGGTGAAGGGCTGTGGTGGCTGCACAGCGAACGTGAGGTGCGCCAACCGGGGTTGGCCTTCGTCACCCCGCAACAACCGTTGCGCTACCGCGATCAACCGCTCAATGGCCTGTTCTGCCTGGCCAGCCTCGGAGCGGCGCATCAAGCCCTGCTCGAGCGCCTGTGCGAGGTGTTGATCGAAGGCCGTGGGCAGATGCTCTACCAGGCCACCAGCAGCCGCGCCGTGCTCGAAGTGCTCGGCGGCGAGGCGCCCGCCGACTGGCCGAGCGCCCGGATAGTATTGGCCAACGCCCATGGCCTGCATGCTCGCCCTGCAAAGGTACTGGCGCAGCTGGCCAAGGGCTTCGAGGGCGAGATCCGCATACGGCTGCACGACAGCGCCCAGCCCGCCGTTTCGGTCAAGAGCCTGAGCAAGCTGCTCAGCCTCGGCGCTCGCCGTGGCCAGGTGCTGGAACTGATCGCCGAGCCCGATATCGCCGCCGATGCCTTGCCGGTACTGCTGGCAGCCATCGAGCAAGGCCTGGGCGAGGAGGTGGATCCACTGCCGCCCACAGCGGTGCAGGACGAGGCGCCGATGTCCGCCCTGCAGGCCCCGACGCCAGGCAGCACGCTGCAAGGCGTCGCTGCGGCGCCGGGCATCGCCAGCGGTCCGGCCCATGTCCAGGTCGAGCGCGATATCGACTACCCGCTGCGCGGCGAGTCGCCCGCCCAGGAGCGGGCCAGGCTGCGCCAGGCCATCGACACGGTGCACGCCGATCTTCAGGCCCTGGTGCAACGCAGCGACAAGGCCATCGGCGAAATTTTTGTCACCCATCAGGAAATGCTCGCCGACCCGGCCCTGACCGACGACGTCGAGCTGCGCCTGGCCCAGGGCGAAAGCGCCGCCGCTGCGTGGATGGCGGTGATCGAAGCCGCCGCCCGTCAGCAGGAGGCCCTGCACGATGCGCTGCTGGCCGAGCGCGCCGCCGATCTGCGCGATATCGGTCGTCGGGTGCTGGCGCAACTGTGCGGCGTCAAGGACAGCGCCGAGCCAGAGCAGCCCTATGTGCTGGTGATGGTCGAAGTCGGCCCTTCGGACGTGGCGCGCCTGGACCCGGCACGGGTCGCCGGTATCGTCACCGCGCAGGGTGGCGCCACCGCCCACAGCGCCATCGTCGCCCGGGCCCTGGGCATCCCGGCGGTGGTCGGGGCCGGGGCGGCCGTGCTGTTGCTGGAGAGCGGCACGCCACTGCTGCTTGATGGCCAGCGCGGGCAGGTCGTGGTTGCGCCAGCCGAGTCCGAGTTGCAACGAGCCCTGGCAGAGCGTGATGCCCGCGAGCGTCGGCTGCAGATCGCCTGGGCCAACCGCCATGAGCCCGCGCGGACGCGCGACGGCCATGCGGTCGAAGTGTTCGCCAACATCGGCCAGAGCAACGGCATCGACAAGGTGGTGGAGCAAGGTGCCGAAGGCATCGGCCTGTTGCGCACCGAACTGATCTTCATGGCCCACCCGCAACTGCCCGACGTGGCGACCCAGGAAGCCGAGTACCGCCGGGTGCTCGATGGCCTGGACGGACGGCCACTGGTGGTGCGCACGCTCGACGTCGGGGGCGACAAGCCCTTGCCGTACTGGCCGATCGCGGCTGAGGAAAACCCCTTCCTCGGCGTGCGCGGCGTGCGCCTGACCCTGCAACGCCCGCAGGTGATGGAAGACCAGCTGCGCGCCTTGCTGCGTGCCGCGGACAACCGCCCGCTGCGCATCATGTTCCCCATGGTCGGCCAGCTCCATGAATGGCGCGCCGCCAAGGCCATGGTCGAGCGCCTGCGCCAAGAGATCCCGGTGGCCGACCTGCAGGTGGGCATCATGGTCGAAGTGCCGTCGGCCGCCTTGCTGGCACCGCAGCTGGCCCGTGAAGTGGACTTCTTCAGCGTCGGCACTAACGACCTCACCCAGTACACCCTGGCCATCGACCGCGGTCACCCGAGCCTGTCGGCCCAGGCCGACGGCCTGCACCCGGCAGTGCTCAACCTGATCGACATGACCGTGCGCGCCGCCCATGCCCAGGGCAAGTGGGTGGGCGTGTGCGGCGAGCTGGCGGCCGACCCGCAGGCGGTCGCCGTGCTGCTGGGCCTGGAGGTGGACGAACTGAGCGTCGCCGCCCGCAGCATTCCTGAAGTCAAGTCACTGGTGCGCCAGGCCGACCTTTCGACGGCCCGCGCCCTGGCGCGCGAGGCCCTGCAACAAGACAGCGCCGAGGCAGTCCGGGCGCTGGTGGAGCGTTATTGATGGCCAAGATCCTCACCCTCACCCTCAACCCGGCGCTGGATATCACCATCAGCCTCGACCGCCTGCGACCCGGCGCGGTCAACCGCAGCCAGGCGCAGCACAGCCATGCCGCCGGCAAGGGGCTGAACGTCGCCCAGGTGCTGGCCGACCTGGGCCACAGCGTCACCGTCGGCGGTTTCCTGGGGCAGGACAACCTGGCGCCGTTCGAGGCGCTGATTGCCTGGCGTGGGTTCGCCGACTGCTTCGTCCGCGTGCCGGGCGAGACCCGCAGCAACATCAAGCTGGTCGAGGCCGATGGCCAGGTCACCGATATCAACGGGCCAGGGCCGCAGGTCGACGAGGCCGCCCGCAACGCCTTGCTGCAACGTCTGGCCCACGTAGCCCCGGGGCATGACGCCGTGGTGGTGGCCGGGAGCCTGCCACGGGGGGTCAGCCCCGAGTGGTTGCGCGAGCTGCTGCTGATGCTCAAGGCGCAGGGCCTGAAGGTGGCCCTGGACTGCAGCGGCGAAGCCTTGCGCGCAGGCCTGCAGGCCGCGCCCTGGCTGGTCAAGCCCAACACCGAGGAGCTGGGTGAAGTCCTCGGGCTGCCGGTGCAGGCCGCGGACGAGCAACGCGCGGCCGCACGGCGGCTGCTCGCCACTGGCGTCGAGCATGTGGTGGTGTCCCAGGGCGAGCAGGGCGTGAACTGGTTCGCCGCTGGCCTGGCACTGCATGCGCAACCGTCGAAAGTGCGCATCGCCAGTACCGTCGGCGCCGGTGATTCGCTGGTCGCGGGCATGGTCCATGGCCTGCTCCAGGCCGAAGCGCCCGCCGCTACCTTGCGTCGCGCCACCGCCATCGCCGCCCAGGCAGTCACCCAGGTCGGCTTCGGCATTCACGACCGTGAGCAACTGGAGCGCCTGGAAGCCGCCGTGCGCCTTACAGAACAACAAGAAGAGGGCTGCTGATGAACATTGCCATTGTCACCGCCTGCCCCAACGGCCAGGTGTCCAGCGTGCTCAGCGCCCGCTTGTTGGCCGCCGCGGCCCAGCGTCGGGGCTGGAAAACCTGCGTCGAGGTGCACGACGCCGAACACCCGGAGCTGCGCCTGACGCCAACGCAGATCGCCGAGGCCGACTGGGTGCTGGTGGTCAGCACCGGGCCGGTGGACCTGACGCGCTTTGCCGGCAAGCGCCTGTACCAGAGCACGCCGGCCCAGGCCCTGGCCGACCGTGAAGGCTTCCTCGACGAGGCCGCTGCCGGCGCCCAGGTGCAGGCAGCGCAAACCCCGGTGCAGGGTGCGCCGAAGATTGTCGCTGTGACCGCCTGCCCGACCGGCGTGGCCCACACCTTCATGGCCGCCGAAGCCCTGCAACAGGCGGCGCAGGCCATGGGCTACCAGCTCACCGTGGAAACCCAGGGCTCGGTCGGCGCACGCAATCCGCTGCCGGCCGAGGCCATCGCCGCAGCCGATGTGGTGTTGTTGGCCGCCGATATCGAAGTACCGGCCGCGCGCTTCGCCGGCAAGCGCATCTACCGCTGCGGCACCGGCATCGCCCTCAAGCAGGCCCGCGCCACGCTGGACAAGGCACTGGCCGAGGGCAAGGTGGAGGCAGCGGGGGCGACCGGCGCGATGCCGCCGGCCGAGAAGACCGGCGTCTACAAGCACCTGCTGACCGGGGTCTCGTTCATGCTGCCGATGGTGGTGGCCGGCGGCTTGCTGATCGCCTTGTCGTTCGTGTTCGGCATCGAGGCCTACAAGGAGACCGGCACGCTACCCGCCGCCTTGATGCAGATCGGCGGCGAGGCGGCGTTCAAGTTGATGGTGCCGCTTCTCGCTGGCTACATCGCCTGGTCCATTGCCGACCGCCCGGGCCTGGCGCCAGGGATGATCGGCGGCCTGTTGGCGAGCACGCTCGGGGCGGGGTTCATCGGCGGCATCGTCGCCGGCTTCCTGGCCGGCTACAGCGCCAAGGCCATCGCCCGCTGGGTGCGTCTGCCCAGCAGCCTCGACGCGCTCAAGCCGATCCTCATCATCCCGCTGCTGGCCAGCCTGTTCACCGGCCTGGTGATGATC
Source organism: Pseudomonas sp. 2848 (assembly GCF_003253945.1). Classification (NCBI taxonomy): domain Bacteria; kingdom Pseudomonadati; phylum Pseudomonadota; class Gammaproteobacteria; order Pseudomonadales; family Pseudomonadaceae; genus Pseudomonas; species Pseudomonas sp. 2848. The sequence continues at coordinate 151,756 of NZ_QKZD01000001.1, forward strand.
TACGTGGTTGGCCAGCCCGTGGCGGCCATGCTCGCGGGACTGACCCACTTCCTCGACAGCATGGGCACCACCAACGCCGTGCTGCTCGGGTTGCTGCTCGGCGGCATGATGTGCGTGGACCTCGGCGGGCCGATCAACAAGGCCGCCTATGCCTTCTCGGTGGGGTTGTTGGCTTCGTCGAGCTACGCGCCGATGGCCGCGACCATGGCCGCCGGCATGGTGCCGCCGATCGGCCTGGGCATCGCCACCTTCCTGGCCCGGCGCAAGTTCGCCCAGAGTGAGCGCGAGGCCGGCAAGGCGGCGCTGGCGCTGGGCCTGTGCTTCATCTCCGAGGGCGCGATCCCGTTCGCCGCCAAGGACCCGCTGCGGGTGATTCCGGCGAGCATCGCCGGCGGCGCGCTGACCGGGGCCTTGTCGATGTATTTCGGCTGCAAGCTGATGGCGCCCCATGGCGGGCTGTTCGTGCTGCTGATCCCCAACGCGATCAACCATGCGCTGTTGTACCTGCTGGCCATCGTCGCCGGCAGCCTGCTGACGGCGGTGGTGTACGCGCTGATCAAGAAGAGCGAGCAGGTGGAGATGGTCGTGGCGCCGGCCAAGGGCTAGGCCGGCAGACTCCATCGCGGGGCAGGCCCGTGCTGGTTATTCGAAGGTGGTGCCGATACGCTGGCGGTTCTTCGAGTACCAGATCCCGGTGATTTTTGCCGTCACGTCCGCTACCGCAACCTGGCCGTCATAGCGACTGTCGTTGCTGTTGTCGCGGCGGTCACCCAGCAGGTAGATGTGCCCGGTCTCAATCACCGTCGGTGCCAGGCTCAGCGACTCGGGACGGCGTACATGCTCGGGCGCTGCATGGAACAGCCCCAGGTTGCGCCCATTGACGATCACTTCGCCATTGACGATCTCCAGCCGGTCGCCGGCAACCCCCGCCACACGCTTGAATGCCTCGCCATTGCGATAGCGGTACAGCACGATATCCCCCACCTTGGGCGCTGCGCTCAAGCGCGTGTCGCTGATGATGTGATCGCCGATCTGTAGCGTCGGCTCCATCGAACCCGAAGGGATCTGGCTGAGTTGGTAACCGAACAGTGGCCCGCGCAGCACCAGCAGCAGGGCGGCCACGCCTATCACCGCCGCAGCGTAGGCAACCAGGCGTGCGCCGGCGGGTTCAGCCCCGGCGCGGCCGCGCCACACAAGGCCTGCGGCCAGGCACGCCGAGCCGAACTTCAGCGCCAGAGCGACACCCAGGCCGACGATCAATGCCCTGGGCGTGGCGAACAGGCCGATCAGCAAAAAGTCGGCGAGGATCAGGCCCAGCAGTATCAATGCCCAGCGCAGCCGGCCCAGGTAGAAAAGCCCCCACCCGGCGACGAGCAGCGAGATGACGAAAGCCGAGGAGGCGGATTGGCGAGCTTGCATGAGCGGTGGTTCGTCCTTGAGTTAACGATGTAATTGTCTCGGCAGGTGGCGTGGGCTCTTGATCGTTCAGCGGCGCGGCATCTTTGCCCGCAGCGGCACCAGCAGGTCGCCCAGGCCGTTGTGGTCGATCTCGTGCATCAGCGCCAGCAACCCGCCCAGCTCTCCGGGTGGGAAACCTTTACGGGCAAACCATGCCAGGTAGTCCCCGGGCAGGTCGGCGATGATCCGCCCCTGGTACTTGCCAAAAGGCATGGTGCGGGTGACCAGCAGTTGCAGGGTTTCGGGTCTCATCGGGGAGGTGGCCTGTGGCGGTTGAAGCGCGACCTTACTGCAAACTGCACGACGACCCAAGCGGCGATCATGCAGAACGCCGTTTAACGGTGTGTTTATGAAATCTTCAAGTTACTGATTTATATGATTTATTTTTATTTTCTGGGCCTGGCACGAAGCCTGCTCCGATCAAGGTGACTATCACCTGCCAAGGAGTTGTTGCCATGAGTAACCCCAACAAAGACACGATCGACGTACTCAACGACCTGATCGAGTACAGCAAGGATGGTGAGAAAGGCTTCAAGACCTCCGCCGAGGATGTGAAGAACCCTGAACTGAAAGCGTTCTTCGTGCAACGCGCCAGCGAGTGCGCCAGCGCCGCAGCCGAGCTACAAGGCGAAGTGCGCCGCCTGGGCGGCGATCCGGAAACCAGCACCAGCATCAGCGGCGACCTGCACCGTGGCTGGGTCAACCTCAAGTCGATGGTCACCGGCAAGGATGAAGAAGCGGTGCTCAATGAAGTGGAGCGTGGTGAAGACCATGCGCTGAAGGCCTACAAGGAAGCCCGCGAGAAGCTGGTCAAACTGGGGCGCTCGGCCAATGACACTTCGTATGCCTTGGTAGAGAAACAACTGCAGGGCGTGCAGCGCAATCATGACCAGGTGAAGGCTCTGCGTAACGCAGCCCGAGCTCGGTCCTGATCAGCATGGGGCCGTGTAACGGCCCCATGACTCACCCCTCGGGTCCTTCCACCCGATTCCGCCCATTGGCCTTGGCTCGATACAACGCCTCGTCCGCATCGCCCAGCAGCGCCGCCAGGTCCTGATGGGTACCGGGGATATGCAGGCCAATCCCCACACTGACCGTCACCGACCGCTCGTCATCGCCGAATGGCGGCATCGCCTCGACACTGGCGCGAATCCGCTCGGCCAGCAACCGGGCGCCGGCCAACTCGGTTTCCGGCAGCACCACCTGGAACTCCTCTCCGCCGTAACGCGCCGCCAGGTCCGCAGGGCGGCGGATGCACAGCTCGATGGTGGTGGCCACCTCGCGCAGCACGTGGTCGCCACCGGCATGGCCATGGCGCTGGTTGAATGCCTTGAAGTGGTCAACATCCACCATCAGCACTGCCAGCGGCTTGCGGTTGCGCTGGGCACGCGCCCATTCCTGGCGCAGCACCTGGTCCAGGCGGCGGCGGTTGGCAAGGCCGGTGAGGCTGTCGGTGGCGGCGAGGGTGGCCAGGCCCAGTTCGGCATCGTGGCGCCGACGTAGCTCGCGGCCCAGCAGCAAGGTCAGCCAGAGGATGCCAATGCACAACACGCCGGTGGCCACGCTGACCACGATCGCGGTACGCCGCCACGACTGGAACACTTCATCGGCCGAGTGGGCCACCAGCACGATCAACGGCAGGTCGGCGACTCGGGCGAAGGTGTAGAGGCGCTGGCCCTCATAGGCCGTCGAGCGGGCGGTGAAGCTGCCGCTGCGTTCGCTGAGGATGCGCTTGAAGTTAGGGCGCTCGCTGAAGCTGGTGCCGATCAGTGGATCCTGCGGCCGGGTCGGCTGGCGCGCCAGCAGCTGGCCATCGGTATTGAGCAGGTTGATGCTGCTGTCCACGCCGATGTCCAGGCGCTGGAACAGTTCGTTGAAATAGGACAGACGCAAGGCCCCGGCGGCCAGGCCCTGGAACTCGCCGTTGGCGCCGGAGATGCGCCGGCTGAAGCTGATGCACCAGTCCAGGTTGCCCAGCCGTGCCTTGAACGGCGGGCTGATCAGCAGGCCCAGGCCCGGGCGGTCGCGGTGCGCCTGGAAGGCCACGGTGTCGGCGAAGTTGGCCTGGCGCGGCACCGCGCTGGTGGAGTCGCCGAGCACGTCGCCCTTGGCGTCGAGCCAGAGAATGTCGCCGCGCACCGGCGCGGAGAAGGCCTGGTTGAACAGGATCTGCTGGCGCAGCTTGGTCGGCACGTTGAGCAGCTCGGGGTGCTGCACGGCCCAGATCAGGCCCTTGAGCGACTGGTCGTAGAGCTCGACGTTACGCAGGATGTCGCTTTCGATCAGTTGCACGATATTGCTCGACGAGCGCATTTCCGATTGCTCGACGCTGTCGCGCTCGCGGGCCAGCAGGTAGCCGACGATGGCCACTATGGCGAGCACGGCAAGGCAGCTGCCCAGGTTGAGGACCAGCTCGGGGTGTGACTTGTACAGGGCGGATCGTGGTGATCGGGTGGGCAACGTCATGCTCGCAACTGCATAAGCCCCGGGATCCATGGGGAGTGGGCCGGAAAGCGGCGGCGGTATTTTAGGCAAGGCGCGATTGTCGGACAAGATCAAAGGTGTTTTGCCCGACGGAATTGATTCAGTGGGCCCATTGCGAAAGGTGGCCTCTACTCGTGATCAAGGTCTTGAGTGCGTGTCACTGCTTATCGCGCAGAAGGCAGGAATCGCCCGAGGGGCGTCGTTGGACGCGTATGGAGAGGAACGGTGGGGTCATGACCTGGCATTATTGTCAGTTGTCAAACTGGTCTGGTGCAGCCAGGGTGATATGAAGTCCCTTGATAGGCGCATTTTCATGAGTCCAATCCAGAATGTTCTTGACGCTATCAGCTTGCTGTCGCTCGACCAGCAACGTTCGGTTCAGCAAGTCGTTTGCGGGGGACGCCATGCTATTGCCTATACACCCTATGGTGCGGATGTCGCGAGTAACGGCGCGTTGTCGCTATTGGGATTCAGTGGATACCTCCGTACGCAGTGGCACGGCTGTTATCTATTGGGCAATGGGCGTCGTGTCTATGACCCAAGGCTTATGCGATTTATCTCGGCGGACCGCTTGAGCCCGTTTGGCGAAGGGGGGATAAACGCCTATGCCTACTGCTCTGGGGACCCTGTGAATTTGCGGGATGATTCAGGTCTGAGACCAACTCGCAATCAGCTGCGACCGTTGCGGCCGGAGGCACTGCTCGAAAATCCGCTTCAGGACTTTTCCGATTGGCAGAACTACCCTGGTCTGAGCGAGAAAGCCAGACGCCATATTGACAAGTTGCCTAGCAGGATCAAAAAAGCCAAGAAGTTTGGCGGTCAAGTCGAGAAAAATCCTGAGGCTCACTCATCGATCGACACTTCGAATTCGTGGCAAAGATATGAGAGCAATAGAATCAAGATAGATAAGACCTTCGATAAACTCGAAGCGGCACGATTCCAACATGCTGCTGAAAATGGGCTTCCGCTACCCAGCTGGGGTACAGCTGGCGGAAGCGACTCAGCAGAGCCGCCTTATCGGGCCTCTTCTGAAACCAGTGATCTGCCTCCAGATTATAATTATCTGCCTTCCTATGATGATGCCATGGACAATATTCGAGCCGGTAGTTAGCTGCGTTGGCATGGTAGGTGCCAAGGTGCTTCGTCGTGTGATTTGACGTACGACATTTCCGAATCTGAAACCAAATGCTTCAGTTGGGCTGTGCTTGGGACCTATCCTACGCGCTTGCCGGAAGGGTCTGGATAGGCCGGGAAATGCATCAGGGCTAACGTCGTCGGGTCGCCAAATTTGGTGACCGGGTGTGAGAACCTGACGATATGTCTTTCGGCCATTTCAATGGCAGCCGTGTTCGGGCAGACCTCTGGTCTGGCCGGGTTTCATGTCCTCGGTTTCTCACCCCGTACACGGTTGCCACCTAATCCCGTGAGAAAGGTTCAAGTGGCGAATTTCTTCAATCGACATGAGCGATTTTGAATGAAAAAGCTAGTACCTGACCCACCCATCCCCTACATCTCCATCATTGATCATCTGCCCCTCGCCGAAGTCTGGGAGCATGCCGCCGCGCTGATGGCCATGATGACCCGGAACTGCGAGGTCTACCTGGCGTTCGCCGACGATGAGCGTCCGGACATTCTGGTAGACAACATCTCGATTCTCAGCCAACTGCTGAGTTGCCTGATGGCCCACGCCAGGTCGCTGGAGGAACCGTCATGACCGACACGCCCGAAACGGCCGTCACCGCTGGCGACGAGACTTTCCTGGAATGTTATCGCGTGCTGCCGGGTGTGCCCTTGAGCCGGGCATTCGATGAGCTGTCGGTATTGCAGGATTGCATCCTGCACCTGACCACCGAGGCGGAAATGGAAGGGGACCTGAAAGCAGGGAGTGCGGCGCGGATGCTCAGTGCCATGGCCAAGGCGCTGATCAATGACCTGGAGATTGGGTTGAACCGTAACCGTTGAAGTCCATCGCGGGGCAAGCCCGCTCCCACGCCTGATAAGCCACCTGGCGTGGGAGCGGGCTTGCCCCGCGATCGGTTTCAGATCAGAACACGTTCAGCGGGTAATCCACGATCACGCGGAATTCGTTGTTGTCCTGAATGTTCGAGTACGCCGCGTTGGCCCGGTGCGTGGCATAGCGCAGCAGCACCGACAGGTCCTTCATCTGACCTTCCTGGAACACATACTTCACGTCGAAGTCGCGCTCCCAGTGCCGGGCATTTTCGCCGTCGGCGTTGTAGAAGGCGTAGTACTGGGTGTCCTGGCTGGCCTTGGTCAGGTCGGCCTTGCCGCGCGAGTACGACAGCGAGGTGCTCAGGCCTGGGATGCCGAGGCCGGCGAAGTCATAGTCGTACTGCAGCTTCCACGAGCGCTCGTTCGGCGCGTTGAAGTCCGAGTACATGCGCGAGTTGTCGAGGAAGATGCTGTCGCCCAGGTTGATGTAGTCGAACGGCGTGTCGCCATTGACCCGCTGGTAGGCGGCGGTGACGCTGTGGTACCCGGCGGCGACGGTGAAGTGCACGCTCCAGGTGTTGTTGTCGATGCTGCCCAGCTTCGACTGGCCAGTGTCCTGGGTGTGATAGAAGTGCACGCCCGGGTTCAGGCTGACCAGGTCGTTGACCGCGTAGGTGTAGTCGAAGTCGGCGTAGTACTGGTTCCAGATGTCCTTCAGCTCGGCGGCGTAGAGGTTGGCGGTGACGCCCTCGGTGCCGCTCCACGACGCGCCGGCCCAGCTCAGGTTCTGGCTGTCCTGCTCGGGCGTCTGGTTGCTGTAGTAGGTGTTGATGCGGCGGTGGCCGCTCTGGTTGTACGGCTTGGTGAAGCTGACCTTGCCGCCTTCGAGCATCAGCCCGTCGATGCTGTTGTTGGTCAGCGCGACGCCGCGGAAGGTCTGCGGCAGCATGCGGCTTTCGCCACCGGCGATCACCGGGTTGGTGAGGAACAGGTCACCGGCCTTGAACTCGGTGTCGAAGCCCTTGAGCTTGATCGCGCCGCCGGCAGTGGAGAAGGCGTGGCGCGCCTTGTCTTCTGGCGCGCTCGGCAGGATCGAGGTGCCGGCGCGGCCATCACCGCCGTCGAGCTTCAGGCCGACCATGGCGTGGGCGTCGAGGCCGAAGCCGATCACGCCAGGCGTGTAGCCGGACTCGAAGCGTGCGACGGCGCCCTGGCCCCACTCGCGCTTGTCCTTGATCGAGGCATTCTTCTCGTTGCGATTGAAGTAGGCATTACGCAAATGCAGGTTCAGCGTGGAACCCTCGATGAAGCCATCAGCCTTGTCTTCATCGGCCTGTGCGGCCACGGGCATCGTTGCGGCCAATGCAACGAACAACGGGGTGAAACGAAACGCGAAAGACACCGGTACAAACTCCTTTGGTCAAGCGATGGGGCAGTTTTTTATTGTCGTGTCTGCAAGTTCTTATTAGAGACGTAACAGCCAGGCTGAGATTTCCGACGCATAAAAAAAGCCGCTGAAAGGCAGCGGCTTTGAAAGGCTAACATATCGTCACAGGCAGTGCCCATGGTGTAGCCCAGGGAAAACTGGAAACAGCTGGCGTGGCCGGTCAACTATCGGCATCGGTATCGACAGATACCTTGGAAGCGGTCTGCTGTGCGTCTTTAGCCGCAGCGGACTGCTGCGCGGCGTAGGCGTCACGCGCCTCCTGGTGAACCGCGGCGAGTTCGGCGTTGCGGGCGACGAAGGCCGGGGATTCTTCCGCCATGGCCAGGGGCGACAACAACAGGGAAGACAGGACGAAAACGCTGGCAATACCCATACTGTTGGACATTTGGAACAACCTTCTTGCGGGGCAAGTGCTAATGGAGACGGGGCTAAAGTTAGTCCTGTAAACAGCGTGGAAACAGAGGCTGTTCAGATAAGCACTGTTGCGCAAAAAGTAATGATCGCGAAAAAAACACTCACACTTTTACCGCAAACCCGCGTAGTTGAGCGCTTGGCAAGTTGATACCGAAGGTATTGGCCCCGGCCTCGCTGTGCACGAAAACACTGCCGCCGTGCATCAGGGCGATTGCCTTGACGATGGCCAGGCCCAGTCCGTGGTTGCCGCCGCCGCTGTTGGCGCGGGCCGCATCCACCCGATAGAAGCGCTCGAACAGCATCGGCAGGTGTTCGTCGTCGATCGCCGGCCCCGGGTTGCTCACCGCGATGCTGACTTGCTCGTCATCCGCCTCGATGCGTACCTGGATCGCCTGGTGCGGCGCGGTGTGCTGCACGGCGTTGTTCAGCAGGTTGATCAGCGCCCGGCGCAACTGGGCCTTTTCGATGCAGGCCTGGGCATCGCCGCTGACGGTGACGCTGACGTGGGCGTCTTCGAGGATGTAGTCGAGGTAGTCGAGGGTGGTGGCCACTTCCTCGGCCAGTGAGGCCTGGGTAAGGGCGGTGGCCTTGCTGCCCTGGTCGGCGCTGGCCAGGAACAGCATGTCGTTGATGATGCTGCGCAGGCGCTCGAGTTCTTCAAGGTTCGATTGCAGCACCTCGAAGTAGTGCTCGGCGCTGCGCCCGCGGGTGAGGGCGACCTGGGTCTGGCCGATCAGGTTGGTCAGCGGCGAACGCAGTTCGTGGGCGACGTCGGCGTTGAAGGCTTCCAGTTGCGAGTAGGCCTGGCTGACGCGGTCGAGGGCGGCATTGAAGGTGCCGGCGAAGCGCGCCAGTTCGGGCGGCAGGTCGCGGGTCTGCAGGCGACCGTCCAGGCGTGGCGGCGCCAGGGTCTGGGCTTCTTCGGAGAGGGCGAGCAGGGGCCGCAGACCAATACGCGCGACCCAGTAACCGAGCAGCGAGGCCAGCAGCACGCCGAAAGCCGCCAGGCCAACGATGGCCACCAGCAGGCTGTGCTGGGCCTGCCAGAAGGTTTCAGTGTCGATGCCGATCAGAAAACGCAGGGGCGGGCGCTCACCCTGCGCGGGCAGCTCGCTGACCAGCACCTTGTAGGGGTAGGGGCTGTCGGACAGGCGCAGCTCGCGCATGCCTACAGGGCCCTTGGCGAAGCCGCGCACCTGTTCGCTGGGATGGCCGTACTCGAAGGCCGGGTCGCCGCTCACCACCCAGAAGCGGATGCGCCGGTCTTCTTCGCTCAGCAGGTTGAGCTTGTTGTTGATCTTGGCCCAGTGCTCGGAGGTGCCGAAGCGGTTGAGGGTGGATTCGAGCACGCTGAAGCGTGCGTCCAGTTCGGCCGCTGGCAGCAGGTCGAGGCTATGGTCGACCTGGCGGTACAGCGCGCTGCCGATCAGCACGAACACGGCCAGGGCGACCATGGCGAACAGCGCCGACAGGCGCAGGGCGATGGAGTTGCTCGGTTTTGTGTGCAAGCGCTTCATGCCCATGTGCCCTTGGGGATAGCGTGGGAGCGGGCTTGCCCCGCGAACACCGGCCAAGCCGGTGCCATCCACGGCGCCGCCTGCATCGCGGGACAAGCCCGCTCCCACGCTATCAACGAAATGCGCGCAGCGCCCCTGAGGCTACCCACGATGTTCCAGGACATAGCCCATGCCTCGAATGGTATGCAGCAGCTTGTTGTCGAACGGCCCGTCGAGCTTGGCGCGCAGGCGCTTGATCGCTACCTCGACGACATTGGCGTCACTGTCGAAATTGATGTCCCAGACCAGTTCGGCGATCGCGGTCTTGGACAGGATCTCGCCCTGGCGCCGGGCCAGCACGCTGAGCAGCGAAAACTCCTTGGCGGTCAGGTCCAGGCGCTGGCCGGCGCGGCTGGCCTTGCGCGCCATCAGGTCGATCCACAGGTCGGCGACCTGGATCTGCAACGGTTCATGAACCGCGCTGCGTCGGGTCAGGGCCTGCAACCTGGCCACCAACTCGAGGAACGAGAACGGCTTGCCCAGGTAGTCGTCGGCGCCTTCGCGCAGGCCGTGGATGCGGTCCTCGACCCGCTCGCGGGCGGTGAGCATGATCACCGGCGTCTGCTTGCGCGCCCGCAACGCACGCAGCACCCCGTAACCATCGAGGCCAGGCAGCATCACGTCGAGCACGATCACCGCGTAGTCACCTTCGAGGGCCAGGTGCAGGCCGTCGATGCCGTCGCGTGCCAGGTCGACGGTAAAGCCCTGCTCGGTGAGGCCGCGATGCAGGTAGTCGGCGGTTTTTTCTTCGTCTTCGATGATCAGCACACGCATGGTCTTGTCTCAACTGGCGGTCGGCGCGGGGGCGACGGTGGCCCGGCGGCGGTGGAACAGGCGCTCCAGGGCCAAGTATATGACCGGGGTGGTGAACAGCGTCAGGGCCTGGCTCACCAGCAGGCCGCCGACCACGGCGATGCCCAGTGGCTGACGCAACTCGGCGCCGGCGCCGAAGCCGAACATCAGCGGCAGTGCGCCGAGCAGCGCGGCCAGGGTGGTCATGATGATCGGGCGGAAGCGCACCAGGCACGCCTGGTGGATCGCCTGCTCCGGCGTCATGCCGTGGTTGCGCTGGGCTTCGAGGGCGAAGTCGATGAGCAGGATGCCGTTCTTCTTGACGATGCCGATCAGCAGCACCACGCCGATCAGCCCCATGATGGTGAAGTCCTGGCCCATCGCCCAGAGCAGGATCAGCGCGCCCAGGCCCGCCGAGGGCAGGGTGGAGATGATGGTCAGCGGGTGCACGAAGCTCTCGTAGAGCACGCCAAGGATGATGTACACCGCCACCAGCGCGGCGAGGATCAGGTAGGGCTGGCTCGACAGTGAACTCTGGAAGGCCTGGGCGGCGCCCTGGAAGTTGCCGGCGATGGCGTCGGGCATGCCCAGTTCGCGCTGGGTGCGTTCGAGGATCTGCACCGCATCGCCCAGGGCCACCCCGGGGGCCAGGTTGAACGACAGGTTGGCCGCCGGGAACAAGCCGTCGTGGCTGATCGACAAAGGGCCGGTGCTGGGTGGCGCGACATGGGCCAGGGCCGACAACGGCACCATTTCGCCGGACAGCGGCGAGCGCAGGTAGAAATAGTTGAGGCTCTCGGCCTTGCCGCGCTGGCGGGCGTCCAGTTCGAGGATCACCTTGTACTGGTTGGTCTCGGTCTGGAACTCGCTGATCTGCCGCTGGCCGAAGGCATCGTACAGCGCCTGGTCGACGTCGGTGGTGGTCAGGCCGAAGCGCGCGGCGGCTTGGCGGTCGATATCGATGCGGGTGACGCTGGCGCCCAACTGCAGGTCGTTGGACAGGTCACGGAACGCCGTATTCTCGCGCAGGCGTTCGGTCAGGCGCTGGGTCCACAGGTTCAGCGCGACGCCGTCATTGCTCTTGAGCACGTACTGGTACTGGGTGCGCGACGGCCCGGAACTGAGGTTGATGTCTTGCCCTGCACGCAGGTACAGGACGATGCCGGGAACCTGCGCCAGTTTCGCGCGCATGCGGTCGATCCATTCGCTGGCCGACACATCGCGTTCGCCACGGGGCTTGAGGGAGATCCAGAAGCGCCCGTTGGCGATGGTCTGGTTGCTGCCGGTGACACCGACCGAATGGGAGAAGGCGCGCACCGCCGGGTCGGCCTCGATGATCTTGGCCAGGGCCTTGTGCTTCTCGATCATCGCGGGGTAGGACACATCGGCCGCCGCCTCGCTGGTGCCGAGGATGAAACCGGTGTCCTGCAACGGGAAGAAGCCTTTGGGGATGGCCACATAACCGACCACCGCCAATGCCAGGGTCAGGCCGAACACACCGAGGGTGACGCGCTGGTGCGCCAGGGCTCGGTCCAGGCCCTTTTCGTACCAGCGCACCAGGCGCTGGCCGAAACCGTCATGCTGTGCCTCGGGGCGGCGCATGCACAGCGCGGCGAGGGTCGGTGCCAGGGTCAGCGAGACCACCACCGAAATCAGGATGGTCGCGGTGGCGGTCAGGGCGAATTCCTTGAACAGCCGGCCGACCACGCCGCCCATGAACAGCAGCGGAATGAACGCGGCGATCAGCGAGAAGCTGATCGATACCACGGTGAAGCCGATCTCGCCGGCGCCCTTGAGCGCGGCCGTGCGGCTGTCGTCGCCGGCCTCCAGGTGGCGGTGGATGTTCTCCACCACGACGATGGCATCGTCCACCACGAAACCCACGGCGATGACGATGGCCACCAGGGTGAGGTTGTTGAGGCTGAAGCCGAACAGGTACATCAATGCGCAGCTGGCGATCAGCGACACACCGAGCACGCTGGAAACGATGAAAGTCGCCGACCACTGGCGCAGGAACAGCGCCATCACCCCGATCACCAGGGCCACGGCGATCAGCAGGGTCAGTTCGACCTCGTGCAGCGAGGCGCGAATGGTCTGCGTGCGGTCCTGCAGCACCGACACTTCGACCGCTGCCGGCAGCATTTCCTGCAAGCGGGGCAGGGCAGCCATCACCCGGTCCACGGTGTCGACGATGTTCGCCCCGGGTTGGCGGAAGATCACCAGGTTCAACCCCCGCTGTTCGCCGGACCAGGCCCTGACGTAGGCGTTCTCGGCGCCGTCGATCACCTTGGCGACGTCGGCCAGGTGCACCGGGGCGCCGTTGCGGTAGCTGACGATCAGCTTCGCGTAGTCCTCGGGGTGGAACAGCTGGTCGTTGGCGGCGAGGGTCGACACGCTGTGCTCGCCGTACAGCGCGCCCTTGGCCAGGTTGAGGCTGGTCTGCTGGATGGCCTGGCGGATGTCGGCCAGGGTCAGGCCGATGGCGGCGAGCTTCTCGGGCTGGGCCTGCACGCGGATGGCCGGGCGCAGTTGCCCGGTGATGTTGATCAGGCCGACGCCGTCGATCTGGCTGAGCTGGCGGGCCAGCAGGGTCTCGGCGTAGTCGCTCAGTTGGTTGCCGGGCATCTGCGCCGAGCTGACGGTGAGGATCAGCACCGGGCTGTCGGCGGGGTTGACCTTGCGCCAGGTGGGCGGGCTGGGCAGGTCCTGGGGCAGGCGCGCGGTGGCGGTGTTGATCGCCGCCTGGACCTCCTGGGCGGCGGTGTCGATGTTCTTGTCCAGGGTGAATTGCAGGATCAGGTTGGTCGAGCCCAGGGCGCTGCTGCTGGTCATCTGGGTCATGCCGGGGATGGCGCTGAACTGCACCTCCAGGGGCGTCGCGACCGACGAGGCCATGGTCTCGGGGCTGGCGCCGGGCAACTGGGCGGTGACCTGGATGGTCGGGAAGTCGGCCTCGGGCAGCGGCGCCACCGGCAGGCGCGGGAAGGCGATGGCACCGAGCAGGACCAGGGCGAAGGTCAGCAGCAAGGTGGCGATGGGGTGGTCGATGCACCAGGCCGAGACCCCGTTGCGGGTGTTCATGGCTGGCTCCTGCTTTCGGCCATTTCCGCGGGGGCAGGGGTGTCGGGGGTGACCTCCACGGTGCTGCCGGGCTTGAGTCGCGACTGACCGTCCAGCACCAGGCGATCGCCGGCCTTGACCCCGGCAATGACATTCAGCGTGCTGTCCTGGTACACCACCTTGACCGGTACGGCGCTGACCTTGTCGCCGTCCAGACGGTAGACGAAGTGGCCGTCGATGCTGCGCTGTACCACCGGTGGCGGCACCACCAGGGCGTCCTCGTCCACCGCTGTGCGCAGGCGCACGGTGACCAGCTGGCCCGGCCACAGACGTCCGTCCTGGTTGGCGAACTCGGCCTTGACCCGCACCGTGCCGGTGGTGGCCGAGACCTGGTTGTCGATCAGCATCAAGTGCCCCTTGGCGAGCAGGCTGCGTTCGCCGTCGGCGTCCAGGTAGGTCTCCACTTCGGCGGGCGTGGTTGAGTTCAACAGGCCCTGCAGGACTGGGAGCTGCTGTTGGGGCAGGGCGAATTCCACGGCGATCGGGTCGATCTGGGTGACGTTGAACAGGCTCTGGGTGTCGCTGGTGCGGACCAGGTTGCCAGGGTCGACGTTGCGAATGCCGACGCGACCGCTCACCGGCGAGCGGATCTGCGTGTAGCTGAGCTGCACCGCGGCATTGTCGATGGCCGCCTGGTTGCCCTTGATCGTCGCCTGCAACTGGTTCACCAGCGCCTGCTGCTGGTCGAGGGTCTGCTTGGACACGCCGTCGTCGCTGCTCAGCAACTGGTAGCGCTTGAGGTTGACCTTGCCCACCTGCAACTGCGCCTGGGTCTGGCCGAGCTGGGCACGGGCCTGGTCGAGGTTGGCACGGATCGCCCGGTCATCGAGGGTGGCCAGCAGGTCGCCCTGCTTGACCCACTGGCCTTCCTTGACCAGCACCTGTGTCAGCACGCCCTCGACCTGCGGGCGCACCTCGACGCTGTGCAGCGACAGCACCGAGCCGATGGCGCTGAGGTAGCGCGGCACGTCCTGCTGGGCCACGGCGATCACTCGCACCGGTATCGTGCTGGCGGCGCGGTTGGCCGGCGCTTCGCGGCGCGACCCCAGCCAGGCGCCGATGGCGACCAGCAGGACCAGGGCCAGGGCGGCGAGTACGAGGAGGCGGGACGGACGTCGCATCGGGTGGGCACCTTGGCCGGAGGGCAGGGGGATGGATTGGCTGGTTACAGGGTTATAGCGCGCCGACCGGGTCGGCAGCGTGACGCCAGGCTGTCACGGCTGTCAGTTTCGGTGGGTTGATGGCCAAGTGCCAATATCCTGCCATGGATCAATGTTACGTCGGCGTTTGCCCCTAGAGTCGTACGCCCTGCCGATCTCCCGTACAACAACGAGTGCCTCCGATGAAGTGCAATATGCCTGTTACCGGTCGCGAAGTGGATTACCCCGGCGACGCCAACATCCTGTCCACCACCGACCTGGACAGCCGCATCACCTATGCCAACGACGATTTCCTGCAGGTCAGCGGTTTTCTGCGCGAGGAGCTGCTGGGCAATCCCCACCACATCGTCCGCCACCCCGACATGCCGCCCCAGGCCTTCGCCCAGATGTGGCAGTCGCTCAAGGCCGGGCGCTCGTGGATGGGGCTGGTGAAGAACCGCTGCAAGAATGGCGATCACTACTGGGTGAGCGCGTTTGTCTCGCCGATCAGCAGCGGCGGGCAGGTGCTGGAGTACCAATCGGTGCGGACCAAGCCTGGCACTGAGCAGGTGGCGGCGGCCGAGCGTGCCTATGCGCGCTTGCGCGAGGGCCGGCGTGGCTGGCGCGAGCGCCTGCCGGTGATCGGGTTGGGCACCCGCTTGTCGCTGGCGGTCGGCGCCGTGCTGGCGCTGGTGCTGGGCGCCCGGCAGTGGTGGCTGGGGGCACCGTTGCTGGAATCCGTGTTGGAGGTGGCGGCGGCGGTCGGCTTGAGCAGCCTGGCGATCCGGTTGCTGTTACGCCCGTACGAGCGGCTGCGCCGACAGGCCCAGGCGATTGCCGACAACCCACTCAGCCAACGGCTGTATACCGGCCGGCGCGACGGCCTGGGGCAGATCGAGTTCGCCATGCGCATGCTCAAGGCGCAGCTGGGCGCGGTGGTCGGCCGTATCGGCGACACCTCGTCGCGCCTGGCCGGGCATTCGGGCTCCCTGGCCGAGGCACTGCACAGCAGCCACGCCAACAGCCTGGAGCAGCAGAACGAGGCCGACCAGGTGGCCACGGCGATCCAGCAGATGAGCGCCAGCGTCGCCCAGGTAGCCAGCAGCGCGCAGATGGCGGCGATGGCGGCCGACCAGGCGGAAGACGAGACCCAGTCCGGGCATCAGCTGGTCGACCGCAACCGCTGCGCGATCCAGGACCTGGCGGGCTCGCTGGTGGAGGCCAGCGAGGTAATCCAGCAACTGGAAAACCACAGCAGCGAGATTTCCGGGGTGCTTGATGTGATCCGTGGCATTGCCGAGCAGACTAACCTGCTGGCGCTCAACGCCGCCATCGAGGCGGCGCGGGCGGGTGACCAGGGGCGGGGGTTCGCGGTGGTCGCAGACGAGGTGCGTGGCCTGGCCCAGCGCACCGCGCAGTCGACCCACGATATCCAGCGCATGATCGGCGCCCTGCAGGATGGGGCTCGCGCGGCGGTGCAGGTGATGCAGCAGAGCAGCGCGCATGCCGGGCACAGCGTCGAGCAGGCGCAACTGGCCAGCGACGCGCTGGACAGCATCAGCGTGCGGGTCAACCAGATCAACGAGATGAGCCTGCAGATCGCTGCGGCGGTGGAGCAGCAGAGCCAGGTCAGCGAGAACATCAACCGCAACATCAACAGCATCCGCCAGGCCAGTGAGGCGACGGTCAGCGTCGGACAGCGCAGCCACAGCAGTGCCAGTGACGTGGCGGACCTGGCCAAGGACCTGCGGCGACTGGCGGATGAGTTCTGGCGGCGTTGTCAGTGACTGACTGAGTTGTCTGTGCCGGCCTTATCGCGGGGCACCTTGGTACTTGGCGTGGGCTTGCCCCGCGATTGGATCTATCTAGAAACCGATGAACGCATAGTAGGCCGGCGCTTCGCCCGTCACCTGTAGCCGATGTTCCTGCAGACCGGCCGCAAGCGCCTCGTCCTGCACATGCACAGCCCACGGTCCATCGACCGCCCGCGGCGCCTGCTCCAGCACCGAGGCAAACGCCGCCATGTCCGGCAGCCAGGCAGTAAATCCATTGCCCTTCAGAGCGCTGGTGGTCATCCCCAGCGCCTGACAGATCGCCACCTTGGCCGCGATATCGTCGCGATCGGCCTGGCGTGAGGCCTCGATCAGGGCACGCAGTGCCTCATCCACTGGCAGGTTGCCGTGAATCAGTTCCGGCCCTTGCGTCCAGGCTTCGGGCGGGCAGTCCTTGTTTTCCGGGCGCAGCGGCAGGTGCGGGTTGATCTCCGCCGGGTAGATACGACAGACCAGCGGGCGGCCTTCATAGATACCGCACAGGTCGTTGTCATCAAGGTTGCGGCAGCGCCCTGGATTGAACGCGGCGAAGGTCACCGAGACCTGCAACTGCGCGTCACCGCATGGCACCGGGTGCGAACGGCGCAGCACATGCTCGCGCTGGTCCGTCGGCATGCCAGGGCCATCGGCGAGAAAACCTTCGATCAGCACCACCACCTGACCACCAGAGATCGCCCACTGCCGGGCCTCGGCAAGCGTCAGCGGCACATGATGGCCCGTGCAGCATTTGCCGCAGCCGGTGCAGGCGAAGCGAATACTGTCGCTCATCGCTTGCCGGCTTCCCATTCCGTGGTGAAGGCTTGCTGGCGTTGGCGGTCATAGAGGCACAGCTCCGTACCGGTGCGATTCTGCATGTGCTTCTGGGGGTAGGTGCCCTCGAGCAGCAGCGCGCTGTAACCGACCTGGTCGTCGAACTCGGCGGGTTTGCCCAGGGCGTGGGCATCCTTGAGCTGGCTGGCGCCCAGACAGGCCTTGAGCATGTGCTGGCGTTGGTCGCTCCAGGCATGGGGCGTAGAGGCTTGGGCGTAAACGGTAAGCAGCGAAAGGCTAAGCAGTATCGAACGTAGCATGGGCATGACCTCAACAAGAGAGGGAATTATGCCTTCCCATGAACGCAACGCAAATTGCGATTTTTCTTACGTATTTAGCTGAAAGCAGAAACTTTATTAGCAACCATTACCCGCGCTGGAAAGAGGATGATTCGTGGCTATACCTGTATGGATTCGAAAGCCAAAGGGCAACTGTGAGGTCATGGAATGCGTTTCGAGGGATCATTCGCGCAACTGAAGGAGCGCCTGGAACTGTTGGCGCAGGTTGGAACATGGAAGGAACTTAACCCTAACCAGTATGAGTTTCGCACCCATAGTGGTGGCGTGATGTCATGGTATCCGGGCACGGGTGAATTGGGTTTCCAGGGGCAGCCGGAGTCTTCCCTGGAGCTTGAGCAGTTGGTAAGAGGCATGCTGTCACAGGACGGTGAAGCCATGCCCGATGCCAGGCCTATCATGGAGAATCTTGCACACGCTCCTGAATTCATGAATATGTCATTCCTGGATGATTCCTATGCGGATTCCGAGTTGGTTCTGGGATTCGTCGGGGCACTGGGAACGGACCTAAAAGTGGTCTGCCAAATTGTCGAAGATCGGCTCAAGGCGTTTCGCTATACCGCCCATTGCATACGTATATCCACTGATGTCATTACAAAGATCGGCGATGTTCCGCAGACCGAGAATCGCGTTGAGCGTATTGACATGTACATGCGTGAGGGTAATCGATTAAGGGAGGTGTCGGGGGATAATTCGATATTGGCATTAGGCGCTGCTGTCGCCATCAGCCAATTGAGATACCAGGAAAGCAAGGCGGAGCCGGGCAGAAATGCCTATCTGATAAATTCATTGAAAACGCCGTTTGAGGTGCAGCGATTACGGAAGATTTATGCCGGGGGGTTTTTCTTGATCGGCGTGCATGCGGACCATGAGCGTAGAAGCCGTTATCTTCTCGACGACCTACGGTTGACCAAGGAGCAGGCGGCGGATCTGATCTCACGGGATGAAAACGAAAAAGAACCACACGGGCAGCACACTCGAGACACTTACCATTTGTCTGACTTCTTTGTCAGCTATGATGGAAATTTAGATGCCCTGAAGAATCAGATCTGGCGCATTCTGGATTTGTTGTTCGGCAAGCCGTATGTCACCCCCACTTTCGATGAGTATGCGATGTTCATGGCCTTCTCTGCTTCACTGAGGTCGGCCGACCTGTCACGGCAGGTCGGTGCTGTATTGACCAAGCACGACTGTATCATCGCAACAGGGGCTAACGATGTACCCAAGGCAGGCGGCGGCCTGTACTGGCCGACCAGGAACGATGCACATGAAATTGTGGATGAGGAGGATGGAAGGGACTACAAGCGAGGCGAGGATTCAAATGCCATGCAAAAAAAGGAAATAATAGAAAACATCATCCGTTCACTCCCCGAGCACTGTCGGGATGAAGTGGCGCCCTTGATAAAAAATAGTGGAATAAAAGATATAACCGAGTATGGCCGGGTTGTCCATGCGGAAATGGAAGCGCTGTTGTCATCTTCCCGGATGGGGGTAAGTGCGGTCGATAGCACGTTGTATTGCACCACCTACCCTTGCCATAACTGCGCAAAGCACATCATCGCCGCTGGTGTTGATCGTGTGGTGTATGTCGAGCCCTATCCAAAGAGTAAGGCGCAGAAATTTCATTCGGACTCGATTTCTCTGGAGCGTTCGCGTAAAGGGGTGTTTTTTGATGCCTTCATAGGTGTTGGGCCAAGAAGTTTCTTTGATCTGTTTTCCGTGAATCTGGGTAGTGGCTACGCTGTCATACGTAAGACCGAGGATGGGCAAGCGGTTGACTGGAGTGAAGCAAATGCTAAATTGCGAACCCAGATGCAGCCTTGCTCATACATCGATCGCGAATATATGGCCGGGCACACTTTGTCAACGTACTTATTAGGTGATTCCGATGAGCGGAAGTAAAGAGGAATTTCTTCGCTACCTCGATGAGTGCCGCGAAAAGGTCCAGCAATGGCCGGCCTGGAAGCGAGAGGCTGTAAAGGCACCGAACCGAGAGCCAGTCGTTTTCAGGGAAGCTTCGCAGACCCGCCCTCAGTCGACGAATAGCCGCTGAATCTTCAAGAGCCGTGCACGAGTGTCCTGTCTCGGAAATAAGCTGTTCACTTTTGGCGGCGTCTTGGGCGCCCGGCCTGCGTTGCCACTCCTCGCCATAGCCCTGCTATGACTCGTCGCGGCGCCTTGCCCGAACACACAAGCCACTCGCCAAAAGAGAACGTATTTCCGAGACAGGACACTCGCATGGCTCTTCACTTTCTGGCTTTCAGCGCTCCTCGAACACCACCGCCCGCGCCGCCGTTACCAGGCAGTTGGTCAGCTCCGGCGAGGAGAACTTGGTGAGAATGGCATTGGCCCCGGCCAGCTTGGCCTTGTCACCGCTCATCGCGCTGTCCAGCGAGGTGTGCAGCAGGATGTACAGGTGCTGGAAGTCCGGGGTTTCACGCAAGGTGCGGGTGAAGGCGAAGCCGTCCATCTCGGACATCTCGATGTCCGAGACGATGATGTTGATCTCTCTGTCGGTGCCTTGCAGCTCCAGCAGCACATTGATCGCATCCTTGGCGCTGCGCGCGGTGTGGCACTCGATGCCAAGGTTGCGCAGGGTGTGCACCGACTGCTGCAACGCGACCTGGCTGTCGTCCACCACCAGGATGTTGGCGGCGGCCAGCAGGCTTGCATCTTCTTCGCTGACTTCCCCCGGGTGCGGTTCGTGGGGCGGCGGGGCGATGCCGTGGATGACCTTCTCGATATCCAGCACCTGCACCAGGGTGTTGTCGACCCGGGTGACGCCGGTAATGAACGAGCGGTTGCCCGAGCCGTAGGGTGGCGGCTTGATGTCGGTGCTCAGGCAATGGACGATGCGGCTCACCGCTTGCACGTGCAGGCCCTGGCGCGAGCGGCTGATCTCGGTGACGATCAGGCAGCCGCCGTCGGGGTCGGCCAGGGGCATTTCGCCGATGGCGCGGGACAGGTCGATCACCGACAGCGAGTTGCCACGCAGGGTGGCGACGCCTTTGACGTGCGGGTGGGACTCCGGCAGTTTGGTCAGCGGCGGGCAGGGGATGATCTCGCTGACCTTGAGCAGGTTGATTGCCATCAGTTTGCCGCTGCGCAGGGTGAACAGCAGCAGGGACAGCGAGTCCGCGCGGGCTTTTTGCGTGGCCATGGACAACCTTCGCTATGAATGAGGGGGAGGATGCCGGGTTATCGGCTTTCTGGCGCCAGGCTTTAGCTTAGTTTGCTATTCGCTCTGTATGGGGCTGCTTCGCAGCCCCATCAGCGCAGCCCCAAGCGCTTGGCCAACCGGCTCAGGTTGGCCCGATCCAGCCCCAGCTCCCGGGCTGCGGCTGCCCAGTTGTCCTGGTGACGATCCAGACATGCTTCGACGATCTGCCGCTGATAATCATCCACCGCCTCGCGCAGCCCCCCCTCGGGCAGCGGCGCGTCAGCCGACGGTGCCTCGGTTTCTGCCAGTATGCTCGGCGCCACGTTGCGCAGGTCGAGGTCCGCCGCTTCCAGGGTGAGGATCTTCGGCCGCCGTCCGTGCTGCCCCAATGCCTTGAGCGCCGAGCGACCGATCAGGTGTTCCAGTTCGCGCACGTTGCCCGGCCAGCCGTACGCCAGCAGGGCGGCCTGGGCGTCGGTGGACAGCCGCAGGCTCCCCAGCCCCAGGCGCGCGCGGTTCTGTTCGAGGAAAAAGCCCGCCAGCAACAGCACGTCGCGGCCTCGCTCGCGCAGGGGCGGAACTTGCAGCGGGTAGACGCTCAACCGGTGGTAGAAGTCGGCGCGGAAGTTGCCATTGCGCACCTCTTCGGCCAGGTCGCGGTTGGTCGCGGCGATCAGGCGTACATCGACCTGATGGTCGCGGTCCGAACCCAGGCGTTGCAACTGCCCGCTCTGCAACACCCGCAGCAACTTGGCCTGCACCGCCAGCGGCAGCTCGCCGACCTCGTCGAGGAACAATGTGCCGCCGTTGGCCAGCTCGAACTTGCCGCGGCGTTCACCATGGGCGCCGGTAAAGGCGCCGCGCACATGGCCGAACAGTTCACTCTCCACCAAGGTGTCGGGCAGCGCGGCGCAGTTGAGGCTGACCATCGGCTTGCCGGCACGCTGGCTGGCATGGTGCAGGGCCTGGGCCACCAGTTCCTTGCCGACGCCGGTCTCGCCGGTGATCAGCACGGTCAGGTCGCTACCGCCGACCAGGCGGATCTCCTCGACCAGGCGCTTGTGTGCCTTGCTCTGGCCGATCAGTTCGCGGTCCTGGCCGCTGGCCTGGCGATACACCTCGGCGCGCTGGTGTTCATCTTCGGCGCGCAGGGCCAGGTGCTCGATGCGCTCGGCCACGGTTACCGTGGCGGCGGCCAGGCTGGCGAAGGCCTGCAGGGCGTCGAGTTCGAGGCTCTGGAACTGGCCGGCGGTGAGCGCGTCGAGGGTCAGCAGGCCCCACGGGCGTTCGTCGACCATCAGCGGGCAGCCCATGCAGTCGTGCACCTCGAGATCCACATGGGCGGCGTCGACCAGGCCGTCGTAAGGGTCGGGCAGCGGGCTGTCGCTAGGGAAACGGGTGGGCTCGGGGCGGCTGAGCAGGGCCTGGAAGCGCGGGTGCTCGCTGACCCGGAAGCGTCGGCCCAGGGTGTCCGCCGACAAGCCATCCACCGCTAGCGGTACCAGCCATTCGCCGTCCAGGCGCAGCAGCGCCGCGGCATCGCATGGCAGCAGATCGCGCATGGCCTGCAGCAGCCGGCGGTAGCGTTCCTGGTCGGGGAGGTCGCGGGACAAGTCGCTTACCAGAGGGAGGAGGGCAGTGAGCAGGGGCTTTGCAGTCATATGGACTCCTGTTGGTCGGAATGACTATACGCCTGAGTGTGTCCTTTTGACATCGATCAATGAAAACCCCCGGTTTTACTGACGATCAAAGTTGGCACGATTGCTGAAATGGTCTACGCAACCATTCGAAGCCTCAGGCTCAGGAGTTGTCGTAATGCTCAATGCCGAACAACGTGCAATCATCAAAGCCACCGTGCCCCTGCTGGAAAGCGGTGGCGAGGCCCTGACCACCCACTTCTACAAGATGATGCTCAGCGAGTACCCCGAGGTACGTCCGCTGTTCAACCAGGCCCATCAGGCCAGCGGCGACCAGCCGCGTGCCCTGGCCAACGGCGTGCTGATGTACGCCCGGCATATCGACCAGCTCGAGCAGTTGGGCGGCCTGGTAGGCCAGATCATCAACAAGCACGTCGCCCTGCAGATTCTCCCTGAACACTACCCGATCGTCGGCAGCTGCCTGCTGCGCGCCATCGAGGAAGTGCTGGGCAAGGAGATCGCCACGGCCGAGGTGATCGCTGCCTGGGCGGCGGCCTATGGCCAGCTTGCCGACATCCTCATCGGCGCCGAGGAGAACCTGTACAAGCAGAAGGAAGAGGCTGCCGGCGGCTGGCGCGGCACCCGCGAATTCCGCCTGGTGCGCCGCGAGCAGGAAAGCCGCGAAATCGTCTCGTTCTACTTCGCGCCGGTCGATGGCAAGCCGGTGCTCAAGGCCGAGCCGGGCCAGTACATCGGCCTGAAGCTGGAAATCGATGGCCACGAGCAGCGTCGCAACTATTCGCTGTCGGCCCTGTGCGACGGTGAGCAGTACCGCATCAGCGTCAAACGCGAGGCGGGCGGCAAGGTCTCCAACTACCTGCATGATGGCTTGATGGTCGGCGATACCCTGCAACTGTTCCCGCCTTCCGGTGACTTCACCCTGGTCGCCAGCGACAAGCCGCTGGTGCTGATCAGCGGCGGTGTGGGTATCACCCCGACCCTGGCCATGCTTGAGGCGGCCCTCGGGACCGAACGCCCGGTGCACTTCATCCATTGCGCGCGCAACGGCGCGGTGCATGCCTTCCGCGACTGGATCGATGGCCTGGCGGCGCGTCACCCGCAACTCAAGCGCTTCTACTGCTACGCCGAGGAGGATGGCAGCCAGGCTGCCGACGCAGTGGGCCTGCTGGACCAGGACCTGCTGGCCGAATGGCTGCCGCGTGAGCGCGATATCGACGCCTACTTCCTCGGACCCAAGGGCTTCATGGCGGCGATCAAGCGTCAGCTCAAGGGCTTGGGTGTGCCGGAAGGGCAGAGCCGCTATGAGTTCTTCGGGCCTGCGGCGGCTTTGGAGTGAAGCGCTGAGCCCATCGCGGGGCAAGCCCGCTCCCACGAAGCCCAGGATGGCGGCGTGGGAGCGGGCTTGCCCCGCGATGGACTTCATCCCAATCGCTGCGGTTCGGCGTTCTGTCGGGCCGCCAGCACAAGGATGCTCCCGGCCGTGGGTAATCGAGAACGAAGCGGACGATGACATTCGACGCTGTCCGCCTGGCCGAGCGCCGAACCGCAGCGATTGGGCCTAACCGATCTTCTATATAAGGAAGCGGTGAACGCGGTTACACCCGCTTTCATCTTTAATCCTCCTTTAATCACTGTATCCTTCACTCCCAGGTGTCGAGGGGCCTGCTCCTGCCCGGCACCTGGGCTGGCGCATTTTTCACGCGCGTCAGTGAACCGAAACCGACCCGCTCGGTCCTAGGTCATCAGTGGATAGCCGCGCACGCCCCCGCTCGATGCATTCAAAGGTCATCTCCAGCGTGTAGACTGGGCGCCCCTCGGGCAGCCCGCGCTGTCACTCTCCATCGAAGGAATCGGCAATGAACGAACTCTCATCGCGCCTGAATCGGGAACGGCGCTTTCTGGTGCTCCTCGGCGTGATCTGCCTGGCGCTGATCGGCGGCGCCCTGTACATGCAGGTGGTGCTGGGCGAGGCACCTTGCCCGCTGTGCATCCTGCAGCGCTATGCCCTGCTGTTCATCGCGATCTTCGCCTTCATCGCCGCCGCCATGCCCGGGCGCCGCAGCCTGACCTTCTTCGAGGCGCTGGTGGTGCTCAGCGCAATCGGTGGCATCGTTGCCGCCGGCAACCATGTGTATATACTCGCCAACCCCATGGTCAGCTGCGGTATCGACACCTTGCAGCCCATCGTCGACGACCTGCCGCTGGCCAAGCTCTGGCCGCTGGCGTTCCAGGTCGATGGGTTCTGTTCCACGCCCTACCCGCCGATCCTCGGCCTGTCCCTCGCGCAATGGGCGCTGGTGGCGTTCGTGCTGACGGCGGTGCTGGTGCCCCTGGGCATCTACCGAAACCGTCGCCGCGCTTAGACCAAAGTCCCGAATTGACCTGGGTCTATTGCGCGGCGAGATAAGCTGCAAAGGGCCCCCGATGATTGATCCAGGTCAGCCACCAGCCCTTGCGCGGCAAGGGTTTCAGGGCTACTGCGCGGGGTGCGACAAACTGTCGCGAAGTTGATTTTTTGACCAGTATTGTTACGCATTCTGTAAAAGACTGTTGCTCAATAAGTCATAGTCATCGTGGGGCGACCTATCTACAATCGCCCCCAATTTCCGTTCGGCACTGCTTGCGAGTCGCAGGATTGATGGGAGCCGCAGCGCTTTCCATTTGCTGACTTCGACAAGTTTCGCCCAACGGCGATACCGGGCGGACACCCCTCCGCGTTTTCCCGCACCAAATGGACTTGGTCTGAAGTACAGGCCTGTTGCCTACGAAACCATAAGCACCGCCAAACCGCTTGACGCCAAGATCCAGCAGTCGGATCCCTGGCAGGGGCGAGTACGGGCGCCAATTGCCGCACTTGGCAGGACGAAGTGTTGGCTACCAAAACACAAATTGCATTGAAGCAAGCTGATCTAGAGGTCGTGAGATGAGTAAAAAGCGTTACCCCAGACTGTTTGGCATATTGCCCTTTTTAGGCATGCTTTTACTCAGTGGGTGCAACTGGACCCTGCTCGATCCGAAGGGCCAGGTCGGCATTGAGCAGAAGAACCTGATCCTGATCGCCACCGGCCTGATGCTGCTGGTGGTCGTGCCCGTGATCATCATGACCCTGGCGTTCGCCTGGAAGTATCGCGCGTCCAACAAGGCCGCCACCTACACCCCCGACTGGTCGCACTCGACCAAGATCGAGGCCGCGGTGTGGATCATCCCGATCCTGATCATCATCGCCCTGGGTTACTTCACCTACCACTCCACCCACAAGCTGGACCCGTACCGTCCACTGGATTCCGATGTGAAGCCGGTGCAGATCGACGTGGTCGCGCTGGACTGGAAATGGCTGTTCATCTACCCGGAACAGGGCATCGCCACGGTCAACAAGATCGTCTTCCCGGCCAACACCCCGGTCAACTTCCGCGTGACCTCCGACGCCGTGATGAACTCCTTCTTCATCCCGGGCCTGGGTGGCCAGATCTACGCCATGGCTGGCATGACCACCAAACTGCACCTGATCGCCAACGAGAACGGTGAGTTCGACGGTATCTCCGCCAACTACAGCGGCGCCGGCTTCACCGGTATGAAATTCAAGGCAACCGCCACTTCGCAAGCCGACTTCGATGCATGGGTCGCTGAAGTGAAGGCTTCGCCGAAGAAACTGGACCAGGCCGAATACGACGCCTTGGCCAAAGCAAGCGAAAACAACCCAGTCGCGCTGTACAGCGAGGCTCCGGCTGACCAGTTCCAGCGCATCGTCGACAAGTACGAAGGCATGAACCGCGGTCGTCCGAACCACGAAGAAGCAGGCAGCAAAGACCTGGCCACTACCAAGGGTGTGGAATCGAGTATGCAACCAGCTGCCGGTGCAGAGGAGTAAGAGATGTTCGGTAAATTAACTCTGGAGGCGATACCGTATCACGAGCCGATAGTCATGGTGACGCTTGCCATGATCGCGCTCGGTGGTCTCGCTGTCGTTGGTGCCATCACCTATTTCCGCAAGTGGACCTACTTGTGGACCGAGTGGCTGACCACGGTCGACCACAAGAAAATCGGCGTGATGTACATCATCGTCGCTATGGTCATGCTGCTGCGCGGCTTCGCCGACGCGATCATGATGCGTACCCAGCTGGCCGCCGCCACCGGTGGCTCCGAAGGCTACCTGCCGCCTGAACACTATGACCAGATCTTCACCGCCCACGGTGTGATCATGATCATCTTCATGGCGATGCCGTTCTTCACCGGCCTGATGAACCTTGCGGTTCCTCTGCAGATCGGTGCACGTGACGTTGCCTTCCCGTTCCTGAACTCCCTGAGCTTCTACCTGCTGCTGGCAGGCGTGCTGCTGGTCAACATTTCGCTGGGTGTTGGTGAATTCGCCAAGACCGGCTGGGTTGCCTATCCGCCGCTCGCGGGTATCCAGTACAGCCCTGGGGTGGGTGTCGACTACTACATCTGGGCGCTACAGCTATCAGGTCTGGGTACGACGCTTACCGGCGTGAACTTCCTCGTCACCGTGATGAAGATGCGCGCCCCTGGCATGAAGCTGATGGACATGCCGATCTTCACCTGGACCTGCACCTGGGCCAACGTGCTGATCGTCGCTTCGTTCCCGATCCTCACCGCCGCACTCGCACTGCTGACTGTTGACCGTTATCTGGACTTCCACATTTTCACCAACGAGCTTGGTGGGAACCCGATGATGTACGTCAACCTGTTCTGGGCGTGGGGTCACCCTGAGGTCTACATCCTGATCCTGCCGGCCTTCGGCGTGTTCTCGGAAGTCACCTCGACCTTCGCAGGCAAGCGCCTGTTCGGTCACCACTCGATGATCTACGCATCGGGCGCGATCGCCATCCTCGGCTTTGCGGTCTGGCTGCACCACTTCTTCACCATGGGTGCCGGCGCCAGCGTCAACACCTTCTTCGGCCTGGCGACGATGCTGATCTCCATTCCGACCGGTGTGAAGCTGTTCAACTGGCTGTTCACCATCTACCAGGGCCGTCTGCGCTTCACCGCGCCGATCATGTGGACCCTGGGCTTCATGGTCACCTTCTCCATCGGTGGCATGACCGGCGTTCTGCTGGCTGTTCCAGGTGCCGACTTCGTTCTGCACAACAGCCTGTTCGTGATCGCCCACTTCCACAACGTGATCATCGGTGGCGCGGTATTCGGCTACATCGCCGGCTTCGCCTTCTGGTTCCCGAAAGCCTTCGGTTTCACCCTGAACGAGAAGTGGGGCAAGGCTGCCTTCTGGTTCTGGATCTCCGGCTTCTACGTAGCGTTCATGCCGCTGTACGCCCTGGGCTTCATGGGCATGACCCGTCGTCTGAACCACTCCGACAACCCGCTGTGGGAACCCTACCTGTACGTAGCCGTGGTCGGCGCCGTGCTGATCCTGTTCGGTATCGCCTGCCAGCTGATCCAGATCTACGTCTCGGTTCGCGATCGCAAGGACAACATGGACGTCACCGGCGACCCATGGGGCGGCCGTACCCTGGAATGGTCGACTTCGTCGCCACCTCCGTTCTACAACTTCGCCCACATGCCTGAGCACGTTGGCCTGGACGCCTGGCACGAAGCCAAGCAAGCCGGCGCCGCCTACAAGGCTCCGGCCAAGTACGAAGCGATCCACATGCCGAGCAACACCTCCACCGGTCTGTTCATGGGTCTGTTGCTGACCGTGTTCGGCTTCGCCTTCATCTGGCACATCTGGTGGCTGGTGGGTGCGAGCCTGGTTGCGACCATCGCTGTCTTCGTTCGCCACGCCGCGCGTGACGACCAGGGCTACATGGTGCCGGCCGAAGAAGTGGCGCGCATCGAAGGCGAGCGCATGAAAGCGCTGGCCAACGCTGGTGCACTGCCTGCTGGCGGCGCACGTGTCGAATCGTTTGAACGGGTGTAATCAATGTCCAGTCAAGTAATCCACGGTGGCGCGCATGGTCATGACCATGCGCACGATGACCACCACCACGACTCGGGCCAGATGACCGTACTCGGTTTCTGGCTGTACCTGATGACCGACTGCATCCTGTTTGCGTCGCTCTTCGCCACCTACGCGGTGCTGTCCGGCGGTTTCGCCGGCGGCCCGTCGGGTCACGACATCTTCCAGCTCGACTTCGTGCTGGTCGAAACCGCGTTCCTGCTGCTGTCCTCGATCACCTTCGGCTTCGCCATGCTGAAGATGTTCGCCGGCAACAAGGCAGGTGTACTGGGCTGGTTGGCTGTGACCTTCCTGTTCGGTGCAGGCTTCATCGCGATGGAAATCTATGAGTTCCATCACCTGATCGCCGAAGGCTACGGCCCGCAGCGCAGTGGCTTCCTGTCGGCGTTCTTCGCGCTGGTCGGTACCCACGGCCTGCACGTGACTGCCGGTCTGATCTGGATGGCAATCATGATGTACCAGATCAACAAGCACGGCATCACGCCGACCGCCAAGACCCGCATGAGCTGCCTGAGCCTGTTCTGGCACTTCCTCGACGTGGTCTGGATCTGCGTGTTCACCGTCGTCTACCTGCTGGGGGTTCTGTAATGGCTAGCGCACACGACACTCATCACGAAGGCAATCACGGTAGCGTGAAGTCCTACATGATCGGCTTTGTACTGTCGATCATCCTGACCGCGATCCCGTTCGGCCTGGTGATGTACCCAAGCCTGCCGAAGAACCTGACCGTCCTGATCGTGGTGGCCATGGCCGTCATCCAGGTGGTGGTGCACCTCGTGTACTTCCTGCACATGGACCGCTCGAAAGAGCAGCGCTCCAACGTGTCGACGTTCCTGTTCACCGTTCTGGTAATTGCACTGCTGGTCGGCCTGTCGCTGTGGATCATGTTCAGCATCCACTTCGAAATGCTGGCCAAGTGAGGTAAGACTGCATGTCCGTGAAGCACTTTATCCAAATCACCAAACCGGGGATCATTTTCGGTAACGTGCTTTCCGTGGCAGGCGGTTTCTTCCTTGCCGCCAAGGGGCATGTGGATTTCGCCCTGTTCCTGGCGGTGGTGATCGGTACGTCCCTGGTGGTCGCGTCCGGATGCGTGTTCAACAACTGCATCGACCGTGACATCGACCACAAGATGGAGCGCACCAAGAACCGCGTCATGGTCCAGGGCGGCATGTCGCTGCCCCTGGCGCTGATCTACGCCACCCTGCTCGGGGTGGCGGGTTTCAGCTTGCTGTATGTCCAGGCCAACCCGCTGTCGGCGTTCTGCGCCCTGGTTGGCTTCGTGGTCTACGTCGGCTTCTACAGCCTGTGGCTCAAGCGCAAATCGGTGCACGGCACCCTGGTCGGCAGCCTGTCCGGTGCCATGCCTCCGGTGATCGGCTACTGCGCGGTGAGCAACAGCTTCGACCTGGCCGCGTTCACGCTGCTGGTGATGTTCAGCCTGTGGCAGATGCCGCACAGCTTTGCCATCGCCATCTTCCGCTTCAAGGACTACAGCGCCGCCAACATCCCGGTCCTGCCGGTGGCGCGCGGTATCCTCGCGGCGAAGAAGCAGATCGTGCTGTACGTGCTGGCCTTTGTGCTCGCCACCCTGATGCTGACCCTCGGCGGCTACGCCGGCCTGGGTTATCTCGCCGTGGCGGCCGCCATGGGCCTGTACTGGCTGTACATGGCCTGGGGCGGCTACAAGGCCGAGGACGACAGCAAGTGGGCGCGCAAGGTATTCGGCTTCTCCATCCTCACCGTCACCGCCCTGAGCGTGATGATGGGCGTGGACAGCCAGACCGCGGCCGACGTGCTGATGACCTACGCACGCTGAAACACCCCAGCTGTACAAGACGCCCCGGCTTGCCGGGGCGTTTTTTTTGCCTCGGAAAATTCATTCGAAGGGCAGTTGACAGCGCCATGCCCTTTACCGGATGTTATGCGCCGTAGGTCAGGACGACCTGCAGGCCAGGGTAGGCCGCGATCCATTCGGATCGATCCACATGACAAGGACTGTTCCATGACCGAATCGAGCTCCGCTCCTTCGGCGTGCGCGGCTTCGCTGCGCCAACGCCATGCCTCTGCCAGTACCGCTACCGCGCTGGCCATCCTCGAATGCCTGTTTCGTCGACGCAGCCTGGCCCCCGGGCAGGATGACGCGCTGGACGATGCCGTGCTCGCCCCGCACCTGCCCAAGGTGCTGCAGGCCGTCGAGCGCGGCCTGCCTGTGGAGATGGTCCTCCCGGCCTTCCCCGGCAAGTCGCCCAACCGCCAGAAGACCCTCGGCCCGCTCCCGGACCTGGCAGAGCACCATGCCATCGACGAGCTGAATCGCCTGGCTGAGGAAATCCGCGCACTGCATGCCCCCGGTGCAGTCATTCACATCTGCTCGGACGGCTATGTCTTCGCCGACCTGGTACGGGTGCCCGATGCCCATGTCCAGGCCTATACCGACGATATCCAGCGCTATGCCGGCCAGCACTATCCCGGCCGTTTCACCTTGTTCGACCTCAAGGATGCCTATCCGCAGCTGGGCTGCCTGGACTCCATGCGCGAAGAGCTGATGATCGAGCATGGCCAGTCGCTGCGCGCCCTGCAGCAGCGCTTCGAGGACGAGGAGCACATGCGGCTGATGTACTGCGGCATCCATCGTTTCCTCGCCGAGGACTACGCCGGGCTGGCGGAGTTCGAAGGCATGAGCATGAACGCGGTGAAGAAGGCGGCCAAGCCCGCCTCCCAGCGGGTGATCCAGCGTAGCGAGGCCTGGAGTGCGTTGCTGCAAGCGCGCTATCCGCATTGCCTGCGCCTGTCGATCCACCCGCAGTTGGCGGTGTCGAGCAAGATCGGCATCCGCCTGGTGCCGACCAGCGACCTGTGGCGCACCCCCTGGCATTCGGTGGCGATCAAGCGCCGTGGCGTGGTGACCCTCGACCGACGCAGCAATGTCGATGAGCGTTACAGCCGGCTGGTATTCCGCCGTGGCCGGCCTTGCCACTACGCCAGCGCGCAGTGAGGGTGGCGCCAATGGACATACGCGCGGTTCTGTTCGACCTGGACGGCACCCTGGTCGATACCCTGCCTGATATCGCCTGGTGCCTGAATCATGTGCTGAGCCTGCACGGGCTGCGCACGCTGCAGCCGGAGGAGGTGCGCGGCATGATCGGCGGCGGTGTGGCGGCGATGCTCGAAAGGGCCGCCGTCGGCCTCGACGCCGAGCAATGCCAACGCCTGCATGACGACTACAGCAGCTGTTATCACGATAACCTGGTCCGGCGTTCCCGAGTGTTCCCAGGTTGTATCGGCCTGATCGAGAGGATTGCCGGCAAAGGGCTGCCCATGGCTGTCGTCACCAACAAGGCCCAGACCCTCGCCGAGCGTGTCGTGCAAGGGCTGCTGCCCGCGCAGCGATTTGCCGCGGTGCTCGGTCATCGCCCCGGCGAGCGGCTCAAGCCGGCACCGGACATCGCGCTGCAGGCTGCCGAACGGCTGGGCATCGACCCAGGCCACTGCCTGTTTGTCGGCGATACCCCCGTCGACCTGTTGACCGCCAAGGCCGCCGGCATGCCCGCCGCCGCCGTCGGTTGGGGCTACGGCGAGTGGCAAGCGTTGCTCGAGCAGCGGCCACAGTTCCATTGCCAGCAACCCTTGCAGCTGCTCCGGGCCTTGCACCCGGAGCAACTGCGCCACTGTGCAAGCCAATCCGCAACGCCAATCGGTTCGCTGTAGCCGTTCTCAAGGAAGATACGACATGCAAGACAAAGACAGCTGGATGGATGCCGTCGGCCAGGTGCTGGACGGTTACCTGCTCAAGGCTCAGGACGACCGCTTCGACCAAGCGGGCAGGGCGCACCTGGCCCGCGACCTGGCGCGCTGCTTCGACAGCGGCGAGCCACTGCGCATGGTGTTGCCGGGTTTCCCGTGCAAGTCGCCGAATGATCACGACAAGACCTTTGGCGTGCTGCCCGATCATGGCGAGGTGATCGCCATCGAGCGCCTCGACCGCCTCGCCCAGGAACTCGCCGAGCTCCACGCCCCTGGCTGCGAGATCGCAATCCTCAGCGACGGCACCACCTTCAACGATATCGTCGGCGTGCCGGACGACGTGCGCCGCGCCTACAACCAGGCGCTGCGCACCCTGTGCACGACCCATTGCATCCGCTGGGTGAGCATGGAAGACCTGTTCCCCCAGGCCAGCAGTGCCGAGGCCCTGCGCGCCACCCTGATCAAGCAGGCCCGCCTGCCGTGGAAGAACGTCGAAGCGCTGATCGAGCAGTGCCAGCACGACGAGGCCCTGGGCCGGACCCACGACAAGTTGTGCAGCCACCTCTACAACGACCTGCGCCTATGCCGTCAGGCCGGGCAGGACGAAGACGAGCACCTGCGCCAGATCAGCTACAAGGCCTACCAGATGATGCTGCGCGGCCAGGCCTTGAATGCGGCGGTCGAGCGGTTTTTCCCCGGGCACGTGCGCTTGTCGGTGCACCAGTACGACAACGCCGGCCCCAAGTTCACCGTAGCCCTGGCCGAGGGGCTCGATCATGTAGCCAGCCCCTGGCATGCAGTGCCGGTGCGCCAGCTGGACGGTCGCCAGACCCTGCGCAGCCGCGCGCAGATCGACCCCGCGCGGCATGTGCTGGTGACCTGGCAGGGGCAGCCCTGGCTGTTCCATGAAACAGCGGGCGAGGCGCTTGAGGGCTTCAACTTCACATTGCAGAAGCTCCCCTTGTTCGGGTTGCTGGTCAGCGACCCGCTGGGGCTGGGTTTCCAGCGACTGTCCACCGAGACCTTGCAGTCACTGGTGCGCAGTTTCGGTTTTGTCTGCCTCAGAGGCTGTGAATTCACCGACCAGCAGGCATTCGCCGCCGACTGCGAGCGTTTCGGCACCATCTACCGTTGGTCCTTTGGTGAGGTACATGTGGTCAAGCCGGCCGACCAGCCCCAAGGCGTGGTGCATTCACTGGAGAAGACGCCCTTGCACTGGGACCTCAACATGCTGCCCGACAGCGATCCGCTGGTGCAGCGCGATCCCAAGTTCTGCGCCCACACCTTCATGCTGTATTGCAAGACGCCGCCACAGCCGGGGGAAGGGCAGACCACCGTCGTCGACAGCCGCAACGCCTTGCGCAAGGTGGGCCTGCGCACCGCCCGCCAGTGGCAGGGCATCGATTTGACCTACTACACGCGCATGACCTATTTCGGCGGTTCGCCGCGCAGCTACTCGCTGGTCGACCTCGATCCGCGCAATGGCGAGCGGGTACTGCGCTACCAGGAGGGCTGCCAGTCGTCGTTGCAGACCCTCGAACAGAAGGTGCAGGGGCACGACGAGGACTTCCAGCAGGCATTGATCAGCCAGCTCGACGAACTGGTCTACGACCCCGAATGCCTGATTGCCCATGAGTGGCAGGCGGGTGACCTGGTGCTGATCGACAACTACCAGACCTTGCACGGGCGCCTGCCGATGAGCGCGGCCTCGGCCGCGCGCGAACTGTGGCGGGTGCAGGTCTACTGAGCCCTTTGACGGCGGTGCTTGCCGGTGTTTCGGCAAGCACCGCCTGCTGAGGCGGATTCTGTAATTGCGTTTTTTTCAAATGAAGTGGCTGAAAAAATCTAATAAAACAGGAAATTATCCTTTACGAAGTGATCGTGGCGGGATTATGTTGTTTGTCGGCCGCCGCAGCGGCCAGCGTCGCTCGGACGGTTCCGGGCGCTTACGTCTCTCGAGGAACACATGGCCAACCCAGGTTCGCCGCGCCGCTTTGCGCGCATCGATCGTCTCCCCCCTTACGTCTTCAACATTACTGCCGAGCTCAAGATGGCCGCCCGCCGCCGTGGCGAGGACATCATCGACCTGAGCATGGGCAACCCCGATGGCGCCACCCCGCCGCACATCGTCGAGAAGCTGGTGCAGGTCGCCCAGCGCGAAGACACCCATGGCTATTCCACCTCCCGTGGCATCCCGCGCCTGCGC
Organism: Pseudomonas sp. 2848; assembly: GCF_003253945.1. Classification (NCBI taxonomy): domain Bacteria; kingdom Pseudomonadati; phylum Pseudomonadota; class Gammaproteobacteria; order Pseudomonadales; family Pseudomonadaceae; genus Pseudomonas; species Pseudomonas sp. 2848. The sequence goes on from NZ_QKZD01000001.1 coordinate 185,760, forward strand.
CGCGCCATCTCCAACTGGTACAAGGAACGCTACGAGGTCGACATCGACCCGGAAAGCGAAGCCATTGTCACCATCGGCTCGAAGGAAGGCCTGGCGCACCTGATGCTCGGCACCCTCGACCACGGCGACACGGTCCTGGTGCCCAACCCCAGCTACCCGATCCACATCTACGGTGCGGTGATCGCCGGCGCCCAGGTACGCTCGGTGCCGTTGGTACCGGGCGTGGACTTCTTCAACGAGTTGGAACGGGCGATCCGCGAATCGATCCCCAAGCCGAAGATGATGATCCTCGGCTTCCCGTCCAACCCCACCGCGCAGTGCGTGGAGCTGGACTTCTTCGAACGGGTGGTGGCCCTGGCCAAGCAGTACGATGTGCTGGTGGTGCACGACCTGGCTTACGCCGACATCGTCTACGACGGCTGGAAGGCGCCGTCGATCATGCAGGTGCCGGGGGCCAAGGACATCGCGGTCGAGTTCTTCACCCTGTCCAAGAGCTACAACATGGCCGGTTGGCGGATCGGCTTCATGGTCGGCAACCCTGAGCTGGTCAGCGCCCTGGCGCGGATCAAGAGCTACCACGACTACGGCACCTTCACCCCGCTGCAGGTGGCTGCCATCGCCGCCCTGGAAGGCGACCAGCAATGCGTGCGCGATATCGCCGAGCAGTACCGCCAGCGCCGCAACCTGCTGGTCAAGGGGCTGCACGAGCTGGGCTGGATGGTCGAGAACCCCAAGGCGTCGATGTACGTGTGGGCGAAGATCCCTGAGCAGTACGCTCACCTGGGTTCGCTGGAGTTCGCGAAGAAGCTGCTGGCCGAGGCCAAGGTCTGTGTGTCGCCGGGGATCGGCTTTGGTGACTACGGCGATGATCATGTGCGCTTTGCCCTGATCGAGAACCAGGACCGTATCCGCCAGGCTATTCGCGGGATCCGCCAGATGTTCCGCGCCGATGGTTTGACCAGCAAGTAAACAGCTCGTTGCAGATCGCGGGGCAAGCCCGTTCCCACAGGCGGGATACGTTTGTGGGAGCGGGCTTGCCCCGCGATGCGTTTGCGCCGATCAGCGGCGATCTTTTTTTCATTCCCCCTCTTCTCAGCCGCCCGCGCCTGGATTACAAATAGCGCCGCGGGCGCCCGCCCCGATAACAACAACCTCCCTCCCTGGCCATCATGTCCGAACAGAACCCTTGCATGACCTGCGGCGCCTGCTGCGGCTACTTTCGTGTGTCCTTCTTCTGGGGGGAGTGCCAGTCCGCCGGTGGCCTGGTGCCCGACGACCTGGTTGTGCAGATCAACCCGACCCGCGTCGCCATGATTGGCACCGACGCCAAGCCCTGCCGTTGCGTCAGTCTCGGTGGCGAGATCGGCACGCAGGTGGCGTGCTCCATCTACGCGAATCGCTCCAGCCCCTGCCGCGAGTTTGAGGCGTCGTGGGAGAACGGCGTGCACAATCCGAGCTGTGACGACGCTCGGGCAGCCTATGGCCTGCCACCGCTGACGCCGCCGGGCGCCAACGAGCCGCATTGGCCGGATGACGGGGCGGAGGTCGCCTGAACCTGCTCGGGTCAAGCCTGCTCGTCGCGGAGCAGGCACTACCGTTCGTCGGTTGGATCCAATGAATGCATCGCTGAAACCCGCGAAACACGTGCCGCCTCGACAAAGTATTAACACCATTTGACCGGCTTCGACGCCAAACCGCCCGCCCCTGAGCGGCTACACATTCCTTCAAAGGATATTCGTAGCCATAGATCAGGTGTTTCGGCCGTCGCGTGTGTCACTGCTCTTGCCCAACCCGCTGTGCACGCTTTCAAGGACTGAATCGCCTGATCCACGAAGGAGCTCTCCGTGGACAGTCGCGCCGCCCCCCGTTCGCCCGCCCGTTTCTCCCAACTGTCGCTGGCCGTCAGCCTGGCCGTGACGGCCATGGCCTTTGGTCTGCACGGTGAACAGGCGCTGGCCGCCTGCAGCCTGGCCGGTTCCACGGTGACCTGCAGCGGCGCGGCCAACCCGCTCGCGCCGAGCTATTCCAACAGTGGCAGCGGCCTTACCGTCAACGTCAACACCGGTGCCTCGCTGGGCGTGCTTTTGGGCGTGGGCGGCACCGCGCTGTCGCTTACCGGCAACAACATCACGTTGAACAACTCCGGTACCGTCAACCCGTCGTTGCTGGGGATCCTGAGCATCCAGTCCACCGGCGCCGTGATCGGCAACACCAGCACTGCCAGTACCATCAACATCACCAACAATGCCACGGGTGTAATTCGCGGTACCGGCGCCGTCCTCGGCGCCAGCCTGTTGAACCTCACTGGCATGGCCCTGGACGTGCGTAACGCTGCCGGTGGCGTCACCACCATCAGTAACGCCGGCAGCATCGGCTCCTCGGCGTTGGCTAGCTTGACGATCCTGAGCGAGGACACCCCGGTCATCGCCGTGAGCGGGGGCGGGTCGGTAAACTTCACCAACACCGGCACCGTGCTCGGTCGCACGGCATTTCAGGCGTCGGCAGCCGGCAACACCTTCACCAACGCCGGGAGCCTGACCGGCAGCCTGTCCATGGGCGCGGGCAGTACCAACCGCTTCAACGCCATCACCGGCTCCAGCCTCAGCGCGGGGGCGGGTGTCGGTGTGTCGCTGTTGGTCACCAGTAACCCCAACCTGGGCTTCGCGCCTGCTGGCGTGGTCGACGGCGGTGCTGGCGGCACCAACACCCTGGCGTTGCAGAACGCCATCGGCGGCGGCAGCGGCACCACGGGCAGCGGCACCATCAACGCCTCGAACTACATCAACTTCAACCGCCTGATCGTCGACAGCGGTACCTGGTCGCTGATCGGGCAATTGCTCAACGGCACCACCCAGACCACCCTCAACGGTGGCTTGCTCAACTTCGACAACGCCAGCGCCTTCGGCACCGGTGGCATCACGGTGAACGGCGGTGGTCTCGCGGGCACGGTGGCAGGCCTGGGCCTGAACAACGCGCTGACCTTGAATGCCGGCCTGAACGTGGGTGGCGCCACCGACATGGCCCTCAACGGCGTGGTCTCGGGTGTCGGCGGCTTGACCAAGACCGGTGCCGGGCTGCTCACCCTTGGCGCCAGCAACACCTACAGTGGCGGTACCACCCTGGCCGCTGGCGGCCTCAACCTGACCAGCGCCACGGCACTCGGCAGCGGCGGGCTGACCGTCAGTGGCGCCGGCAGCCTGCAAGGCAGCGTGCCGCTGGTGTTGAACAATGCGGTGGCGCTGAACGCGGCCTTGACCCTGCCCGGCAGCAACGCACTGACCCTTGGCGGCGTACTCAGCGGCACCGGCTCGCTGGTCAAGAGCGGCACCGGCAGCCTGACGCTCAATGGCCTCAATACCTTCAGTGGCGGCACCTCCCTGGGCGGCGGAACGCTTACCTTGGGTAGCGACACGGCGTTGGGCAGCGGCGCCCTGACGGTGACCGCCAGCAGCATCCTGGACAGTGCCTCGGCGCTCAACCTGGGCAACGCGATTGACTTGAGCGCAGGCACGCTCACCCTCGCAGGCACGAATGCCACCACCTTGGGTGGCATCATCAGCGGCACCGGTGCGCTGGCCAAGGCGGGCGCCGCTGACCTCACCCTCAATGGCGTAAATACCTACAGCGGCGGTACCAGCCTGGCGGGTGGCAAGCTTACCGTCGGCAACAGCAGTGCGCTTGGCACTGGCGCGCTGACCCTGGGTGGCAACGCCAGCCTCGATGCCAGCAGCGCGGTAAGCCTGGGCAACGCCATCAGCCTTGGCGCCAACACCCTGAACCTGCTCGGCACCAGCGCCACCACCCTGGGTGGCGTGATCAGCGGTACCGGTGCGCTGGTCAAGAGCGGGGCAGGGGACCTGGCGCTGAACGGCAATAACACCTTCAGTGGCGGCCTCACCCTCAATACCGGCAAGCTCACCGTCGGCAACAGCAACGCCCTGGGCACCGGCGCCCTTACCCTCGGCGGCAACGCCAGCCTGGACGCCAGCACCGCCGTGAGCCTGGGCAACGCTGTCAACCTTGGCGCCAATACCCTGAACCTGCTGGGCACCAGCAGCACTACGCTGGGCGGCGTGATCAGCGGCACCGGTGCGCTGGTCAAGAACGGCAGCGCCGGGTTGACCCTCAACGGCAGCAACACCTTCAGCGGCGGCACGACCCTCAACAGCGGTGTCCTCACCGTTGGCAACAACAACGCCCTGGGCACCGGCGGCCTCACCTTGGGCGGTAATGCCAGCCTGGATGCCGGCGTGGCGGTGAACCTCGGCAACGCCATCGACCTGGCCGGCAACACCCTGACCTTGCCTGGTACCAGCGCAACCACCCTGGGCGGTGTGATCAGTGGCACCGGCGCGCTGGTCAAGAACGGCAGCACCAACCTGACCCTGGGTGGCGCCAACACCTTCAGCGGTGGTCTCACCCTTAACGCCGGCACCCTGACCCTGGCCAGCGCCACGGCGCTCGGTACCGGCGCCCTGACCGTGGGCGGCGCATCGACGCTGGCCAACACCGCAGCGATGACCTTGGGTAACGCCGTCAACCTGGGCGGCAACCTGACCCTGACAGGCGCCAACAACCTCAACCTGGCCGGGACCCTCAGCGGTACCGGTGGCCTGGTCAAGAACGGCAGCGCCAGCCTGACCCTCAGCGGCAACAACACCCACAGCGGCGCCACCGCGCTCAACGCAGGCACCCTGGTGTTGGGCAGTAACACCGCGCTAGGCACCGGCGTGCTCAACGCCGCGGCCAACACCACCCTCGACACCAGCGTCGCCGGGCTGAACATCGGCAACGGCCTGAACCTGGCCGGCAACCTCAACCTGCCCGGCAGCAACGACCTGACCTTGAGTGGCGTCATCGCCGGCAGTGGTGGCCTGAGCAAGGCCGGCAATACCACCCTGACCTTGACCGGCGCCAACACCCACAGCGGCTCCACCTTCCTCAATGGCGGCACCCTGGTGGTCGGCAGCAACACGGCGTTGGGTACCGGCATCCTCAACACCGCCGTGGGGACTCACCTGGACGCCAGCACCGCGGTCAGCCTGGCCAACGACGTCATTGCCGCCGGCCCCCTGACCATCGACGGCACTGCCAACCTCGGGCTGAGCGGCGTGATCAGCGGCATCGGTTCGCTGGTCAAGAACGGCAACGCCAGCCTTACCCTCAGTGGCAGCAACACCTTCACCAACGGCACCCAGCTCAATGCCGGTACCTTGGTTCTCGGCAGCAACACCGCACTGGGCATCGGCAGCCTGAGCTTGGGCGGCAACGCCAACCTGGACACCAGTACCGCCGTCTCGGCGACCAACAGCATCAGCTTGGGTGGCAACACCCTGACCGTGCTGGGCAGCAACGCCACCACCCTGACCGGGCAGATCAGCGGCACCGGCGCCCTGGTCAAGAGCGGCAGTGCCGGCCTTACGCTCAATGGCAACAACACCTTCAGCGGCGGCACCACCCTGAACGCCGGGCTGCTGACCCTGGGCAACAGCAATGCCCTGGGCACTGGCGGCCTGACCCTGGGCGGCAATGCCAGCCTCGACGGCAGCGGCACCTTGAACCTGGGCAATGCCATCAACCTCGCCGGCAACACCCTGACCCTGCCAGGCAGCAACACCACCACCTTGGGCGGGGTGATCAGCGGCACCGGCGCACTGGTCAAGAACGGCGCCACCAACCTGACCCTGAGCGGCGCCAACACCTTCAGCGGCGGCCTCACCCTCAATGCCGGTACCTTGACCCTGGCCAGCGCCGCCGCGTTGGGAACCGGCGCGTTGACGGTCGGTGGCGCATCGACCCTCGCCAACTCGACGGCGATGACCCTGAACAACGCCGTCAACCTCGGTGCCGACCTGACCCTGCCGACCACCAGCAACCTCACCCTGGCCGGCACCCTCAGCGGCACTGGCGGCCTGGTCAAGAACGGCAGCGCCACCCTGACCCTGAGCGGCAACAACACCCACAGCGGCGCCACCACCCTCAACGCCGGCACCCTGGTGGTCGGCAGCAACACGGCACTGGGCACCGGCGCGCTCAACGCCGCCAACAACACCACGCTGGACACCAGTGTGGCCGGGCTGAACCTTGGCAACGCGCTCAACCTGGCGGGCAACTTCATCCTGCCCGGCAGCAACGATTTGACCCTGAGCGGCGTCATCGCCGGTGCCGGCGGCATCACCAAGAATGGCGGCACCACCCTGACCCTGACCGGCAACAACAGCAACAGCGGCATCACCCGCCTGAACGCCGGTACGCTGGTGGTCGGCAGCAACACTGCGTTGGGCACCGGTACCCTCAATACCCTGGCCGGTACCCACCTGGATGCCAATACGGCGGTAAGCCTGGCCAACGACGTGAACATCGCCGGCCCGTTGACCATCGATGGCAGCGCCGACCTGGGCCTGAGCGGCGTGGTCAGCGGCATCGGTTCGCTGGTCAAGAACGGCACCGCCAACCTGACCCTGAGCGGCAACAACCTCTACACCAACGGTACCCAGCTCAATGCCGGCACCCTGACCCTGGGCAGCAACACCGCGCTGGGCATCGGCGCCCTGACCGTGGGCGGCAACGCCAATCTCGACGCCAGTACCGCCGTCGCCGTGACCAACGGCATCAGCCTGGGTGGCAACACCCTGACCGTGCTGGGCAGCAACGCCACCAACCTCGGCGGCCTTATCAGCGGCAGCGGTGCACTGGTCAAGAACGGCAGCGCCGTGCTGACCCTCAACGGCAACAACACCTACAATGGCGGCACCACCCTCAATGCCGGCACTCTGATCCTGGGCAACAACAACGCCATCGGCGGCGGCGCCTTGAGCGTGGGTGGCAATGCCAGCCTCGACTCCAGCGCTACCCTCAACCTCGGCAACGCCATCGCCCTTGGCAACGGCGCCACCCTGACCCTGCCAGGCAGCAACACCACGACCTTGGGCGGTGTGATCAGCGGTGCCGGGGCCTTGACCAAGAACGGCAGCAGCAATCTGACCCTGAGCGGCGCAAACACCTTCAGCGGTGGCCTGAACCTCAATGCCGGCACCCTGACCTTGGCCAACGCTGCGGCGCTGGGCACCGGCGCATTGAACGTCGGCGGCGCCTCGACGCTGGCCAACAGCGTGGCGATGACCCTGGGCAACGACGTTAACCTCGGCGCCAACCTGACCCTGGGCGGCAGCAACAACCTGACCCTGGGCGGTGTGCTCAGTGGCACCGGCGGGTTGATCAAGAACGGCGTTTCCGGCCTGACACTCAGCGGCAACAACACGTTCAGCGGCGCCATCGACCTGCTTGGCGGCAGCATCACCACGGTCGGCAACACGGCCCTGGGCAATACCTCGGCGGTCAGCGTCGGCGCCGGCACCAGCCTCAATCTCGGTGCCAGCGCCACCATCGGTGGCCTGAGCGGGGCCGGCACGGTGAACATCGCCGGCGGCGGGGACCTGACCCTGGGCGGCAACAACCTCAACAGTGTGTTCAGTGGTGCCCTGGCGGGCAGTGGCGGGCTGATCAAGACCGGTACTGGCAGCTTCGAACTGTCCGGCGTCAACGTGCTCGGCGGCAATACCACGGTCAATGCCGGCCTGCTCAACGTCACGGGCTCGCTGGCCAGCCCCAGCGTGCAGGTCAACAGCGGCGCCAGCCTCGGTGGTACCGGCAGCCTGCTGGGCGCAGTCGACATTGCCAACGGCGCGCACCTGCTGGCCAACAGCGGCGCGACCCTCAGCACTGGTGCGCTGACCCTGCACAGCGGTTCGATCCTCGACTTTGGCCTGGCATCGCCGGCCACCGGCGGCACCGCAGTGGTCAGCGTCAATGGCAATCTGACCCTGGACGGTACCCTTAACGTCACCGACCTAGGCGGCTTCGGCACCGGTATCTATCGGCTGTTCGACTACACGGGCGGGTTGGTGGACAACGGCCTGCTGATCGGCAACGTGCCGGGTGTCGTGTTGCCCGGCGACCTACAGGTGCAGACATCCATCGGCAGTCAGGTCAACCTGCTGGTCGGCGGCGCCACCGGCACCGTGCAGTTCTGGGATGGGGCGCAGAGCGTGCCCAATGGCGTGATCGACGGCGGGACCGGTACGTGGAACGGGGGGAACACCAACTGGACTGATGTCAACGGCGTGCTCAATGGCAGTTGGGCCAGCGACTTCGCGGTCTTCCAGGGCACCGCGGGCGATGTCACCGTGGTCGGCACCCAGGCCGCCACCGGCCTGCAGTTCGTCACCAACGGCTATCGCCTGATCGGCGCCGGTGGCCTGGACCTGGTCAACGGCAGCAACGGCGCCTTTGCCTTGCGCGTCGATCCGGGCGTCACCGCGACCCTCAACGTTGGCCTCTCTGGCAGCGGCCAACTGGCCAAGCTCGACAGCGGCACGCTGGTGCTCAATGGGGCCAACAGCTATACCGGCGGCACCCTGTTCAATGGCGGCACGGTGGTGGTCGGCAACAACACTGCCTTCGGTACAGGCACGGTCAGCACCGCCAACGGCACTATCCTGGACAGCAATACAGCTGTCACCCTCGGCAACGCCTTCAGCCTCAGCGGTGCCCTGACTGTCGCCGGTTCCGCCGATCTGGGCCTGTCCGGCGTGGTCTCGGGGATTGGCAGCCTGAACAAGAACGGCGGTGCCAACCTGACCCTGGGCAATGCCAACACCTACAGCGGCGGCACCAGCCTGGGTGCCGGTACCCTGACCCTGGGCAACGCCCAGGCGCTGGGCACTGGGGGCCTGACCGTTACCGGCGCCTCAAGCCTGGACGCCACCGGTAACCTGGCGCTTGGCAACACCGTCGCCCTGAACGCCAACCTCACCCTGCCGGGGAGCAACGACCTCACCCTCAACGGCGCGCTCAGCGGCACCGGTGACCTGATCAAGGCTGGTGCCGGTACGCTCACCCTCAACGGCAGCAACAGCCAGCAGGGCATTACCAGCCTGAACGGTGGCACCCTTGCGGTAGGCAGCAACACTGCGCTGGGCACGGGTGCCCTGAACGCAGCCAGCGGCACCACCCTCAGCAGCAATGCCAACGTCACCCTGGCCAACCAGGTCAACCTGGCCGGCAACCTGACCGTCGCCGGGGCGCAAAACCTGACCCTGGGCGGCAACGTCAGCGGCGTCGGCGGCCTGACCAAGACCGGCAGCGGCACCCTGACCCTGAACGGCACCAATGGCCATCTGGGCAACACCAATCTCAATGCCGGCACCCTGGTGCTCGGCAGCGCCAGCGCCCTCGGCCTCGGCCAGCTCAACGCGGCTGCCGGGAGCACACTGGACAGCGCCTCGGCACTCAACATCGGCAACACCATCAACCTGGGGGGCAACCTCACCATCGCCGGCAGCAACGACCTGGGCCTGGGCGGGCTGGTCACGGGGGCCGGCAGCCTGACCAAGAACGGCGCCGGCAACCTCACCCTCAGTGGCGCCAACACCTTGATTGGCGGCGTGACCCTCAATGCCGGCACGCTTACCCTGGGCAACAACCAGGCCCTGGGTACCGGCAACCTTGTCGTCGGCGGCGCCAGCAACCTGGCCACCACGGGTGCCTTGACCCTGGCCAACCAGGTGACGCTCAGCGACACCCTGGGCCTGACCGGCACCAACGACCTGACATTGAACGGCGTGATCAGCGGTACCGGCGGCCTGACCAAGACCGGTACCGGCAACCTGACCCTCGGCGCTGCCAACACCTATCAAGGCAGCACCACGCTGGGCGCTGGCACCCTGACGCTGGGCAACAACACCGCGCTGGGCACGGGTAGCCTGTCGGTGACCGGCAACAGTACCCTGGCCACCACCGGGGCGCTGCAACTGGCCAATGCCATTGGCCTCGGCGCCGCTGCCACATTGGCTATCAACAATGCCCAGACCCTGACCCTTGACGGTGTGATCAGCGGTGCTGGGGCGCTGAACAAGCTGGGTGCCGGGCAGCTGGTGCTCAATGGCAGCAACACCTACGCCGGCGGCACCTCGCTGCAGGCCGGCAGCCTGCTGCTGGGCAATGCCGGCGCGTTGGGCAGCGGGGCCCTGACCGTCAACGGCGCCGCCGGCCTCGACGCCAGCCAGGTGCTGGTACTGGCCAATGCCGTCAACCTCGCCGGTGGCAACCTGACCCTCGGCGGCAGCCAGGCGCTGACCCTCAATGGCGTGGTCTCCGGCAACAACGGCCTGGTCAAGAACGGTGCCGCCAGCCTGACCCTCAACGGCAACAACACCTACAGCGGCGGCACCACCCTCAATGGCGGCTCCCTGGTGGTCGGCAGCAACACCGCGCTGGGTAGCGGCGACCTCAGCACCGGCGCCAACACCAGCCTCGATGCCGGCGGTGCGGGCGTCACCCTGGCCAACAACGTGCACCTGGGCGGCACCCTCAACCTGCCGGGCAGCGCCGACCTGACCCTCACCGGCGTGGTGGATGGCGTCGGCGGCCTGAACAAGGCCGGTACCAGCACCCTGGTCCTCAACGGCGCCAACAGCTACCTGGGCGGCACCACCCTCGGTGCCGGCCGGCTGGTGGTCGGCAACGACAACGCGCTGGGGCAGGGCGCCCTGACCGTCGCCGGGGCCTCGTCCCTCAGCAGCGGCGCCAGCACCACCCTGGCCAACAACGTCACCCTCAACGCTGGCCTTTCCGTCGATGGCGGCAATGACCTGACCCTCAACGGCGTGATCAACGGCACGGCAGGCCTGACCAAGAACGGCAGCGGCAACCTGACCCTCAATGGCAACAACGGCTACCAGGGCGGCACCCAGCTCAACGCCGGGCGCCTGACCCTGGGCAGCAGCGGCGCACTGGGCACCGGCACCCTGGCGGTCACCGCCGATGCCACCCTGGCCAACAGCTCGGCCATGGCTTTGGGCAACACCGTAGCCCTGAGCAACGGCGCCAACCTGACTGTTGAAACCGCAAATGCGCTGATCCTCAGCGGCGACCTCGGCGGCAGCGGCAATCTGGTCAAGACCGGTGTCGACGACCTTACCCTGGTCGGCGTCAAGACCTTCACCGGCAACGTCGACATCCAGGCAGGTTCCCTCACCACGCTCGGTAGCGATGTGCTGGCCAACGTCGACACCCTCAATGTCGGCGCCAGCGGCCAGCTCAACCTTAATGGCAATGCCAGCCTTGGCAGCCTGACCGGCAGTGGCCTGGTCGATGTTGGCGTCGGCAGCGTCCTGAGCCTGGGCGGCAACAACCTCAGCAGCACCTTCGCTGGCGCCCTCAGTGGCTTGGGCGGCCTGACCAAGGTCGGCAGCGGTACCCTGACCCTGACCGGTAGCAGCAACCTGGCCGACAATACCCAGGTCAACGCCGGCACCTTGAAAGTCGACGGCACCTTGGGCAGCAACCTGCTGACCGTGGCCAGCGGTGCGACCCTTACCGGCAGCGGCACCGCCAATGCCTCGGTGGTGATCGACAACGGCGGCCACCTGGCCGGGCAGAGCGGCGCGACCCTGGGCCTCGGCAGCCTGGTGCTCAACAGCGGTTCGATCGTCGATATCGGCCTCGGCTCGCCGTCCACTGGCGCCACCGCGCTGTTCAACGTCGGTGGCAACCTGACCCTCGACGGCACGCTCAATGTCAGCAGCATCGGCGGCTTCGGCAACGGGGTGTACCGCGTCTTCGACTACACCGGCGCCCTCACCGACAACGGCCTGGACTTCGGCAGCCTGCCGCTGGGCGTGGGCCTGGGCGACGTGACCTTGCAGACCGCCCTGGCCAACCAGGTCAACCTGCTGGTCAGCGCTGCGGGGCTCAATATCCAATTCTGGGATGGCAGCCAGAACGTGCCCAACGGTCAGGTAGACGGCGGTGTCGGCGTGTGGAATGCCGGCAATACCAACTGGACTGACCTCAACGGCCTGACCAACACCACTTGGGGCAGCACCTTCGCGGTGTTCCAGGGTACAGCCGGCGATGTCACCGTCGACGGCAGCCAGACGGTCAACGGCCTGCAGTTCGTCAGCGATGGCTACCGCCTGCTGGCCGGCACCGCCGGTGTGCTCGACCTGATCAACGGCACGAGTGGCGACACCAGCGTGCGGGTCGACCCGGGTGCCACGGCGACCCTTGATATCGGCCTGACCGGCGTCGGCAAGCTCAACAAGCTCGACAGCGGTACCCTGGTGCTCAACGGCAACAACAGCTACAGCGGCGGTACCGTGCTCAGTGGCGGCACTTTGATCGTCGGCAGCAACACGGCCCTGGGCAACGGTGCGCTTGAAACTGCGGCGGGTACCACCCTCGACAGCAACGCCTCGGTCGCGCTGGGCAATGCCATCACCCTGGCGGGGCCGTTGAACATCGCCGGTAGCAACGACCTGACGCTGGGCGGCAACATCGGCGGCGCCGGTGGCCTGGTCAAGGCTGGCAGCGCCCGGCTGGCGCTGGCCGGCAACAACACCTATGCCGGCAACACTGCGCTCAATGGCGGCACCCTGGTGCTGGGTTCCAATACCGCGCTGGGCAGCGGCAGCCTGAATACCGTGGCCGGCACCAGCCTGGACAGCAGCCAGGTCGTGACCTTGGCCAACAGCGTCAATGCCACCGGTGACCTGACGATCCTGGGCAGCAACGACCTGACCCTCGGCGGCACCGTCGGCGGCAGCGGCCGCCTGCTCAAGGCCGGCCTCGCCCGCTTCGCGCTGATGGGCGCCAACACCTACAGCGGTGGTACCGAGCTGCAGGCCGGCACCTTGGTGGTTGGCAATGATGCCGCCCTTGGCAGCGGCGGCCTGGACGTCACCGGTAACGCCAACCTCGACAGCGCCAGTGCCGTCACCTTGGCCAATCCGGTCAATGTCAGCGGCGTGCTCAACGTGCTGGGCAGCAATGACCTGCACCTGGCCGGCGTGCTCAGCGGCGCCGGTGAACTGAACAAGAGCGGCCTGGCTGACCTGACGCTGTCGGGCAACAACACCTTCAGCGGCATCCTCAATATCCTGTCCGGCAGCCTGAGCACCGTCGGCACCACCGCCCTCGGCACCCAGAGCGAGCTGAATGTCAGCAGTGGCGCCAGCCTCAACCTCGACGGCAACACCACGCTGGGCGAAATCGGCGGTAGCGGCGCGATCCAGATCGCCGCCGGCAACAGCCTGACGGTCGAGGGCGGCGTGTTCGGCGGCAACATCAGCGGCAGCGGCACCCTGAACAAACTCGGCAGCGGCACCCTGGCACTGAACAGCGCCAACAGCCACACCGGCACTACCAACGTGCAGGGCGGCGGGCTGAAGGTGGATGGCTCGCTGGCCAGCGGCACGGTCAACGTGGCCAGCGGCGCCAGCCTCAGCGGCGTCGGCAGCCTCGGTGGTTCGGTGACCGTGGCTAACGGCGGCAACCTGGCGGCCATCGGCGGCAGCACCCTGAACGCCGGCAACCTGGTGCTCGACAGCGGCGCCAACTTCAACGCTTCGCTCGGGGCACCGTCGGCTGGTGGCACCCCACTGGTCAACGTGGCCAACGACTTGACCCTGGGTGGCACCCTCAATGTCACAGACATCGGCGGCTTCGGCGCCGGCGTGTACCGCCTGTTCGCCTACGGCGGCAGCCTCACCAACAATGGCATGAGCTTTGGTACCACGCCGGTGCCGGTCACCGACCTGACGGTGCAGACCGCCGTCGCCAACCAGGTCAACCTGGTGGTCGGTGGCGCCAGCAACGTGTTGTTCTGGGACGGCAGCCAGACCGTGGCCAACGGCGTGATCGAGGGCGGCAGCGGCGTCTGGGATGCCACCAACACCAACTGGACCGACGCCAACGGCGTGCTCAACGGCACCTGGAACGATACCTTCGCCGTGTTCCAGGGCGCCCCCGGCACTGTCACCGTGAACGGCAGCCACAGCATCACCGGCCTGCAGTTCGTCACCGACGGCTATGTGCTCAATGCGGGGACGGCCGGTGAACTGCTGGGCAACGGCACCACCAACCTGCGGGTCGACAGCGGCGCCACCGCCACCCTCAACGTCGCCCTCAACGGCACCGGCAGCGTCGCCAAGCAAGACGGCGGCACCCTGGTGCTCAACGCTGCCAATGGCTACAGCGGCGGTACCGCCCTCAACGGCGGCACCCTGGTGCTAGGCAACGATAGCGCGCTGGGCAGTGGCGCCCTGACGGCCGCAGGCGGCACCACGCTGGACAGCAACACCGCCGTGACCTTGGCCAACAATGCCGTGCTCAACGGTGCACTGGCCATCGCCGGCAGCAACGCCCTGACCCTCAACGGCGTGGTCAGCGGTACCGGTGGGCTGATCAAGAATGGCGCTGGCCTGTTGACGCTGAACGGTGCCAACACCTACAGCGGCGGCACCCAGATCAACGCAGGCGGCGTGGTGGGCAATACCACCAGCCTGCAAGGCGCGATCCTCAACAACGCAGCCCTGACCTTCGAGCAGAACGCCAATGGCAGCTACACCGGCAACCTCACCGGTACTGGCACCCTGACCAAGAACGGCACTGGCGAACTGTTGCTGACCGGCATCAATGGCCTGACCGGCGCGACCCAGGTTAACGCCGGCAGCCTGCTGGTCAATGGCCGCCTCGACAGTGCCACCGTGCAGGTCGCCACCGGCGCCCGCCTGGGCGGCAGCGGTACCTACGGCGGTGCCGTGCAGATCGCCAATGGCGCCACCCTGGCTGCCGGCCAGAGCGCCACGCCGCTCACCGTCGGCAGCCTCGACCTGGCGTCGGGTAGCGCCCTGGACTTCAGCCTCGGCGCCCCGGCGGCCTCCACCACCGTGGTCAAGGTCAACGGCAACCTGGTGCTGGACGGCACGCTGAACATCACCGATGCCGGCGGCTTCGGCACCGGTGTCTACCAACTGTTCAGCTACGGCGGCACGCTCACCGACAACGGCCTGGTGTTCGGTGCCATTCCGGGCAGCGTGGTCCTGGGTGACCTGAGCCTGCAGACCGCTATCGCCAACCAGATCAACCTGGTGGTGCAGAACTACGGCGAAGAGCTGCAGTTCTGGAATGGCGGCAAGACCAACCCCGATGGCAGCATCGGCGGCGGCAGTGGTACCTGGGGGCCGAACACCGGTTGGACCAACGCCAGCGGCACCAGCAACGAAGGTTGGAGTGGTGGCTACGCGGTCTTCGGCGGTACTCCGGGCACCGTCACCGTGGTGGGCAACCAGTCGTTCGAGGGCTTGCAGTTCCTCAGCAACGGCTATCAGGTCGTTCCGGGTGCTGGGGGTAGCCTGACGCCGGTCAACGGTAGCGATGGCAGCTTGGCGCCGGTGCGTGTCAACGCTGGCGGCACCGCCACCGTCAGCGTGCCGCTGGTCGGTAGCGGCGGCATCGAGAAACTCGACGCTGGCACTCTGATCCTCTCGGGCGCCAACACCTACAGCGGTGGCACCACCGTCAGTGGCGGTACCCTGGTCGGCAACACCACCAGCCTGCAGGGCAGCATCCTCAACAACGCCAACCTGGTCTTCGCCCAAGGCAGCAATGGCACCTTCAACGGCACTCTCAGCGGTACCGGCACCACCACCAAACAGGGCGGCGGTACCTTGCTGCTGACCGGCAACCAACCATTCAGCGGCGCCTTCAACGTCAACCAGGGCGTGCTCCAGGTAGGCGATGCCGCCAATCCGGGCAGCAACCTCGCAGCCCAGGTCACGGTGGCCAACGGCGCCGTGCTGACCGGCAACGGCACCGTCGCCGGGCTGACCAACAACGGCACCGTGCTGCCAGGGCCTGCCGGCAACCTCAACGTGTCGGGCAACTTCACCAACGGCGCCACCGGCACCTTGGTGATCGACCTCGGTACCTCGCCGGTGAACTACCTGAATGTGGGCGGCACCGCCAACCTCGGCGGCAGCCTGATGGTCGCCAACCTGGCCAGTGGCAACGGCCAGTACACCGTGGTCAGCGCCGCGGGCGGGGTAAACGGCACCTTCGCCACCACCAACCTGGCCAACTCGGCGTTCCTCAACAGCTCGCTGGACTACGGTGCCAACCAGGTGACCCTGTCGGTCAGCCGCAACGGCAACTCCTTCGCCGATGTCGCCGCCACTGGCAACCAGCGTGGCGTGGCCACCGCGCTGGCCAGTGCCGGGGCGCCGGCCGAACTGGTCAACAACCTGCTGCCGTTGGACCGCCAGGGCGCCCAGGCGGCGTTCGACAGCCTGTCCGGCGAGATCCACGCCAGCACCGCGACCGTGCTGATCGAGGACTCGCGCTACGTCCGCGACGCGGTCAATGACCGCCTGCGCCAGGCCGACTGCACCCACCAGGACGACCCACGTCGCACCCTGGCGCCGACCGCCAACCAGCAACTGACCAGCGAAGGCTGCCAGGGCCAGGCCGTGGGCTGGATCCGCGCCATCGGCGGCTGGGGCACCTACGACGGCAGCAGCAGCCATGCCAGCGTCGACCGCGACCTGTCGGGCTTCATGCTCGGTGTGGACCGTGCGCTGGACGATGAGTGGAAAGTGGGCGCCGCCGCCGGCTACACCCGCTCGAGCATCGACGCGCACCGTCGCCGCTCCGACGCCACGGTGGACAGCTACCACCTCACCACCTACCTCGGCTACCAGCTGGATGCCTTCGCTGCTCGCCTGGGTGTGGCCTACAGCTGGCACGACATCGACACCAAGCGCGATGTCACCGTGGGCAGCTACGACGACCGCCTCGAGGCCAAGTACAAGGCGCGCAGCGCCCAGGTGTTCGGTGAGGTGGGTTACGCCATCGATGCCGGCGGCATTGCCCTGGAGCCGTTCGCCGGGCTGGCCTACGTCAACTACGACAGCGACACCGCCCACGAGAAGGGCGGGGCAGGGCGGCTGGAGGGCAAGGTCGACCAGGATGTGACCTTCTCCACCCTTGGCGTGCGCGCTGGCAAGCGCATCCTGCTCGACAACGGCAGCACCATCACGCCGCGGTTGTCGGTGGGCTGGCGCCATGCGTTCGGTGACGACAAGCCCGATGCCGATCTGCGCTTCATCGGTGGCGGCGACGGTTTCAGCACCGAGGGTGTGCCGATTGCCAAGGACGCGGCGGTGGTCGAGGCCGGGGTGGACCTGTCGGTGGGCGCGAGCGGCAAGCTCGGGGTCGGCTACTCCGGGCAGCTGTCCAGCGAGAACCGCGACCATGGCGTGGTGGTGAGCTTCAGCATGGGGTTCTGAGGTAGCTTGCAGGGCCGTCGTGTGGCCCATCGCGGGGCAAGCCCGCTCCCACGATCAAGTCTCGTGGGGGCGGGCTTGCCCCGCGATACGTTTCTGCATGCGTAAGATTTTTCCGAAATTGAAACCAAATCCTTCAGTCAGTCAGCGCTTCGGACCTATCCTACGCGCCTGCCGGAAGGCTCTGAATTGGCCGGGAAATACATCAGGGGTACCGTCACTGGGTCGTCACATTTGGCGACCGGGTGTGAGAAGCCCGTTGTGTGAACCATGTCGATTTCGTCAATGGCGGTCGTGCGCGTGCAGGCTTTGGCCTGACCGTGGATTCATGGTTACACACGGGCTTCTCACCATGCGTACGACTGCCACCCTAATCTGTGAGAAGGATCGAGGTGGTTGTTCCTGAATTTCAATTTCGAGGAGTAACCATGAAAAAACTTGTACCCGACCCACCCTATCCAATCCCCTTCGTCACCATCATCAGCGACCTCGACCCCGAGGAAGCCATGGCCCACGCCAACAAGCTGATGCACACCCTCAGCGACACCGTCCACGCCTACACCGTCTGCCAGCGCGACGCGCGCCTTGACGTGATGATGGACAGCGTCGAGATCCTCGGGCAACTGGTCATCGCGCTGGTCCGCCACGCCCGGGCCAAGGGGGCGCCGGTATGAGCGACGAGCACAAGCACGGCCCGACCCAAGGCAAGACCACCTGCCTCGAGATCTTCTGTATCCAGCCCGGCATCCCGTTCGACCACGCCTTCAGCGACTTGTCGGTGCTGCTCGGCTGCGTGGCGCATTTCACCACCGAAGCGGAAATGGAAGGGGATCTCATGGCCGGCAGTGCCGCACGGATTCTCAGTGGGCTGGCCAAGGGGCTGATTGATGATATGGAACTGGGTCTGAATCGCAGCAAGTGAAAGATGCCCTTGTCGAGGCGCAGCGTCAGCCGTCGACAGGGGCGTTTCAGCAAGCCCAGAACGCGTGTGGAGTGTATTTGACGATATGAAGCGCACCCTGATTTATGCCTGGAAAACCACGCCGGGCGAGAACTTTCTTGAAGTACCATCATCCTGAAGAATGGAAAAATTACCACAGACGGTTCTACTTTTATCCGAAGTCAGCCAGTCTCTGGGAATGGGTACATAGTGAAAGTCCCCATCATGATCAATTGTGAGCTCTGCTTGCCTGAGCTCTCTGCCCTCTGCATGCCAATAGACTTGAACTATACTGCCTACAGCTATGCCATGGTAGGACAAATTATACTTGGGGGCGATGTCTGCGAATGACAGGTAGACAGGCGGTGCCATGGTTATGTCGTGGCCAATTATCTGTACACTCAGTGGAATTGAGGTCCACGCCTTTTCATTGTTCTCATCTATCTGGCGGCTGACATGGTAATGAACGATTGCAGTCGTGCTCAGGGAGGATATGAAAATGCCAAAGGGTATCTCAACTGTCTGGTCTTCCAGTTCGCTGGCTTCTTCTTGCGATGAACGATAGCTCAGGTGTGGTAGATCAATAGATATCGCTATCTTGTCTCCGTTCATGCCTGTGTATTTTGGCACGATTATCTTGATGGGGGCGCCTGGCTGTGGAGGTAGTTTACCTTCAAGTTTTGGAGGAATGATTCCATAATCGACGCTTAACTCCAAGGTTGGTGAGGTTTCTCCGTTTACTGTATAGCGGAGTGTTAGCGAGCCTCCGGCGATCGCTTCGACCAGGCCCTTGGCAATACTGAACACTGTATGTTGTGCTCCCGCTGCTTCAGCTGGTGGTTCGAGTTCAATCGGTGTTCCATCACCATTGGTTGCGATGATTGCAAGTAAGATCTGATCACCTTCCACGATAGGCGCTACTGTCTTGATCAGTACCGTTGCTCCATCTTCTCCCACTCTATCAGGACTCAATGCTGAATCAATGGCTTCTATGACTTCAGGAGATTTGAGCTCTGGTTCGGGTGTGACAGGTGTACCATCGATTACAGTGATGTTCAGTGAAGGGGACTTGAGGTCAGGTGCGATTTCATAATCAATTACTGCGCTCCCGCCCACTACAGCCTTTGCGAGGTCATTTTCCAGTTCAATCTTGAGACCGTTGAAGATATCAGGCCATTGTACGGGATGCTTTTTGTATTCGGGATCTAGCTCATCTCCGTCAGCGGTGGTGCCCAGCCATGTCAGTTTCAGTTCTTTGTCGACGGCGTCGGAGGGTAGGTCTCTAATGATAGTATTAAAATTTTTTCCGTTCAGGTCGTACCAGTTTAGCTTTCCGCTGGGCGCTTCTTCTATCTCAGGTTTTTCCAGGGATTGGGGGGTGTTTTTTTCAATAGACATGGCCGTTTCCAAGTAGGATAGTGCGGTTCAATGATTGCCTACGTCGCGCAGGTGTATGTAAACCTGACTGTGCCCGCACGTCCCTACATGTAACATAGTCCCTTATGTCTGCCACCTGGTAGAAATGCTAGGTCAGGCACCGGTTATGAAATCTGCTTCGCAGGGGGATATTCAATGTTACCGATGCCAGGGTCTCAGATATTGGTGGACCCATCGAGGCAGGCGCTATTGAGTGCATGAGTGGATAACTTTCGTTATCCACCAATCCTTTCGGCCTATCTCGCACGCGTGCGTCCGGGTATCCACTGACGCTAGACTGTCATCCTCCCCACCACCGGACAGGAGTCCCGGCGTGCCCGACCCCCGCAGTTTCCCCAGCGACCTGTGCCTCGATAGCCCACGCCTGCAGTTGCGCCCCATGCGTCATGGCGACGCGCAGCAGTGGCTGACCATCATGGCCGACCCCGAGGTCATGCGTTACTGGTACCACGCCCCCTGGCAGACCCTGGCCGAGGCCGAGAGCGCCCTGGCTGCCGACCGTGAGGCTTATGCCGCCGGCCAGTTGCTCAAGCTGGGCATGTACCGCCGTGACAACGGCGAGCTGATCGGCATGGTCCAGCTGTTCAACCTCGAAGAGGCCTCGCGCCGGGGCGAAGTCGGCTACTGCCTGGCCAAGTCCGCCCAGGGCCGGGGCTACATGGACGAAGCGCTGACCTGCTTCATCGACTACCTGGCCCACACCCTGCACCTGCGCCGCCTGGAGGCGGAAATCGACCCGCGCAACCAGGGCTCGGCACGTACCCTGGAGCGCCAGGGCTTTGTCCTGGAGGGCACCCTGCGCGCCCGCTGGTGCGTGGCCGGCGAGCTGTCTGACTCGGGGCTTTACGGTCTGTTGCTCGAACCGCCTGTCGCCTGACGCCCGCTTGCGCTATGGTCGCGCCTTTCGCTGCTGGATGGAGCCTGCGCGTGCCTGCTTTTTATGTGATGTTCACCCTTGTGCTGTTCCTTCTTTGCCTGTGTTTCGATGGCCTGCTGATGGGCGTCGACGGGCATATGCCGGCGTTGCAGATACTGCTCATGGGCCCATGGGGCATTGCCTTCGGGTTGTACCAGTGGTTTGCCAATCCGTTGTTGGGGCTGGCAATCCTCGCCCGCCGGCGTTTTCGCCGGGTGGCGCTTGGCGCTGGCCTGATCGCCCTGGGCCTGGCGCTCAGTTGCCTGGGCATCGAGCGGCTGCCGGACAACCGCAGCTATGATTTCCTGCCGCTTACCGGTTTCGGCCCCGGCTACTACCTGTGGACACTGGCAATCCTGCTGTTCTGCCTGGGGCAGGGGTGGTGGTGCCGCAAGGCGCAGACGGCCCAGGATATGCCGCGCTGGCGCTGGTTCGATGTGCTGCTGATCGCGGTGCTGACGAGCACGATCTACGTGGCGACCAAGATGCCCAGCCTGGGGGTACAAATTCGCAGTTCCGACGAGCCAATGGAGCAGGTACAGGCAGGCTGAACTCTCCAGATTGGCTGCGCCGCCTTTTTGTCGGAGGGCGAGACGCGCCTTGGGTTTGGAAAGACGGCAAAGGCTGGGTTAAGGTCGCAGCTCGTCCGCTTTTACCAGGTGCCTGACTTGCCCGCTTTCTACCTGACCACAAGCCTCGCCCTGTACCTGCTGAGCCTGGCCTTCGATGGTGCCCTGACAGGCGCAGGGCGACATGTACCGGCATTGCAGATGCTGCTTTACGGCCCGTGGGGTATCGCCTTCGGCCTGTACCAGTGGTTCGCCAACCCACTGCTGGCGTTGGCGATCCTTGCCCACCGACGGTTCCGCCGCCTGGCGCTGGGGTGCGGCCTGCTGGCGCTGTATCTGGCGGCCAGCAGCTTCGCGATCACCCGCTTGCCGGACAACCAGAGCTACGCCTTCCAGGATGTGACCGGTTTTGGCGCGGGCTTCTACCTGTGGTTGCTGGCGATCCTGGTGTTTTGCATGGGGCAGCTCTGGTGGTGCTGGAAGGCGCGTTCAGCAGCGGATGTCCCGGGCTGGGGCTGGCTCGATGTGGCGCTTATCGCTGCCCTCAGCGTGGCGCTGTATGCCGGTACGCAGATGCCGTCGCTGCGTTTCGAGCCGCACAAGGTGATCGTGCCGCCGGAGCAGCCGCAAAGCTTGTGATGGCCTTACCGCGCCGTCCCCCATTGCACCACGATCATCCCGACCACGATCATCCCCACCCCCGCCAGTCGCAACAGGTTAACCGGCCGCTCCGGCAGTCCCATCAGGCCGAACTGGTCGATCAGCAGCGACGACAGCACCTGCCCGGCCACCACGCAGACGATGAACCCCGCCGCGCCTAGCCGCGGCGTCAGCACCAGCGCGGCGGTGATGTACAGCACCCCGGCGACCCCGCCGAACCAGGCCCACCAGGGCGCATGGGCCAGTTGCTGCACCTGCGGCAGCGGCGCGCGCATCAGCAGCAGGGCCGGCACCAGCATCAGCAGGCTGACCAGCAAAGAAACACCGGCCGCCCACAGCGGATGGCCGAGCAGGCGTCCGAGCGCGGCGTTGCTGCCCGCCTGAAACGGCACGGCGGCCCCGGCAAGCAGGGCGATGAGCAAGGGGAGGGCGGCGAAGAGGCTGGCGGGCATGGTGTCTACTCCTGATGAAAACACTGGCGTCAGTCTTCGCTATGCATTTGAATGATGGAAATTCGAACGTTGCACAGGCTGTATTCGTGGCATGGATGATTTGCGCCGTATCGACCTCAATCTACTGCTGTCCCTGCACGCCCTGCTCAGCGAGCAGCATGTCTCGCGTGCGGCATTGCGCCTGCACCGCAGCCAGCCGGCGGTCAGCCATGCGTTGGCGCAGTTGCGCGAGATCTTCGCCGATCCGCTGCTGGTGCGACGCGGTGGTCGCCTGCAGCTGACGGCCCGCGCCGAAGCTCTGCACGCGCCGTTGCATGAGGCTTTGCAGCAACTCGACGGATTGCTCGGCACGCCGGGCTTCGAGCCGGCGCGGGCCCGGCGTACCTTTCGCCTGGCCATGTCCGACTATGGCGCCCGTGTGGTGTTGCCAGCGTTGATGCGCCTGCTGCGACGCGAAGCGCCGGGCATCGACCTGGTGGTGTCCCAGGGCAGCCGCGAGGCGATGCTCGGCCAGTTGATCGACGGCGAGGCGGACCTGGCGCTGGGTGTGTTTCCGGAGTTGCCGACAGAAATGACCCAGCAGGTGCTGTTCGAGGAGTCCTTCGTCTGCCTGGCCGACCGCGCCAGCCTGCCGCCCCGCGGCGGCCTGGCGCTGGACCCGTGGCTGGCGCGCCCCCATGTGCTGGTGGCGGTGCGCCCCGGCATCGACAACGAGATCGACCAGGCCCTGGCCACCTTGGGCGCGCGTCGGCGCATCGCCTTGACCCTGCCGCATTGGGGCGTGGCCCAAAGTGTGATTGCCGGGACCGACCTGGTGCTCACCGTGGCCCGGCGCAGCCTCGTTGGTGCTCGCCTGGACCCGGCCCTGCGCCAGTTCGCGCCGCCCCTGGCGATCTCGCCGTTCGCCTTCGCCCAGGCCTGGCACTCGCGGCGCGACGGCGATGCCGGGCACCGCTGGCTGCGGGCGCAAATCCAGGCGCTGTGCGTGAACGGAGGCGGAGCAGGGTGCTAGGCTGTGCCGCATTCATTTGCGAAAAGGAAAGCCCATGTTCAAGCATTGCCTGGTCGGCGCCGCCGCCCTGCTGATCGTTGCCGGCGCCCAGGCCGAGGACTATTCGCCTACTTACACCCAGTGCATGGACAAAGCCTCCAGCACGCTGGCAATGGGCGCCTGCATCCAGGCCGAAACCCGGTTGCAGGATGACCGGCTGAACCGGGTCTACAAGCAGCTCATGGCCAAGCTCGACATCCAGCAGCAGAAGGACCTGCGCGAAGTCCAGCGCACCTGGATGAAGTACCGCGACGGCAACTGCGCATTCCACGGCAAGTTGAGCACCGGAAGCATCTACCGCATCGAAGGCGCTATGTGCGAAATGGACATGAGCAAGGACCGGGCGGCGGAGCTGGAACGGGTGCTCAGCCCGGGGCAGTAGCGCAGCATCAGCTTACAGATTGGCGGGTGAACTGGTCGGCTGAAGGGTATCGCCGCGACGCTGATGGCTGTATTTTTGTACAGCTCATGGACAGCACGTTCACCAAGGGAGGAGCACATGCCTGAAAGCATCGATGTCGCCAATTACTTCCTCACCCTGGAAGGCGAGACGGGTGAGATCTCGAACCTGAAGCTGCAGAAGCTCGTCTACTACGCGCAGGGCTTCAGCCTGGCCTTGCTGGGCGCCCCGTTGTTCGAAGAGCGTATCGAGGCCTGGATGCATGGCCCGGTCGTGGCCGACCTCTACCGTCGGTTCAGCCAGCATGGCTCGAACCCGGTCCCGATGCCTGCAGTGTTCGAGCCGACCTGCTTTTCCAGGGATCAGACCCGCCTGATCAAGGAGGTCTTCGAGGTCTATGGGCAGTATTCGGCGTGGAAGCTCCGTCAACTGACCCATGAAGAAGACCCCTGGCGGGACAACTATCAGGAGGGCGCTTTCAGCCGGGAGATTCCCCGGGACGAAATGCAACGGTATTTCAGGAATCACCTGGTGAACTGAGCGATGGTACGTAAGCGGCTCAAGGAGCGAGATGCCCAGGGAAATCAGGTAAGGGCACGCCACATGGCTGGCGAGTCTGACGAGTCGGACCTGCGCCCCCCGGTGTTCTCACTGGAGTATCTGCAATCAGGTTGGTGCATTCAGGACTGCCAGCAGGCAGAGCGCGCCAGGATGCTCGAGCGCTTGCGTCAGATCAGTCAGCGCACGTGGCGAGAGATCCGCCAGCTCGATCGCCATGGCTATGGTACGGAGACGATTTCGCGCGGCAGTATCAGGGCTGTATTGCCTTCATTCCTCACTGAAGATGTTCGGCTGCTGGCGTTCAGGGCTTTCGACCTGGTGGCGATGGTGGGGTACCGCAGTGGGCGGATTTTTCATGTGATCTGGATAGATCGTGAGTTCAAGTTGTACAAGCATTGACGCGGAGTACAGTGACCCCTTTGGTTGGGCAGGCAAGCCCGCTCCAACAGGGGAGTAGGAGCGGGCTTGCGAGTCAGGCGCCGCGTTGCTCACGCAGTGCCCGGGCCTTCAGGTACTCACGCACTTCCACCCCGTCTCCGGCGAACTCGATCCGCTGTGCCTTGGCCGCCCGCTGGTAGGCGTACATCGGATCGTAGTATTCCTTGAGCAGCCCTTCGATCCACCCTCGGTGCAGGCTCACGTCACCACTGCGCAACTGCTCCTCCAGCGCCTGGTCGAGCAACGCCGACAGCCGCTGGAAGCGCTCGCCGCCCAGGCGCTTGTAGATGTTGGCCATGCTCTGGCGCATGCGTTCGGCGAACAGCGGGCCGCCGGCCTCTTCACCGTGCACGGCGATGAACTCGGCGCACAGGTTGATCACGTAATCGCGCAGGATGCGTTCCACGCGATGCGCGAAGCTGTCTTCGAGCCACACCAGCGGATAGCGTTGCATGCCCTGGTAAAGCTCCAGCGGCACCGCGCAGCTGCCGACCACGCGGCCTTCGTCCTCGAGCACGAACTGGTCGATGCCACGCTCGCGTTTCTTCAGGATGTCGATGGCCAGCGTATTCTCGAAGTCGATCTGCGCCGGCTGCGCGGTGGCGCGCTTGCCGAAGCTGGAGCCGCGGTGGTTGGCGTGGCCTTCCAGGTCCAGCACGTTGTCCAGCTGGAGCAGCACGTCGGTCTTGCCGGTGCCGGTCAGGCCGCCCAGCAGCACGAAGTGGCAGTGCTGCACCGCTTGCTGGGTGGTTTCCAGCAGCAAGGTGCGCATGGCCTTGTAGCCGCCCACCACCTTCGGATACTGGATGCCGGCTTCCTTGAGCCAGCCCTGGACGATCTGTGAGCGCAACCCGCCACGGAAGCAGTAGAGGTAGCCGTCGGGATGAGCCTGGGTGAATGCCGCCCAGGCCTCCAGGCGCTGCTCTTTGAGCGCGCCGTTGACCAACTGGTGGCCCAAGGCAATGGCGGCGGCCTGACCCTGCTGCTTGTAGCAGGTACCGACTTTCTGCCGCTCCTGGTCGTTCATCAGCGGCAGGTTGACGGCGCCGGGGAAAGCGCCCTTGGTGAATTCGATCGGCGCGCGCATGTCCATCATCGGCACGTCGTCGAGGAACAGCTGTTTCAGCTCGGTGCAGTCGGGGCGCATCAGATCACCTCGACTGCGTGGCTCTGTCGCTCGACCAGCTCGCCGATCGGCGCCAGTTCGAGCCCGAGCTCCCGTGCCACGGCGAGGAATTCGGCCTCGCCCTGCGGGCTGACTGCCACCAGCAGGCCACCGCTGGTCTGCGGGTCGCACAGCAGGTGCTTCTGCTCGTCGCTCAGTGTGCCGATCTTGTGGCCGTAGCTGTCGAAGTTACGCAAGGTGCCGCCTGGGATGCAGCCCTCGGCCAGGTAATGTTCGACGCTGGGCAGGCGCGGCACCGCAGCGAATTGCAGGCGCGCGGTGAGGCCGCTGCCCTCGGCGACTTCGACCAGGTGGCCGAGCAGGCCGAAGCCGGTGACGTCGGTCATCGCCTGCACGCCGTCGAGCTTGCCGAAGCGACTTCCCGGTGTGTTGAGGGTGCACATCCAGTCGCGGGCCAGGCCCTGGTCCTGTTCGCGCAGCTTGGCTTTCTTCTCGGCGGTGGTGAGGATGCCGATGCCCAGCGGCTTGGTCAGGTACAGGCGGCAGCCGACGCTGGCGGTGTCGTTGCGCTTGAGGTTGCGCTTGCTCACCACGCCGGTCACGGCCAGGCCGAAGATCGGTTCCGGGGCGTCGATGGAGTGGCCACCGGCCAGTGGGATGCCTGCCTCTGCGCAGACCGCGCGACCACCGCGGATCACTTCGCGGGCGACCTCCGGCGGCAATAGGTTGATCGGCCAGCCGAGGATGGCGATGGCCATCAGCGGGTCGCCGCCCATGGCGTAGATGTCGCTGATGGCGTTGGTGGCGGCGATGCGACCGAAGTCGTACGGGTCGTCGACGATGGGCATGAAGAAGTCGGTGGTCGACACCACGCCACGCTCGTCATCCAGGGCGTAGACGGCAGCGTCGTCGCGCGAGGCGTTGCCGACCCAGAGGTTCGGGTCCAGCGCCTGGGTGCCGCTCTCGGCGAGGATCACATCCAGGACCTTGGGAGAAATCTTGCAGCCACAGCCAGCGCCGTGGCTGTACTGTGTCAGACGAATCGGCTCGCTCATGTGCACCTCGACTTTTCGTGATGCGCGATTGTAGCAAAGCTGACCTTTGTGCCTGCGGCTCTTATACTTCCCGCGATTCGACACCGACCCATGCCCCGCTATTGAACCGGAGAACCCCCATGCTCAAACGCCCCCTGGCACTGTTTGCCGGTCTCGCGCTGTCCTGCTGCGCCGTGGTCGCCCAGGCCGCCGACGTCCTGCGCGTCAGCGCCATCCCCGATGAAGCACCGACCGAACTGCTGCGCAAGTTCGAGCCGCTGGGTGAATACCTCGAGCAGCAGTTGGGCATGAAGGTGCAGTTCGTGCCGGTCGCCGACTACCCCGCGGTGGTCGAGTCGCTGGCCAGCGATCGCCTGGACCTGGCCTGGCTGGGGGGCTTCACCTTCGTTCAAGTGCACCTGAAGGACCCGACCGCCACGCCATTGGTGCAGCGGGAGCAGGATGCCCAGTTCACCTCCAAGTTCATCACCGCCAACCCTGACGTGAAGAGCCTGGCCGACCTGAAGGGCAAGACTTTCGCCTTCGGCTCGATTTCGTCCACCTCCGGCAGCCTGATGCCGCGCTACTTCATGCTCAAGGAAGACAACATCAAGCCTGAGAGCTACTTCAGCCGCGTCGCCTATTCCGGTGCCCACGACGCCACCGTGGCCTGGGTGGCGGCGGGTAAGGTCGATGCAGGCGTACTCAACGCCAGCGTATGGCAGAAACTGGTCGATGCCGGCAAGGTCGATACCGACAAGGTCAAGGTATTCGCCACCACACCGACGTATTACGACTACAACTGGACCGTGCGCGGCAAAATGGACCCGGCGCTGAAAGAGAAGATCAAGCAAGCCTTCCTCGCCCTGGATCCGGCCAAGCCTGCGGACAAGGCGATCCTCGACCTGCAGGCAGCCAGCCGCTTCATCGAGACCAAACCCGAGAACTACAAGGGTATCGAAGAAGCCGCACGCAAGGCCGAACTGCTCAAGTGAGTATCCGTGTTCAGGGCGCCAGCGTGCGCCATGGCCAGGTCCAGGCCTTGAGCGCGCTGGACCTGCAAATCGGCCAGGGCGAGCGGGTGGCGATCATCGGTCCGTCCGGAGCCGGCAAATCCAGCCTTCTGCACCTGATGGCCACTGCCGTGCCGCCCAGTAGCGGGCGGTTGGAGTTGTTGGGCGAGCAGCCCTGGGCACTGTCTGCCGGCGCCCGCCAGCGCTTGCGCGCACGGGTCGGCCTGGTGCACCAGGCGCCGCCCCTGCCGCCGCGCCAGCGGGTGGTCACCGCCGTGCTGGCGGGGCGCCTGGGGCAGTGGGGCACCTTGCGCGGGCTGCTCAACCTGATTCACCCCGGGGATATACCCGGTGCCCGCGCGGCACTGGCCGAGCTGGGCATGGCTGACAAGCTGTTTGCCCAGTGCGGGCAGTTGTCGGGTGGACAGTTGCAACGGGTCGGCATCGCCCGCGTCTTGTACCAGCGACCTGAAGTGCTGTTGACCGACGAGCCGGTCTCGGCCATGGACCCGGTGCTCGCCGATCACAGCCTGGCGTTGCTTAATCGTCATGCCCAGGCCCACGGCGTGACGCTGGTCGCCAGCCTGCACGCGGTGGAGCTCGCCCTCGCGCACTTTCCGCGCATCGTCGGCATTCGCGCCGGGCAGGTGGCGTTCGATTGCCCGGCGCAAGCGGTCAGCGAAGCGATGCTCGGCGCCTTGTACGCCAATGAGCAACTGACATCGCCTGTCACCGCGACGGCGAGCCTGCAGGTGCAGATCCCGCGATGCTGAGCACTGACCAGCGCGATCCTGCTGCCTTGCCTCGTTTGCTGCTGACCCTGCTGGGCCTGGCGCTGCTGTGGCCGGGCCTGCACCTGAGTGAGCTTGACCCCGGCGTGCTGTTGCAGGCCGAGAACCGTCAGCAGATGGCCGGCTTCGTCAGCGCGTTCTGGCCCCCGGCCCACGATGCCGGGTTTCTCGATTTGCTGCTCACCGCCACGGTGCAGACCCTGGCCGTGGCCACCGCAGGCATGAGCCTGGCACTGCTGCTGGCGGTACCGGCCAGCCTGCTGGCCAGCCGGGCGTTGTCGTTGCGGGCCGCTTCCAGCGCAGGGCGCCTGGGGCTATGGTCCCGGGCTGCGCGCCTGCCGGTGCGAGGCGTGCTGATTTTCCTGCGCAGCGTGCCCGAGATCGTCTGGGCACTGTTGTTCGTCCGCGCCGTGGGCCTGGGCCCGACTGCCGGTGTGCTGGCTATCGCCATCACCTACAGCGGCATGCTCGGCAAGGTCTACGCGGAGATCTTCGAGTCGGTGGACCAGCGTCCCGCCCATGCCTTGCTGCAGGCCGGCAGCAGCCGCCTGTCGGCGTTTCTCTACGGCACTCTGCCCGAGGCCGCGAGCGAAGTGGTGTCCTACACCGTGTACCGCTGGGAGTGCGCGGTGCGCGCTTCGGTGGTGATGGGCTTCGTCGGTGCCGGTGGACTGGGCCAGCAGATCGATCTGTCGATGCGCATGTTTGCCGGTGCCGAGGTGGCGAGCATGCTGCTGACTTTCCTGTTGCTGGTCGTGCTGGCCGACTTGCTCAGCCGTTTCCTGCGCGGGAGGCTCGCATGAACCGGGTGATCAATGGGCTGGTGATCGTCGCGGTCCTGGCGGCGGTGCTGGCGTCGTTTGCTTATCTGGAGCTGGACCTGGCAGCGGTCGTCGGCAGTGGCGGGCCGGCGCAGATGGGCGAATACGCGGCGCGTTTCCTGCACCCGGACCTGTCGCTGGCACACCTGCGCGCGGTAGGGCAGGGCGCCTTGGAAACACTGGCGATGTCGGGTATGGGGACGCTGCTGGCGATGCTGTTGGGCATGGTGCTGGCGTTGCCGGCCGCCGGGCGTTTTGGCTGGTCGTTGCAGGGCGCGTCGCGCCTGCTGCTCAACGCGCTGCGGGCGATTCCGGAGCTGGTCTGGGCCGCGCTGACCGTGCTGGCCGCAGGCCTGGGGCCGAATGCCGGTACGCTGGCGCTGGCCCTGCACACTGCCGGGGTGCTGGGGCGGCTGTTCGCCGAGGCGCTGGAAAATGCACCGCCAGAGCCTGCGGCGGCGATCCGCTTGCAAGGTGGCAGCCAAGTGGTGGCGTTCTGTTTCGGCACGTTGCCCAATCTGTGGCCGCAACTGCTGGCGTACAGCCTCTATCGCTGGGAGAACAACATCCGCATGGCCAGCGTGCTGGGCTTCGTGGGGGCGGGCGGGCTGGGGCAGATGCTCTACGCGACCCTGAGCCTGTTCCAGGAGGCCCAGGCCAGCACGGTGATCATCGCCATGCTGGTGCTGGTGTTGCTGGTGGACGCCCTGAGCGATGTGTTGCGTCAACGTTTCGTGCGCGCCTGAGTGTATTTCGCGGCACCTGATCCCTGACTGTAGTCCTGCTCCGGGCCCACGCCAAGCCCTGTTCGTCAATCCGAAAAATAAACTTCACCTGAGCGTAAAAAGACTTTTTCCGGTCATGGTTTTTGCGGTATCAAGGAACCAGACAGCCGAACCCTGCAGCACAGGTGGCGTCATCCACGCCTTCCTTGCCAGGTGAGCTTCCCGCCCGTAACGACGCGGATACGGGGAGAACGGCAGTCACTCTGCGGCGCAGCCGTTCGCGCCGTGTGGCTTTCACATAAGGTGAACGAGTATGGATGACCAAGGACGCACCCCTTCCTCCAACCAGCCAATCCTGTATGTGCTCGATACCAACGTCCTGATTCACGACCCCAACGCCCTGCTCAACTTCGAGGAGCACCACGTCGCCATACCGATGACGGTGCTGGAGGAACTCGACAAGCTCAAGACCGGTAAACAGACCATCGCCGCCGAATGTCGCCAGGCCATCCGCCTGATCGACCAGACCCTCGGCGACGCCTCGCCCAGCGATGTCGAGCAGGGCGTGCCGATCCAGCGTGGCAAGAGCGGGCCCAAGGGCTTCCTGTCCATCCTCATGAGCACGCGCAACGAGCCTAACCGCCTGCTCCCCGAGAACATCGCCGACAACATCATCATCAACCAGCTGCTGGACCTGCGCGCCAAGCGCAAGGACCTCGACGTGGTGCTGGTGACCAAGGACATCAACATGCGCCTGAAGGCGCGTGCCTGCGGGATCGCCGCCGAGGACTACAGCACCGACCAGTTGGTCGACGATGTGTCCTTGCTGTCCAAGGGCTACCACTCGGTCACAGGGTCGTTCTGGGACCGCGTGAGCAAGGTCGACACGCGCCAGGAGCGTGGCCGTACTTGGCATCGGGTGCAGTTGACGGACAACTTGCCCGCCGTGCACGTCAACGAGTTCATCATCGACGAGCAGGGCTTCGTCGGCTGGATCAAGGGCATCCGCAACGACGAGCTGCTGCTGCTCGACCTGCACCAGGAACCGCTGCTGCACCAGGAAGCCTGGGGGCTCAAGCCACGGGACATCCACCAGAGCCTGGCGCTGTTCGCCTTGCTCGACCCGGATATCCACCTGGTCAACCTGACCGGCGCGGCGGGCTCGGGCAAGACCATCCTGGCGCTGGCCGCGGCCATCGAGCAGACCATGGTCAGCAAGCGTTACCGGCGCATCATCGCCACCCGCAGCGTGCAGGGGCTGGACCAGGAGATCGGCTTCCTGCCGGGTACCGAGGCGGAGAAGATGGAGCCTTGGCTGGGCGCGATCACCGACAACCTCGAAGCCTTGCACATGGATGACGAGAGCACCCACGGCAGTGTCGAGTACATCCTCGAGCGGGTGCCGCTGCAGTTCAAGTCGCTGAACTACATCCGTGGGCGCAGCTTCCAGCAGAGCCTGATCCTCATCGACGAGTGCCAGAACCTCACGCCACACCAGATCAAGACCATCATCACCCGTGCCGGGACCGGCTCGAAGGTGGTCTGCCTGGGCAACCTGGCGCAGATCGACACCCCTTACCTGTCGGCCACCAGTTCCGGGCTGACCTACCTCACCGAGCGCTTCAAGGACTTCCCCCACGGCGTTCATATCACCCTGCAGGGCGTGCCACGCTCGGTACTGGCCGAGTACGCCGAGTCGCACCTGTAACCTGTCGCCGGCCAGCCCGTTCCCACCGTGGGAGCGGGCTGGCCCCGCGATGCGCTGTTCTGCCCTCTGCTCAAAGCTGACCGGCGGGTTTACACTCTGTCATCCCTTCCCAGGAGCAGAGCAGTGCTGACTCATCTTGATTCCCAGGGGCGCGCCAACATGGTCGACGTCACTGAAAAGGCCGTGACCGCCCGCGAGGCGATTGCCGAGGCACGGGTGCGCATGTTGCCGGACACCCTGCGCATGATCGTCGATGGCCAACACCCCAAGGGCGACGTGTTCGCCGTGGCGCGCATCGCCGGCATCCAGGCGGCGAAGAAGACCAGCGACCTGATCCCGCTGTGCCATCCGCTGATGCTCACCGGCGTCAAGGTCGAGCTGGCCGCTGAGGGCGAGGACGTGGTGCACATTGTCGCCCGCTGCAAGCTGGCCGGGCAGACCGGCGTCGAAATGGAGGCGCTCACCGCCGCGAGCGTTGCCGCGCTGACGATCTACGACATGTGCAAGGCAGTGGACAAAGGCATGGTCATCGAGCAGGTGCGCCTGCTGGAGAAGACCGGTGGCAAGAGCGGGCACTACAAGGTGGAAGGGTGATGAAGGTCAAGGTCATGTATTTCGCCCGCTACCGTGAGTTGCTGGGCATCGACGCCGAGCGCCTGGAAGGCGACTTCAAGGTGCTGGACGACGTGCGCCAGGCCTTGGCGGGCAAGGGTGGACACTACGCGGTGCTGGCCGAGCAGAACCTGATGTGTGCCCGCAACGAAGAGCTGTGCCGGCTCGATGAGCCATTGGAAGAGGGTGACGAGATCGCGTTCTTCCCACCTGTGACCGGAGGTTGACCATGACCGTGCGCGTTCAGGAGGCAGCCTTCGACCCGGGCGCTGAAGTCAACGCCATGCACGCCGCCAATGTCGGCGTGGGCGCGGTGGTCGGGTTTGTCGGCTATGTGCGCGACTTCAACGATGGCCGGGAGGTGGCGGGGATGTTCCTCGAGCACTATCCGGGCATGACCGAGAAGGCCCTGGCCAAGATCGTGGTCGAGGCCGAAGGGCGCTGGCCGCTGCTCAAGGTCGAGGTACTGCACCGAATCGGCGCCCTGGAACCGGGCGAGCCGATTGTCTTTGTCGGCGTGGCCAGCGCGCATCGGCAGGCGGCGTTCGATGCCTGCAACTTCATCATGGATTACCTGAAGACCCGGGCGCCGTTCTGGAAGAAGGAGAATACCCAGGAAGGACCGCGCTGGGTGGAAGGCAAGCAGAGCGACCAGGATGCGGCAGGGCGCTGGTGATGCTCTATTCGCTGGCCGGGGCTGCGCCCCGGATCGCCGGCAAGCCGGCTCCCACAGGAGCGCGTATCTCTGTGGGAGCCGGCTTGCCGGCGATAGGGCAGCGTAGCGGCCCCGATCCAGCCATTCAGTGATGCTTGCGCGGCACGGGCTTCAACAGCTCGTCCGGCGGCATCTCGCACTTGATCTTGCGCCCCAGCAACTCTTCGATCGCCGGCAACTGGTACGAATCGTCCTCGCCGGCAAAGCTGATCGACACGCCGCTGGTGCCGGCGCGACCGGTGCGGCCGATGCGGTGCACGTAGTCGTCCGGGTCTTCCGGCAGGGTGAAGTTGATCACATGGCTGATGCCGTCGATGTGGATGCCACGGCCGGCCACGTCGGTGGCGACCAGCACGGTGATGCGCCCTTCACGGAAGCTCTCCAGGGTGCGGATACGCTTGTGCTGCGGCACGTCGCCCGAGAGCTGGGCGGCGTTGATGCCGTCACGCACCAGCTTTTCCTCGATGCGCCGCACCTCGTCCTTACGGTTGGCGAACACCATCACCCGTTCCCACTTGTTCTGCGTGACCAGGTTGTACAGCAGCTTGTACTTGTCGCTGCCGGCCACGGCGTAGACGTGCTGTTCGACGGTTTCGCTGGCGACGTTCTCCGGCTCGATCTCGACGATGGCCGGGTTGGTGGTCCACTGCTTGGCCAGGTTCATCACATCGTCGGTGAAGGTGGCGGAGAACAGCAGGGTCTGGCGCTCGCTCTTGGGCGGGGTCTGGCGGATGATCTGGCGGACCTGGGGGATGAAGCCCATGTCGAGCATGCGGTCGGCCTCGTCCAGCACCATTACCTCGACCATGTCCAGGTGCACCTCGCCGCGCTGGTTGAAGTCCAGCAGGCGGCCCGGGGTGGCTACCAGGATGTCGCAATGGCGCGCTTCCAGCGACTTGAGCTGCTTGTCGAAGTCCATGCCGCCGACAAAGCTCATCACGTTCAGGCCGGTGTACTTGGTCAGTGCCTGGGCATCCTTGGCGATCTGCACCACCAGCTCGCGGGTCGGGGCGATGATCAGCGCCCGCGGCTCGCCCATGTAGCGTTCCTTGGGCGGTGGGGTCTGCTGCAGCTGCGAGATGATCGAGATCAGGAACGCGGCGGTCTTGCCGGTGCCGGTCTGGGCCCGGCCGATAGCGTCCTGGCCGCGCAGGGTGTAACCCAGGACCTGGGCCTGGATCGGCGTGCAATAGGGGAAGCCGAGGTCGTGGATGGCATGCATCAGCTCATTGGAGAGCTTGAAATCGTGGAAACGCGTCTTGCCTTCCTGCGGCTCGACCACGAAGTCCTCGGGCTTCCACAGGCTGGCCTGGGGTTTGGGCTTGCGTTCGCGACGTGGTTTGTCCTTGGCGGGCGACTCGGCGCGCGGCGGTTGGGCGACCTGGACGGCGGCTTGTGGCTCGGCCTTGGCCTTGGGCGCAGGCTTTGGCCTGGGTTTGCCGACCTGGCGCTCTGGCGCCTGGGCGGCGGCCGGCTGAGGAGCCGGCTCGGGTTGGGACGCGGCGATGGGCGGTGCGGCGTCACCTTTGGCGAATATTTTCTTGAGTGCCTTGAGCACGGTCGTCTCGTCAACTGGTTAAGGAATGTACGCCGGGCAGTGTAATGCAAGAATCGGGCGCGGCGTAGTGCAATGCGGGCTGGGCTACAGAATCACTGCAACTGGCGGCTCAGCCAGTCGTGGATGTCCGTCAGTTCCTCGACCACCACTTCGTGCTCCATCGGGTACTCATGCCACTGGGCGGCCACACCCCAGGTATTGAGGTACTCGAACGCCGTGCGGCCCATCGAGGGGATCACCACCGGGTCGTGCACACCGTGCAGGCACAAAGCCGGCGTGCGCTGCTGGCAGGCGCTCAACTGCTGGGCGTCGCTGAAGGTTGGCGCGTAGGTGGAGAGGGCGATGACCCCGCCCAACGCTTCCTGCCACTTTATATAGGCAGTGTGCAGCACCACCGCACCACCCTGGGAAAACCCGGCGAGGAAGATGCGCGACAAGTTGATGCCCTTGGCCTGTTCGGCCTTGATAAGGGCGATCACTTGGTCGGCCGACTCTTCCAGTTGCGCTTCGTCGATGGCTCGCGCCGGGGTCATGGCCTTGATGTCGTACCAGCTGGGCATCTGGTAGCCGCCGTTGATGGTTACCGGGCGCGTCGGCGCCTGGGGCATGATGAAACGGGTGCTGAGCAGGCGTTCCTGCATGAATTCCGCTACCGGTAGGAAGTCGTAACGGTCGGCCCCCAGGCCGTGCAACCAGATCACACAGGCGTCGGCGGTTTTCTGCGGTTCGAGAATCAGCGGTTGGGTCATGACTGCTCCGAAAGAGTGCTGGCGTACTGATGTAGTGCGTAAAAAGAAGGCATTGGCGGTTAATGCCAGAAAAAGATGTCGCAACTCTACAACTTTTCCTACTTGACTACCGCTTTATCGCTTAAGCCGTGGACTGTGGTACGCCCTTTGCTATGTCCTTGTCATGCGAAGAGGTGGGCCGGTCCCGGTAACACCCCTCGTGTGGATCGAAGGCTGTCATAGAACAGCCCATTGCGCCAATTGACCCAAAAACAAGCCAACAAGGGGTCGGATGCGCCTCATAAGGGTGCGGTGCAATTCCGGCTCATACAACAAGAGCGATTTGGAGGTTGTTGATGAAGATGTTGAAAACCACCCTGGCAGTCCTGACCGCCGCCGCCGCGCTGGGCGCCACCAGCTTCGCCCAGGCCGGCGCCACCCTCGACGCGGTGAAGAAGAAGGGCTTCGTCCAGTGTGGCGTGAGCGATGGTCTTCCCGGCTTCTCCGTGCCTGACGCACAGGGCAAGATCGTCGGCATCGACGCCGATGTGTGCCGCGCCGTGGCTGCCGCCGTGTTCGGCGATGCGACCAAGGTCAAGTTCAGCCAGCTCAACGCCAAGGAGCGCTTCACCGCGCTGCAGTCCGGCGAAGTCGACGTGCTGTCGCGCAACACCACCTGGACCAGCTCGCGCGATGCCGGCATGGGCCTGGTGTTCGCCGGTGTCACCTACTACGACGGCGTCGGTTTCCTCGCCAACAAGAAGCTCGGTGTTTCCAGCGCCAAGGAGCTCGACGGCGCCACCATCTGTATCCAGGCCGGCACCACTACCGAACTGAACGTCTCCGACTACTTCCGTGCCAATGGCTTGAAGTACACCCCGATCACCTTCGACACCTCCGACGAGAGCGCCAAGTCGCTGGAGTCCGGCCGTTGCGACGTGCTGACCTCGGACAAGTCGCAGCTGTTCGCCCAGCGCTCCAAGCTGGCCGCGCCGACCGAGTACGTGGTGCTGCCGGAAACCATCTCCAAGGAGCCCCTGGGCCCCGTCGTGCGCAAGGGCGACGAGGAATGGTTCAGCATCGTCAAGTGGACCCTGTTCGCCATGCTCAACGCGGAAGAAGCAGGGGTCACTTCGAAGAACGTCGAGGCCGAGGCCAAGTCCACCAAGAACCCTGACGTCGCGCGCCTGCTGGGCGCCGATGGCGAGTACGGCAAGGACCTCAAGCTGCCCAAGGACTGGGTAGTGCAGATCGTCAAGCAAGTCGGCAACTATGGCGAAGTGTTCGAGAAGAACCTGGGCCAGAGCACCGACCTGAAGATCGACCGTGGCATGAATGCCCTGTGGAACAACGGCGGCATCCAGTACGCGCCACCTGTGCGCTGATGGCTGCACCCCGCGGCGGCATCCTGCCGTCGCGGGTCGTTCGAATCCCTTCTTTTCGGGGCACTTCATGCAAAATCAAATCGGCGCACGGAAAGGGTTTTCCCTTAGTGATCCACGTGTGCGCGCGTGGCTGTTCCAGATCCTCACGGTGGTCTTCGTGGTGGGCCTGGGCTGGTACCTGTTCCATAACACCCAGACCAACCTGCAGCACCGGGGCATCACCTCGGGCTTCGACTTCCTCGAGCGCAGTGCCGGCTTCGGCATCGCCCAGCACCTGATCCCCTACGTGGAATCGGACAGCTACGCCCGGGTGTTCGTCATCGGCCTGCTCAACACCCTGCTGGTGACCTTCATCGGCATAATCCTGGCTACCTTGCTGGGCTTCATCATCGGCGTGGCGCGGCTGTCGCCGAACTGGATGATCAGCAAGCTGGCGACGGTGTACGTGGAGACCTTCCGCAACATCCCACCGCTGTTGCAGATCCTGTTCTGGTACTTCGCCGTGTTCCTGACCCTGCCGGGGCCGCGGGGCAGCATCAATATCGACGACACCTTCTTCATCAGCAACCGTGGCCTGAACATGCCCGGCGCCGCCATGGCCGAGGGCTTCTGGCCGTTCGTGATCGCATTGGTGCTGGCGATCGTCGCCATCGTGTTGATGGTGCGCCTGGCCAACAAGCGTTTCGATGAAACCGGCCAGCCGTTCCACAAGTTCTGGGTGGGCCTGCTGCTGCTGATCGGCATCCCCGGTGTGTGCGCGTTGTTGTTCGGCAGCCCGGTGCACTGGGAAGTGCCGCAGCTCAAGGGCTTCAACTTCGTCGGCGGTTGGGTGCTGATCCCCGAGCTGCTGGCGCTGACCCTGGCGCTGACCATCTACACCGCGGCGTTCATCGCCGAGATCGTGCGCTCGGGTATCCGTTCGGTCAGCCACGGCCAGACCGAGGCGGCCCGTTCGCTGGGCCTGCGCGAAGGCCCGACGCTGCGCAAGGTGATCATCCCCCAGGCGTTGCGGGTGATCATCCCGCCGCTGACCAGCCAGTACCTGAACCTGGCGAAGAACTCGTCGCTGGCTGCCGGCATCGGCTACCCGGAGATGGTCTCGCTGTTCGCCGGTACCGTGCTCAACCAGACCGGCCAGGCCATCGAGGTAATCGCCATCACCATGAGCGTCTATCTCGCCATCAGCATCAGCATTTCGCTGTTGATGAACTGGTACAACAAGCGCATTGCGCTGATCGAACGGTGAGGGTCCTTCCGTGACAGCCCATGTTTTCAAACCCGACATGCCGCCACCGGTGAAGACCGTTGGCGTGCTCGCCTGGATGCGGGCCAACCTGTTCTCCAGCTGGCTCAACACCTTGCTGACGCTGTTCGCCCTGTACCTGGTATGGCTGATCGTGCCGCCGCTGGTGCAGTGGGCGTTCATCGACGCCAACTGGGTCGGCACCACCCGCGCCGACTGCACCAAGGAGGGGGCCTGCTGGGTGTTCATCCAGCAGCGCTTCGGCCAGTTCATGTACGGCTATTACCCGACGGAACTGCGCTGGCGCGTCGACCTGACCGTGTGGCTCGCCGTGCTCGGCGCGGCCCCGCTGTTCATCAAGCGCTTCCCGCGCAAGGCTGTGTATGGCCTGGGCTTCCTGGTGGTGTACCCGATCCTGGCCTACATCCTGCTGCACGGTGGCACGCTAGGGCTGGACACCGTGCCCACCAGCCAATGGGGCGGCCTGATGTTGACCCTGGTGATCGCCACGGTCGGTATTGTCGGCGCGTTGCCACTGGGCATCCTGCTGGCGCTGGGGCGGCGCTCGAACATGCCGGCGGTGAAGGTGGTCTGCGTGACCTTCATTGAGTTCTGGCGCGGCGTGCCACTGATCACCGTACTGTTCATGTCCTCGGTGATGTTGCCGCTGTTCCTGCCCGAAGGCATGAGCTTCGACAAGCTGCTGCGGGCGATGATCGGCGTGATCCTGTTCCAATCGGCGTACATCGCCGAGGTGGTGCGCGGCGGCCTGCAGGCCATCCCCAAGGGCCAGTACGAAGCCGCCGCGGCCATGGGCCTGGGCTACTGGCGGGCGATGGGCCTGGTGATCCTGCCCCAGGCGCTCAAGCTGGTGATCCCCGGCATCGTCAACACCTTCATTGCCCTGTTCAAGGACACCAGCCTGGTGATCATCATCGGCCTGTTCGACTTGCTCAACAGCGTTAAGCAGGCTGCGGCTGACCCGGCCTGGCTGGGCATGGCGACCGAGGGCTATGTGTTCGCCGCCCTGGTGTTCTGGATTTTCTGTTTCGGTATGTCCCGCTACTCCATGCATCTGGAGCGCAAGCTGGACACTGGCCACAAGCGTTAGGAGTTTCGAAATGAGTGAAGCGATCAAGCAGCCTGCCGGCCCCGAAGGCATCATCCAGATGCAGGGCGTGAACAAGTGGTACGGCCAGTTCCATGTGCTCAAGGACATCAACCTGAACGTGCGCCAGGGCGAGCGTATCGTGCTGTGCGGGCCGTCGGGCTCGGGCAAGTCGACCACCATCCGCTGCCTCAACCGGCTGGAAGAGCACCAGCAGGGGCGTATTGTCGTCGACGGCGTCGAGCTGACCAACGACCTCAAGCAGATCGAGGCGATCCGCCGCGAGGTGGGCATGGTGTTCCAGCACTTCAACCTGTTCCCGCACCTGACCATCCTCGAGAACTGCACCCTGGCGCCCATGTGGGTGCGCAAGCTGCCGCGGCGCAAGGCAGAGGAAATCGCCATGCACTTCCTCGAGCGCGTGCGCATTCCGGAGCAGGCGCACAAGTACCCCGGGCAGTTGTCCGGCGGTCAGCAGCAGCGGGTGGCGATTGCCCGGGCGCTGTGCATGAAGCCGAAGATCATGCTGTTCGACGAACCGACTTCGGCGCTGGACCCGGAGATGGTCAAGGAGGTGCTCGACACCATGGTCAGCCTGGCCGAGGATGGCATGACCATGCTCTGCGTGACCCACGAGATGGGCTTTGCCCGCACCGTGGCGAACCGGGTGATCTTCATGGACAAGGGGGAGATCGTCGAGCAGGCGGCGCCGGACGACTTCTTCGACCGGCCGCGCAGTGACCGGACCAGGCTGTTCCTCAGCCAGATCCTGCATTGATGTACCAGGGGCCGCCCAACGGCCCCACTCCTGTAGCCTTACTTCTCTTCTTTTGCGGCCACCGGCGCTGGTGGTGGCCGCAACCCTACCTCGGCCACCAGCTTGAGCTGCTGACCATTGCGCATCACCTCGATGGTGATCTTCTCGTTGGGCTTGATCCGCGCCACCTGGTTCATCGACTTGCGCCCGTCGCCGGCCGGCTCGCCATTGATGCTCAGGATCACGTCACCCAGTTGCAGGCCGGCACGCGCCGCCGGGCCATCGCGGAAGATCCCCGCCACGACGATACCGGGGCGGCCCTGCATGCCGAACGAGTCGGCCAGCTCCTGGCTCAACGGCTGCACTTCGATGCCCAGCCAGCCACGGATCACCTGGCCATGCTCGACGATCGACTTCATCACCTCCAGCGCCAGCTTGACCGGGATGGCGAAGCCGATGCCCTGGGAGCCGCCGGACTTGGAGAAGATCGCGGTGTTGATGCCCACCAGGTTGCCGTTGGCATCCACCAGCGCGCCTCCGGAGTTGCCCGGGTTGATCGCAGCGTCGGTCTGGATGAAGTCTTCGTAGTTGTTCAGGCCCAGCTGGTTGCGGCCGGTGGCGCTGATGATGCCCATGGTCACGGTCTGGCCGACACCAAAGGGGTTGCCGATGGCCAGGGTCACGTCACCGATATGGATGCTGTCGGAGCGGCCGATGGTGATCGCCGGCAGGCTCTTGAGGTCGATCTTCAGTACTGCCAGGTCGGTTTCCGGGTCGCTGCCGATCACCCGGGCGAGGGTCTCGCGGCCATCCTTGAGGGCCACGACGATCTGGTCGGCGCCGCTGGTGACGTGGTTGTTGGTCAGCAGGTAGCCTTCCGGGCTCATGATTACCGCCGAGCCCAGGCTCGACTCCCAACGCCGCTGCTTGGGCAGGTTGTCGCCGAAGAAGCGGCGGAACTGCGGGTCCTCGAACAGCGGGTGCGCGCTCTTGTTCACCACCTTGGTGGTATAGAGATTGACCACTGCGGGCGCGGCCAGGGTCACGGCATCGGCATAGGAGACCGGCCCCTGCATGAGCTTGGTGGTTTGTGGGGCTTGTTGCAGGTTGACGTCCTGGCTGGGCAGGCCGACCCATTCGGGGAAGCGCTGGATGACCAGCATGGCGATCAGCACACCGGTGAGCAGGGGCCAGCCGAAGTAACGCAGAGCCTTGAGCATGAATCGATCCTGGGAGTGGGACGGGGGCCGTGTCTATGGGCCCGGGGCGCGAGCGGGCGCGATCATACACCTGAAGATACCGAACGGCGATGGCCGGACACCCCGAGCGCCTGCCGGCGGTTTCCCCCACGCCGGCGACGGCCCATAATGGCGGCCATTATAGGGCCTGACGCCCGTCGCAATGCCGAATTCGAGGAGATTTTTCATGGCCGTCGCCCTCAATATCCTGGTCGAGGAAGCCGAGCGCTACCTGGCCAGCGCCAGGATCCAGGATTACTGCCCCAACGGCCTGCAGGTCGAAGGCCGTCCCCAGGTCAGCCGCATCGTCAGCGGCGTGACCGCCAGCCAGGCGCTGCTGGACGCCGCGGTCGAGGCCGAGGCCGACCTGGTGCTGGTGCACCATGGCTATTTCTGGAAGGGCGAAAACCCCTGCATCACTGGTATCAAGCAGCGACGCTTGAAGACCCTGCTCAAGCACGACATCAGCCTGCTGGCCTTCCACCTGCCGCTGGACGTGCACCCGGAGGTGGGCAACAACGTGCAGCTGGCGCGCCAGCTGGACATCACCGTCGAAGGTCCGTTGGACCCCAACAATCCCAAGGTGGTGGGCCTGGTCGGCTCGCTGGCCGAAGCGGTATCGGCGCGGGATTTCGCCCGCCGTGTGCAGGAGGCGCTGGGGCGTGAGCCGCTGCTCATCGAGGGTGAGCAGACGATCCGCCGGGTTGGCTGGTGCACCGGGGGCGGGCAGGGCTACATCGACACCGCCATCGCCGCCGGGGTCGATCTGTTCATCAGTGGCGAGGCGTCGGAGCAGACCTTCCACAGTGCCCGCGAGAACGGCGTCAGCTTCATCGCCGCCGGCCACCACGCCACGGAGCGTTATGGCGTGCAGGCGCTGGGCGATTACCTGGCGCGTCGCTTTGCCCTGGAGCACCTGTTCATCGATTGCCCGAATCCGATCTGACGGCCGCATCGCGGGCGTGCCCCGCGATGCTTTTTTGCCCAAACCCCCAGTCATATCATTAGACCTTTTCGATCTAGCCGCCCGCCTAAATAGAATCAGGTGCTGTGATAAAGTGGCTCGCTCGAACACGGCCCGCAGGCCGTCCATAAGATCGTTTTTCGTGAGTAGCCATGGTCGACAATCTGACGCACTTGAAACAGCTGGAGGCGGAGAGCATCCACATCATCCGCGAGGTGGCCGCCGAGTTCGACAACCCGGTGATGCTGTACTCGATCGGCAAGGATTCCGCGGTCATGCTGCACCTGGCGCGCAAGGCGTTCTTCCCGGGCAAGCTGCCGTTCCCGGTGATGCACGTCGACACCCAGTGGAAGTTCCAGGAGATGTACCGCTTCCGCGACAAGATGGTCGAAGAGATGGGCCTGGAGCTGATCACCCACGTCAACCCCGAGGGTGTGGCCCAGGGTATCAACCCGTTCACCCATGGCAGTTCCAAGCACACCGATATCATGAAGACCCAGGGCCTGAAGCAGGCGCTGGACAAGCACGGCTTCGACGCCGCCTTCGGTGGCGCGCGCCGCGACGAAGAGAAGTCGCGGGCCAAGGAACGCGTCTACTCGTTCCGTGACAGCAAGCACCGCTGGGACCCGAAGAACCAGCGCCCAGAGCTGTGGAACATCTACAACGGCAAGGTCAACAAGGGCGAGTCGATCCGCGTGTTCCCGCTGTCGAACTGGACCGAGCTGGACATCTGGCAGTACATCTACCTCGAAGGCATCCCGATCGTGCCGCTGTACTTCGCCGCCGAGCGTGAAGTGATCGAGAAGAACGGCACCCTGATCATGATCGACGACGAGCGCATCCTCGAGC
Organism: Pseudomonas sp. 2848; assembly: GCF_003253945.1. NCBI lineage: Bacteria > Pseudomonadati > Pseudomonadota > Gammaproteobacteria > Pseudomonadales > Pseudomonadaceae > Pseudomonas > Pseudomonas sp. 2848. The sequence continues at coordinate 228,685 of NZ_QKZD01000001.1, forward strand.
ACCTCTCCGAGGAAGAGAAGGCGCGCATCGTCAAGAAGAAAGTGCGTTTCCGTACCCTGGGCTGCTACCCGCTGACGGGCGCGGTCGAGTCTGAAGCCGAGACCCTGACGGACATCATCCAGGAAATGCTCCTGACCCGAACGTCCGAGCGCCAGGGCCGCGTCATCGACCACGATGGCGCCGGTTCCATGGAAGACAAAAAACGCCAAGGCTACTTCTAATTTCAGGGTTTCCTCATGTCGCACCAATCCGATTTGATCAGCGAGGACATCCTCGCCTACCTGGCCCAGCACGAGCGTAAAGAGCTGCTGCGCTTCCTGACCTGCGGCAACGTGGACGACGGCAAGAGCACCCTGATCGGGCGCCTGCTGCACGATTCGAAGATGATCTACGAGGACCACCTCGAGGCCATCACCCGCGACTCGAAAAAGTCCGGCACCACCGGCGAGGAAGTCGACCTGGCGCTGCTGGTGGACGGCCTGCAGGCCGAGCGCGAGCAGGGCATCACCATCGATGTCGCCTACCGCTACTTCTCCACCGCCAAGCGCAAGTTCATCATCGCCGACACCCCGGGCCACGAGCAGTACACCCGCAACATGGCCACCGGTGCCTCGACCTGCGACCTGGCGATCATTCTGGTCGACGCCCGCTACGGCGTGCAGACCCAGACCCGCCGGCACAGCTACATCGCATCGCTGCTGGGCATCAAGCACATCGTCGTCGCGGTCAACAAGATGGACCTCAAGGGCTTCGACGAGCAGGTCTTCGAGTCGATCAAGGCCGACTACCTGAAGTTCGCCGAGGGCATCGACCTCAAGCCGAGCAGCCTGCACTTCGTGCCAATGTCGGCGCTCAAGGGCGACAACGTGGTCAACCGCAGCGAGCGTTCGCCGTGGTACACGGGCCCGGCGTTGATGGAGATCCTCGAGACTGTCGAGATCGCCGCCGACCGCAATGTCACCGACCTGCGTTTCCCGGTGCAGTACGTCAACCGCCCGAACCTCAACTTCCGCGGCTTCGCCGGCACCATCGCCGGTGGCGTGGTGCACAAGGGCGACGAGATCGTCGTGCTGCCGTCGGGCAAGAGCAGCCGGGTCAAGTCCATCGTCACCTATGAAGGTGAACTGGAGAACGCCGGGCCTGGCCAGGCGGTGACCCTTACCATGGAAGACGAGATCGACATCTCCCGTGGCGACCTGCTGGTGCATGCCGACAATGTTCCAACGGTGGCCGACCAGTTCGACGCCATGCTGGTGTGGATGGCCGAGGAGCCAATGCTCCCGGGCAAGAAGTACGATATCAAGCGCGCCACCAGCTATGTGCCGGGTTCGATCGCCAGCATCACCCACAAGGTCGATGTGAACACCCTGGAGCAGGGCGCGGCCAGCGCGCTGCAACTCAACGAAATCGGCCGGGTCAAGGTCGCCCTGGACAGCGCCATCGCCCTGGACGGTTACGAGAGCAACCGCACCACCGGCGCATTCATCGTCATTGACCGCCTGACCAATGGCACCGTCGGTGCCGGCATGATCATTGCCCCGCCGGTTCTGCCGCACGGTGGCACTGGCCAACACGGCAAGTTGGCTCATGTGTCCACCGAAGAGCGCGCCCTGCGTTTCGGCCAGCAACCGGCCACCGTACTGTTCAGCGGCCTGTCGGGCGCCGGCAAGAGCACCCTGGCCTACGCCGTGGAGCGCAAGCTGTTCGACATGGGCCGTGCAGTCTACGTGCTCGACGGCCAGAACCTGCGTCACGACCTGAACAAGGGCCTGCCGCAGGACCGCGCCGGGCGCACCGAGAACTGGCGCCGCGCCGCGCATGTGGCGCGTCAGTTCAACGAGGCCGGGCTGCTGACCCTGGCCGCCTTTGTCGCCCCCGATGCCGAGGGCCGCGAGCAGGCCAGGGCGCTGATCGGCAAGGATCGCCTGGTGACCGTCTATGTACAGGCGTCGCCGCTGGTGTGCCGCGAGCGTGACCCGCAGGGCCTGTATGCCGCCGGTGGCGACAACATCCCGGGCGAGAGCTTCCCGTTCGATGTGCCGCTGGATGCGGATCTGGTGATCGACACCCAGTCGGTCAGCGTCGATGAAGGCGTGAAGCTGGTGCTGGATGTGCTGCGTCAGCGTGGGGCGATCTGATTGATTGCCTGATGTGAAAAACCCCGCTTCGGCGGGGTTTTTCATTTAGGGCTGCTTTGCAGCCCATCGCTGGCAAGCCAGCTCCCACAGGATGGCGCAGGGTTTCAGGTCAGCGCGGTCGGTGTGGGGCCGGCTTGTCGTGGCGACGAACCGCGGCGATGGGCCGCAGGGCGGCCCTAGATATGCGTTTCGGAAACGGGAATCACCCGTCGCTCTTTCACCGCCTTGTACGAAAAGCTCGAATAGATCTCCTTCACCCCCGGCAACCGCTGCAGCACCTCGCGGGTGAATTCGCCAAACGATTCCAGGTCCCGCGCCAGGATCTCCAGCAAAAAATCATAGCGTCCGGAGATATTGTGGCAGGCGACGATCTCGGGGATCTCCATCAGCCGTTTCTCGAACGCCAGGGCCATTTCCTTGGTGTGCGAGTCCATCATGATGCTGACGAACGCGGTCACCCCGAAGCCCAGCGACTTGGGCGAAAGAATGGCCTGGTAGCCGGTGATGTAGCCGTTGTCCTCGAGCAACTTGACCCGCCGCCAGCATGGCGAGGTGGTCAGGGCGACCTGGTCGGCGAGTTCGGAAACGGTCAGGCGGGCGTTGTCCTGCAGGGCAGCGAGCAGGGCGCGGTCGGTACGGTCGAGCGCTGAAGGCATATCTTGCCCTCCATCTTCAATTTTTGTTGTTTTTCTTTCAAAACATGCCCGATTGCGTGGGCAAGTTTGGAAAAAGCGCGGCAGCTTGGTGGCATAAGCTTATAACAAACCACAAGAGACTGTTGCCATGCGCGACTCCAACAACAACACCGGTTTCTCCACGCGGGCCATCCACCATGGCTATGACCCGCTGTCCCACGGCGGCGCCCTGGTGCCGCCGGTCTACCAGACCGCCACCTACGCTTTCCCGACGGTCGAGTACGGCGCCGCCTGCTTCGCCGGCGAAGAGCCGGGGCACTTCTACAGCCGTATTTCCAATCCGACACTGGCCTTGCTGGAGCAACGCATGGCGTCGCTCGAAGGCGGCGAGGCCGGGCTGGCGCTGGCCTCTGGGATGGGCGCCATCACCGCCACGCTATGGACCCTGCTACGCCCGGGCGACGAGCTGATCGTCGGTAGCACCCTGTATGGCTGCACCTTCGCCTACCTGCACCACGGCATCGGCGAGTTCGGCGTGAAGATCCGCCATGTCGACCTCAACGACATTCCGGCACTGAAGGCCGCGATCACCGCGAAGACGCGAATGATCTACTTCGAGACGCCGGCCAACCCCAATATGCAACTGGTGGATATCGCCGCGGTGGTCGAGGCTGCACAGGGCCATGACCTGAGCATCGTGGTCGACAACACCTACTGCACGCCCTACCTGCAGCGCCCGCTGGAACTGGGCGTCGACCTGGTGGTGCACTCGGCCACCAAATACCTGTCCGGGCATGGTGATATCACCGCCGGCCTGGTGGTGGGGCGCAAGGCGCTGATCGACCGCATCCGCCTGGAAGGGCTCAAGGACATGACCGGCGCCGTGCTCTCGCCCCACGATGCCTCGCTGTTGATGCGCGGCATCAAGACCCTGGCCCTGCGCATGGACCGTCACTGCGCCAATGCCCAGCAGGTGGCCGAGTTCCTGGCGCAGCAGCCGCAGGTCGAGTTGCTGCATTACCCAGGCTTGCCATCCTTCCCGCAGTACGCGCTGGCCCAGCGGCAGATGCGCCTGCCGGGCGGGATGATTGCCTTCGAGCTGAAGGGCGGGATCGAAGCCGGGCGCCGTTTCATGAACGCCCTGCAGCTGTTCAGCCGCGCGGTGAGCCTGGGCGATGCCGAGTCGCTGGCCCAGCACCCGGCGAGCATGACCCATTCCAGCTATACCCAACAGCAGCGTGCCGAGCATGGCATCTCGGAAGGGCTGGTGCGCTTGTCGGTGGGGCTGGAAGACATCGATGACCTGCTTGCCGACATTGCCCAGGCCCTGAAGGCCTGTGCCTGAACCGCCACGGACGAGGCCTGCGCGATGGTAGCGATGATGAACCCGAACGAGCCGTTGACGGCCCTTGATGCCGCCCTGGACAGCGACCCAGCGGAAACCGCCGAGTGGTGCGAGGCGCTGGCCTCGACCCTGGCCCACTGCGGCCCGGCGCGGGCGCGCTACCTGTTGCAGCGCCTGCAAGCCCATGCCCTCGAGCTGGGCCTGGAGCGCGAGGCCCAGGCCTTCTCGGCCTACCGCAATACCGTGCCGGTGGAGCAGCAGGGCGCCTACCCCGGGGATCTGGACCTGGACGAGCGCATCACCAGCATCCTGCGCTGGAATGCGCTGGCCATGGTGGTGCGCGCCAACCATGCCTACGGCGAGCTCGGCGGGCATATCGCCAGCTACGCTTCGGCGGCGGAGATCTTCGAAGTCGGTTTCCAGCATTTTTTCCGCGGCGAGGGCGGTGGTGAGCGGCGCAGTGGCGACCTGGTGTTCTTCCAGCCGCACTCGGCGCCGGGCATCTATGCCCGCGCCTTCCTCGAAGGGCGCCTGAGCGAGGAGCAGTTGGCCAACTATCGCCAGGAGGTCGCCGGCAACGGGCTGTGTTCCTACCCACACCCATGGCTGATGCCCGACTTCTGGCAGTTCCCGACCGGCTCGATGGGCATCGGCCCGCTCAACGCGATCTACCAGGCGCGCTTCATGCGTTACCTGCAACATCGCGGGTTGCTCGACACCTCTGGCCGGCATGTCTGGGGTGTGTTCGGCGATGGCGAGATGGACGAGCCGGAGTCGACTGCCGGCCTGACCCTGGCTGCCCGTGAAGGCCTGGACAACCTGACCTTCATCGTCAACTGCAACCTGCAGCGCCTTGACGGCCCGGTACGCGGCAATGGCCAGATCATCCAGGAACTCGAGGCGTTGTTCAGCGGCGCCGGCTGGAACGTGATCAAGGTGCTGTGGGGCTCGGAGTGGGACGCACTGTTCGCCCGCGATCATGAACATGCGCTGCTGCGTCAGTTGGCGGCGACACCCGACGGGCAGTTCCAGACCCTCGGTGCCAAGGACGGCAGCTACAACCTCGAACACTTCTTCAAGCAGAACCCGGCTTTGCAGCGCCTGGTGGCGCATATGAGCGCCGAAGAGATCAACGCCCTCAAGCGCGGTGGTCATGATTTTCGCAAGCTGCATGCCGCCTATGCCGCCGCCAGGGCGTGCAAGGGCCGGCCGACGGTGATCCTGGCCAAGACCAAGAAAGGCTATGGCATGAGCAGTGCCGGCGAGTCGCGGATGACCGCGCACCAGGCCAAGAAACTCGATGTGCAGGCGCTGCTGGCCTTCCGCGATCGTTTCCATTTGCCGTTGTCGGATGAGGCGGTGGAGCAACTGCGTTTCTATCGCCCGGCCGAGGACAGTCCAGAGATGGTCTATCTGCGCCAGCGCCGCCAGGCACTGGGTGGGCCGTTGCCGCTGCGCCGCAACGACTGCGCCACCTTGCCCCTGCCGGAACTGGAGGCGTTCGGCGGTTTCGCCCTGCACGCCGAGGGCAAGGAGATGTCCACCACCATGGCCGCCGTGCGCTTGCTGGGCAACTGGCTGAGGGCGCCTGGGTTGGGGCCGCGGGTGGTACCGATCGTCGCCGACGAGGCGCGCACCTTCGGCATGGCCAGCCTGTTCCGCCAGATCGGCATCTATTCGCCCCACGGGCAACGCTACGAACCGGAGGACGCGGGCTCGCTGCTGGTCTACAAGGAGGCGCGGGATGGCCAACTGCTGGAGGAGGGCATCACCGAGGCCGGGGCGATCTCCTCATGGGGCGCGGCAGCCACCGCCTACGCGGTGCATGGCGAGCCGATGCTGCCGGTGTACATCTATTACTCGATGTTCGGCTTCCAGCGGGTCGGCGACCTGATCTGGGCCGCCGCCGACCAGCGCGCCCGAGGCCTGTTGCTGGGTGCTACCGCGGGGCGCACCACGCTGGGTGGCGAGGGGCTTCAGCACCAGGACGGATCGAGCCTGGTCATGGCCGCGACGGTGCCCAACTGCCGGGCCTGGGACCCATGCTTTGCCGGCGAGCTGGCGGTGATCCTCGACCATGCCGCGCGGCGCATGCTGGTGGAGCAGCAGGACGAGTTCCACTATGTGGCGGTGATGAATGAAAACTACCCGCAGCCGTCGTTGCCCGAAGACATGCACGACGATGTACTGCGGGGCATGTACCGGTTTGCCCGGCATTCCTCGGCCGCTCCCCGTGGCCAGGTGCGCTTGTTGGGTTCGGGCACCATCCTGCGCGAGGTGATCGCTGCCGGTGAGTTGCTGGCCAGTGACTGGCAGGTCGACAGCGAGGTGTTCAGCGTCACCAGCTTCAGCGAACTGGCGCGTGGGGCCAGGGATGCGCAACGCCTGGCAATAGCCGGGGAGCAGGTGGATTGCCATGTGCGTCGTTGCCTGCCCGGCGACGCCCCGGTGATCGCGGCCAGCGACTATGTGCGTGCCTGGCCGCAGTTGATCGCCGAGTATGTGCAGGCGCCCTATACCACCCTGGGCACCGATGGTTTCGGGCGCAGCGATACCCGCCAGCAGTTGCGACGGTTTTTCGAGGTGGACCGGTATGCCGTAGTGCTGGCAGCGTTGTACGGGCTGGTATGTCAGGGCGTAATGCCGGCGGATGTGCTGGCGCAGGCGCGGGCGCTTTATGGCATCGGCGAGGAGGGGGCGGCCTGGTATCGCTGACGAGGTCTGGGCCGGCTTAATCGCGGGGCAAAGATTAGGCTGTGAGTTAAATGGAACTGCGTGGGAGCGGGCTTGCCCCGCGATGCGGTGTATGGCACCGGTGTCGCCGGTGATCGCGGGGCAAGCCCGCTCCCACGCAGATCCCGTTTGCACTTCCCACAAAAAAGGCCTCTTGCGAGGCCTTCTTCATGTCATCGATTCAGCGCTTGAGCCCGTAGCTCTCATCGAGCATGCCCGGCGAGTTCGGCGACTTCGGTGCGTAGTCGCGTGGTACTTCGGCGGTATCCTTCGGCGGCGTCAGGCGATCACGCGGGCCTTGCGCGGCTTCCGAGTGCAGCGCGGCCAGCAGGCGTTGGCGGGTCAGCTCGTCCAGGGCCAGGCGGTTGGCGCCCTCGGCCAGGTGATCCTGCACGTCCTGGTAGCTCTGGGTCAGTTTCTTGACCAGCGATGCGGTGCTGTTGAAGTGGGTCACCACTTCGTTCTGGTAATTGTCGAAGCGCTGCTGGATGTCATCCAGCTGGCGTTGGGTATTGCTCGGTGCCGCGTTGGGCAGCAGGCGGGCCAGCGCGAAACCGACGACGACACCGACAACCAGGGCCAGGGTCGGCAGCAACCAAACAAGGAGCGAGTGTTCCACGAGTCCTTCCTCTATAAACGGCTTTGCTTTACGTTAACGGCTCAGACCTGCGCTGTATACCGCGAGCGATCGCAAATCAGAACAGAATTCCTTTGCTAGACGAGTCGACCCTTCACGAGGTCACGGAGTAGTACCTTGCTTATCCGCGAAACCCCCTTGTTCATCGATGGCCCGATCGGCCAGCTTGAGGCGTTGTACCTGGACGTGGCCGATGCCCGTGGCGCGGTGCTGATCTGCCACCCCAACCCGGTCCAGGGCGGCACCATGCTCAACAAGGTGGTCTCGACCCTGCAGCGTACCGCCCGTGATGCCGGTTACGTCACCCTGCGCTTCAACTACCGCGGCGTTGGCCAGAGCGCCGGCAGCCACGACATGGGCGCTGGCGAGGTGGCGGATGCCGAGGCTGCCGCAGCCTGGCTGCGCCAGCAGCATCCTGAGCTGCCCTTGGTGCTGATGGGCTTCTCCTTCGGCGGCTTCGTTGCCGCCAGCCTGGCCGGTCGCCTGGAGGCGGCGGGTGTCGAGCTGCAACAGCTGTTCATGATCGCCCCGGCGGTGATGCGCCTGAACGTGCAGTTCCCGCTGCCCGAGCGCGTTGCGCTGACCGTCGTGCAGCCGGACACCGACGAGGTGGTCGATCCGCAACTGGTCTACGATTGGTCCGCCGCCCTGTCGCGCCCCCACGAGCTGCTGAAAGTGGCAGAATGCGGACACTTTTTCCATGGCAAGCTGACCGATCTGAAGGATCTGCTGCTGCCGCGCCTTTCGAACTGAGCCAAGCCTGAAATAAGCGAACCCCCATGACCACGCGCATCCTCACCGGTATCACCACCACCGGCACCCCGCACCTGGGCAACTACGCCGGCGCCATCCGCCCGGCCATCCTCGCCAGCCAGCAGCCCGGTGCCGACTCGTTCTACTTCCTGGCCGACTACCATGCCCTGATCAAGTGCGACGACCCGCAGCGCATCCAGCGTTCGCGCCTGGAGATCGCCGCCACCTGGCTGGCCGGTGGCCTGGACCCGGCCAAGGTGACCTTCTATCGCCAGTCGGACATCCCCGAGATCCCGGAGCTGACCTGGTTGCTGACCTGTGTCGCCGCCAAGGGCCTGCTCAACCGTGCCCACGCCTACAAGGCGTCGGTGGACAAGAACGTCGAGGCCGGCGAAGACCCGGACGCCGGCGTGACCATGGGCCTGTTCAGCTACCCGGTGCTGATGGCCGCCGACATCCTGATGTTCAATGCCAACAAGGTGCCGGTCGGTCGCGACCAGATCCAGCACGTGGAAATGGCCCGCGACATCGGCCAGCGCTTCAACCACCTGTTCGGCCAGGGCAAGGACTTCTTCGCCCTGCCCGAGGCGGTGATCGAGGAGAGCGTGGCCACGCTCCCGGGCCTGGACGGTCGCAAGATGTCCAAGAGCTACGACAACACCATCCCGCTGTTCACCAGCGCCAAGGACATGAAGGATGCGATCTCGCGCATCGTCACCGACTCCAAGGCCCCGGGCGAGGCCAAGGATCCGGACAATTCGCACCTGTTCACCCTGTTCCAGGCGTTCTCCACGCCGGCGCAATGCGCCGAGTTCCGCGAAGAGCTGCTGCAGGGCCTGGGCTGGGGCGATGCCAAGCAGCGCCTGTTCCAGCTGCTCGACGGCCAGCTGGCCGAAAAGCGCGAACACTACCACCAGCTGATCTCGCGCCCGTCAGACCTCGAGGACATCCTCCTGGCCGGTGCCGCCAAGGCCCGAAAGATCGCCACGCCGTTCCTCGAGCAACTGCGCGAGGCAGTTGGCCTGCGTTCGTTCCGCACCACCGTGCAGGCCAGCACCGAGGTGAAGAAGAAGGCCGCCAAGAGCGCCCGCTTCGTCAGCTTCCGTGACGAGGATGGCAGCTTCCGCTTCCGCCTGCTGGCCGCCGATGGCGAGCAATTGCTGCTGTCGCGCAGCTTCGCCGATGGCAAGAGCGCGGGGGCGGTGAGCAAGCAACTGCAACAGGGCGGCGATGCCGACGTGCGTGTCGAGGGCCTGGGCTTCTCGCTGTGGCTGAACGGTGAGCAAGTTGCCGACGGGCCGCAGTTCGAGGCCGCCGAGGCCCGTGACGCGGCCATCACCAGCCTGCGCGAGGCCCTGGCGCCACAGGCGGACTGAGTCACTTTGACGCAAGTCTGATTGCCATTAAGCGGGCCGGTCGCTACAGTGACGGCCCGTTTTTTGTTGCCTCGCTAACGAAATCATGACGCCCCTAGAACGATACCAAGCCGATCTGAAACGCCCCGACTTCTTCCATGACGCGGCGCAGGAAACTGCGGTGCGTCACCTGCAGCGCCTGTACGACGACCTGGTACACGCGCAGAACAACAAGCCGGGCGTGTTCGGCAAGCTGTTCGGCAAGAAGGAGCAGACGCCGGTCAAGGGCCTGTATTTCTGGGGCGGCGTGGGCCGGGGCAAGACCTACCTGGTCGACACCTTCTATGAAGCGCTGCCGTTCAAGCAGAAGATGCGCACGCACTTCCACCGCTTCATGAAGCGCGTCCACGAGGAGATGAAGACCCTCAAGGGCGAGAAGAACCCGCTGACCATCATCGCCAAGCGCTTCAGTGACGAAGCCAAGGTGATCTGCTTCGACGAGTTCTTCGTCTCCGATATCACCGATGCCATGATCCTCGGCACCCTGATGGAAGAGCTGTTCAAGAACGGCGTGTCGCTGGTGGCCACTTCCAATATCGTCCCGGACGGCCTGTACAAGGACGGCCTGCAGCGCGCGCGCTTCCTGCCGGCGATCGCCATGATCAAGCAGTACACCGATGTGGTGAACGTCGACAGCGGCGTGGACTATCGCCTGCGTCACCTGGAACAGGCCGAGCTGTTCCACTTCCCGCTCGACGCCGCGGCGCATGAAAGCCTGCGCGCCAGCTTCAAGGCGTTGACCCCTGAGTGCACCCAGGCCGTCGAGAACGACGTGCTGATGATCGAGAACCGCGAGATCCATGCCTTGCGCACCTGCGACGACGTCGCCTGGTTCGATTTCCGTGCCCTGTGCGACGGGCCGCGCAGCCAGAACGACTACATCGAACTGGGCAAGATCTTCCATGCCGTGCTGCTGAGCAATGTCGAGCAGATGGGCGTGACCACCGATGACATCGCCCGGCGCTTCATCAACATGGTCGACGAGTTCTACGACCGCAACGTGAAGCTGATCATCTCGGCCGAGGTAGAGCTCAAGGACCTGTATACCGGCGGGCGCCTGAGTTTCGAGTTCCAGCGTACGCTCAGCCGTCTGCTGGAGATGCAGTCCCACGAGTTCCTGTCGCGGGCGCACAAGCCCTGACGGCAGCTGCAAGCTTCTAGCTGCAAGCCACAAGAAAAAGCCAGAGCAGTTCGCGTACTGCTCTGGCTTTTTCTTGTGGCTTGCAGCTTGGGCTTGTAGCTGGGAGGCCTTTCAGGCCTCCTGCATGAACTGCTGCCGATACTGGTTCGGCGACAACTCCGTGTGCTGGCGGAACAGCCGGGCGAAGAAACTCGCGTCGTCGTAGCCCACCTCGTAGCTGATCGTCTTGATGCTCTTGCGCGTGCTCGACAGCAGGCCCTTGGCGGTCTCGATGCGCAGGCGCTGCAGGTAGTGCAGGGGCTTGTCGCCGGTGGCACTCTGGAAGCGGCGCATGAAATTGCGGATGCTCATGCCGTGGTTGCGCGCCACATCCTCGAAGCGGAACTTGTCGGCGAAGTGCTCTTCGAGCCAGTGCTGGATCTGCAGGATGATCAGGTCCTGGTGCAGCTTCTGGCCGCCGAAGCCCATGCGCCCCGGGGTATAGCTGCGCTGCACCTCGTAGAGGATGTCGCGGGCCACCGCGCGGGCCACGTTGGCGCCACAGAAGCGCTCGATCAGGTAGATGTACAGGTCGCAGGCCGAGGTGGTGCCACCGGCGCAGTAGAGATTGTCGGCGTCGGTCAGGTGCTTGTCCTGGTTCAGGCGGATCTTCGGGAAGCGCTCGGCGAAGCTGCTGAAGAAGCGCCAGTAGGTGGTCGCCTCCTTGCCGTCGAGCAGCCCCGACTCGGCCAGCCAGAACACGCCGCTGGCCTCGGCGCATAGCACCGCGCCACGGGCATGCTGCTCGCGCAGCCAGGGCAGTACCTGCGGATAGCGTTGCAGCAGGTTGTCGAAGTCGTCCCAGAAGGCCGGCAGGATGATCACGTCGGCGTCGTTGAGGCCGCTGTCGACCGGCAACTGCACGTTGCTGAAGCTGTCCACGGGCAAACCGTCCGGGCTCACCAGGCCGATCTCGAACATCGGTTGCAGGCCTAGGCCCAGCTGCTTGCTGTAGCGCAGGCTGGCCAGGTGGAAGAAGTCCTTGGCCTGCATCAGTGTCGAAGCGAACACTTTATCAACGGCCAGGATGCTGACGCGCCGCAGCGACGCCGGGGGTTGGGTAAACATCATTGTCATTGTTCTTATAGGGTAGAGTGGTCAATCACCGGCTGGATCGTCTTATTTTTTGGCGATTGTGTCTACCCCACGAAAGAGCAGTGCAGCGCCTGCGTTGCATCAAGGCGCGGGGTTTGGCTGCTCCTGATGGACCGCCTCGATTGCCGCCAGCAGTTCATCGCCCAGATTCAACGCCTGGCTGTCGATATTGCTGCGCAGTTGCTCGAGGTTCGTCGCGCCGATGATGTTGCTGGTCACGAACGGCTGCCGGGTCACGAACGCCAGCGCCATCTGCGCCGGGTCCAGCCCGTGTTCGCGGGCCAGCTGCACATAGCGGCCGCAGGCGGCCACGGTCTGCGGATTGGAATAGCGGGCAAAGCGGCTGAACAGGGTCAGGCGGGCGTGTTCCGGGCGGGCGCCGTTTTCGTACTTGCCCGACAGCATGCCGAAGGCCAGCGGCGAATAGGCCAGCAAACCGCACTGCTCGCGGATTGCCACCTCTGCCAGGCCCACCTCGAAGCTGCGGTTGAGCAGGTTGTAGGGGTTCTGGATCGACACCGCGCGGGGCCAGCCGCGGGTTTCGGCCAGGTGCAGGAATTTCAGGGTGCCCCACGGGGTTTCGTTGGACAGGCCGATGTGGCGGATCTTGCCGGCGCGCACCTGTTCATCGAGCACCTCCAGGGTTTCCTCCAGCGGGGTGAAGATGTCCTGGGGCAGGTGCTGGTAGCCGAGCTTGCCGAAGAAGTTGGTGCTGCGCTCGGGCCAGTGCAACTGGTAGAGGTCGATGCGGTCGGTCTGCAGGCGCTTGAGGCTCTCGTCCAGCGCGGCGACGATGTGCTGGCGGTTGTGCTTGAGCTGGCCGTCACGGATGTGGCTGATGCCGTTGCCGGGGCCAGCGACCTTGCTGGCGAGGATCCAGTCGTCACGGTCGCCGTTGGCGGCGAACCAGTTGCCGATGATGCGTTCGGTGGCGGCGTAGGTCTCCGGGCGCGGTGGCACCGGGTACATCTCGGCGGTGTCGATGAAGTTGATGCCGCTGGCCTTGGCCAGGGCGATCTGGGCGAAGGCCTGGTCCTGGGTGTTCTGTTCGCCCCAGGTCATGGTGCCCAGGCACAGGGCGCTGACGTCGAGGTCGGTACGGCCGAGCTTGCGGTATTCCATCGGGTAGACGCTCCATGGCAAAGATGACCATAAAAGCAGGTTGAAATTTTTCCTGCAATCTGGATAATTCTGCCCCTCTCCGTGTGGCGGAAGTGATGCACCACCATGCAGGGAACCCTTGTCGAACATTGGCGTGCCCGACCCGAGCCCCCAAAAGCGTCAGCGTTCGGCTGCGCGCTTGCCCTTGGCAAGCTGTGCACTATCCAGTAAGATTCGCCGTCTATTTTTCGCTGGGCGGCCTCTGAGGCTTTAGAGAATGAAAACTTTTACTGCTAAACCGGAAACAGTAAAGCGCGAGTGGTTCGTAGTCGACGCCGCTGGTCAGACCCTGGGTCGTCTGGCTACCGAAATCGCTAGCCGCCTGCGTGGCAAGCACAAGCCAGAATACACCCCTCACGTTGACACCGGCGACTACATCGTCGTCATCAACGCCGAGCAGATCCGTGTGACTGGTGCCAAGTCTTCCGACAAGATGTACTACTCCCACTCCGGCTTCCCGGGCGGTATCAAGGAAATCAACTTCGAGAAGTTGATCGCCAAGGCCCCTGAGCGTGTTATCGAAACCGCGGTCAAAGGCATGCTGCCGAAGAACCCGCTGGGTCGCGACATGTACCGCAAGCTGAAAGTGTACGCGGGTGCTGCTCACCCACACACTGCTCAGCAGCCTCAAGAACTGAAGATCTAACGGGATAGTTCATTATGTCGGCGACTCAAAACTACGGCACTGGCCGTCGCAAGACCGCAACCGCTCGCGTTTTCCTGCGTCCAGGTACCGGTAACATCTCCATCAACAACCGTTCTCTGGACGTGTTCTTCGGCCGCGAAACCGCTCGCATGGTTGTTCGCCAGCCGCTGGAACTGACCGAAACCGTTGAGAAGTTCGACATCTACGTCACCGTTTCCGGTGGTGGTGTCAGCGGTCAAGCCGGTGCAATCCGCCACGGCATCACCCGCGCCCTGATGGAATACGACGAAACCCTGCGTGGCGCTCTGCGTCGTGCTGGCTACGTCACCCGCGACGCTCGTGAAGTTGAGCGTAAGAAAGTGGGTCTGCGTAAAGCGCGTAAGCGTCCTCAGTACTCCAAGCGTTAATACCGCTTCGGCAGTCGAAAAAAGCCCGGTTCCTTTTTGGAACCGGGCTTTTTTTATGTCTTCAACTAACCTGTCTGCTAGTCCGTGGCCGTTTGTCGCATAGACGCAGATCAAGCAAAGCGAGGGTAGTAGCCCGACGAGCGGGTAATCACCTTGTCAGCGTGTGGATTTGTTCCTTACCATTGCGGCCAATTTTTAGTGCCACAGACGTACCTAAGTAGATGCCTGTTCAAACAGGCCAAGCAAGCTGATGGGAGAGGACTGAATGAGCAATGACGGCGTCAACGCGGGCCGGCGCCGCTTCCTCGTAGCCGCGACATCCGTGGTCGGGGCAGCGGGGGCAGTGGGGGCAGCGGTACCGTTCGTGGGGTCATGGTTTCCCAGTGCCAAGGCGAAAGCCGCAGGGGCACCGGTGAAGGTCAATATCGCCAAGGTCGAGCCCGGTCAGCAGATGGTAGCTGAATGGCGGGGGCAGCCTGTATTCATCGTGCGGCGAACGGAGGAGATCCTCGGTAATCTGAAAAAGATCACCGGCGAGCTGTCCGATCCTGAATCCAAGGCGTCGGTGCAGCCGACCTACGTCGACCCGCAAGTTCGCTCGATCAAGCCCGAGATTCTCATCCTGGTAGGTCTGTGCACGCACCTGGGTTGCTCGCCAACCTTCCGCCCTGAAGTTGCCCCGGCTGACCTGGGGCCGAAGTGGGTCGGTGGCTATTTCTGCCCCTGCCACGGTTCGCACTACGACCTGGCCGGGCGCGTCTACAAATCCCAGCCGGCGCCTCTCAACCTGCCAGTGCCACCGCACTCGTACGAGTCGGACGAAATCATCGTCATCGGCGTCGATCAGGAGAACGCATGATGAGCAAGTTCATGGAGTGGATCGATGCGCGCTTCCCCGCGACGAAAATGTGGGAAGACCATCTAAGCAAGTATTACGCGCCCAAGAACTTCAACTTCCTGTACTTCTTCGGCTCGCTGGCATTACTGGTGCTGGTCAACCAGATCGTCACCGGCGTGTGGCTGACCATGAGTTTCACCCCCTCGGCGGAAGAGGCCTTCGCCTCGGTCGAGTACATCATGCGCGACGTCGAGTACGGCTGGATCCTGCGCTACCTGCACTCCACCGGCGCCTCGGCGTTCTTTATCGTGGTCTACCTGCACATGTTCCGCGGGTTGCTCTACGGCTCCTACCAGAAGCCGCGCGAGCTGGTCTGGCTGTTCGGCATGCTGATCTACCTGGCGTTGATGGCCGAGGCGTTCATGGGCTACCTGCTGCCCTGGGGGCAGATGTCTTACTGGGGTGCCCAGGTGATCATCTCGCTTTTCGGTGCGATCCCGGTGATCGGTGATGACCTGACCCAGTGGATCCGTGGTGACTACCTGATCTCTGGCATCACCCTGAACCGCTTCTTCGCCCTGCACGTGGTGGCCCTGCCGATCGTGATCCTGGGCCTGGTGGTGCTGCACATCCTGGCGCTGCACGAAGTGGGTTCGAACAACCCCGATGGCGTGGACATCAAGAAGAAAAAGGACGAGAACGGCATCCCGCTGGATGGCATCCCGTTCCACCCGTACTACACCGTCAAGGATATCGCCGGTGTGGTGGTGTTCCTCTTCGTGTTCTGTGCCGTGGTGTTCTTCTTCCCGGAAATGGGTGGCTACTTCCTGGAAAAACCGAACTTCGAGCAGGCCAACGCCTTCAAGACCCCTGAGCATATCGCCCCTGTCTGGTACTTCACGCCGTTCTACGCGATTCTGCGCGCGGTGCCCGACAAGCTGTTCGGGGTGATTGCCATGGGCGCGGCAATCGCGGTGCTGTTCGTGTTGCCCTGGCTTGACCGCAGTCCGGTGCGCTCGATGCGCTACAAGGGCTGGCTGAGCAAGATCTGGTTGCTGGTGTTCTGCGTGGCCTTCGTCATCCTTGGCGTGCTGGGCGTGCTGGCGCCGACCCCGGGGCGTACCTTGCTGTCGCAGGTGTGCACGGTGTTGTACTTCGCCTACTTCCTGCTGATGCCGTTCTACACAAGGCTCGAGAAGACCAAACCGGTTCCGGAAAGGGTGACTGGCTGATGAAAAAGTTTATTGCAGTATGCTTGCTGGCATTGATGCCTGGCCTTTCGTTCGCCGCCGAACACGGCCTGGAGCTGGACAAGGTCGATATCGACCTGACCGACAAGG
The DNA here is from genome assembly GCF_003253945.1 of Pseudomonas sp. 2848. NCBI lineage: Bacteria > Pseudomonadati > Pseudomonadota > Gammaproteobacteria > Pseudomonadales > Pseudomonadaceae > Pseudomonas > Pseudomonas sp. 2848. The sequence goes on from NZ_QKZD01000001.1 coordinate 245,008, forward strand.
CCGCGATGCAGGATGGCGCGCGCACCTTCGCCAACTATTGCATGGGATGCCATAGCGCCAAGTTCCAGCGATACGAGCGTGTCGCCGACGACCTGGGGATCCCCCACGAGCTGATGCTCGAAAACCTGGTGTTCACTGGCGCCAAGATCGGCGACCACATGAAGATCGGCATGCAGCCCAATGATGCCAAGACCTGGTTCGGCGCTGCGCCGCCCGACCTCACCCTGGTTGCCCGGGTGCGTGGCAACGATTGGTTGTACACCTACCTGCGCAGCTTCTATGAAGACAAGACGCGGCCATATGGGGTGAACAACAAGGTCTTCCCCAACGTCGGCATGCCCAATGTGCTGGTTGGCCTGCAGGGCAACCAGGTGATTGGCTGCAAGCAGGTGCAGAGTGTGGTCGACGGCAAGAAGCAATATGACCCGCTGACCGGCAGCCCATTGACCCATGAAGCGTGCGACCAGCTGACCGTCGAGGAGAAATCCGGTACCCTGACGGCTGAGCAGTTCGACGAGAAGGTCAAGAACCTGGTGACCTTCCTGGCCTATTCGGCCAACCCGGTCAAACTGGAAAGCCAGCGCATCGGTACCTACGTGTTGCTGTACCTGGCTTTCTTCTTCGTGTTCGCCTACTTGCTCAAGCGCGAATACTGGAAGGACGTGCACTGATCACGCAGTAGTTTCTGGTAGTTGAACGCGCCCGGGGTGCCCCAGTCATGTCGCTGGGGCACCCCGGGCGCGTTTTCATTTGCAGTTTTTACAAGCATCCCGTGCGAGGAGGCGCTACATGGGCGCAACCAACAGGTTAGCCTGCTATTCCGACCCCGCTGACCATTACTCTCATCGGGTACGCCTGGTGCTCGCGGAGAAAGGCGTCACGGTGCAGATCATCGATGTCGACACCAACCGCCTGCCGCCCAAGCTGGTCGAAGTGAACCCTTACGGCAGCTTGCCGACCCTGGTCGATCGCGATCTGGCGCTGTACGAGTCGAGCGTGGTGATGGAGTACCTCGAGGAGCGTTACCCGCACCCGCCGCTGATGCCGGTCTATCCGGTGGCCCGCGGCAACAGTCGCCTGCTGATGCACCGCATCCAGCGCGACTGGTGCAGCCTGGCCGACACCGTGCTGGATCCGCGCAGCAGCGAGCCGGCACGTACCCAGGCGCGCAAGGAGTTGCGCGAGAGCCTGACGGGCGTGGCCCCGCTGTTCGCTGAAATGGCCTGCTTCATGAGTGAGGAGCAGAGTCTGGTCGATTGCTGTCTATTGCCCATACTCTGGCGCTTGCCGGTGATGGGTATCGAATTGCCGCGGCAGGCCAAGCCGCTGCTGGATTACATGGAGCGACAGTTCGCCCGCGAGCCTTTCCAGGCGAGCCTGTCTGCTACCGAACGTGAAATGCGCAAGGTTTAAAGAGGAGCCGTTGATGAACTCCAGTCGCCCCTATCTGGTTCGCGCGCTGTACGAGTGGATCGTCGACAACGATTGCACGCCCCATATGCTGGTCAACGCCGAGTACCCGGCCGTTCAGGTGCCCCAAGGTTTCGCCAGCGATGGTCAGATCGTCCTGAACATTTCCCCCAGTGCCGTGCGCAGCCTGCACATGGACAACGAGGCGGTGAGCTTCGAAGGACGCTTCGGTGGCGTGGCGCACACGCTGTATGTGCCGATTGGCGCCATCCTGGGGATCTACGCCCGGGAGAATGGCCAGGGCATGGTCTTCGAGCTGGAGCCGCCGCTCGCGGACGAGGATGACCTTGAGGACGACGTTGTCGAGCCGGATGACGATGGTCCGCCCGAGCCGCCGCGTCCCAGTGGTCGTCCGAGCCTCAAAGTCGTGAAGTAACAGGCAGGGACAAAAAAGGCGATCCGCAGGGATCGCCTTTTTCATGGCTGCCGCAATTACAGGTCCTTGATGCTCTGCACCTGGTCCTTGTTGATGCGGGTCGGCTTGCCGTCCAGTTGCTTGAACTCGTAGAAGCCGGAGTTGCGGTCGAAGTGCGGCGTGTCGGTGGTCTGCAGTTCCCGGCCATCGTTGAGGGTGATCACGCTCGGGGTGGAGCAGCCGGCCAGGGTGGCGAAGGTGCCGATCAGCAGGGCGGGCAGCAGAAACTTCTTCATGGGGTACTTCCTGGATCAGAGTGAAAAAGGCGAGCGTCCCGACGCTCGCCGAGGGGTTGTCAGTCGATGTATTCGAACAGCTTGACGATCTTCTGCACGCCCGACACACCCTGCACCACATTGGTGGCGGCGTTGGCCTCTTGTTGCCTGACCAGGCCGAGCAGGTAGACGATGCCATTTTCGGTGATGACCTTGATGCGCGAGCTGGGCACGCTCTCGTCGGTCAGCATCTGGGTCTTGATCTTGGTGGTCAGCCAGGCGTCGTTGTTGCGCGCCAGGATCGATGACGGCTGCATCACCTGCAGCTCGTTGTGCACCTTCTTGACTCGCTGAACCTGGCCGGCGGTCTGTTCTGCGAGGGATTTGAGGTCGGCGCGGGGTGTCTGGCCGGCAAGCAGCACAACACCGTTGTAGCTGCTGACGACGATGTGCGAGCCCTTGTCCAGCTCCGGATTGGCCTTGGCGATGTTGACCGAGACTTTTGTCTCGATCAGCGAGTCATCGATCTTGCTGCCGATGGTGCGGGTGCCGCGGTCATCCTCGATAGGCGAGTTACGCGCCGAGGTGAGCACGGAACTGCAGCCCGATACGCCGAGGCACAGGGTCAGGGCCATCAGGCCGATACGCTTGGAGATCATTCTTCACTCCCGAACAGTTGGCTGTCGATCAGGTCGCACAGACAGTGGATCGCCAGCAGGTGGACTTCCTGGATGCGCGCGGTGACCGTGGCGGGGACGCGGATCTCCACATCCTCGGGCAGCAGCAGCGAGGCCATGCCGCCGCCATCACGCCCGGTCAGGGCGACGACAATCATTTCGCGGTCATGGGCGGCCTGGATCGCTTGGATCACGTTGGCCGAATTACCGCTGGTGGAGATCGCCAGCAGCACATCGCCGGGCTGGCCCAGGGCGCGGATCTGCTTGGAGAAGACTTCGTTGTAGCTGTAGTCGTTGGCGATCGAGGTGAGCGTCGAGCTGTCGGTGGTCAGGGCGACGGCCGGCAGGCTCGGGCGCTCGCGCTCGAAGCGGTTGAGCAGTTCCGAGGAAAAGTGCTGGGCATCGCCGGCCGAGCCGCCGTTGCCGCACGCGAGCATCTTGCCGTCGTTGAGCAGGGCATTGACCATGACCAGGCTGGCCTGCTCGATGTGGGGTGCCAGGATGTCCATTGCCTGTTGCTTGGTGTCGATGCTGGCCTGGAACAGCCGGCGAATTCGGGATTGCATGTCCATCTGGGTGACCTTAAGAGGGGCGGTGGCCTTTGCTACGCGCAACAGTGACCAGCCCGCGAAACATAGAGCTAGAAAATCGAATTGGGTTCAGCATTCGAAGGCATTTTTCAGCCATTGAAGCGGTTGCCCCGCATGCCCCCGGCCCTGCAGGGCGATAACGTCGAAGCGGCAGGGGCGGGTGGCCCAGCGGGGTTCGTGCTGCAGGAAGAGGTTGGCGGCAAGCGCCAGTCGTTGCTGCTTGCGCCCATCGATACTGGCGAGCGCTCCGCCGAACTCCGCATGCAACCGGTAGCGGACTTCGACGAATACTACTGTATCGGCATCGAGCATGACCAGATCGAGCTCGCCCCCCTTGCATCGCCAGTTGCGCTCCAGCAGCCGCAGACCTTGTCCTCGAAGGTATTCAAGGGCGTGATCTTCGGCTGCCTGGCCGGCAAGGCTGGGCGATGCGCCGGGCATCAGCGAGGGGTGTCCGGCAGGCGCTTGACCTGGCCGCCGGCGAATTCGGCCCATGGCAGCTGACGTTCGATGCGCTGGCTGGGGTTCATGCTCAGGCTACCGGACAGGCCTTCGACGCGGTTGTCCGGCAGCGCCTTGAGCTGGCCCAGGCGCGGAGCCAGGCTGTAGGCGTCGACGCCCATGGCGTACAGGCGGCCGAGGCTGCCGGCAGCCTGGGGCCACTGCTGCACGACTTGCTGGCGCAGGCTGTTGGTGGTGTCCAGCAGCCACGGCGTTTCGCAGAAGCGGATGCCGTTCATGTCGTTGTACTGGTTCACGTCACCGCTGGCGCTATACAGGTTGGAGGTGGCGTAGACAGGCACGTCACCGGCGTACTGGAAGTTCAGCGTGGGTTTGATCTGCTGGGCTTGCTGCGGCGTCGAGGCGAGGAAGATGAAGTCGATGTCCTGTCGGCGCGAAGGTTGCGCGGCGATGGTGCCGCCGACGGTGCTCTGCAGGCTCTTGGCGCGGCCTTCGCTCTGGCGCAGCTGGAACAGATCAGCGATCTGCTGGGCGAGGGCGACGGGCTGGGCGATGCGCTGCGCTGTAATCAGGGTGCCACCATTGCCTTCCCAGTCCTGGCGGAAGGCGGCGAGCACGCGGTCGCCCCATTCACCGCTCGGTACCAGGGCCACGGCGCGGACCATGCCGTCGGCGCGTGCGCGACGCGCGACTTCGCGAGCTTCATCTTCGGCGGCCAGGCCGAACTGGAACAGTTGTGGCGGCGCTTTCTGGCCAGCGTCGGCGTAGTTCAGGGCCAGGGTGGTGATGGGCAGTTGCGGGTAGGCGGCGAGCTTCTTGACCAGCGGCTTTTCCAGCGGGCCGACCACCAGTTGCACGCCGGCAGCCTGGGCCTGGCGGTAGAAGTCGTCGAGCGAGGTGATGCGTGAGCTGTCGAACACTTGTACTGCAGGGGCGGGCTGGCCACCTTGCTGGGCCTGGAAGTGAGCGGCCATGAAGCCGTCACGCAGGGCGCGGGCGACACCGGCCAGCGGGCCTTCCTGGGGCAGCAGCAGGGCGATCTTGGTCAGTGGCTGGCTGGCCAGTTCCTTGAGCTTGACCAGGGTTGTCGGCAATTGCTTGGCTGCCGGGTGTTCTGGATGCTGCTGGCGCCAGGTGTCGATGGCGGCCTGTTGCTGTTCCAGGGTGCCGGCGCGCTTCACGGCCAGGGCCAGGCTGGTCCAGCCGGCCAGGGTCTCGTCGGCGGCCGGCTGCTGCAGCTGTTCGGCGGGCAGCGAGGCGACCAGGGCCCAGATCGCGTCATTGTTGGCGCTGGCGGCCTGGCCGCTGAGCAGGGGGGCCAGCAGTACGCGCTGCTGGGCGGCGGCCAGGACCTGGCCGTCGGCTTCGAGGGCTGCGGCATGAACGCTGTAGGTGCGGGCCTGCTGCTCGGTCGGCAGTTCGCCGACGCGCTGCAGGCTCGGGTGGGCGAGGGCGGTCAGGGCGGCCTTGGGCTGGTTGCGGCTCATGGCGAGCTCGGCGGCCAGGGTGGAGGCGAACACCTGCTGGGCGGGCTTGAGCGGCTCCAGCGGGACCTGCTCGAGAATCCGCGCGGCGCGCGGGAAGTCCTTTTGCTTGTATGCCAGGTCCGCGGCGCTCAAGCGCAGCAGGGCCGCATCCTCGGCGGACTTGCTGGAGGCCGCCTTCTCGAGCAGTTGCTCGATGCTGGCGTCCGGGGTGCGTGGCAGTTCGCCCAGGCTGGATGAGGGCGAGCTGGCGCAGGCTGCCAGCAGGGCAGCGAGGCAGAGGGCTGTGAGCAGCCGCAGACAAGCGATCATGTAAAGGTCCTGTTACTCGATCAAGTTGGCCGGCAATTGTACCCAAGCGGGGGGCACGGCGCGATCTCGCCGACACTGAACCTTCACTATAGGTGGCCCGAGGTGTGCCTGGGGCGAAGTTCTTTGCGCCCTGTTACCGGTGCTCGGGCTACAATGGCGACCTTTGATCCGGAAAGCAGGTGTGCGCAGTGACTGATGTTGCAGGGGTTTCGAAATCCACGTTGGGCAAGCTTTACGTCGTTGCCACGCCCATCGGCAACCTCGACGACATGAGCGCCCGGGCACTGAAGGTGCTGGCGGATGTCAGCCTGATCGCTGCCGAGGACACCCGCCACTCGGTGCGTCTGCTGCAGCATTTCGGCATCGATACGCAACTGGCAGCCTGTCATGAGCACAACGAGCGTGACGAGGGCGGGCGCTTCATCACCCGCCTGCTGGCCGGCGACGATGTGGCGCTGGTGTCCGATGCCGGTACGCCGCTGATTTCCGATCCGGGCTATCACCTGGTGCGCCAGGCGCGTGCTGCGGGCGTGCAGGTGGTGCCGGTGCCGGGCGCCTGTGCGTTGATCGCCGCGCTGTCGGCGGCGGGGTTGCCGTCGGACCGCTTCATCTTCGAAGGTTTCCTGCCGGCCAAGGCCGCCGGGCGCCGCGCGCGTCTGGAGCAGGTCAAGGAAGAGCCGCGCACGCTGATCTTCTACGAGGCGCCACACCGGATCCTCGAGTGCCTGGAGGACATGGAAGCGGTGTTCGGTGGCGAGCGTCCGGCGCTGCTGGCGCGCGAGATCACCAAGACCTTCGAGACCCTCAAAGGCTTGCCGTTGGCCGAGTTGCGCGCATTCGTACAGGGTGACAGCAATCAGCAGCGTGGCGAGTGCGTGGTGCTGGTGGCCGGTTGGAGCGCGCCGGAGGGCGAGCAGGCGATCAGCGCCGAGGCGCAGCGAGTGCTGGACCTGCTGCTGGCCGAGCTACCGCTGAAGAAAGCAGCGGCGCTGGCGGCCGAGATCACCGGGGTGCGCAAGAACCTGCTCTACCAATTGGCCCTGGAAAAGCAGAAAGCCCATTAGTGGCATAATGGTATTAATGGTCGCGCCGCTTGTTCTTGAGCGCGGCTACCGGTAACCTTGGCGGCGGAGAGTCGATCGGACAGTCGCTGCCGTCTTTTGTTCCGCAAAAGGCGGGGGAGGAAAGTCCGGGCTCCATAGGGCAGAGTGCCAGGTAACGCCTGGGAGGCGCGAGCCTACGGAAAGTGCCACAGAAAACAACCGCCTAAGCACTTCGGTGCCGGTAAGGGTGAAAAGGTGCGGTAAGAGCGCACCGCACGGCTGGCAACAGTCCGTGGCTAGGTAAACCCCACTCGGAGCAAGACCAAATAGGGTTCCATACGGCGTGGCCCGCGTCGGAACCGGGTAGGTTGCTAGAGGCGTCCAGTGATGGCCGTCGTAGAGGAATGACTGTCCTCGACAAAACCCGGCTTACAGATCGACTCTCCACCTCTTCCTTTCCTGCTTGAATCGATAGCAGATGCGTCCTGGTAATACCGAAAAAATCTTACTCTTAATAAATTACTTTAACTTCTCACTCTATCCGCTTGAGTGTGTTTGATTTTTTCCGTCAGTTTTTCCCTCTTGTAATCCTTCCACCTTCCTTTGTTGCGCTAAATCGCCGTCCTGTAAGGGATTTCCTTATGAACGTGCCTTGACGGTGTGGCGGGCGGATTCCTATAGTGTGCGCAAGTGGCAGAAAGTGGGATGAAGTGGGTTTTCTGGCACAAAAAAGCTAACATTGTGGGGAATCGCAGCCGTGTTCCGCGGAGCCAACGCCGTCAGCCTCGATGCAAAGGGCCGTCTCGCCATGCCGAGCCGGTACCGTGACGAGCTCGATTCGCGTTGCAATGGTCAATTGATCGTGACCATCGACGCCGTTGACCCCTGCTTGTGTGTTTATCCCCTCGATGAGTGGGAACAGATAGAAGCCAAGTTGCGCGCCTTGCCGTCGTTGCGTGAGGAAAACCGTCGCCTGCAGCGTTTGCTGATCGGCAATGCGGTGGACCTGGAGCTCGATGGCAGTGGGCGTTTCCTGGTGCCGCCCCGCCTGCGTGAGTACGCCAAGCTGGACAAGAAGGCGATGCTGGTGGGGCAGCTGAACAAATTCCAGCTGTGGGATGAGGATGCCTGGAACGCGGTTTCGGCAGCCGACCTTGCAGCTATTCAACAACCGGGCGCCATGCCCGATGATTTGCGTGACCTGATCCTGTGACCATAGATAGCGGCTTCAACCACATCACCGTCCTCCTCGACGAAGCCGTCGAGGCATTGGCCCTGCGCGCCGACGGTTGCTATCTGGACGGCACCTTCGGGCGTGGCGGCCACAGCCGCCTGATCCTCAGCAAGCTTGGGCCGCAAGGGCGGTTGCTGGGGTTCGACAAGGATCCACAGGCGATTGCCACCGGGCAAGCGCTGGCGGCCGAAGACGGCCGCTTTGTCATTGTGCAGCGCAGCTTTGCCGAGCTCGGCGACGAAGTGCGCGCCCGCGGCCTGGATGGCAAGGTCAGCGGCATCCTGCTCGACCTGGGCGTATCCTCGCCGCAACTGGACGACCCCGAGCGCGGCTTCAGCTTCCTTAACGACGGTCCGTTGGACATGCGCATGAACCCGGGCCAGGGCATCAGTGCAGCCGAGTTTGTCGCCACCGCCCCCGTCGAAGAAATTGCCCGCGTGTTCAAGGAGTACGGCGAGGAGCGCTTCGCCGGTCGCATGGCGCGCGCTGTGGTCGAGCGCCGCGAGAAGCAGCCGTTCACCCGCACCGCCGACCTGGCGGAAGTGCTCAAGGTTGCCAACCCGGCCTGGGAAAAGGGCAAGAACCCTGCGACCCGGGCCTTCCAGGGCCTGCGTATCCATGTCAACAACGAGCTTGGCGACCTCGAGACCGGCCTTGAAGCCGCGCTCGACGCCCTTGAAGTGGGTGGCCGCCTGGCAGTGATCAGCTTCCACTCGTTGGAAGACCGTATCGTCAAACTGTTCATGCGCAAGCTGGTCAAGGGCGAGGCAGACAACCTGCCGCGCAACCTGCCGGTTCAGCACAAGGCCTTCGAGCCGAAGATCAAATTGATCGGCAAGGCGCAGTTCGCCTCCGAAGCCGAACTCAAGGCCAACCCGCGGTCGCGCAGCGCCGTGATGCGGGTAGCGGAGAAGTTGCGGTGAGCAGGCTGTTTGCCAAGCCGCTGCCAGGCGGAAGCTTTTTGATGCTTCTGCTGTTCGTCGCCGTCCTGATTTCGGCGATCGCCGTTTCCTACAGCGCTCACTGGAACCGTCAGTTGCTCAATACCCTGTACGGTGAACTGAACGAGCGCGACAAGGCCCAGGCCGAGTGGGGCCGGTTGATCCTCGAGCAAAGCACTTGGACTGCCTCCAGTCGCATCGAGAGCCTGGCCTCGGAGCAGCTCAGGATGCGCGTGCCCGCTGCTGACGAAGTGCGGATGGTGGCGCCATGATGAAGCTCGAAGGCGCACTCTACCCCTGGCGCTTCCGGGTGGTGATCGGTTTGCTGGCGCTGATGGTCGGTGCTATCTGCTGGCGCATCATCGACCTGCAGGTCGTCGACCGCGACTTCCTCAAGGGGCAGGGCGATGCCCGCAGCCTGCGCCATATTCCCATCCCCGCGCACCGTGGCCTGATCACCGATCGCAACGGTGAGCCGCTGGCTGTCAGTACGCCCGTCACCACCTTGTGGGCTAACCCCAAGGAAATGCAGGCGGCCAAGGATCGCTGGCCGCAGCTGGCCGCCGCACTTGGGCAGAACCCACAGCAGTTGAGCGAGCGTCTTACCCAGCAGGCCAACAAGGAATTCATCTACCTGGTCCGCGGCCTGACCCCGGAGCAGGGCCAGCACGTGCTCGACTTGAAGGTTCCGGGCGTCTACGGCCTCGAAGAGTTCCGCCGCTTCTATCCGGCTGGCGACGTCACCGCGCACATGGTCGGCTTCACCGACCTGGATGACCATGGCCGTGAAGGCGTCGAGCTCGCCTACGACGAATGGCTCGCCGGGGTGCCCGGCAAGCGGCAGGTGATCAAGGACCGGCGTGGCCGGCTGATCAAGGACATCCAGGTAACCAAGAACGCCAAGGCCGGCAAGACCTTGGCGTTGTCGATAGACCTGCGCCTGCAGTACCTGGCCACCCGCGAGCTGCGCAACGCCATCGCCGAACAGGAAGCCAAGGCTGGCAGCCTAGTGATCATGGACGTCAAGACCGGCGAGGTCCTGGCGATGGTCAACCAGCCGACCTACAACCCGAACAACCGCCGCAGCATGTTCCCGGCGGCGATGCGCAACCGGGCGATCATCGATGTGTTCGAACCAGGCTCCACGGTCAAGCCGATTTCGATGAGCGCCGCGCTTGAAAGCGGGCGCTGGAAGCCGACCGACAAGGTCGAGGTGTATCCCTTCACCCTGCAGATCGGCCGCTACACCATCAAGGACGTATCGCGTGGTGGTGGGCCGATCCTCGACCTGACCGGCATCCTGATCAACTCCTCCAACGTCGGCATGAGCAAGATCGCTTTCGATATTGGTGGCGAGGCCATCTACCGGGTCATGTCCCAGGTGGGCCTGGGCCAATACACCGGGCTCGGTTTCCCGGGTGAGCGCGTGGGCAACCTGCCGAATCACCGCGACTGGCGCAAGGCCGAGACCGCGACGCTTTCCTATGGCTATGGCGTATCGGTGACCGCGCTGCAGCTGGTGCATGCCTATGCGGCATTGGCCAACGACGGCAAGATGGTGCCGCTGTCCATTCTCAAGGTCGACAAGGCCCCGGAGGCTGTGCAGGCGATCCCGAAGGAAACCGCCGAAACCGTGCAGGCCATGCTCCAGCAGGTGATCGAAGCACCGCGTGGCGTGTTCCGTGCCCAGGTGCCGTTCTACCACGTGGGCGGCAAGTCGGGTACCGCGCGTAAAGCCACCGTCGGCTCCAAGGGCTACACCGAGAACGCCTACCGTTCGCTGTTCGCCGGCTTCGGTCCAATGAGCGACCCGCGCTACGCCATCGTCGTGGTCATCGATGAGCCGAGCAAGGGTGGCTACTTCGGCGGCCTGGTCTCGGCGCCCGTATTCAGCAAAGTGATGTCAGGCACCCTGCGCCTGATGAATGTACCGCCGGACAACCTGCCGCCGCCTTCGACGCAGCAAGCCAGCGCAGTACCCGCCAAGGGAGGGCGAGGTTGATGACGATGCCATTGAGCAAACTGTTCGCCCATGCCAGCCGCGATCCGCTGATCCGCGAGCTGACCTTGGACAGCCGCCAGGTGCGCCAGGGTGATCTGTTCCTCGCCGTGCCGGGTGCCAAGGTCGACGGCCGTGAGCATATTGCCGACGCACTGGCCCGTGGCGCCGCTGCCGTCGCCTATGAAGAGCAGGGTACCTGCGTGTTGCCGATTACCGACGCGCCGCTGATTCCGGTCAAGGGGCTGATCGGCCAGCTGTCGCAGATCGCCGGGCGCTTCTATGGCGAACCCAGCCGCCAATTGAACCTGGTGGGGGTCACCGGTACCAACGGCAAGACCAGCGTCACCCAGCTGGTGGCCCAGGCGCTCGACGCCCTTGGCCAGCGTTGCGGGCTGATCGGCACCCTGGGCACCGGCTTCTACGGTGAATTGCAGAGCGGCCGCCTGACCACGCCGGACCCCATTGCCGTGCAGTCGACCCTCAACGACCTGAAAAAAGCGGGTGCCAGGGCCGTGGCCATGGAAGTGTCCTCTCACGCTCTCGAGCAAGGGCGGGTCGCTGCGCTGGAGTTCGATATCGCGGTGATGACCAACCTGTCGCGCGATCACCTGGACTATCACGGCAGCATGGAGGCCTATGAGGCCGCCAAGGCCAAGCTGTTCGCCTGGCCGAGCCTGCGTTGCCAGGTGGTCAACCTGGATGATGAGTTCGGACGCCGCCTGGCTGCCGACTTCGCCCGCCGCCCGAGTGCCGATCATATCGAGACCCGGTTGCTCAGCTACAGCCTGGAAAACCCGGACGCTTCGCTGTTTTGCCGCGAGGCCACGTTCGACGATGATGGCGTACGAGCCACCCTCGTCACCGCACAGGGCGAACGCAGCCTGCGCAGCCAGCTGCTGGGGCGCTTCAACCTGAGCAACATGCTGGCGGCGGTGGCTACCCTGCTGGCGCTGGATTACTCGCTGGACGAAATCCTGAAAGTCACCCCGCAGTTGCAGGGCCCGGTCGGTCGCATGCAGCGCTTGGGTGGCGGTGAGAAGCCGTTGGTGGTGGTCGACTACGCCCACACCCCGGATGCCCTGGAAAAGGTGCTCGAGGCATTGCGCCCGCACGCCCACGGCAAGTTGCTGTGCCTGTTCGGCTGTGGTGGTGATCGTGACGCCGGCAAGCGCCCGTTGATGGCGGCAGTCGCCGAGCGCCTGGCCGATCGTGTGCTGGTGACTGATGACAACCCGCGTACCGAGGATCCGCAGCGCATCTTCGATGACATTCGCCCCGGCTTTGACCAGCCCGACAGCGTGGAGTTCGTCGCTGGCCGTGGCCTGGCCATTGCCCATCTGGTCGCCACTGCTGCTGCCGAGGATGTGATCGTCCTGGCCGGCAAGGGCCACGAGGATTACCAGGAGATCAATGGCGAGCGCCATGACTTCTCCGATCTGGTCGAAGCCAAGAAGGCCCTAGCCGCCTGGGAGGCTCCACATGCTTAAGCCCATGATGCTCAGCCAGCTGACTGCTGCCTTGAGTGCACGCCTGGCAGGCGCCGACGCCAGCTTCACCGGCGTCAGCATCGACAGCCGCAGCGTCGCTGCCGGTCAACTGTTCGTCGCCCTCAGCGGGCCACGCTTCGATGGCCATGACTACCTGGCCGATGTAAAGGCCAAGGGGGCCGTCGCCGCGCTGGTCGAGCGCGAAATCGCCGGTGTCGATCTGCCGCAACTGGTGGTCGCCGACTGCCGCGTAGCGCTTGGCCAGCTCGGCGCGCTGAATCGTGCTGCCTTCTACAAGCCGGTGGTGGCCATCACCGGCTCCAGCGGCAAGACCACGGTCAAGGAAATGCTCGCCGCGATCCTGCGCACCCGCGGACCGGTGCATGCCACCCGTGGCAACCTCAACAACGACCTCGGCGCACCGCTGACCCTGCTGGAGATCGCCCCGGAGCACAGCGCCGCAGTGATCGAACTGGGTGCCTCGCGCATCGGCGAGATCCGCTACACCGTCGGCCTGACCCGACCGCAGGTGGTCATCATCAACAACGCCGGTACCGCCCACGTCGGCGAGTTCGGCGGCCCGGAGAAGATCGTCGAGGCCAAGGGCGAGATCCTCGAAGGCCTGGGCGAGGGTGGCACGGCCATCCTCAACCTGGCCGACAAGGCGTTCGACATCTGGCGCCAGCGCGCGGGCAATCATCGCGTTATCAGCTTTGCGCTGGACAATCCGCAGGCCGACTTCCACGCCAGCGATATTGGCCGCGACGCCCGTGGCTGCCCCTCGTTCACCCTGCATGGCCCGGACGGCAGCGTCCCGGTGCAACTGAACCTGCTTGGCACCCACAACGTCAGCAATGCCTTGGCCGCCGCCGCCGCCGCCCATGCCGTTGGTCTGAGCCTGAGCGGCATCGCCGCCGGCCTTGGCGCCGTGCAACCGGTCAAGGGCCGTACCGTTGCGCAGATTGCGCCCAGTGGCGCGCGGGTGATCGACGACAGCTACAACGCAAATCCCACCTCGATGTGTGCCGCCATTGATATACTCGCCGGCTTTTCCGGCCGCACCGTCCTGGTGCTCGGGGATATCGGCGAACTGGGGCAATGGGCCGAGGAAGGTCACCGCCAGGTGGGTGACTACGCACGTAGCAAGGTCGATGCGCTATACGCGGTGGGCACCAACATGGCCTACGCCGTTAAGGCATTCGGTACCAATGGCCGCCATTTCGCCACTCAAGCTGAGCTGATCGAAGCCGTCAAGGCCGAGGCCGTCAGCGACACCACTATCTTGATCAAGGGCTCGCGCAGCGCTGCGATGGAAAACGTCGTGGCCGCACTGTGCGGCGCCAGCGGGGAGAAACATTAATGCTGCTGCTGTTGGCTGAGTATCTGCAACAGTTCCACAAGGGCTTCGCGGTCTTCCAGTACCTGACCCTGCGCGGGATCCTGGGTGTACTGACCGCGCTGTCCCTGGCCCTGTGGCTGGGCCCGTGGATGATCCGTACCCTGCAGATCCGCCAGATCGGTCAGGCCGTGCGTAACGACGGCCCGCAATCGCACCTGTCCAAGTCCGGCACCCCAACCATGGGCGGTGCGCTGATCCTCTCCGCCATCGCCATCAGCACCCTGCTGTGGGCCGACCTGACCAACCGCTATGTGTGGGTGGTGCTGATCGTCACCCTGGCGTTCGGCGCCATCGGCTGGGTCGACGACTACCGCAAGGTCATCGAGAAGAACTCCCGCGGCCTGCCGAGCCGCTGGAAGTATTTCTGGCAGTCGGTGTTCGGCCTGGCTGCGGCGATCTTCCTGTACAAGACCGCGCCGACCAGCGTTGAAACCACGCTGATCATCCCGATGCTCAAGGACCTGGCCATCCCGCTGGGCGCCGGCTTCATCGTGCTGACCTATTTCGTCATTGTCGGCTCGAGCAACGCGGTCAACCTGACCGACGGCCTCGATGGCCTGGCGATCATGCCGACGGTGATGGTCGGCGGCGCGCTGGGCATCTTCTGCTACCTGTCGGGCAACGTGAAGTTCGCCGAATACCTGCTGATCCCGTACGTGCCGGGCGCGGGCGAGCTGATCGTGTTCTGCGGCGCGCTGATCGGCGCGGGCCTGGGCTTCCTGTGGTTCAACACCTACCCGGCGCAGGTATTCATGGGCGACGTCGGCGCGCTGGCCCTGGGCGCTGCGCTGGGCACCATCGCGGTGATCGTGCGCCAGGAAGTCGTCCTGTTCATCATGGGCGGCGTGTTCGTGATGGAAACCCTGTCGGTGGTCATCCAGGTGGCCTCGTTCAAGCTCACCGGCAAGCGCGTGTTCCGCATGGCGCCGATCCACCACCACTTTGAACTCAAGGGTTGGCCCGAGCCACGGGTGATCGTCCGCTTCTGGATCATCACCGTGATTCTCGTGCTGATTGGCCTTGCCACCCTGAAACTGAGGTAAACGAGCGTGTCACTGATCGCTTCCGACCAATTCCGCATCGTTGTCGGCCTCGGCAAGAGCGGCATGTCCCTGGTTCGCTTCCTGGCGAACCGGGGCATTGCCTTTGCGGTCGCCGACACCCGCGAGCAACCGCCGGAACTGGACACCCTGCGCCGTGAATACCCGCAGGTGGAAGTGCGCTGTGGCGAGCTGGACGTGGACTTCCTGTGCCGGGCCAGCGAGCTGTATGTCAGCCCAGGCCTGGCCCTGGCCACGCCTGCGCTGCAACAGGCCGCCGCGCGTGGCGTCAAGCTGTCCGGGGACATCGAGCTGTTCGCCCATCACGCCAAGGCGCCGATCGTGGCCATCAGCGGCTCCAACGCCAAGAGCACCGTGACCACCCTGGTCGGCGAGATGGCCGTCAAGGCAGGCAAACGTGTGGCAGTAGGCGGCAACCTCGGCACCCCGGCCCTGGACTTGCTGGCTGATGACGTCGAGCTGTACGTGCTGGAGCTGTCGAGCTTCCAGCTGGAGACCACCGACCAGCTCAACGCCGAAGTGGCCACCGTGCTGAACATCAGCGAAGACCACATGGACCGCTACAGCGGCCTGCCGGCCTATCACCTGGCCAAGCACCGGATCTTCCGCGGCGCCCGCCAGGTGGTGGTCAACCGCCAGGATGCCCTGAGCCGTCCGTTGCCGGTCGAAGGCCGGCCGTGCTGGACCTTTGGCCTCAACGCACCGGACTTCAAGGCCTTCGGCCTGCGTGAAGTGGATGGCGAGAAATACCTGGCGTTCGAGTTCCAGACCCTCATGCCAGTGCGTGAGCTGAAGATCCGCGGCGCCCACAATCACAGCAACGCCCTGGCTGCCCTGGCCCTCGGCCACGCCGTCGGCCTGCCGTTCGAACCGATGCTCGAAGCGCTGCGCGAATTCAAGGGCCTGGCCCATCGTTGCCAGTGGGTGCGCGAGCGCAACGGCGTGAACTGGTACGACGATTCCAAGGCCACCAACGTCGGTGCCGCGCTGGCGGCCATCGAAGGCCTGGGTGCCGATATCGAGGGCAAACTGGTGCTGATCGCCGGCGGCGATGGCAAGGGTGCCGATTTTGCGGCCTTGCGTACCCCGGTGGCGCAGCATTGCCGCGCCGTGGTGCTGATCGGCCGCGATGCCGCACGCCTGGCCGAAACCCTGAAGGATGCCGTGCAACTGGTGCCCGTGCAGACCCTCGATGAGGCCGTGCAGCGTTGCGCCGAGCTGGCCCGCGCCGGTGACGCGGTGCTGCTGTCGCCGGCCTGCGCCAGCCTCGACATGTTCAAGAACTTTGAAGAACGCGGGCGCCTGTTCGCCCAGGCAGCGGAGGGGCTGGCATGATCTTCGGCATCCTCAAGCCGTACCCGTCGCCGCTGATCAGCGGCCGTGGCATCGACCTCGACTTCCCGCTGCTGGCCGGTTGCCTGGCGCTGCTCGGCCTGGGCCTGGTGATGATCACCTCGGCCTCCTCCGAAGTGGCCGCGGTGCAGTCCGGCAACCCGCTGTACCACATGTTCCGCCACCTGGTGTACGTCACCCTTGGGCTGGGCGCCGGGTTGATGACCATGCTGGTGCCGATCGCCACCTGGCAGCGCATGGGCTTCATGATGCTGATCGGTGCCTTCGGTCTGCTGGTGCTGGTGCTGGTGCCCGGTATCGGCCGTGAGGTGAACGGTTCGATGCGCTGGATCGGCTTCAGCTTCTTCAACGTCCAGCCATCGGAGATCGCCAAGGTCTTCGTGGTCATTTATCTCGCCGGCTACCTGGTGCGTCGCCAGACCGAGGTGCGCGAGAGCTGGATGGGCTTCTTCAAACCGTTCATCGTGCTGCTGCCAATGGCCGGCCTGCTGCTGATGGAGCCGGACTTCGGCGCCACGGTGGTGATGATGGGCGCTGCGGCGGCCATGCTGTTCCTCGGGGGAGTGGGGCTGTTCCGCTTCTCGCTGATGGTGGTGCTGGCGGTCATATCGGTGGTGGTGCTGGTCCAGGCCCAGCCTTACCGGATGGCGCGCCTGATCACCTTCACCGATCCCTGGAGCGATCAGTTCGGCTCCGGCTACCAGCTGACCCAGGCGTTGATCGCCTTCGGGCGCGGCGAATGGTTGGGCGTGGGCCTGGGCAACAGTGTGCAGAAGCAGTTCTACCTGCCCGAGGCGCACACCGACTTCGTGTTCTCGGTGCTGGCCGAAGAGCTGGGGGTGGTCGGCTCTCTGCTGACCATCGCGCTGTTCGTGTTCATCACCGTGCGTGCCCTGTACATCGGCCTGTGGGCCGAGAAGGCCAAGCAGTTCTTCGCCGCCTACATGGCCTTCGGCCTGTCGTTCCTGTGGATCGGCCAGTTCCTGATCAACATCGGCGTGAACGTCGGCTTGCTGCCGACCAAGGGCCTGACCCTGCCGTTCCTCAGCTACGGGGGCAGTTCCCTGGTGATCTGTTGCGCCTGTGTCGGCCTGCTTTTACGCATCGAGTGGGAGAGCCGCACCCATCTGGGCAGCGAAGAACACGAGTTCAAGGAGAGCGATTTTGCCGAGGAGCCCAGCCATGGCCGCTGACGGCAAAAACATCCTGATCATGGCCGGTGGCACCGGGGGGCACGTGTTCCCGGCCCTGGCCTGTGCCCGCGAGTTCCAGGCCCGCGGCTACAACGTGCACTGGCTGGGTACCCCGCGTGGCATCGAAAACGAACTGGTGCCCCAGGCCGGCCTGCCGCTGCACCTGATCCAGGTCACCGGCCTGCGCGGCAAGGGCAAGCTGTCGCTGCTCAAGGCGCCGTTCACCCTGGTCAAGGCCGTGCTGCAGGCGCGGCGCATCGTCCGTGAGCTCAAACCGGTCTGCGTGGTCGGTTTCGGTGGTTATGTGACCGGCCCCGGTGGCGTAGCCGCGCGGTTGTGTGGTGTGCCACTGGTGATCCACGAGCAGAATGCCCGCGCCGGTACCACCAATCGTTTGCTGCTGCCGCTGGCCGCGCGTGTCTGCGAAGCATTCCCGGACACCTTTGCCGCCAGCGACAAGCTGCGCACCACCGGCAATCCGGTGCGTCCGGAGCTGTTCATGGACGCCCTGCGCGCGCCCCTGGCCGAGCGCCGTGCGCGCCTGTTGGTCATGGGCGGCAGCCTGGGTGCGGAACCATTGAACAAATTGTTGCCTAAGGCCCTGTCCGAGGTGCCGGCGAACCTGCGCCCCGAAGTGTTCCACCAGGCGGGCAGGAACCACGCGCCCGTCACCGCCGAGCGTTATCACGAGGCGGGGGTCGAGGCCCAGGTCGAACCGTTCATCAAGGACATGGCCCATGCCTATGGCTGGGCCGATATGGTGGTGTGCCGGGCCGGCGCCCTGACCGTCAGCGAACTCGCGGCGGCGGGCCTGCCCTCGATGCTGGTGCCCTTGCCCCATGCCATCGACGACCACCAGACCCACAACGCCCAATACCTGGCACGTGAAGGCGCCGCCTTCCTGATGCCACAAGCGACTACTGGCGCAGCGCAGCTCGCTGAACGCCTGAACGAGGTGCTGATGCAACCCGAGAAACTCAACGCCATGGCCGGCACCGCCCGCCGCCTGGCCAAACCTGCCGCAACCAGCACCGTGGTGGATATCTGCCTGGAGGTGGCCCATGGTTGAGAGCCAGAAAGCCATGCCGCATCCGAAGATGGGCCGCATCCGTCGTATCCACTTCGTCGGTATCGGCGGCGTGGGTATGTGCGGCATCGCTGAAGTGCTGCTGAACCTCGGCTATGAAGTGTCCGGCTCCGACCTCAAGGTGTCGCCGGTCACTGAGCGCCTTGAGTCGTTCGGCGCCGAGATCTTCGTCGGCCACCGCGCCGAGAACGCCGCCAACGCCGATGTGCTGGTGGTGTCCAGCGCGATCAATCCGGCCAACCCGGAAGTCGCCACCGCACTGGAGCGCCGCATCCCTGTGGTGCCGCGTGCCGAGATGCTCGCCGAGCTGATGCGCTATCGCCATGGCGTGGCGGTAGCCGGCACCCACGGCAAGACCACCACCACCAGCCTGCTGGCCTCGGTGTTCGCCGCCGGTGGCCTGGACCCGACCTTCGTCATCGGTGGTCGCCTGACCGCGGCCGGGACCAACGCGCAGTTGGGCACCAGCCGCTACCTGATCGCCGAAGCCGACGAGAGCGATGCCAGCTTCCTGCACCTGCAGCCCATGGTCGCCGTGGTCACCAACATCGACGCCGACCACATGGCCACCTACGAAGGCGACTTCAACAAGCTGAAGAAGACCTTCGTCGAGTTCCTGCACAACCTGCCGTTCTATGGGCTGGCGGTGATGTGCCTGGACGACCCGGTGGTGCGCGAGATCCTGCCGCAGGTCAAGCGTCCGACGGTCACCTACGGCTTCAGCGAAGAGGCCGACATCCGCGCCATCAACGTGCGTCAGCAGGGCATGCAGACCCACTTCACCGTGCTGCGCCGTGACTGCGAGCCGCTGGAAGTGTCGGTGAACATGCCAGGCAACCACAACGTGCTGAACGCTTTGGCGACCATCGCCATCGCCACCGACGAAGGCATCAGCGACGAGGCCATCGTCCAGGGGCTGTCGGGCTTCCAGGGCGTTGGCCGGCGTTTCCAGGTCTACGGCGAGCTGCCGGTCGACGGTGGCAGCGTGATGCTGGTCGACGACTATGGCCACCATCCGACCGAGGTCGCCGCGGTGATCAAGGCCGTGCGTGGCGGCTGGCCGAGCCGCCGCCTGGTGATCGTCTACCAGCCGCACCGCTATAGCCGCACCCGCGACCTGTACGACGATTTCGTGCAGGTGCTGGGCGATGCCAACGTGCTGCTGCTGATGGAGGTCTACCCGGCCGGCGAAGAGCCGATCCCCGGCGCCGACAGCCGCCAGCTGTGCCACAGCATCCGCCAGCGCGGCAAGCTCGATCCGATCTACATCGAACGCGGCGCCGAGCTCGCGCCGTTGGTCCAGCCGCTGCTGCGCGCCGGTGACATCCTCATCTGCCAGGGTGCCGGCGATGTCGGCGGCCTGGCCCCGCAATTGATGAATAGCCCGCTGTTCGCAGGCGCCAAGCAGGAGAAGTCGAAATGACCAGCGCCTACGACAAGTTGCACTCGACCCTGGACGTCAAGGCCTTTGGCCGCGTCGCCGTGCTGTACGGTGGCAAGAGTGCCGAGCGTGAGGTTTCCCTGAAGTCGGGCAAGGCAGTGATCGAGGCGCTGACCAGCGCTGGTGTCGACGTAGTCGCCATCGACGTCGGCGACGACCTTCTGAACCGCCTGCAGAGCGAGAAGATCGACCGCGCCTTCATCATCCTCCACGGCCGTGGTGGTGAGGACGGCAGCATGCAGGGCCTGCTCGAGTGCCTGGGGATTCCCTACACCGGCAGCGGCATTCTTGCCTCGGCGCTGGCCATGGACAAGCTGCGCACCAAGCAGGTGTGGCAGAGCCTGGGTATCCCCACGCCGCGTCACGCCGTGCTGGCCAGCGAGCAGGATTGCGTGGCCGCCAGTGCGGAACTGGGCTTCCCGTTGATCGTCAAACCCGCCCATGAAGGTTCGAGCATCGGCATGGCCAAGGTGAACAGCGAGCAAGAGCTGGTCGCCGCCTGGAAAGACGCCGCCAACTACGATTCGCAAGTCCTGGTCGAGCAATGGATCCACGGCCCGGAATTCACCATCGCCGTGCTGCGTGGCCAGGTGCTGCCGCCGATCGCGCTGGGCACGCCGCACGTGTTCTACGACTACGACGCCAAGTACATCGCCAATGACACCCAGTACCGCATCCCGTGCGGCCTGGACAGCGTCAAGGAGCAGGAACTGATCGACCTTACCGCGCGCGCCTGCGATGCCGTTGGTATCGAGGGCTGGGGCCGTCTGGACGTGATGCAGGACGAGCAGGGCCGTTTCTGGCTGCTCGAGGTCAACACCGCACCGGGCATGACCGACCATAGCCTGGTGCCCATGGCGGCCCGTGCCGCCGGCCTGGACTTCCAGCAGCTGGTGCTGGCGATCCTGGCCGACAGCGTAGCGACGAGAGGTTAATAGCCATGCAAGGCGCGATGATACGTCAGCAGCCACCCGTTACCGGCCGTAGCAAGCCGGTGCCGCGTGGTGCCAGCCGACTGGTGGCCGACGAGCCCGTATCGGCGCGCCTGCCGCGGCCAAGCTTCGGCGGCCTCAAGCGCCTGCTGTGGCCGGTATTGCTGGTGGCCGCCGGCTTTGGCGCCTATGAGGGGGCCATTCGCCTGATGCCCTACGCCGACCGGCCGATCACCAAGATCGCCGTGCAGGGTGATCTCAGCTACATCAGCCAGCAGGCGGTGCAGCAGCGTATCGCGCCCTACGTGGCGGCGAGCTTCTTCACCGTCGACCTCGCGGCGATGCGCGTCGAGCTCGAGCAGATGCCCTGGATCGCCCACGCCGAGGTGCGCCGGGTGTGGCCGGACGAGGTGGTGATCCGCCTGGAAGAACAGTTGCCGGTGGCGCGTTGGGGCGACGAGGCCTTGCTCAACAACCAGGGCCAGGCCTTCACCCCGCGCGAACTGGCCAACTACGAGCACCTGCCGCAGCTGTTCGGGCCGCAGCGCGCTCAGCAACAAGTCATGCAGCAGTATCAGGTATTGAGCCAGATGCTGCGCCCCATGGGCTTTTCCATCGCTCGCCTGGAGCTGCGCGAGCGAGGCAGCTGGTTCCTGACCACTGGCGCGGGTAGCGCCGGCCCAGGTATCGAGCTGCTGCTGGGGCGCGACCACCTGGTGGAGAAGATGCGCCGTTTCATTGCCATTTACGACAAATCGCTTAAAGACCAGATCACCAATATCGCCCGCATCGATCTGCGTTATTCCAACGGACTTGCCGTTGGTTGGCGGGAACCGAATGCACCGACGACGGCCCAACCCGCCGTTGCGAAGAATTAGAGAGAGGCAGGACCATGGCAAACGCGCATAGCGGCAAAATGATCGTCGGGCTGGACATCGGCACCTCCAAGGTGGTGGCGCTGGTGGGTGAAGTCGGCGAGGACGGTACCCTGGAGATCGTCGGGATCGGCACCCATCCGTCTCGCGGCCTGAAGAAGGGCGTGGTGGTGAACATCGAGTCGACGGTGCAGTCGATCCAGCGCGCCGTGGAAGAGGCCCAGCTGATGGCCGGCTGCCGCATCCACTCGGCGTTCGTCGGCGTGGCCGGCAACCACATCCGCAGCCTGAACTCCCACGGCATCGTCGCCATCCGCGATCGCGAAGTCAGCACCGCCGACCTTGAGCGCGTGCTCGATGCCGCCCAGGCCGTGGCCATTCCGGCCGACCAGCGGGTGCTGCACACCCTGCCGCAGGACTACGTGATCGACAACCAGGAAGGCGTGCGCGAGCCCCTGGGCATGTCGGGCGTGCGCCTGGAAGCCAAGGTCCACGTGGTTACCTGCGCGGTGAACGCGGCGCAGAACATCGAAAAATGCGTGCGTCGCTGTGGTCTGGAAATCGACGACATCATCCTTGAACAGCTGGCCTCGGCCTACTCGGTGCTGACCGACGACGAGAAGGAACTGGGCGTGTGCCTGGTGGACATCGGTGGCGGCACCACCGACATCGCCATCTTCACCGAAGGTGCGATCCGCCACACCGCGGTAATCCCGATCGCTGGCGACCAGGTCACCAACGACATCGCCATGGCCCTGCGTACGCCTACGCAGTACGCCGAGGAAATCAAGATCCGCTACGCCTGCGCCCTGGCCAAGCTGGCCGGCGCCGGCGAGACCATCAAGGTGCCGAGCGTGGGTGATCGCCCGCCGCGCGAGCTGTCGCGCCAGGCCCTGGCCGAAGTGGTGGAGCCGCGTTACGACGAGCTGTTCACCCTGATCCAGGCCGAGCTGCGCCGCAGCGGCTACGAGGACCTGGTGCCGGCCGGCATCGTCCTCACCGGCGGCACCGCGAAGATGGAAGGCGCCGTGGAACTGGCCGAGGAAATCTTCCACATGCCGGTACGCCTGGGCGTGCCGCACAGCGTCCGCGGGCTGAGCGACGTGGTCCGCAACCCGATCTATTCCACCGGCGTGGGCCTGCTCACCTACGGGCTGCAGAAGCAGTCCGAGGACCTGTCCCTGACCGGTATCAGCAACAGCAACAGCAGCAACAACAGCTATGGCGATGAACCCAAGGGGCCAGTGCTTGAGCGACTCAAGCGTTGGGTCCAGAGCAACTTCTGAGTTTCAAAGCAGTAGTGGTAGGCGCGACAACTAGAGAACTGTAAGGAGAGGGAAAATGTTCGAGCTCGTAGACAACGTCCCGCAAAGTCCGGTCATCAAGGTGATCGGCGTCGGCGGTGGCGGCGGCAACGCCGTCAACCACATGGTCAAGAGCAGCATCGAAGGCGTGGAATTCATCTGTGCCAACACCGATGCTCAGGCGCTGAAAAACATCGGCGCGCGCACCATCCTGCAACTGGGCACTGGTGTAACCAAGGGCCTGGGTGCTGGCGCCAATCCGGAAGTCGGCCGTCAGGCCGCGCTGGAAGACCGTGAGCGCATCGCCGAAGTGCTGCAGGGCACCAACATGGTGTTCATCACCACCGGCATGGGTGGCGGTACCGGTACCGGCGCGGCGCCGATCATCGCCGAAGTGGCCAAGGAAATGGGCATCCTCACCGTCGCGGTGGTGACTCGTCCGTTCCCGTTCGAAGGCCGCAAGCGCATGCAGATCGCCGATGAAGGCATCCGCATGCTGGCTGAAAGCGTCGACTCGTTGATCACCATCCCCAACGAGAAGCTGCTGACCATCCTGGGCAAGGATGCAAGCCTCCTGTCCGCCTTCGCCAAGGCCGACGACGTGCTGGCCGGCGCCGTGCGCGGCATCTCGGACATCATCAAGCGTCCGGGCATGATCAACGTCGACTTCGCCGACGTACGCACCGTGATGGGTGAGATGGGCATGGCGATGATGGGTACCGGCTGCGCCAGCGGCCCGAACCGTGCTCGCGAAGCCACCGAGGCGGCGATCCGCAACCCGTTGCTCGAAGACGTCAACCTGCAGGGCGCCCGCGGCATCCTGGTGAACATCACCGCAGGGCCTGACCTGTCGCTGGGCGAGTACTCCGACGTGGGTAGCATCATCGAGGCCTTCGCCTCCGACCACGCGATGGTCAAGGTCGGCACCGTGATCGACCCGGACATGCGCGACGAGCTGCACGTGACCGTCGTGGCCACCGGCCTGGGCGCGCGCATCGAGAAACCGGTCAAGGTGGTCGACAACACCCTGCAGACCGCCCAGCAGGCGTACGAGGCCTCCAACCCGGCCCCGGTTCGCCAGGAGCAGTCGGCCGTCAACTACCGTGACCTGGAGCGTCCGACCGTGATGCGCAACCAGGCCCATGCAGGTGCTGCGGCAGCCGCTAAACTCAACCCTCAGGATGATCTGGACTACCTGGATATCCCGGCGTTCCTGCGTCGTCAGGCCGATTAATGGAATTTATCAGGGGTATAAGGGTGATTGGTGTTCAGCAAAGGCCGGGTCTGTTATCATCCCCAGCCTTTGTTGATACCTGTTCGCAATTTGCGCTGAAGCGGCCAATGCCATGATTAGACAACGCACCCTGAAGAATACCATCCGTGCCACAGGCGTCGGCCTGCACTCCGGGGAGAAGGTCTACCTGACCCTCAAGCCTGCGCCTGTCGACAGCGGCATCGTCTTCCGTCGCGCCGACCTCGACCCTGTGGTCGAAATCCCGGCGCGCGCGGCCAACGTCGGCGAGACCACCATGTCCACCACGCTGGTCAACGGTGACGTCAAAGTCGATACGGTCGAGCACCTGCTCTCCGCCATGGCGGGCCTGGGCATCGATAACGCCTACGTCGAGCTCTCCGCCTCGGAAGTGCCGATCATGGATGGCAGCGCCGGACCCTTCGTATTCCTGATCCAATCGGCCGGCCTGGAAGAACAGGACGCACCGAAGAAGTTCATCCGCATCCTGCGTGAAGTGACAGTGGAAGAGGGCGACAAGCGCGCCACTTTCCTGCCCTTCGACGGGTTCAAGGTGAGCTTCGAGATCGACTTCGATCACCCGGTCCTCAAGGGCCAGACCCAGAGCGCGGTCGTCGACTTCTCGAGCACCTCGTTCGTGAAGGAAGTCAGCCGTGCCCGTACCTTCGGTTTCATGCGTGACATCGAGTACCTGCGCAAGCACAACCTTGCGCTGGGTGGCAGTGTCGAGAACGCCATCGTCGTCGACGAAACCGGTGTTCTCAACGAAGACGGCCTTCGTTCCGATGACGAATTCGTCAAGCACAAGATCCTCGACGCCATCGGCGATCTGTACCTGCTGGGCAACAGCCTGATCGGCGAGTTCAAGGGCTACAAGTCCGGACACGCGCTGAACAACCAGCTGTTGCGCAAGCTGATTGCGGAAACCGACGCCTGGGAAGTGGTCACCTTCGAAGATGCCAGCACGGCACCGATCTCGTACATGCGCCCTGTGGCGGCTGTGTAAGTTCGAACACTCTCTCTAGTGATTAAGGCCACCTTCGGGTGGCCTTTTTTATGGCTGGGAATTGGATTTGGGCTGATGGCAAACAGTTCGAGAGCTGCGTTGTGGCGGATATCGAGTACCTAAGCAAGGTTCAAGTCGAGCGCTCTCAGCCGTTATCCTTCCCTTGAGCATGTGCCGCCAATCGCTCCAGCGCCGCCTTGAGCTTCGGGTCACTGATTCCTTCCGCCGACCCTCGGATACTCTGAGCGGCAGTTTCCGAAAGCTCCGGCCCTTGCCCCTCGCGTTTGGCTGCCACCAGCGGCGGTTGCACCTTGAACAATATGCGCGTCAGGTTGGCGAAGGCTTCCATGGCCATGAGCTGACGTTGCAGGCGTTTCTGCTGGTAGCGCAGGCGGGTCGCCCAATGGCCGTCGGTAACCACCAGCAACAACGTCCCTTCCTTCCAGGAAGCCACGTGGCAATGCTCGCGGGCGGCTGGCTGCAGCTGGCTTTCCAGCAGGCGCTGCAGGTGCTCCAGGCGCTCGGCCTGGTTCAGCAGCAGGCGCAGCGGGCGTGCCTTGCGCAGCAGGGCCGAGGGCGGGTGGGCGGAAGAGGGTTTGTAGGCCATGGAAGTTCGCGGCGGGTTGCTAGAGCGGCAGTTTAACAGGCGCCGCCTGATCGCGGGGCAAGCCCGCTCCCACGCGACGTGCGAAACGGCCATGCTGGCTGGGATCTTGATGCAAGTCATTCGCGATACGTTTCATCTGCGCGCACCTTGAACTTGCGCAAAAAGCCCCTATGTTAGTCAAGCCCCCTTAAAGCGCTGTGCCAGCATCGTGGAAATCCACCACTTTCCTCACCATCGTTTCCGGGTAGAATGCTCGTTCGCATGCGGCCTCTGGGCTGCACGGGCGACTCATGGGGCCGCCCTCCATCCCTACGTGTGGAAGATCCTGCCGATATGTTTGCGCCTTTGTTAAAAAAACTTTTTGGAAGCAAGAACGAGCGTGAAATCAAACGCATGCTCAAGACGGTGAGCACCGTCAATGCCTTCGAAGAGAAGATGGTGGCCCTCTCCGACGAGCAACTGCGGAGCAAGACCGCAGAGTTCAAGGAGCGCCTGGCCAAAGGCGAAACGCTTGATCAACTGCTGCCCGAAGCCTTCGCCGTGGCCCGCGAGGCCGGCAAGCGCGTGATGGGCATGCGTCACTTTGATGTCCAGCTGATCGGCGGCATGACCTTGCACGAAGGCATGATCGCAGAAATGCGTACCGGTGAAGGCAAGACCTTGGTCGGTACCCTGGCCGTCTACCTCAACGCGCTGTCCGGCAAGGGCGTGCACGTGGTCACGGTGAACGATTACCTGGCCCGCCGCGACGCCAACTGGATGCGCCCGCTGTACGAGTTCCTCGGCCTGACCGTGGGCATCGTCTCGGCCTTCCAGCCGCCGGAAGAGAAACGCGCCGCCTACGCCGCGGACATCACCTACGGCACCAACAACGAATTCGGTTTCGACTACCTGCGCGACAACATGGCGTTCAGCCAGGACGAGAAGTTCCAGCGTGAACTGAACTTCGCGGTGATCGACGAAGTCGACTCGATCCTCATCGACGAAGCGCGTACCCCGCTGATCATCTCCGGCCAGGCCGAGGACAGCTCCAAACTGTACATCGAGATCAACCGCCTGATCCCGCGCCTGACCCAGCACATCGAGGAAGTCGAAGGCCAGGTGACCCAAGAGGGTCACTACAGCATCGACGAGAAGAGCCGCCAGGTCGAACTGAACGAGGCCGGCCACCAGTTCATCGAGGACATGCTCACCCAATCCGGCCTGCTGGCCGAGGGCGAGAGCCTGTACTCCGCGCACAACCTGGGCCTGCTGACCCACGTCTACGCCGGCCTGCGGGCGCACAAGCTGTTCCATCGCAACGTCGAGTACATCGTCCAGGACGGCCAGATCCTCCTGATCGACGAGCACACCGGCCGCACCATGCCGGGCCGCCGCCTGTCCGAGGGCCTGCACCAGGCCATCGAGGCCAAGGAAAACCTGAACATCCAGGCCGAAAGCCAGACCCTGGCCTCGACCACCTTCCAGAACTACTTCCGCCTGTACACCAAGCTGTCCGGCATGACCGGTACCGCCGACACCGAGGCGTTCGAGTTCGCGCAGATCTATGCGCTCAACGTGATGGTCATCCCGCCGAACAAGCCGTTGGCGCGCAAGGACTTCAACGACCTGGTGTACCTGACCGCCGACGAGAAGTACGCGGCAATCATTGCCGACATCAAGGAAAGCATGGCCCAGGGCCGTCCTGTCCTGGTCGGCACCGCGACCATCGAAACCTCCGAGCACATGTCCAACCTGCTCAAGAAGGAAGGTATCGACCACAAGGTCCTGAACGCCAAGTACCACGAGAAAGAAGCCGAGATCATCGCGCAAGCCGGTGCGCCGGGTGCCCTGACCATCGCCACCAACATGGCCGGTCGTGGTACCGACATCCTGCTGGGCGGTAACTGGGAGGCCGAAGTCGCCGCCCTGGACAACCCGACCGCCGAGCAGATCGCCCAGATCAAGGCCGACTGGCAGAAGCGCCACCAGCAGGTGCTGGAGGCCGGCGGCCTGCACGTGATTGCCTCCGAGCGCCACGAATCGCGCCGTATCGACAACCAGCTGCGTGGCCGTGCCGGCCGTCAGGGCGATGCCGGCTCGAGCCGCTTCTACCTGTCGCTGGAAGACAGCCTGATGCGCATCTTCGCCTCCGACCGGGTGAAGAACTTCATGAAGGCGCTGGGCATGCAGTCCGGTGAGGCCATCGAGCACCGCATGGTGACCAACGCCATCGAGAAAGCGCAGCGCAAGGTCGAGGGTCGCAACTTCGATATCCGCAAGCAGCTGCTCGAATACGACGACGTGGCCAACGAACAGCGCAAGGTGATCTACCACATGCGCAACAGCCTGCTGGCGGCCGAGAACATCGGTGACACCATCGCCGAGTTCCGTCTGGAAGTGCTCGATGCCACCATCAGCCAGCACATCCCGCCGCAGTCGCTGCCCGAGCAGTGGGACGTGGCCGGCCTGGAGGCCTCGCTGTCCAGCGACTTCGCCATGAAGCTGCCGATCCAGCAGTGGCTCGACGAAGACGATCACCTCTACGAGGAGACCCTGCGCGAGAAGCTGCTCAAGGAAATCACCGACGCCTACAACGAGAAGGAAGACCAGGCCGGCATCGACGCCCTGCGTACCTTCGAGAAGCAGATCCTGCTGCGCGTGCTGGACGACCTGTGGAAAGACCACCTGTCGACCATGGACCACCTGCGCCACGGTATCCACCTGCGCGGCTATGCGCAGAAGAACCCCAAGCAGGAGTACAAGCGCGAATCGTTCACCCTGTTCCAGGAACTGCTCGAGTCGATCAAGCGCGACACCATCCGCGTGCTGTCGCACGTTCAGGTCCGTCGCGAAGACCCGGTCGAGGAAGAAGCCCGTCTGCGCCGCGAGGCCGAGGAACTGGCCAGCCGCATGCAATTCCAGCACGCCGCCGCACCAGGCCTGGAAGGCGAGCAACTGGCCGAGGAGGGCGCTGAAGTCGCCGTCGCATCGGCTCCTGTGCGCAACGACATGAAGCTCGGTCGCAACGAGCCTTGCTGGTGTGGCTCGGGCAAGAAATTCAAGCATTGCCATGGTCAGATTGAATGATCTGAACCACCTGCAGTAACGTGACACATCCGGGGCCGCTTTGCGGCCCCGCTTTTTGTTCTCAACCGATTTATCTAGGAGCGCTCTAATGGCTGTTGGTCTTGGTCCCCTGCCCACCCTGCACCCGGTTCCCGGTTTCGAACTCGGTATCGCCTCGGCGGGCATCAAGCGCCCGGGGCGCAAGGATGTGGTGGTGATGCGCTGCGCCGAAGGCTCCAGCGTCGCCGGCGTGTTCACCCTCAACGCCTTCTGCGCGGCACCGGTGATCCTCTCCAAGCAGCGCGTGCAGGGCACCGTGCGTTACCTGCTGACCAACACCGGCAACGCCAACGCAGGCACCGGCGCACCGGGCCTGGCCGCCGCCGAGCGCACCTGCGCCAGGCTGGCCGAACTGGCCGGCGTGCCGGCCGAGTCGGTCCTGCCGTTCTCCACCGGCGTGATCGGCGAGCCGCTGCCGGTCGAGAAGATCGAAGGCGCGCTGCAGGCCGCCCTGGACAACCTGTCGGAAAACAACTGGGCCGAAGCCGCCACCGGCATCATGACCACCGACACCCTGCCCAAGGGCGCCAGCCGTCAGTTCCAGTTCGACGGCAAGACCATCACCGTCACCGGTATCAGCAAGGGCGCGGGGATGATCCGCCCGAACATGGCTACCATGCTCGGCTACATCGCCACCGACGCCAAGGTCGCCCCGGCCGTGTTGAAGGACCTGATGCTCGACGGCGCCAACAAGTCGTTCAACCGCATCACCATCGACGGCGACACCTCGACCAACGACTGCTGCATGCTGATCGCCACCGGCAAGGCCGATGTGCCGGAAGTGACCGAGGCCAGCGGCGCGCTGTTCGAAGCACTGAAGCAAGCGGTGTTCGAAGTGTGCATGGAGGTGGCACAGGCCATCGTCCGTGACGGCGAAGGCGCCACCAAGTTCGTCACCGTGCAGGTCAACGGTGGGGGCAACCACCAGGAATGCCTGGACGTTGGCTATGCCGTGGCCCACTCGCCGCTGATCAAGACCGCGCTGTTCGCCTCCGACCCCAACTGGGGCCGCATTCTCGCAGCTGTCGGTCGCGCCGGCGTGCCCGAGCTGGATGTCAGCCTGATCGACGTGTATCTGGACAGTGTGTGCATCGCCAGCAAAGGCGGGCGCAGCCCGAGCTACACCGAGGCACAGGGCTCGGCGGTGATGGCCCAGGAAGAGATCACCATCCGCATTGAGCTCGGCCGTGGCCAGTGCAGCGAAACCATCTGGACCACCGACCTGTCCCACGAGTACGTGAAGATCAACGCCGAATACCGCACCTGACCCATCGCGGGGCAAGCCCGCTCCCACGCACAGCTTGGTGGGAGCGGGCTTGCCCGCGATTACCGCACACTGCCCGCAACATGGAGCCGAACCATGAGCTATCACCTGATCATCGGCGACAAGCTGTATTCCTCCTGGTCGCTACGCGGCGCCCTGGCCCTTGACTTGGCCGGCGTGCCCTACGAAGAAACCCTGATCAAACTCAACCAGCCCGATACCCGCCAGCGCCTGCTGGCGTTCTCGGCCACAGGCAAGGTGCCGCTGCTCAAGACCGAGCATGGCGTCATCGCTGATTCCCTGGCCATCGCCGAGTACCTCAACGAGCAGCATCCGCAAGCATGCCTGTGGCCGGACGACATCGCGGCCCGTGCCCAGGCGCGTTCGGCCTGTGCCCAGATGCACAGCGGCTTCTTCGCCCTGCGCGGCGCCATGCCGTTCGACCTGTCCCGCGACCAGGCGCTGGAAAGCGTGCCGCTGGATGTGCAGGTCGACATCGACCGCATGGTCGCCCTGTGGTCCGAGTGCCGCCTGGTGGCCAAGGATAGTGGCCCGTTCCTGTTTGGCCGGCCGACCCTGGCCGATGCCTTCTTCGCCCCGGTGGCCGTGCGCCTGCGCACCTACCGCGTCGAGGTGCCGGCCGAGGCCGCTGCCTATATCGAAACCATCTACCAGTGGCCGGCCTTCCAGGCCTGGCAGCGGGCTGGCCTGGCGGAGCGTGAAGGGTGAAACGGATTCATGTAGTAGCCGCGGTCATCCGCGGTGCCGATGGTCGCATCCTGATCGCACGTCGTGCGGATACTCAGCATCAAGGCGGCTTGTGGGAGTTTCCCGGCGGCAAGGTGGAAGCGGGGGAGGGCGTCGAAGCGGCGCTGGCCCGTGAGCTGCGTGAGGAACTGGGTATCGAGGTCACGGGGTCGCGCCCGCTGATCAAGGTCAGTCACGATTACCCGGACAAGCAGGTATTGCTGGATGTGCACGAGGTGGATGGCTTTGCTGGTGAGCCACATGGTGCCGAAGGTCAGCCTTTGGCGTGGGTGGCTCCGCGTGACCTGGGGCAGTATGCGTTCCCCGAGGCCAACAAGCCGATTGTCGCCGCCGCGCGTTTGCCCGATCAATACCTGATCACCCCGGACGGTCTGGAAGTGCCCGAGTTGCTCAAAGGTATCCAGAAGGCCGTGGCCAGCGGTATCAGGCTGATCCAGCTACGCGCACCGGACATGTACGACCCGAAGTACCGCGATGTGGCGGTCGACGCGGTTGGCCTGTGCGCAGGCAAGGCGCAACTCATGCTCAAGGGGCCGCTGGAATGGCTGGGCGACTTCCCGTCGGCCGGCTGGCACCTGACCGCCGCGCAGTTGCGCAAGTACGCGGCCAAGGGCCGGCCATTCCCGAAGGAGCGCTGGCTGGCGGCGTCCTGCCACAGTGCCGAGGAGCTGGCATTGGCCGAGCAGATGGGGGTGGATTTCGTCACCCTGTCGCCGGTGCAGGCGACCCAGACGCACCCTGAGGCAGCGCCGCTGGGCTGGGATGAGGCGCAGCGGTTGACTGCAGGGTTCAGCCATCCGGTGTTCTTGCTCGGTGGGGTAGGGCCGGGCGAGCGTGAGCGGGCGTGGGAAGTCGGCGCGCAAGGTGTTGCCGGGATTCGGGCGTTCTGGCCTGAGGCCTGAGTGGCCTGGTAGAGGGGCCGCTTCGCGGCCCCTTGCGGTGTCAGCCTGCTGGCTTATCCGCCGCCTGCCATAACACCTCGGCAACACCCTGCCGCCGCCCGATGATCCGCGCCGCGACAAACAGCAGATCCGAAAGGCGGTTGATGTACGCCAAACCCACGCCTTCCAGCGGTTCTACAGCATTCAACTGCTGACACCGGCGCTCCGCACTGCGCGCCAGGCTCCGGCACACATGCGCCTGAGCGATCAGCGCCGAACCGCTAGGCAGAATGAAGTTTTTCAGCGGCCCCAGCTCTTCGTTCCACATATCGATGGCGGCCTCCAGGCGCTCCACTTCGGCCTGGTTCAACGCTTGGTAACTGGGCATCGCCAGCTCGCCGCCCAGGTCGAACAAACGGTGCTGGCAGGGCGTCAGGATCTCGCTGACCTCATCCAGCCCCTGCTCGGCCAAGCCGGCCAGCAGCAGCCCAAGCTGGCTGTTGAGGCTGTCGACCTCGCCGATTGCCTCGACGCGCGGATGGTCCTTGGGCACTCGGCGCCCATCGCCCAGGCCGGTTTCACCTTTGTCGCCGGTGCGCGTATAGATCTTCGACAGGCGATAGCCCATGTCATGTCTCCGTGTTCAGGGGGGCCGGTTGGGCCTGGTTCAGGGGCAGGCGCAGGGTGAAGCAGGTGCCCTGGCCGGGGGTGGACTGTACTTCCATCTGCCCCTTGTGGTTGTTGGTGATGATGAAGTACGACACCGACAGGCCCAGGCCGGTGCCCTGGCCGATCTCCTTGGTGGTGAAAAAGGGTTCGAAGGTGCGCTTGCGCACCGTCTCGGGCATGCCGACGCCGTTGTCCTCGACCTGGATCTCCGCCCAGGGCGGGTTGAGCCGGGTACGCAAGGTGATACGCCCCGGCTCGCTGGGCTGCGGACGTTGGTGGATCGCCTGGGCGGCGTTCTTCAGCAGGTTCAGCAGCACCTGCTCCAGTTCGTTGGCGGTGCAGGGCACCGGCCCCAGCTGTGGATCGAACTGGCGGACGATGGCCTGGCCCTTGAAGTCGAAGCCGATGGCCAGGTCGAAGTCGTTGCCGGCGATCTCCACCGCCTGGTCGATCAACGCCGGCAGGTCGCAAGGGGCGAGCTGACGGTTGCTGCGGCGGCTGAAGCTGAGCATGTGGGTGACGATCTTGGCGGCCCGTGCGCCGGCTTGCTGGATGCCGTCGAGCAACTGTGGCACCTCGCGGCTGTCCAGGTAGCGATTGACGGCCGGCAGGTCGATGCCCAGCTCGCTGGCCTGCTCCTGGTTGCGCGGCAGGTCCGGCGACAGGCGGCGGCGGATGTTCTGCACGTTGTGCAGGATCGCGCCCAGCGGGTTGTTGATTTCGTGGGCCATGCCGGCGGCCAGGCCGCCGACCGAGAGCATCTTCTCGGACTGCACCATCATTTCTTCCAGTGACAGACGCTGGGTGATGTCGTCGATACGGATCACCACCCCGCGTCCGCCACCGCCCATCAACGGGTAGAAGGTCAGCGCGTAGTGGCGCAGGTCCTCGCCCTTGGGCCAGGTGACGCGCTCGACCTTGGCGACCCGGTGCTTCTCCACGCTCTCCTTGAGCTGCGGCAAGAACGGCTTGAGCGGCTCGAATGCGAGGAAGATCGGCTGGTTCAGCGCTTCGTCCAGCGGTGTCCCGGAGAGCACCGTGGCCTCGTGGTTCCACTGGGTGACGTAGAGCTGTTCGTCGAGGGCGATCAGCGCCGAGGGCATCGAGTCGATGATGCTGTTCAGGTAGTTCTGGAAACCGGTGAGTTTTTTCTCGATCTTGCTGCGCACCTGGACTTCCAGTTCCAGCTTGCGGTTGGTATGGCGGGTTTCCTCGGCCAGGCCCTGGGCCTGGTCATAGGCATCCTGGAACTCGTCACGGGTGCGCTTGAGCTGCTGCTCGCGGGCTTCGATGCGCGACAGCATGGTATTGAACGCCTCGGCCAGGCCGCCGATTTCGTCGTCATTGCCGCGCTGGGCGCGCAGGGCATAGCTTTCCTCGCGGGTGACCTGGCGGGTCAGTTCTTCGAGGCGATTGATCGGCAGGGTGATCAGGCGCTTGATCTGCCGGGCGATGAGCAGCCACAGCAGCACACTGAACACCAGGATGGCCAGGCTGGCGGAGAGGGTGCCGGTGTAGAACGCCGTGGGTAGTTCACTGCTGGCCACCAGCAGCAGGTGTGCGGGGGGCGCGGCGTTGCGTGGCAGGCGGATCAGCTGGGTACTGCGAAACTCCATCAGGCGCCAGCCATCGATGTTGCGGTAGCGCTTGGGCAGGCTCAGCGGCTCGCCATGTTGCAGTTGCGCCAGCAGGCGCCCGTCGCCGCCGTAGATGGCCGCCGCGCGCAATGGCGAGTAGCTGTCGAGCTCCTTCAGTAGCGCCGTGGCGGCTTCCGGCGAGTCACCGGCCCGTGAGGACAGCTGCGGGTTGGACACCAGCTTGCCGATGGTCTGCAGGGCCTGGGGCGCCATGCTCTCCTGGGTGATCCAGTAAGCGGCGCTGATGAAGGCGAGGTTGGCCACCAGCAGGATGGTCACCAGCAGCACCAGCAAGGCCGCCAGCAGCTTCTGCCCGACCGGTAGGTTTTCCAGGCGTTGACGCAGGGTCATGGGTCTGAGGGTGTCCGTATCCGATGAATGGGCAGAATCAGTCGCTGCGCAGGCCACGCGCCTGCAGGTTATCGACCAGGCGCCGGTGCAGGTGTTCCAGTTGCGGCACTGCCAGGCCGTGCCGGCCAGCGGCGCGGCAGGCGTGGCCGAGCAGGTAGTGGACCTCGGTGCGCCGGCCATGGCGGACATCCTGGTACATGGAAGAGTAGTTGGCCGCGGTGGCCAGGATCACCCGCTGTACTTCCTCGTGCAGGTCGCTGGCCGCTTCGGGCTGGCCGCAACGGTGCAGCAGGTTGACCAGTTCGTCGCACAGTGGGTCGACTTCGGTCAGGTACCCGAGCAGGCCGCCATTCTGGCAGTCGTGCAGTACCGTCAGCGGGTTGATCGCACAGTTGAGCGCCAGTTTGCGCCACAGGCGAGCAGGGATGTCGAGCGCCCACTGGGCCGGTATGCCGGCGTCGTGCAGGTCGTCGAACCAGGATGGCATGCCGGGGCTGGCCGGATCACCCAGCCAGTTGAAGCCGTGGCCGGCAAAGCGAACCTGCCAGTCGGCTTCGCGGAACGCGCCCTCGGTGCTGGAGGCGAAGATGCAGCGGGCGTGGGGCACCTGCTCGGCAACCTCGTCCTGGCTGCCCAGGCCGTTCTGCAACAGTACCAGCTCGGCGCCATGGGCCAGCCTGGGGGCCAGGCGCGCCACGGCAGGCGCGGCGTCATAGGCCTTGCAGGCGACCAGCAGGCGATGGATCGGGCCGGGCGCGTCGAAGCTCTCCGCAGGGATCGCATAGTGGTGCTGGGCATCCTGCTCCACCAGGGTCAGCCCGCCCTTGCGTTCATAGGCGGCCAGGCGCTGCTGGTCGCGCAGGATCAGGCGAACCGCCTTGCCGGCGCGGGCCAGGCGACAGGCCCAGAGGCTGCCGAGGCTGCCGGCGCCGAGAATATGCCAGGTGCTGCTCATCTGCGTTTCGCAACCCGTTATAATGAGTCCGCATTTTAACCATCAAACCCGACGCGCTCCATCTTCAGGCCGAGCGCGCTTTTTTTTCTGGAGATCATCCATGCCTTCGTTCGACGTGGTATCGGAACTGGACAAGCACGAAGTGCAGAACGCTGTCGACAACGCCATCAAGGACCTCGACCGTCGCTACGACTTGAAGGGCAAGGGCACCTTCGAGTTCAAGGACAAGGAGCAGACCGTGCTGCTGACCGCCGAGGAGGAGTTCCAGCTCGAGGCCATGCTGGAAATCCTGCGCCTGGCGCTGGTCAAGCGCAAGATCGACGTCAAATGCCTGGAAACCAAGGATCCCTACGCTTCGGGCAAGGAGAAGAAGCAGGAAGCCAAGTTCCGCGAAGGCATCGACAAGGACCTGGCCAAGAAGATCGTCGCCACCATCAAGGACGGCAAGCTCAAGGTCCAGGCCGCCATCCAGGGCGAGCAGGTTCGCGTCACTGGCAAGAAGCGCGACGACCTGCAGGAGGCCATTGCCTTGCTGCGCACCAAGGAATTCGACATGCCGCTGCAGTTCAACAACTTCCGCGACTGATCGCACGGCGGCCCGGAACCTTGATGGCGCATTGATGTCCATCGGGGTCCGGGCCGCTGGCTTTGCGCTGCCCGCTTCACTGTGTACTTGCCGTTCGGCATCAGGAGATAAACATGGATTTGAACGCTGAAGTCGATCAGCTCGTTCGCCAATCGCAGACCTGGGTTCCCTTGATCATGGAGTACGGCAGCCGCCTGTTGCTGGCGCTGCTGACCCTGGCCATCGGCTGGTGGATCATCAACAAGCTCAGTGCCCGTCTTGGCAAGCTGGTGGGCCTGCGTGCCGACGCTGCGCTGCAGGGCTTCATCAGCACCCTGGCCAACATCGTGCTGAAGGTGCTGCTGATGGTCAGCGTGGCATCGATGATCGGTATCGAGACCACCTCGTTCGTCGCCGCCATCGGTGCCGCCGGCCTGGCCATCGGCCTGGCCTTGCAAGGCAGCCTGGCCAACTTCGCCGGCGGTGTGCTGATCCTGATGTTCCGTCCGTTCCGTATCGGTGACTGGATCGAGGCCCAAGGTGTCAGTGGCACCGTGGACAGCATCCAGATCTTCCACACCGTGCTGCGCACCGGCGACAACAAGACCGTGATCATGCCTAACGGCAGCCTCTCCAACGGCATCATCACCAACACCAACCGCCAGCCGACCCGCAAGGTGGTGTTCGACGTGGGCGTGGATTACGACGCCGACCTGCAGAAGGCGCGCAATGTACTGCTGGAGCTGGCCCAGGATCCGCGTGTGCTGCAGGACCCGGCGCCGCAGGCGGTTATTTCGACCCTGGGTGACAGCTCGATCACCGTGTCGCTGCGCATCTGGACCAAGACCGCCGACTACTGGGACGTGATGTTCATGCTCAACGAGCATGCCCGCGACCGGCTCAAGGCAGAAGGGATCGACATTCCGTTTCCGCAGCGAGTGATTCGCGTGGTGCAGGAGACCGTGGCGTAACATAAGCGTCCGCGAAATCGGGGCCGCTTCGCGCCCCATCGCCGGCAAGCCGGCTCCCACAGGGTCAATGGTCAACCTGTAGGAGCCGGCTTGCAGGCGATGGGGCGCGAAGCGGCCCTGTTTTTTACACTTGTTCACAGCCAGGCGCTGCCATATCTGGCATACACCCTGATCTTGCCTGCCAACCCGATGTTCGCCATGAAACCTCTGCTGTATATCACCCCCCTGCGCGCCTTGCTGTTCGGCCTGACCCTGGCGCTGTTCGAACTGTTGACCTACCTGGCCAGCGACGCGGTCATGCCCGCCATGCCGGTAGTGGTCGGCGATCTCCAGGCCAGCCCCGAATACATTCCCCATGCCCTCAACCTCTACCTGCTGGGTGGCGTGCTGCTGCAGTGGCTGATCGGCCCGTTGGCCGACCGCTATGGCCGGCGCCCGCTGTTGCTGGGGGGCTGTGTGTTCTTCGGGCTGGCGTGCCTGGCGGCCTTCTGGGCCCAGGATATTGGTGTGTTCAACCTGTTGCGGCTGTTGCAGGGCATCGGCCTGGGCTTCGTGGTCACGGTCAGCTATCCGGCGCTTAACGAGGCGTTCAGCGAGGCCGACGCGGTGCGCATGATGGCGCTGCTGGCCAACATCGCGCTGCTGTCGCCGTTGCTTGGCCCGCTGGTGGGCACCTTGATGCTGCAGTGGCTGGACTGGCGCTGGCTGTTCGTGGCCTTCGCCGCCGGCGCGGTGCTGTGCTGGCTGCTGCTCTACCGGCTGATGCCGGAAACCCTGGGCGTGGAGCGCCGCGACGGTTCGCGCCTGCCGTTCACGCCCATCCACCTGCTGCCATTGCTGGCGGGTTACGGTCAGTTGCTGGGCAACCGTCGTTTCGTGGCCGGTAGCGCGGCGCTGGGGCTGGTGGGGTTGCCCCTTATCGGCTGGATCGGCCTGTCACCTGTGCTGCTGATCCATGATGAAGGTCTGAGCACGATGGAATACGCATTGTGGCAACTGCCGGTGTTCGGCGGGCTGATCCTGGGCAACCTGATCATCAACCGCATCGCCGATCGCTACCCGCTGCCGGCGTTGGTGCGTGGCGCCCTGTGGCCTTACCTGGCGGGCCTGGCGCTGATGGTCGCGGCCACCTGGTTCTGGCCGACGGTGACCAGTGTGGTGGCCGGCATGTCGCTGTACGCGCTGGGCCTGGGCGTCGCCAACGCGGTGCTGTACCGCATGACGCTGTTTTCCAGCGAGCAGAGCAAGGGCCTGGTGTCGGCAATGCTGGGGATGATCACTATCGCCCTGCTGGGCCTGGGCGGCGCGGTGTTGGCGATGCTGGGTGCCGGTGCGAGCCTGATGCATTTTGCCCTGGCCGCGGGCGTGGCGGGTGCGTTGGCGCTGTGGCCGTTGTGGTTCGTGATCGGCAGGCGCCGTGCGGTGGTTGCAGGCTAGACGCATCGCGGGGCAAGCCCGCTCCCACGCAGTGCCCAAAGAAAGTATGCGTGGGAGCGGGCTTGCCCCGCGATAAGGCCGATGATGGCTTAGTGTTGTTCAGCTGCCGGGCTCTCCACCGGCGCCGGCTTTCCCCGACCGACTTCCTGGCGCCAGTGCAGCGCGATCAGCACCAGCGTCGGCACGCCCAGCAGGGCGGTGACCAGGAAGAAGTCGTGATAGCCGAACTTCTCCACCATGACCCCGGAATAGCCGCCGATCAGGCGTGGCAGCAACAGCATGATCGAGCTGAGCAGGGCGTACTGGGTGGCCGAGAACTTCAGGTTGGTCAGGCTCGACAGGTAGGCGACGAAGGCCGAGGTGGCGAGCCCCGAACTGAAGTTGTCCAGCGAGATGGTGACCACCAGCATTTCCAGGTTCGGGCCCATGTCGGCCAGCATCAGGAACAGGATGTTGGTGGCCGCCGAGGCCGCGCCGCCGATGAACAGGATCGGCAGGATGCCGAAGCGCACGATCAGCAGGCCGCCGGCGCCAGCGCCGACCAGGGTCATGATCAGGCCGAAGATCTTGCTGACGCTGGCGATCTGGTCCTTGGTGAAGCCCATGTCGATGTAGAACACGTTGGCCATCACGCCCATCACCGTATCCGACATGCGATAGGTGGCGATCAGCCCGAGCAGCAGCAGGGCCTGCCAGCGATAGCGCACGATGAAGTCGTTGACCGGCGTGAGCACCGGCGCCAGGCCGCGACGACCGAGAGACGACAGGCACGCCCAGGTCAGCAGCACATAGAGGATCAGGCGCAGGAAGGCGCGGTCTTCGAGCAGCAGGTCGAACAGGGTGGCGTCGCCGAACGCCACGCTGCCCCAGTCGGTGTTGAACATCTGGGTGAAACTGGCCGGTACCGAGACCAGCAGGATGATCAGCACGAACACCGACGCCAGCTGGTGCATCAAGCCATAGCGCGCGGCCGACAGCTGGGTGCGCATTGGTACCGGTGGCTCACGCATCACCAGGGTGGTGAACACCGCCGGCAGCATCAGCACGCCGAACAATACGTAGGTGCCGGTCCAGGCTTCGTGCAGGTAGCTGAAACCGGTGGAGCCGAACCACTCGGCGAAGAACAGCGCACCGGCGGTGGCAAGCAGGGCGGCGACCCGGTAGCCGGCCATGTAGCTGGCAGCCAGGGCAGCCTGGCGCTGGTCGTCGGCGATTTCCAGGCGGTAGGCGTCGACGGCGATGTCCTGGGTCGCCGAGGCGAAGGCCACCAATACCGCCAGGGCGACCAGCCACGACAGGTGTTTCTGCGGGTCGCAGAAGCCCATGCCGACCAGCCCGAGCACCACCAGCAGCTGCGACAGCAGCAGCCAGGAACGGCGCCGGCCCATGCCGCCGAGCAGCGGCAGGCGCCACTGGTCGAGCAGCGGCGACCAGACCCATTTGAACGCGTAGGCGAGGCCGATCAGGCTGGCATAGCCGATGGTCTCGCGGGCCACGCCGGCTTCGCGCAGCCACACCGACAGCGTCGAGAACACCAGCATGTACGGCAGGCCGGCGGCGAATCCGAGCAGCAAAAGCACCAGAGTTGACGGGCTGGCATAGGCAGCGAGCGCAGCGCGCCAGGTTTTACGGGGCATGGGCCAACATCTGCCTCAAGGTTTGCGAAAACAAAGCGCGCACTCTAACCGCTGTGCTCCATCGGACGCCAGCCATGGCGCGCCATATCCACACGATTATTGGCCACATTCACGCCTTCTGCGCGCAGCCGGGCGCGTTG
Organism: Pseudomonas sp. 2848; assembly: GCF_003253945.1. Taxonomy (NCBI): domain Bacteria; kingdom Pseudomonadati; phylum Pseudomonadota; class Gammaproteobacteria; order Pseudomonadales; family Pseudomonadaceae; genus Pseudomonas; species Pseudomonas sp. 2848. The sequence continues at coordinate 285,233 of NZ_QKZD01000001.1, forward strand.
TTCGTCGCCAGACGGCGTGCCCAGGGCCAGGCTCAGCCTGCCACCCGCGCCCAGTACCCGGTGCCAGGGCAGGCGGGTGTCCTGGGGGAGCTGCGAAAGTGTGCGTCCGACCCACCGCGCCGCGCGGCCAAGGCCTGCAAGCTCGGCGAGTTGTCCGTAGCTGACGACCTTCCCCGGCGGTACCTGGCCGAGGACAGAATACACAGCCATTCGTCGGGCTTGTGCTTCCTGCGCAGCGGGCGGATCGAGGGCGGACATCAGAAGATCCCTGTGCTGCAGATGAAACCGGACAGAAGGTTGCGGCAAATGCGAGTGGAACTCATCGGCATGGTCTGGGTCTGTCCTTGCTCAGGTTGTCGGTATCTGGATAATGCCCGGCTTTTTCGTCGAATCGAACCCATATTGCGCTTATGTCTTCTAGAACCCTGCTGTGCCTCATCGCTGCGTCCCTTTGTACGCCCGTGCTCGCCGACACCGTGTGGATGAAGAACGGTGACCGCCTGAGCGGCAAGATCAAGGTCTTCGACGGCGGCAAGCTGCTGCTGGAGACCCCCTATGGTGGTTCGATCGCCCTGGACTGGAAGCAGGTGCAGACGCTGGAAAGCGATCAGGAACTGCTGGTCAAGCAAGATGCCTACAGCGGCGAAAAGGCCAAGGCGCTGAAGGCCGCCGAACCCGGCAAGGTGACCCTGGCCAACGGCGAGGCGCCTAAGACCGTCGAGCTGGCCAGCATCGAGCAGATCATGAAGCCGCGTCCGGTGCTCGAGGATTTCCTGTGGAAGGGCAACGTCGATGTGGCGATGGACTACAAGCGCGCCGAGAACAACACCGACGACTATGACGTCAGCTTCAAGACCACCGCCCGCCATGGCCGCTGGCGGCACAACGCCGAGGGCGAATACAACCGCGAGACCAAGGACGACGTCACCACCACCAACAACTGGAGCGCCGAGTACGCGCTGGACCGCTTCATAACCGAGAAGTGGTTCTGGCAGGGGCGCCTGGAATACAAGCGCGACCATATCGAGGATCTGGCCCGCCAGCGTACCGTCGGTACCGGCCCGGGCTACCAGTTCTGGGATGACGAGCTCGGCGCGTTCTCGCTGGGTTCGCTGATCAACCGCACCGACTTCGAGTACCGCGACGGTGGCAAGGACAACTTCTATTCCGCCGCGGTGAAATGGGACTACAACCGTTACCTGATCGGCAAGAAGGTCGAATTCTTCACCAATGGCGAATTCGGCAAGCCGCTGGGCGGCGTGGCCGACTACTCGCTGGATGCCGAGATGGGCCTGCGCTACAAGGTGACCGAGTGGGCTTCGCTCAACCTCAAGGCGGAAAAGGACCTGATCAAGGGCACCCGCGACAGCGACCTGGACAAGACCCGCTATACCGCCGGTTTCGGCGTTACCTGGTAGATCGCAGGGGCGCTGCGCGCCCCATCGCCGGCAAGCCGGCTCCCACAGGGGCACTTCGACTCCTGTGGGAGCCGGCGATGGTCTGCGCAGCATACCCAGTGGCAGTGGTGGGTGATAATGCTTATCTTGTCACCCATCCAGTCCGCCGCCAGGAGCCCTACAGTGAGTACCAACGCCCTTCGTCCCGCCCGGGAACTGCTGCTCAAGGAATACCGCGGCGTCCTCTCCACGCACTCCAAATCGATGCCCGGTTTCCCCTTCGGCTCGGTGGTGCCGTATTGCCTCGACGCCGACGGCCATCCGCTGATCCTCATCAGCCGCATCGCCCAGCACACCCACAACCTGCAGAAAGACCCCAAGTGTTCACTGCTGGTAGGTGAGCGCGACGCCGAAGATGTCCAGGCAGTCGGGCGCCTGACGGTGATGGCCCAGGCGCGTAAACTCACTGACGATGCCGCCATCGAGGCTGCTGCAAGCCGGTACTACCGGTATTTCCCCGAATCTGCGAACTACCACAAGGCCCACGATTTCGACTTCTGGGTGCTTGAGCCGGTACGCCACCGTTACATCGGTGGTTTCGGCGCGATCCACTGGCTCGATCAGGTGACGTTGGCCAATCCGTTTGCGGGCCAGGTCGAAAAAAGCATGATTGAGCATATGAATGACGATCATGCCAATGCCATTGACCACTATGTAAAACTGTCGGGGCTGCCGCGCTCGGCGCACATGGTCGGTATCGACAGTGAGGGCATGCACCTGCGTATTGGTCAGGGCATTTACTGGCTGCCTTTCCCAACTACTTGCAATACGCCGACACAAGTCCGTGAGGCTCTGGTTTTGCTGGCGCGCGCTGAAAAATGGCCGGATGCGACGCAAGTCGAGGGTTGAAAACAGGCGTCGAGGCATCCATCTGATGGTCTTACAGGAAGATTCTCTTCCGTCGAGGAACCCTTGATGCGTGCTTTTCTACTGCTGTTTCTTATTTTTCCTGTGCTGGAGCTGTTCGTCTTCGTCAAGGTCAGCGCCGCCATTGGCTTCTTCCCAGCGTTGCTGCTGATCATCGCCGGTTCCGCCCTGGGTGTGCTGGTGATGCGCGTGGCCGGCCTGGCTACCGCCCTGCGTGCCCGGGAGAGCCTGCAGCGCGGCGAACTGCCGGCCGAGGACATGTTCCAGGGCTTGATGCTCACCGTCGGTGGCGGCCTGTTGCTGCTGCCGGGTTTCATCAGTGACGTGCTGGGCCTGCTGTGCCTGCTGCCGTTCACCCGCCGCCTGGTGGCCGGCCGTATGCGCCGCCGCGCCGAAGAGCAGGCCCTGCGTCAGCGGGCGTTCCAGGATGATCCGTTCCAGGCCCAGCCCCGCGATGACGGCCACCGTCCGAACGTGATCGAGGGCGAGTACGAGCGTCGCGACAAGTAACGCCGAGGGAGGGCTGCGGGCTTGGTCGGCGATGGCTGGCGCTGTCGCGGGCCAAGCCTGCTCTCACGATGGCGTGGTGAAAAAATTTCCTTTCAAGCCTTGTAATCGATTTTGCCGGCCTCATGTATGTGGTCACCGCAAGGTTTCTGGTGGCGACACCAGACATGACACAGGTGGTTCGCCCTTTGCGGGCCACCCCCGGCAACGCCGGATCGAATCAACCTGCCGGTGCTGACACCGGCCGATGAAAACCACAATTTGGGAGAGATCGACAATGAAGCTTCGTCCTCTGCATGACCGCGTCGTCATCCGTCGCAGCGAAGAAGAATCGAAAACCGCTGGCGGTATCGTCCTGCCGGGTTCGGCCGCTGAAAAACCAAACCGCGGTGAAGTCGTTGCCGTCGGCACCGGTCGCATCCTGGACAACGGCGAAGTACGCGCGCTGGCCGTGAAAGTGGGTGACAAAGTGGTTTTCGGCCCTTACTCGGGCAGCAACACCGTGAAAGTCGATGGCGAAGACCTGCTGGTAATGGCCGAGAACGAAATCCTCGCCGTTATCGAAGGCTGATTTTCCGACTTCCCGTTACTCCAAAGAATTCCAAGGATTAAACGATCATGGCTGCTAAAGACGTAAAATTCGGCGATTCCGCCCGTAAGAAAATGCTGGTTGGTGTCAACGTTCTGGCTGACGCGGTAAAAGCGACCCTGGGCCCGAAAGGCCGCAACGTGGTCCTGGCCAAGAGCTTCGGCGCGCCGACCATCACCAAGGACGGCGTTTCCGTCGCCAAAGAGATCGAGCTCAAAGACGCTTTCGAGAACATGGGCGCCCAGTTGGTCAAGGAAGTTGCTTCCAAGGCCAACGACGCTGCCGGTGACGGCACCACCACCGCTACCGTCCTGGCCCAGGCCATCGTCAACGAAGGCCTGAAAGCCGTCGCTGCCGGCATGAACCCGATGGACCTCAAGCGCGGCATCGACAAGGCCACCGCCGCCGTCGTCGCCGAGCTGAAGAACCTGTCCAAGCCATGCGCCGATTCCAAGGCCATCGCCCAGGTCGGCACCATCTCCGCCAACTCCGACAACTCCATCGGTGAAATCATCGCCGAAGCCATGGAAAAAGTCGGCAAGGAAGGCGTGATCACCGTTGAAGAAGGCTCGGGCCTGGAAAACGAACTGTCCGTCGTCGAAGGCATGCAGTTCGACCGTGGCTACCTGTCGCCGTACTTCGTCAACAAGCCGGACACCATGGTTGCCGAGCTGGAAGGCGCGCTGCTGCTGTTGGTCGACAAGAAGATCTCCAACATCCGTGAGCTGCTGCCAGTTCTGGAAGCCGTTGCCAAGGCCGGCCGTCCGCTGCTGATCGTTGCCGAGGACGTCGAAGGCGAAGCCCTGGCTACCCTGGTGGTCAACAACATGCGCGGCATCGTCAAGGTCGCCGCAGTCAAGGCACCAGGCTTCGGCGATCGCCGCAAGGCCATGCTGCAGGACATCGCTGTCCTGACCGGCGGTACCGTGATCTCCGAAGAGATCGGCCTGTCCCTGGAAACCGCCACCCTGGAGCACCTGGGTAACGCCAAGCGCGTCATCCTGTCCAAGGAAAACACCACCATCATCGACGGTGCTGGCGAAGAGTCCGACATCCAGGCTCGCGTCACCCAGATCCGCGCCCAGGTTGCCGACACCACTTCGGACTACGACCGTGAGAAGCTGCAAGAGCGCCTGGCCAAACTGGCTGGCGGTGTTGCCGTGATCAAGGTCGGTGCAGGCACCGAAGTCGAGATGAAAGAGAAGAAAGCCCGCGTCGAAGACGCCCTGCACGCCACCCGCGCAGCCGTTGAAGAAGGCGTGGTGCCTGGCGGTGGTGTTGCCCTGGTGCGCGCCCTGGCTGCCATCGTTGACCTCAAAGGCGACAACGAAGACCAGAACGTCGGTATCGCCCTGCTGCGTCGCGCTGTCGAAGCGCCGCTGCGCCAGATCACTGCCAACGCCGGCGACGAGCCAAGCGTTGTCGCTGACAAGGTCAAGCAAGGTTCGGGTAACTTCGGTTACAACGCCGCTACCGGCGAGTACGGCGACATGATCGAGATGGGCATCCTGGACCCAGCCAAGGTCACCCGTTCGGCCCTGCAAGCCGCAGCTTCGATCGGTGGTCTGATGATCACCACCGAAGCCATGGTTGCCGACCTGCCGGAAGACAAGCCAGCTGCTGGCATGCCTGACATGGGCGGCATGGGTGGCATGGGCGGCATGATGTAAGCCAGCCTTACCCCCGGTAACAAGAAGAAGCCCCGCCTCGTGCGGGGCTTTTTCGTTTGCCGGATTTGGCGCCATCGCGGGGCAAGTCGGGTCGCCGCGATGGTTAATCAGGCAGCGCTGTGTTCGACCGCTGGTGTTTCGCAGCGGTTTCGGCGATACAGCACCAGGTAGTACGACCCTAGCCCGATCAGCCAGCAGAACACCGCCGTCCATACGTTGTGCGACAGGAAGTGCGCACCCTGCATCATCCGCCCGATCGACAGCACCGAGCCGGCCACGAAGGCCACTGCCAGCGCGACCCGGGCCAGACGTGGCTTGCGGTCACGCAGCATGAAGAACAGGCCGAACAGGCAGAACCCGGTCGCTGCATGCCCACCGGGCCAGCACAGGCCAGGCTTGTCGGTAGCCGGGCGGGCTTCGAGCAACTTGCTGTAGGTTTCCTTGCCACCGAACTGCGTCAGGCTCCACGGGCATTGCACCTGGGTCACCTTCTTCAGTGGTGTGACGAATGCCGTCGACAGCGCCAACGCCAGTACCAGGCAACCCAGCTCGCGGCGCCAGCCCAGCAGCCGGCTCCAGAAGAAGCTCAGGGCGAACCCGGCCACTGCCAGTAGACCGAACAGGATCACACCCTGCTTGACGCGGTCATGCAGGATATTCTCCAGCACATAGCTGTGGCGGCCGATGAACGCGCCGGCGGCCGGGTCGTAGAACAGGTTGGCCAGGTCCATGTCCAGCGAGGTCCACTCCAGCAGGACCAGGGTCATGACAGTGATGAATGGGATGCCCAGGTACAGCCAAAAATTGATCGGGCGAGGGGGGACGCTAGCCTGCATGGTGACTCCAGAAGGTGTAAGAGACGGGGCATTGTCGTTGGGCCGCTATCCTGTGTTCGTGAATGATCGGTGAAAAAACCGTCAAGTCCGGTGATTTCGATCCAGGGCATGGCACCATGCGGGCAAATGGCCGTAAGCTGCGCCTGCCGCGCCCGGCGAAGCGCCGCACAGGAGATTTCGATGCGCATTCTTTTGGTTGAAGACAACCGCGATATTCTGGCCAACCTGGCCGACTACCTCGGCATGAAGGGCTACACCGTCGATTGTGCCCAGGATGGCCTGTCCGGCCTGCACCTGGCCGCGACCGAACACTACGACCTGATCGTGCTCGACATCATGTTGCCGGGCATCGACGGCTATACGCTGTGCAAGCGCCTGCGCGAGGATGCCCGCCGCGACACCCCGGTGATCATGCTTACCGCCCGCGACCAGCTGGACGACCGCCTGCAGGGCTTCCGCTCAGGGGCCGACGACTATCTGCTCAAGCCGTTCGCGTTGTCGGAGCTGGCCGCGCGCATCGAGGCGGTGCTGCGGCGTGCCCAGGGGGGCGGCCGGCGCACCTTGCAGGTCGCCGACCTGAGCTACGACCTCGACACCCTGGAGGTGACCCGCCAGGGCCGCCTGCTCAAGCTCAACCCCGTCGGCCTGAAGCTGCTCGCCGTGCTGATGCAGAAGAGCCCCCACGTCCTGCGTCGCGAGGTGCTGGAAGAGGCGCTGTGGGGCGACGACTGCCCTGACAGCGACAGCCTGCGCAGCCATGTCCACCAGTTGCGCCAGGTCATCGACAAACCCTTCGAAAGACCGCTATTGCATACCGTCCATGGCGTCGGCTATCGCCTCGCCGAGGGCCGCGATGGAGTTTAAGCAGAGCCTTGCCCAGCGCATCATCATCGCCTTTGCGCTGATGAGCGCGCTGGTGGCTGGGGCATTTGCCTTTGGCATTGTCGCCACGGTGCATTTGGTCGAAGAGCGGTTGATCTCTTCGGTGCTCGGTGGCGACCTGCAGCGCCTGTTGCGCATGGACAGCGTCAGCGACTGGAGCCACCGGCCGCGCCCCGACCAGTTGTTCTACTTCAGTGGCGGGCGAGATGATTTCGAGCTGCCCAAGGACCTGCGCCACCTGGACGCCGGCTTCCACGAAGTGTTTCGCGACCAGCTCTCGTACCACGCCATGGTCGAGATCGTCGATGGCCGACGTTATGTGCTGTTGCAGGACCAGAGCGATTTCGAGGAGCGCGAGCGGGTGCTGTTCGCCGTTGTCGTGGTCGGCTTCGTGCTCAGCCTGGCCCTGGCGGTGATTCTCGGCTGGTTGCTGGCCCGGCGGGTGATGGCGCCGGTGATCCGCCTGGCGCGCCAGGTCCGTCACCGTGACCAGCTGCTGGGATTGGCACCGCCATTGGCACCGGATTATGCCGCGGATGAGGTCGGCCAGTTGGCCGTCGCCTTCGACGATACCTTGGGGCGCCTGCGTGATGCCTTGACCCGTGAGCGCTTGTTCACCAGCGATGTCAGCCACGAGCTGCGTACGCCGCTGATGGTCCTGGCCACCTCGTGCGAGCTGCTGATGGAAAACCCCAACCTCGAGAGCCGCGCGCGCAGCCAGGTCGAACGTATCGCCCGGGCGACCGAGGAGATGCGTGAGTTGGTGAAAACCTTCCTGATGCTTGCCCGGGCCCAGCGCGATGAAGGTGCAGTCGCTTCGCGGGCGACCCTGCGCGAGGTGGGTGACGACTTGATCGGGGTATGGCGCGATACCGTCGAGCAGAAAGGCCTGGCGCTTTACTACGATGGCCAGGTCAGTGCCAGCCCGGTGCTGTACAACGCCACCTTCCTGCAGTCGGTGATGGGCAACCTGCTGCGCAATGCTGCCCACTACACCGACAGTGGATACATCCGCCTCAGCCTGGAAGCCAATGGCTTCAGTGTGGAAGACAGTGGCGTGGGGATTCCGGAAGAACAGCGCGAGGCGATGTTCCGGCCGTTCGTGCGCGGTGACGAGCGTCGGGGCGAGGGGTTGGGGTTGGGCCTGTCGCTGGTCCAGCGCATCTGCGACGACCAGGGCTGGCGCGTGACCCTGACGGCGACGCTGCCCCACGGCTGTCGTTTCCAGGTCGATCTGAGCCAGGGCACCCCGATGGCGCATGGCGAAGGGTGTGGCGGGATATTGGATCCGGATTAACGTCCGGTAACACCTGCGGAGCTTTCCTACAGATTTTTCACATCGGCATGACCTGACGCCAACGCCCAACTGCCTAAGGTGGGCGCACTGGAGTCAGGAGATGCTCAATGCGTAGCCCCATCAAACTCGAATTCTCGGACAAGTACGATCGGGATCATGCCCGCCAGTACTTCCTCAAGCACCAGGATGGCCTGGCTCGACGCCTTTCCCACCAGCGCGACGAGCAGCTGGCCCGGCGCGCCCTGGCGTTGGCCGGCGAGCCCGGGCTGGTGCTCGACCTGCCTTGTGGCGCCGGGCGTTTCTGGCCGCTGCTGGCGGAAAAGGCCAACCGGGTGATCATCGGTGCAGACAACTCCGCCGCGATGATAGAGACAGCCTGTGCGGCACAACCGCCAGAAGTCGTCGCACGGGTACGGCCCTTGCAGACTTCCGCCTTTGCCATTGACCTGCCGGACAACTCGGTGGACAGCATTTTCTGCATGCGCTTGTTCCATCACATTGGCGACTCGGCGCATCGAAAGACAATTCTCTCGGAATTTCAAAGGGTTAGCCGAGACAGCGTGATCCTGTCGCTGTGGGTGGATGGCAATTTCAAGGCCTGGCGCCGGCGCAAGCTCGAAGCGCGGCGCAGTGCCAAGGCCACGCAGGACAGCTACCAGAACCGATTTGTGTTACCTGCGGCTACAGTGGAAGAAGAGTTTTCCTCAGCAGGCTTCAGAATTCAGGAACGTCTCGACTTTCTGCCGTTCTATGCCATGTGGCGAGTGTACGTATTGCGCAAGGGGTAAAGAGTCATGGCGGTAGCCCAGCATCATTCCAGGCAGTTCGATTATTACTGGCAGCAGCAAGGGGAATGGGTCGAGGAACCCAACCAGCGGCGTGGTGGCGAAAGCGGTGTGCAGCGGCTGAGCGATGACCATGGCCATATGCTGTATGCCAAACGCCAGGTCGGGCATATCTACCGCAGCCTCCTGCATCCTTTCGGGCGCCCCACAGTGTTGCGCGAACTCGACGCATTGCACAGTTTCGAGCAGTTGGGCGTGCGGGTGCCGCGTATCGTCTATGCCGGTGCCGAGCGTGACGCCGATCACCAGTGGCGTGCGTTGCTGGTCAGCGAGGCACTCGATGGCTTTGTCGATCTCGATGCCTGGCATGCCTCGGGAGCTCGCGAGCATTATCCGCAGGCGGTGCACGAGCGCATGCTCAAGGATCTGGCCGACAACCTGGCGCGCATGCACCTGGGGCATTGGCAGCATGGCTGCCTGTACGGCAAGCATGTGTTCGTCAAGGTACTTGGCGAGGGGGAGCAGGCGCGGGTGGAGGTCGCGTTGCTGGATCTGGAGAAATGTCGGCGACGGATCAGCTGCCAGCGAGCGGCGTACAACGACCTGCGTCAATTGCGCCGCCACTCGTCGTTCAATGAGGCGGAGTGGCAGACCTTGCTCTACTTTTACCAAATGGCGTTTGGCAGCGCTGTCAAAGGTTTAGAGCAATGAAACTAGAAATAGCTCGAGCTTTGTTCCTGGTTGCGGCGTTGGCGGTGACCACCGCTGCGGCGGCGGCCTGGGAGCAGCCGCGGCCCACGGTGTTCAGCAAGGCCGGGGAGGGTGGGCAGTGCCCATTGCCTCGTGTGGTGAAGGCTGACCAGGCGCAGGCTCAGCCGGATCATGATCTTTTACTGTTTCTGTTCGGGATGAGCCAGGGCCTGCGGCCGGTGGGTTGAGGCAGGTGGTCTTGACGTACGCCAGGGGATCTCCATGAGCCTCTGGCGTTTTGCCGTTTAATTCGCGGTGCTCGCCTGATAGCTGTCGATCACTTCCTGCGCCGCGCGAAACGCATCGATCGCCGCCGGCACCCCGGCATACACCGCGCAATGCAGCAGTGCCTCGCGAATCTCCTCGACCGTGCAGCCATTGTTCAACGCCCCACGCACGTGGCCCTTGAGTTCCTGCGGGCACTTGAGCGCGGTCAGGGTGGCCAATGTGATCAGGCTGCGGGTCTTCAGCGGCAACCCGTCGCGGGCCCAGACGCTGCCCCATGCATGTTCGTTGACGAAGTCCTGCAGCGGTTGGGTGAACGCCGTTGCGTTGCCCAGGGCGCGATCGACGAAGGCATCGCCCATTACCTGGCGACGGATGCTTTCACCGGTCTTTTTCTTGTCAGCCATGTTGTTTTCCTTAGTGTTGTCGGCGCCAGGCGCGGACCGTGGTGTACAGCAGTACGACCCCGAGCAGTGGCATTACATAGAACAGCATCAGCTGTTCGAGGCGTCCGGCCAAAGGCAGGCCGGTGGTGAAGGTCACCACGTGCAGGCCGTAGGCCAGGTAAAGACACAGGAACACCAAGCCTTCGGCGCGGGTAACCCGGTAGCCGGAATAGAACACCGGCAGGCACAGCGCGGCGACGCCGAGCATCACCGGCAGGTCGAAGTCCAGTGCATTGGGTGAAATCGACAAGGGGGCGGGGGTGGTCACTGCCGTCAGCCCCAGCACCGCCAGCAGGTTGAACAGGTTGCTGCCGATCACCGTACCCACGGCGATTTCCCGTTCGCCGCGCAGGGCCGCGATCAGCGCGGCAGCCAGTTCCGGCAGCGAGGTGCACACCGCGACCACGGTCAGGCCGATGATGCGTTCGGACAGGCCCAGGTCGGTCGCTACCTCGACGGCTGCCTCCAGTACCAGGTGGCCCGCCAGGCTCAGCAGCCCCAGGCCCATGAGGATCTGCAGCAGCGCCCCGCTCCAGAAGCGCAGCGGGCTGGCGTGCTCGGTGCGTGGCGCCGGGTACGTGCGGGCATAGTGCCGCGACTGATGCCAGAGCATGGCCAGGTAACCGGCCAGGCCGAGCAGCAGCAGGCCGCCTTCCAGCCGCCCCAGTTCGCCGTTGAGCGCGAGCAGGTAGACCAGGGCGCTGGCGAGGATCATCAGCGGGATATCCAGGCGCACCAGCTGGCGTGACACACGCAGCGGAATGATCAGTGCGGCAAGGCCCAGGATCACCAGCACGTTGAAGATGTTGCTGCCCACGACGCTGCCCACCGCGACATCCGGCGCGCCCTGGTAGGCGGCTTGCAGGCTCACGGTCAGCTGTGGCGCGGTGCTGCCGAAGGCGACCAGGCTCAGGCCGATGATCAGCGGGCGCACGTGCAGGCGGCCGGCCAGGCGCAGGGCGGCGCGTACCAGCAGCTCGGCACCGAAGATCATCAGCAGCAAGCCCAGGCCCAGTTGCAGCAGGCTGAAGGCGGGGAGGGTGGCCAGGTCGAAAATGGCGAGGGCTCCAGTCAGGTCAATCGCTCAGACCTTGTACCCGGACTCGCGCGGTTCCGCTACGGAGCATGCCGATTTTTTCTGCGGCGGCGCGTGACAGGTCGATCAGCCGGCCGCGGGTGTGCGGGCCACGGTCGTTGATGCGTACCACCACGCTGCGCTGGTTGGCCAGGTTGGTGACCAGCACACGGCTGCCAAAGGGCAGGCTGCGGTGGGCGGCGGTGAGGCCATGCTGGTTGAAGGGCTCGCCGCTGGCAGTGCGTTTGCCATGGTGGCGTGAGCCGTAATAGGAGGCGGTGCCGCTCTGGTCGTAGCCGCGAGGGTCGATGTCATGGCTGGCGCAGCCGGCCAGGAGGGTAAAGAGGGCGAGGGTGGTGAGGGAACGCTTGAGCAATTCGGAAGCTCCGCTGTCACTTCGAATCATCGCGGGGCAAGCCCGCTCCCACGATCTGGGAGCGGGCTTGCCCCGCGATCAGGATCACCCTTCGAGCTTGGCCTTGAGCAATTGGTTCACTTGCCCCGGGTTGGCCTTGCCTTTCGACGCCTTCATCGCCTGGCCGACGAAGAAGCCGAACATCTTGCCGCGCTTGGCTTCATCGGCGGCGCGGTATTGTTCGACCTGTTCGGCATTGGCGGCGAGCATCTCGTCGAGCATCTTGTCGATCGCGCCGGTATCGGTGACCTGCTTGAGGCCGCGGCTGGAGATGATGCTGTCGGCATCACCTTCGCCGGCGGCCATGGCCTCGAACACGGTCTTGGCGATCTTGCCGCTGATGGTGTTGTCACGGATGCGCAGCAGCATGCCGCCGAGGTGTTCGGCACTGACCGGCGACTGGTCGATCTCGACGCCGAGCTTGTTCAGCAGGCTGCCCAGTTCCACCATCACCCAGTTGGCCGCCAGCTTGGCGTCGCCGCCGATCTTCACCACCTGTTCGAAGTAGTCGGCCTGCTCGCGGCTGGAGGCCAGCACGTTGGCGTCATAGGCCGACAGGCCGTACTGGCTCTGGAAGCGCTCGACCTTCTGTGGTGGCAGCTCCGGCAGGGCGGCGCGCACGGTGTCGAGGAAGCCGGGCTCGATGACCACCGGCAGCAGGTCCGGGTCGGGGAAGTAACGGTAGTCGTTGGCTTCCTCCTTGCTGCGCATGGAGCGGGTCTCGTCCTTGTTCGGGTCGTACAGGCGGGTTTCCTGTACCACCTTGCCGCCGTCCTCGATCAGGTCGATCTGGCGCTGGATCTCGCTGTTGATCGCACGTTCGATGAAGCGGAACGAGTTGACGTTCTTGATTTCGCAGCGGGTGCCGAACTCGGTCTGGCCTTTCGGGCGGATCGACACGTTGCAGTCGCAGCGCAGCGAACCTTCGGCCATGTTGCCGTCGCAGATACCCAGGTAGCGTACCAGGGCGTGAATTGCCTTGACGTAGGCCACGGCTTCCTTGGCGCTGCGCATGTCCGGCTCGGAGACGATCTCCAGCAGCGGGGTGCCGGCGCGGTTCAGGTCGATGCCGGTGGCGCCGTTGAAGTCTTCATGCAGGCTCTTGCCGGCATCTTCTTCAAGGTGCGCGCGGGTCACGCCGATGCGCTTGATGGTGCCGTCTTCCAGGGCGATGTCCAGGTGGCCCTTGCCGACGATCGGCAGGTCCATCTGGCTGATCTGGTAGCCCTTGGGCAGGTCGGGGTAGAAGTAGTTCTTGCGCGCGAAGACGTTGCGCGGCCCGATCTCGGCATCGATCGCCAGGCCGAACATGCACGCCATGCGCACGGCCTCCTGGTTGAGCACCGGCAGCACGCCGGGCATGCCCAGGTCGACCAGGCTGGCCTGGGTGTTCGGCTCGGAGCCGAAGGTGGTGGCGCTGCCGGAGAAGATCTTCGACTGGGTGGCGAGCTGGGTATGAATCTCCAGCCCGATCACAACTTCCCATTGCATGTGTGAACTCCTCAGAAGCCGTTGGGGGCGCGGGTGTGCCAGTCGGTGACTTGCTGGTAACGGTGCGCGATGTTGAGCAGGCGGCCTTCCTGGAAATACGGGGCCAGCAGTTGCACGCCCACCGGCAGGCCATCGACGAAGCCGGCCGGCATCGACAGGCCCGGCAGGCCGGCAAGGTTGGCGGTGATGGTGTAGACGTCTTCCAGGTAGGCAGCGACCGGATCGCTGCTCTTGGCGCCAAGTTTCCAGGCCGGGTTCGGCGTGGTCGGGCCAAGAATCACGTCGACGTCGGCGAACGCGGCCATGAAGTCGTTCTTGATCAGGCGGCGGATCTGCTGCGCCTTGACGTAGTAGGCATCGTAGTAGCCTGCCGACAGGGCGTAGGTGCCGACCATGATGCGCCGCTGCACTTCCGCGCCGAAGCCTTCGCCACGGGAGCGCTTGTACAGGTCGGTCAGGTCTTTCGGATCTTCACAGCGATAACCGAAGCGCACGCCATCGAAGCGCGACAGGTTGGATGAGGCCTCCGCCGGGGCGATCACGTAGTACGCCGGGATGGCGTGCTGCATGTTCGGCAGGCTGATTTCCTTGACCACCGCGCCGAGCTTCTCCAGCTCCTTGACGCTGGCCTGGACCAGGTCGGCGATGCGCGGGTCGAGGCCGGCGCCGAAGTATTCCTTGGGCAGGCCGATGCGCAGGCCCTGCAGCGAGGCGTTCAGGTTGGCGCTGAAGTCCGGCACCGGCTCGTCGACCGAGGTCGAGTCCTTGGCGTCGAAACCGGCCATGCCTTGCAGCAGCAGGGCGCAGTCTTCGGCGGTGCGGGCCAGCGGGCCGCCCTGGTCGAGACTCGAGGCGTAGGCGATCATGCCCCAGCGCGATACGCGGCCATAGGTCGGCTTGAGCCCGGTGAGGTTGGTCAGCGCGGCCGGCTGGCGGATAGAGCCGCCGGTGTCGGTGCCGGTGGTGGCCGGCAGCAGGCGCGCGGCCACGGCGGCGGCCGAGCCGCCGGACGAACCACCGGGCACGTGCTCGAGGTTCCATGGGTTCTTCACCGCGCCGTAGTGGCTGGACTCGTTTGCCGAGCCCATGGCGAATTCGTCCATGTTGGTCTTGCCCAGGGTGACCATGCCGGCTTCGGCCAGCTTGGCGACCACGGTGGCGTCGTATGGCGCGGTGAAGTTGTCGAGCATCTTCGAGCCGCAGCTGGTGCGCACGCCGTTGGTGCAGAACAGGTCCTTGTGGGCGATCGGCGCACCCAGCAGCGCGCCGGTCTCACCAGAGGCACGGCGGGCGTCGGCGGCGCGCGCCTGCTCCAGGGCCTGTGCTTCGGTGACGGTGATGAAGCTGTTGAGCTGCGGGTCGAGCTGCTTGATGCGCGACAGCAGGGCGCCGGTCAGTTCTTCCGAGGAGAACGACTTGTCGGCGAGGCCGCGGGCGATTTCGGCCAGAGTGAGTTGATGCATGGCAGGCGCTATCCCTTAATCGATGACTTTCGGAACCAGGTACAGACCGTTCTCGGTCGACGGGGCGACGGCCTGGTAGCGGTCGCGCTGGTTGCTTTCGGTGACCTGGTCGGGGCGCAGGCGCTGGGTGGCTTCCAGCGGGTGGGCGAGGGGCTCGATGCCAGAGGTGTCGACGGCTTGCATCTGGTCGACCAGCCCGAGAATACTGTTCAAGGCATCGGTGAAGCGTGGCAATTCGCCTTCATTCAGGCCCAGGCGGGCCAGATGGGCGATCTTTTCCACGTCGGAGCGTTGAAGCGCCATGGGGATCTCCAGGGAAACGAAAAACGGAATGGGTCCGCAGATGAGGAACATGCCGGCATTCTGGCGGTCAAAGGGCCGCGAACATCGGCAGGCATGCTCGGAAAAACAACCAATTTAACATATTGGCTCCTTGCCCAAAATCCCTGCCATTGTTAGAGTTTGCCGCACTTTTTTACCCACGCTTTCCCCAGGGTCACTTTCCCATGTTCAAGAAACTGCGTGGCATGTTTTCCAGCGATCTGTCCATCGACCTGGGTACTGCCAACACCCTTATCTACGTGCGTGAGCGCGGTATCGTCCTGAATGAGCCCTCGGTTGTTGCCATCCGTACCCACGGCAACCAGAAAAGCGTCGTCGCAGTCGGTACCGAAGCCAAGCGCATGCTGGGCCGCACCCCCGGCAACATTGCTGCCATTCGTCCGATGAAGGACGGCGTGATCGCCGACTTCAGCGTTTGCGAAAAAATGCTGCAGTACTTCATCAACAAGGTGCATGAGAACAGCTTCCTGCAGCCCAGCCCACGCGTGCTGATCTGCGTGCCGTGCAAGTCGACCCAGGTCGAGCGCCGCGCCATCCGTGAATCGGCCCTCGGTGCCGGTGCCCGTGAAGTATTCCTGATCGAAGAGCCCATGGCCGCCGCCATCGGTGCCGGCCTGCCGGTCGAAGAGGCCCGCGGCTCGATGGTCGTCGATATCGGTGGCGGTACCACCGAGATCGCCCTGATCTCGCTCAACGGCGTGGTCTACGCCGAATCCGTGCGCGTCGGCGGCGACCGCTTCGACGAAGCCATCGTCACCTACGTGCGCCGCAACTACGGCAGCCTGATCGGCGAATCCACCGCCGAGCGCATCAAGCAGGAAATCGGTACCGCCTACCCGGGCGGCGAAGTACGCGAAGTCGACGTCCGTGGCCGCAACCTGGCCGAGGGCGTGCCGCGTGCCTTCACCCTGAATTCCAACGAAGTGCTCGAGGCGCTGCAGGAATCGCTGGCAACCATCGTCCAGGCGGTCAAGAGCGCCCTGGAGCAGTCGCCGCCGGAGCTGGCCTCGGACATCGCCGAGCGCGGCCTGGTGCTGACCGGTGGTGGCGCGCTGCTGCGCGACCTGGACAAGCTGCTGGCCCAGGAAACCGGCCTGCCGGTGATCGTCGCCGAAGACCCGCTGACCTGCGTCGCCCGCGGCGGTGGCCGTGCCCTGGAGATGATGGACAAGCACGCCATGGACCTGCTCTCCAGCGAGTGATCGCTGGTGCAGTAGTGTATGCCCAGGTTTACAGGTGACACGCACAGTGCTACCTGTAAGCGCTGTGCTGGCGCCCGCCCGGGCGCCTTTTCCGTCAACCCGCAAGCAGGCCGGTGCATTGCCCCATGTCCAATGACCTCCTGAGTCGTCCACGAGGAACGGCCCATTAAACCGCTTTTCTCCAAGGGCCCCTCGCTGGGCGTTCGCCTGCTCGTGCTGGTCGTGCTGTCGGTCGCGCTGATGGTGGTCGACTCGCGTTTCGACCTGCTCAAGCCGGTGCGCAGCCAGATGGGCTTGGTGCTGATGGAATCCTACTGGATCACCGACCTGCCGCAGCGCACGTGGCAGGGCGTGGCAGGCCAGTTCGGCAGCCGCACCGAGCTGATCGCCGAGAACGAGAAACTCAAGACCGAGGCCCTGCTGCTGCAGGGGCGCCTGCAGAAGCTGGCCGCCCTGACCGAGCAGAACGTGCGCCTGCGCGAGTTGCTAAATTCCTCGGCGCTGGTCAATGAGAAGGTCGAGGTCGCCGAGCTGATCGGGGTCGACCCCAATCCGTTCACGCACCGTATCCTGATCAACAAGGGCGAGCGCGATGGCGTGTTTCTCGGCCAGCCCGTGCTCGATGCCCGCGGCCTGATGGGCCAGGTGGTCGAGCTGATGCCTTACACCGCGCGGGTACTGCTGCTCACCGACACCACCCACAGCATTCCGGTGCAGGTCAACCGCAACGGTCTGCGCGCCATTGCCAGCGGCACGGGCAACCCGGAGCGCCTGGAGCTGCGCCACGTGGCCGACACCGCCGACATCAAGGAAGGCGACCTGCTGGTCAGTTCGGGCATGGGCCAGCGTTTCCCGGCGGGCTACCCGGTAGCCACGGTCAACGAAGTGATCCATGACTCCGGCCAGCCGTTCGCCATCGTCCGTGCCATCCCAACTGCCGCGCTCAACCGCAGCCGCTACATGCTGCTGGTGTTCAGTGACCGGCGCACGCCCGAGGAACGCGCCACCGAGGCGGCGATCGCCCAGGAAGAGGCCGACCGTCAAGGCGCTGGCCACGGCCAGGCACCGGCCACGCCGGCTGCATCTGCGGCGGGTAGCGCGGTTCAGCCTGTGCCCGGCGCAGCCCCAGCGACTGCGACGCCTGCGGCAAGCCCGGCAGCGGTGCCCCCGGCGCCTGCGAACACCCAACCCCGGAGACAATAATGGCCAGCACCCGTAGCAGAAACGGCTGGGCCATCTGGCTGAGCTTCGCCATCGGCCTGTTGCTCAGCGTCTCGCCCATGCCGCAGTTCATGGAAGTGTTCCGGCCCATGTGGCTGGCCCTGCTGCTGGCCTTCTGGACCCTTGCGGTGCCGGGCAAGGTCGGCATGACCACCGCGTTCCTGCTTGGTTTGGCCGAGGACGTGCTGTACGGCACCCTGCTCGGCCAGAACGCCCTGATCCTTACCCTGATCACTTTCCTGGTGCTTTCGTTGCAACAGCGCCTGCGCATGTTCCCCATGTGGCAGCAGAGCCTGGTGATCCTGGTGATCTTCGGTATCGCCCAACTGATCCAGCTGTGGCTCAGCGCGTTGACCGGCAATCGCCTGCCAACCCTGGCCCTGGTCTGGTCCGCGGTGATCAGCGCCTTGCTCTGGCCGTGGGTCAGCTTTGCCCTGCGCGGCCTGCGCCGTCGCTTGCATATTCACTGACGCGCCGCCACTGACAGGGAGATGTCCACATGACCCAGCTGTACTTGGCCTCCGGCTCGCCACGCCGCCGTGAACTGCTGAACCAGATAGGTGTGCCGTTCACAGTCGTCAGCGCACCCATCGATGAAACCCCGTTGCCGGGCGAAGCACCGACGGCCTACGTCGAGCGCCTGGCCCAGGCCAAGGCCGTTGCGGGCTTCGCCTACACGGATGGGGTAGGGGTGGTGCTGGGCGCCGACACCACCGTGGTGCTCGATGGCCAGATCCTTGGCAAGCCGGAGAATCGCGAGCAGGCCTTGGCCATGCTCGGCGACCTGTCCAAGCGCGAACACCAGGTGCTCACCGCCGTGGCGCTGACCGATGGCCAGCGCAGTATCAGCCGCTGCGTCAGCACCACCGTGCGTTTTCGTACCATCTCCTTCGAGGAGGCGCTGCGCTACTGGGACAGCGGTGAACCTGTCGACAAGGCCGGCGGCTATGCCATCCAGGGCCTGGGCGCTGTGTTTGTCAGCGGCATCGAGGGCAGCTACTCGGCCGTGGTCGGGCTGCCCCTGAGCGAAACCGCCGAACTGCTCGAGCAATTCGGCGTGCCATGTTGGCAACTGCAAGAGGATTCCGCACAGCGCTAGCCAGCCACGCCGCAGCAATCCATCATTACCCCAGACCACTGACGAGAGCGCGCCATGAGTGAAGAGATCCTGATCAACATCACCCCGATGGAATCACGCGTGGCGGTGGTGGAGAACGGAGTCCTGCAGGAGGTGCATGTAGAGCGCACCCAGCGCCGTGGCATCGTCGGCAACATCTACAAAGGCAAGGTAGTGCGGGTATTGCCGGGCATGCAGGCGGCTTTCGTCGATATCGGCCTGGAGCGGGCGGCGTTCATCCATGCCTCGGAAATTTCCCAGCGCGAAGGCTCGGCCGTGGAGACCATCACCGCACTGGTCCACGAAGGCCAGGCGCTGGTGGTGCAAGTCACCAAGGATCCCATCGGTAGCAAAGGCGCACGCTTGACCACCCAGCTGTCGATTCCGTCGCGCTACCTGGTGTACATGCCGCGCAGCAGTCATGTCGGCATCTCGCTCAAGATCGAGGAAGAAGCCGAGCGCGATCGCCTCAAACAGGTGGTCACCGACTGCATGGCCCAGGAAGACATGAAGGATGCCGGGGGCTTCATCCTGCGCACCGCCGCAGAGGGTGCCCGCGCGGAAGATATCCTCCAGGACATCCGCTACCTGCGCCGCCTGTGGGAGCAGATCGGCTCGCAGATCAAGACCTGCGGAGCGCCCGTGGTCATCTACGAAGACCTTGGCCTGGCGCTGCGGACCCTGCGCGATCTGGTCAACCCCAAGATCGAAAAGATCCGCATCGACTCGCGGGAGACCTTCCAGAAGACCACCCAGTTCGTGGCCGAATTGATGCCGGAGATCGCCGATCGCCTGGAGCACTATCCCGGCGAGCGGCCGATCTTCGACCTGTATGGGGTGGAGGACGAAATCCAGCGGGCCCTGGAACGCAAGGTGCCGCTCAAGTCCGGCGGCTACCTGGTGGTCGACCCGGCCGAGGCGATGACCACCATCGACGTCAACACCGGTGCGTTCGTCGGCCATCGCAACCTTGAAGAGACCATCTTCAAGACCAACCTCGAGGCGGCCACCGCGATTGCCCGGCAACTGCGCCTGCGCAACATCGGCGGGATCATCATCATCGACTTCATCGACATGGAGGACGAGGAGCACCAGCGCCAGGTCCTGCGTACCCTGGAGAAGCAGCTCGAGCGTGATCACGCCAAGACCAACATCATCGGCATCACCGAGCTGGGCCTGGTGCAGATGACCCGCAAGCGCACCCGCGAAAGCCTCGAGCAGGTGTTGTGCGAGCCCTGTGCGGCGTGCCAGGGGCGTGGCAAGCTGAAGACCCCGGAGACGATCTGTTACGAAATTTTCCGCGAGATCCTTCGTGAAGCCCGTGCCTACCAGGCCGAGGGCTATCGTGTGCTGGCCAACCAGAAGGTGGTGGATCGGTTGCTCGATGAAGAATCGGGTAACGTTGCCGAACTTGAAGCGTTCATCGGGCGAACCATCCGTTTCCAGGTGGAGTCCATGTATTCCCAGGAACAATACGATGTGGTGCTGCTCTGACCCCTTCTAACAGCGGTTGCCCCATGGACGGGCTGGCAAAGCGCTTTACACCGGCCATAGTTAAGGGACGACTTGGAGGGCCTCGGCCATGGAACGTCTGACCCGCGTTCTGAGCGCCTTGACCCGCTGGGGGCTGGTTATCTGCGCCCTGCTGGCGGTGCTGGTGGCGCTGTATGTCAGCCTCGGTCGGCAACTGGTTCCCCTGGTCGCCGAATACCGTGCAGACGCCGAACTCAAGGCCGAACAGGCCTTGGGCATGCCCGTGCACGTCGGTGCGCTCGAAGGGCGCTGGAGTGGCTTGGCGCCTGTACTGCGTGTACGTGACCTGCAACTGGGCGAAGGCGCTGCGGCGCTGCGCCTGGACGACGTCAAGCTGGTGCCTGACCTGTGGGCCAGTCTCAAGGCGCGTGAAGTGCGCCTGGCGCGTATCCAGCTCAGTGGGCTGCAACTGATCCTGCGCGAGAACGAGCAGGGCGACTGGACCCTGGAAGGTCTGCCGCACAAGGATGATGCGCCGCTCGATCCGGCCGATGCGCTCAAGCGTCTACGCCAGCTTGGCCGAATCGATGTCTTCGACAGCCAGGTCACCTTGCAGCCCTGGCAACGAGACCCCCTGACCCTCACCTACGTCAGCCTCGGCGTGCAGGCAGGCGCTTCGCGCCAGAGCGTCGACCTGCGCGCCACGCTGCCCGACGGCCAGCCGCTGGCCTTGAGCCTGAACAGCCGCGCCACGGCCAAGGCCTGGCGCGACGGGCGCGTGCAGGCTTACCTGAGCCTGCCGCAAAGCGACTGGGCACGCTGGCTGCCGCCGCAGTTGCTGGGCCAATGGCAGGCCGGCGCGCTGCGCGCCGGTGGTGAGCTGTGGATCGACTGGCGGCAAGGGCAGTTGCAGCAGGCGATGGTTCGCCTCAATGCCCCGCAGCTCAAGGGCGCCTACACCGGGCGCAAGGCCATCACCGTGGACAATCTGGCCCTGTCGGCCTGGTTCCAGCGTCGGGACCAGGGCTTCGACGTCGTCGTCGACTCGCTGGCCATGAGCCTTGGCAAGAACCGTTGGGAGTCGCACCTGCAACTGGCACAGCGTCCGGGCCAGAACCCGGCCGAGGAAAGCTGGCAGGTGCAGGCGGACCGCCTCGACCTGACCCCGCTGACGCCCTTGATCGACGCCCTGGCGCCATTGCCGGACAAGCTGATGACCGTGGTCGATGCGCTCAAGGTCAGCGGCGCCCTGCGCAACGTGCGCCTGGACATCCGACCCAAGGCCGAGGGCGACCAACGGCTGCAGTTTGCCGCCAATCTGGAGAAGGTCGGTTTCGATGCCTATCACGGCGCGCCGGCGGCGGGCAATGTCTCCGGGGCGATCAGCGGTGACCTTGGGCATGGCGAGCTGCGCCTGGATACCCAGGCGTTCATGCTGCACCTGTACCCAATCTTCGGCAAACCCTGGCATTACCCGAAAGCCAATGCGCGCTTGACCTGGACCCTGGACAAGGAGGCTTTCACCCTGGTTGCCCCCTACATCAAGGTAGTGGGCGACGAGGGCAAGATCGCGGCGGACTTCCTTATTCGCATCCACCTGCAGCCGGGCCACGAAGACTACATGGACCTGCGCGTCGGTCTTACCGAAGGCGACGGGCGCTACACTGCCAAGTACCTGCCCGAGGTGCTCAGCCCCGCCCTGGACGAATGGCTGCGCAGCGCCATCGTCAAGGGCAATGTCGACGAGGGCTATTTCCAGTACCAGGGGTCGCTGCATCACAATGCGCCGCCCCATGCCCGCGATATCAGCCTGTTCTTCAAGGTGCATGACGCCGCGCTGGACTTCCAGCCAGGCTGGCCACAGGTGCAGCAGGTCGACGGCAATGTGTATATCGAAGACACCGGTGTGCGCATCCAGGCCCATCATGGGCTGCTGCTGGACACCAAGGTCAGTGATGTCAGCGTCGATATTCCCCATGCCGAAGGCGACCAGCACAGCCACCTGATCCTCGACGGTAATTTCGACGGCAGCCTCGGCGATGGCTTGAAGATCCTCAAGGAAGCGCCAATCGGCACTGGGGAGATGTTCGCCGGTTGGGAAGGCGAGGGGCCGCTCAATGGCAAGATCAAGCTCGACGTACCCCTGGCCCATGGGCAGCGGCCCAAGGTGCTGGTGAACTTCGCGACAGCCGACGCTACTTTGAAAGTGGCGCCCCCGGCCCTGGAATTGAGCCAGCTGAAGGGCGACTTCACCTTTGACCTCGACAAGGGCCTGAGCGGCAAGGACATCAGCCTGCACGCCTTTGGCAAGGCGGTCAGCGCGCAAATCACCGCAGAAGGACAGGGTGGGCAGCTCCAGACCCGGATCAATGCCAATGGCCAGGTGGGCCTCAAGGCCCTGACCGACTGGTTGCAGTTCGCGCAGCCGCTGCCAGCGTCGGGTGAGCTGCCCTATCAGGTGCAAGTAACACTGGGCAGTCGTGACAACCGCTTGACCGTCAATTCGTCGCTCAAGGGCCTGGCCATCGATCTGCCGGCGCCTTTTGGCAAGGCCGCCGCAGAAACCCGCGACAGCCGTTTCAGCCTGACCCTGCAGGGCCCGGAACGGCGCATCGATGGCAGCTACGCGGACCTGGCCCGCTTCGCTTATGCCGCACCTGCCGACAAGCTGGCCCAAGGGCGTGGCGAGCTGTTGCTGGGCACGGGCGAGGCCAGCTTGCCGTCTGGCCAGGGCCTGCGGGTGCGTGGCCGGCTGGAGACGCTGGACCTGGCCCCTTGGCAGCAACAGATGGAGCGCTTTGCCGGCAAGGATCCGGGCGGCAGTGCCCGGCAGAACCTGCAGAGCGTTGACCTCAGCATCGGCCAGCTCAAGGCGTTCGGCATGGACCTCAACCAGGCGGTGATCCGCCTGATGCGTGGTGGCCCGGCCTGGGACCTGCGCCTGGACAGCCAGGAAGTCATCGGCAATGCGCGCATTCCCGATGCCAAGGCCGCGCCCATGACTGTCCGCCTGCAGAGCCTGCGCCTGCCACCCGCCGACCCGAACGAGGCCCAGGCCGAGAATGCGCCCGACCCATTGGCCGGGTTCGACCCGCGCAAGGCGCCGCCGCTGGACCTGACCATCGACAAGCTGTACCGCGGTGACGACCTGTTTGGCAGCGCCACCCTGAAGCTGCGCCAGACCCCCCGGGGCATGGCCATGAGCGACATCGACCTGGACCTCAAGGGGCTGCACATCGACGGCAGCGGTGGCTGGGAAGGCGAGCCCGGCAGCACGTCCAGCTGGTACAAAGGCCGCGTGGACGGCAAGGACCTGGGGAATGTGCTCAAGGCCTGGGGTTTTGCCCCCACCGTCACCAGCCGCGACTTCCGCATGGACGTGGATGGCCGCTGGCCGGGCTCGCCGGCTTGGGTCAGCCTCAACCGGTACTCCGGCAGCCTCGACGCGGCGCTGCGCAGCGGTCAGTTCGTCGAGGTCGAGGGCAGCGCCCAGGCGTTGCGGGTATTCGGGCTGCTGAACTTCAACTCCATTGGCCGACGCCTGCGCCTGGACTTCTCCGATCTGTTCAGCAAGGGCCTGGCCTACGATCGGGTCAAAGGCCTGCTGGTGGCCAGCGAAGGGGTCTACGTGACGCGGGAGCCGATCACCGTCACCGGCCCGTCGAGCAATTTCGAACTCGACGGCACCATGGACTTCGTCCGTGACCGGGTCGACGCCAAGCTGCTGGTGACGTTGCCGGTCACCAACAACCTGCCATTGGCCGCCTTGATTGTTGGCGCGCCGGCGGTCGGTGGCGCGCTGTTCCTCGTCGATCGCCTGATCGGTGACCGGGTGGCGCGCTTCGCCAGCGTGCATTATCGCGTCGAGGGTCCGGTCAAAGAGCCTAAAATCACCTTTGTGAAACCTTTCGACAAGTAACCCCAGGGGTGGTCATGACGTCAGCAGTGATCCAGATGGTCAGCCAGGACGATGTGCTGGCCAACCTGCAACGTGCCACGGCGCTGCTCGAGCAGGCCGCAGCCGGAGGCGCGCGCCTGGCGGTGTTGCCGGAAAACTTCGCGGCCATGGGCCGGCGCGACGCCGCCGCCATCGGCAGGGCCGAGGCGCTGGGCGAGGGGCCGATCCTGCCATGGTTGAAACGCACCGCTCGCGACCTCAGGTTATGGATCGTCGCAGGTACCCTGCCGCTGCCGCCGGTCGGCCAGCCGGAGGCCAAGGCCCATGCCTGCTCGTTACTGGTCGACGAGCACGGCGAGATCGCCGCTCGCTACGACAAGCTGCACCTGTTCGATGTGGACGTGGCCGACAACCGTGGCCGCTACCGCGAGTCGGACGATTATGCCCACGGCAGCCGGGTGGTGGTGGCCGACACACCGGTGGGCCGCCTGGGCCTGTCGGTGTGCTATGACCTGCGCTTCCCCGAGCTGTACAGCGCGTTGCGCGCCGCTGGGGCCGAACTGATAAGCGCACCGGCGGCGTTCACCGCGGTGACCGGGGCGGCGCACTGGGAAGTGCTGATTCGCGCACGGGCCATCGAGACCCAGTGCTACGTACTGGCGGCCGCCCAGGGCGGCCTGCATCCGGGGCCGCGGGAAACCCACGGCCAGGCGGCGATCGTCGACCCCTGGGGGCGGATCGTCGCGCAACAGGCGCGGGGCGAGGCGGTGTTGCTCGCCACACGCGATATCGAAGAACAGGCGTCCATCCGGGCGCGCATGCCGGTAACTACGCACCGGCGCTTTTTCTCGCAGGACGCCTTGCGGCCTGCGCATACCTCGGAGTGACTATGAGCCAGATGTTATCCACCGTCAGTGAGCAGCTCCTGGCCCCGGGCGGGTTGACCCTCGACAGCTTGCAGACGGTGCTGGGCGAGTTGGCCGGTCCCGGCATCGATGCCGCCGACCTGTATTTCCAGGGCCAGATCTCGGAAACCTGGGCACTGGAGGACGGCATCGTCAAAGAGGGCAGCTTCAACCTCGACCAGGGCGTGGGCGTGCGTGCCCAATCCGGCGAGAAGACCGGCTTTGCCTACAGTAATGCGATCAACCTCGAAGCCCTGACTTCGGCGGCGCGTGCCGCCCGTTCGATCTCCCGCGCCGGGCAGAACGGCACTGTGCAAGCCTTCCGCAGTCAGGACGTGACTGCTTTGTACGCGCCTGACAATCCCCTGGATGTACTCACCCGCGCCGAGAAGGTCGAGCTGCTCAAGCGCGTGGATGCCGCTACCCGTGCACTCGACCCGCGTATCCAGCAGGTCAGCGTGAGCATGGCAGGGGTGTGGGAACGCATTCTGGTGGCCGCTGCCGATGGCAGCCTGGCCGCCGACGTGCGTCCGCTGGTGCGCTTCAACGTCAGTGTGATCGTCGAGCACAACGGACGTCGCGAGCGTGGTGGGCAGGGCGGCGGCGGGCGCACCGACTATCGCTATTTCAGTGAAGAGCGGGTGATGGGTTACGCCCGTGAGGCACTGCGCCAGGCGCTGGTCAACCTCGAGGCGATTCCCGCTCCGGCCGGCACGCTGCCAGTGGTGCTCGGCCCAGGCTGGTCCGGGGTGCTGCTGCACGAGGCAGTCGGCCACGGCCTGGAAGGCGACTTCAACCGCAAGGGCAGCTCGGCGTTCAGCGGGCGCATCGGTGAAAAGGTGGCTTCGAGCCTGTGCACCATCGTCGACGACGGCACCCTCGAAGGCCGTCGCGGCTCGCTCAGCGTCGATGACGAAGGCACGCCGACCGAGTGCACCACGCTGATCGAGAACGGCATCCTCAAGGGCTACATGCAGGACAAGCTCAATGCGCGCCTGATGGGCATGGCGGTGACTGGCAACGGCCGGCGCGAATCCTACGCTCACCTGCCGATGCCGCGCATGACCAACACCTACATGCGTGCCGGCGACAGCGATCCCGAGGAAATCATCCGGTCGGTGAAGAAGGGCATCTACTGCGCCAACCTTGGCGGTGGCCAGGTGGACATCACCAGCGGCAAGTTCGTGTTCTCCACCAGCGAGGCCTACCTGATCGAGGACGGCAAGATCACCGCGCCAGTAAAAGGCGCGACCTTGATCGGCAATGGTCCGGAAGCGATGCGCGGTGTGTCGATGGTTGGCAACGACCTGGCGCTGGACAGCGGCGTGGGCACGTGCGGCAAGGATGGTCAATCGGTGCCGGTGGGCGTTGGCCAGCCGACCCTGAAGCTGGATGCGATCACCGTCGGTGGTACCGGCGGGTGATGTTCAATCGCGGGCAAGTCGCATCGGTGCGCCGATGCGACTTGCCCGCGATGGCCTCAGCGCAACCCGCGTTGGGTCTCGTCGAGGTCGCGGATGTACTTGAACACTTTACGCGCAGCGGCAGGCGGCTTGTTCCGCGCCTTTTCATGCTGGGCATGACGGATCAGCGAGCGCAAGTGCTGGCGATCGGTGTCGGGGAACTCGTTGACGAAGCGCTCGAGGTCTTCGTCGTTACCGTCGATCAGGCGATCGCGCCAACGCTCGAGGCCGTGGAAGCGCTCGTTGTACTGGCGGCTGGAGCTGTCGATCTGCTCGAGCACGGCATGGATGGCGTCCAGGTCCTGCACGCGCATCAGCTTGCCGACGAACGACATGTGGCGTTTGCGGGCGCCGTGGGCGGTGTGCTTGCTGGCTTCGTCCAGGGCCTTGCGCAGCTCGTCGGTCAGCGGCAGGCGGGCCAGGGTGTCGGCCTTGAGGGTGGTGAGGCGTTCGCCGAGTTCGACCAGCGCATGCAGTTCGCGCTTGATCTGGGTTTTGCTTTTTTCGCCATCGAAGGCGTCGTCGTAAGAATCAACCATGGGGGCCGTCCGCAGGAAATCGCCGCCATGATAACCAGTCGGGGGCCGCTTGTCCGGCCCGGTCGTAGAATGACCCAAGCCGTACGCAGAATTTTCAGTGGAGAAAACCATGAGTGCAGTCCAGAGCGTAGGCCCCAAGGACCTGCCGGCGTTGCAGGAGCAGGTCGAGGCGATCGTCGCCGAGGCGCGCCGCCAGGGCGCCAGCGCCTGCGAAGTGGCGGTGTCGCTGGAGCAAGGCCTGTCCACCACGGTGCGCCAGCGCGAAGTCGAGACGGTCGAGTTCAATCGCGACCAGGGGTTCGGCATCACCCTTTACGTGGGCCAGCGCAAGGGGTCGGCCAGCACTTCGGCCAGCGGCCTTGAGGCGATCCGCGAGACGGTCGCCGCCGCGCTGGCAATCGCGAAACATACCTCCGAGGACGCCTGCTCGGGGCTGGCCGATGCCGCGTTGATGGCCCGTGAGATCCCCGACCTGGACCTCTACCATGACTGGGACATCGAGCCGGAGAAAGCCATCGAGATGGCGCTGGCCTGCGAGGCAGCGGCGTTCGATGCCGACAAGCGCATCAGCAACGCCGACGGCACCACGCTCAATACCCATCAGGGTGTGCGGGTGTACGGTAACAGCCATGGTTTTATCGGTGGCTACGCCTCAACCCGTCACAGCCTGAGCTGCGTGATGATCGCCGAAGCCGATGGGCAGATGCAGCGTGACTACTGGTACGACGTCAATCGCCAGGGCCAACTGCTAGCCGACCCGCGTAGCATTGGTCTGCGTGCCGCACAGCGCGCGGCAAGCCGCCTGGGTGCCCGCCCGGTACCCACCTGCGAGGTGCCGGTGCTGTTCTCGGCAGAGCTCGCCGGCGGCCTGTTCGGCAGCTTCCTGTCGGCCATTTCCGGCGGCAACCTGTACCGCAAGTCGTCGTTCCTCGAGGGGACCCTGGGCCAGCGCCTGTTCCCCACCTGGCTGACCCTCGACGAGCGCCCACACATTCCGCGTGCGTTGGGCAGCGCGGCGTTCGATGGCGATGGCCTGGCCACCTACGCCAAGCCGTTCGTCGACAAAGGCGAGCTGGTGTCGTACATCCTGGGCACCTATTCGGGGCGCAAGCTGGGTTTGCCAAGCACCGCCAACTCAGGTGGCGTGCACAATCTGTTCGTCACCCACGGCGTCGAGGACCAGGCCGCACTGATCCGGCGCATGGGCCGTGGCCTGCTGGTAACCGAGCTGATGGGCCATGGGCTGAACATGGTGACCGGCGACTATTCGCGGGGTGCGGCGGGCTTCTGGGTAGAGAACGGCGAGATCCAGTTCCCGGTCCAGGAGGTGACGATCGCCGGCAATATGAAGGATATGTTCCAGCAGATCGTGGCGATTGGCAGTGACATCGAGACCCGCAGCAATATCCATAGTGGCTCGGTGCTTATCGAGCGGATGACGGTGGCGGGCAGCTGATTGCCGCTTTCGTTCCTGTCTTGCAAAGGACCCGGCCATCGTGCCGGGTTTCTTTTTGTCTGCCAGTCGACTTGAACTGATTCTATTTATCACTTAATAATGAATATCATTATCCAGTAACCCGGCGATGATGTTCATGAAAACCGTCCTCCACGAACTGCCCTACCTGGAAAACTGGCGCTGGCTCAGCCGGCGCATCCGCTGCGCGCTGGAACCCGATGAGCCACGCCTGATCGAGCACTACCTCGCCGAAGGCCGCTATCTGGTGTGCTGCACCGAGACCTCGCCGTGGACCGTGGCCTTGACCGCCTTGCGTCTGCTGCTCGATACCGCCAACGATCGCATGTTGCCCTGGCACTGGCGCTGCCTGTGCCTGGACCAGGCCTGGCGCCCGCTGCTCGACCTGCGCAATCTCGACCGCCTCGAACAGAACCAGCGTTGGCAGCCATACGCGATACAGCTCGCCAATTGCGTGCTGTTGCCGTCGATTTCTCCCGAAGAACTGATGCAAGGACTTGAAGATGAGTGATACCCGTATCGAGCGCGACAGCATGGGTGAGCTGCAGGTGCCGGCCCAGGCCCTGTATGGTGCCCAGACCCAGCGCGCGGTCGACAACTTCCCGGTCAGCGGCAAGCCGATGCCGGCCCAGTTCATCCGCGCCTTGCTGCTGGCCAAGGCCGCTGCGGCCAAGGCCAACGTCGAGCTGGAACAGCTGAGCGCAGGGCAGGGCGCGGCCATCGTCAAGGCGGTGGAACAGTTGCTGGCCGAGGATTTCATCCGGCACTTCCCGGTGGACGTGTTCCAGACCGGCTCCGGCACCAGCTCGAACATGAACGCCAACGAGGTCATCGCGACCCTGGCCAGCCATGTGCTGGGCGAGCCGGTCAATGCCAACGACCACGTCAACTGTGGCCAGAGCAGCAACGACATCATCCCCACCACCATTCACGTAAGCGCCGCCCTGGCCCTGCACGAACAGTTGCTGCCGGCCTTGCGCCACCTCACCCAGGTAATCGAGGCCAAGGCAGTCGAGGTGCACAAGCACGTGAAGACCGGCCGCACCCATTTGATGGACGCGATGCCGGTACGCATGAGCCAGGTGCTCGGTGGTTGGGCCGCCCAGATCAAGGGGGCCCAGGCGCATATCGAAGCCACGCTGCCGAGCCTGCAGGCACTGGCCCAGGGCGGCACGGCCGTGGGCACCGGGATCAATGCCCACCCGCAGTTCGCCGCAGGCTTTGCCCGCCAGTTGAGCGGCCTGACCCAGGTCGAGTTCACCCCTGGCGAGAACCTGTTTGCCCTGATCGGCTCCCAGGACACCGCCGTGGCGCTGTCGGGCCAGCTCAAGACGGCTGCCGTGGCGCTGATGAAGATCGCCAACGACCTGCGCTGGATGAACTCCGGCCCGCTCGCCGGCCTTGGTGAAATCGAGCTGCAGGGTCTGCAACCAGGCTCTTCGATCATGCCGGGCAAGGTCAACCCGGTGATCCCGGAGGCCACCGCCATGGTCGCCGCTCAGGTAATCGGTAACGACACGACCATCGCCGTGGCCGGCCAGTCGGGCAACTTCGAGCTCAACGTGATGCTGCCGGTGATTGCCCGCAACCTGCTGGAAAGCATCGAGCTGATGGCCAATGTCAGCCGTTTGCTGGCCGACAAGGCCATCGCCAGCTTCAAGGTCAATGAGGCCAAGCTCAAGGAGGCGCTGTCGCGCAACCCGATCCTGGTCACCGCGCTGAATCCGATCATCGGCTACCTGAAGGCTGCCGAGATTGCCAAGACCGCCTACAAGCAAGGGCGTCCCATCATCGATGTGGCGCTGGAGCACACCGACCTGTCGCGTGACCAGCTCGAAGCGCTGCTGGACCCGGAAAAACTTACCGCTGGCGGCATCTGAACCCGGGCCGCCCAGGAGGCACGTCATGCAGCATTGGAAACGCACCACCCAAGATGCAAACCGCCTGTTCGAGCAGGGCGAGCTGGTCGACGCCCGGGAGCACTACCTGCAAGCACTGGCCTTGGCCCAGGTGCTGTTCGAGCGCTGGCATGACGTCGACGAGGCGGTGGCCGCACTGGTTATCGCCCACCATAACCTGGCCGACCTGCACCTGCGCCTGAACCAGCCGCACGAAAGCGCCGACTACCTGTGCGCGGCGCACCAGCGGCTGCTCCAGGCCAGCCAGGAACAACGCCTGCCCCAGGCCCTGCGCGACGCGGCCTTGCGCCACAGCGGGCGCACCTACACCGAACTGCTGAGCTTCATCGCCGAGTACGGCCAATACCCGCGTACCGAGCGCCTGCTGAACCACCAGGCCCCCGCAGCCAGCGAGCTGGTCGCGCACGCGGACATCACGGAACGCAAACCTGCCTACGGAATCCACTGACATGCCACATACCTTGCCTGCGTTGCCCTACGCCTACGATGCGCTGGAACCGCACATCGATACCCAAACCATGGAGATCCACCACAGCAAGCACCATCAGACCTACATCAACAACCTCAACGCCGCCATCGAGGGCACCGAATGGGCCGAATGGCCGGTGGAGCGACTGGTGGGCGCAGTCAAGCAACTGCCCGAGAAACTGCAAGGGGCGGTGGTCAACCAGGGCGGTGGCCATGCCAACCACACGTTGTTCTGGACCGTCATGTCGCCCAAGGGCGGTGGCCAACCCGAGGGTCAGGTAGCCCAGGCCATTGACGAGCAACTTGGTGGTTTCGAGGCGTTCAAGGAGGCCTTCACCAAGGCCGCGCTGAGCCGGTTCGGCAGTGGCTGGGCCTGGCTCTGCGTGACCCCGCAGAAAACGCTGGTTGTGGAGAGCAGCGGTAACCAGGACAGCCCGCTGATGCACGGCAATACGCCGATCCTCGGCCTGGATGTGTGGGAGCACGCCTATTACCTGAAGTACCAGAACCGCCGTCCTGAGTACATCGGCGCCTTCTACAACGTGGTCGACTGGGCCGAAGTGGAACGCCGCTACCTTGAAGCCCTGAAGTGAGTGTGGCCGGTATGCGCTCGCAGGTGATGTCTGTCAGCAGTGTGCGCCTGTTCCGTCTGGCGCTTGGGACCGTGTTGTTGCTGGTCGGCACCGCGTTGCTGGTGACGCGTGGCATCGCCTGGCTGGACCTGGAACCGCGCATGTTGCGAGCCCTGGAGGGCGGAGCCCTGTGCGCATTGGGGACGGCCTTGGGCGCGGTGCCGGTGCTGGTAATCCGTAACATGCCAGTGGCCGTGGCCGACACCTTGCTCGGTTTTGGTGCTGGGGTGATGTTGGCGGCCACCGCATTCTCGCTGATCATTCCCGGGCTGGATGCGGCCCAGGCCATCGGCTTCAGCCCATGGGGCGCCGGTGGTGTGATCAGCAGCGGCCTGTTGTTCGGCGCGTTGTGCCTGTTTCTGGTCGACCTCAAGGTCTCCGGCGCTTCACCGGAGGCCCTGGTCGGCAGTGAGCGGCAACCTGTTATCGCCGCGCGGATCTGGCTGTTCGTCATCGCCATCATTGCCCACAACATCCCCGAAGGCATGGCGATCGGGGTTTCCGCCGGTGGCGGGATGCCTGATGCCGATAGCCTGGCCATGGGCATCGCGTTGCAGGATGTGCCTGAGGGCCTGGTGATTGCGCTGGTGCTGGCAGGGGCGGGCATGCCGCGCTTCAAGGCGTTTCTGATCGGTGCGGCATCGGGGCTGGTCGAGCCGCTGGCAGCGGTGATCTGTGCCTGGCTGGTCAACATTGCCGAACTGTTGCTGCCGTTGGGCCTGGCCTGCGCGGCGGGGGCGATGCTGCTGGTGGTGACCCAGGAGATCATTCCGGAGTCACGCAGCAACGGGCATCACCGCCTGGCGAGCCTGGGGTTGTGTGTTGGGTTCTGTCTGATGATGGTAATGGACACGGCGATGTCCTGACGCCGCAGCTCAGAAACTGCCGGAGCCAGCCTTGCTGGCGAAGCAGTTATCGCAGTATTGGCGTGAGAGCGGGCTTGCCCCGCGATGCATCGCACCGGCGACACTGGCATCGCGGGGCAAGCCCGCTCCCACGCTCCAATTATCCGTTTGCCGTCCTCGCCTGGCTCATTCGCCTTCGTCGAAGAAGTTCTCGATCAACGCGACCAACGCTTCCATGGCGTCGGTGTCCTGCTCGCCCTCGGTGAGCAGGTGCACCTGAGTGCCCTTGCCGGCGGCGAGCATCATTACCGCCATGATGCTCTTGCCGTCCACCAGCTTGTCCGGCGCGCGCCCGACCCGTACCTGGCAGGGGAAGCGCCCGGCCACGCCGACGAACTTGGCGGCCGCCCGCGCATGCAGGCCCAGCTTGTTGATGATGGTGATTTCGCGGGCGGGCATCGTGGGGCGGATCCTGTGGCTAGAGGTCGCGGTGGCGGACCTGGACGTTTTTCAGGGATTGCTGGAGCAGTTGGCCAAGCCGTTCGGTAATGTACACCGAGCGGTGGTGGCCGCCGGTACAGCCGATGGCGATAGTGACATAGGCGCGGTTGCTGGCGGCGAAGCGCGGCAGCCATTTGAGCAGGTAGCTGGAAATGTCCTGGAACATCTCCTCGACGTCCGGCTGCGCGGCCAGGTAGTCGATCACCGGCTGTTCGAGGCCGGAATGTTCGCGAAGTTCCGGCTTCCAGTACGGGTTGGGCAGGCAGCGCACGTCGAACACCAGGTCGGCATCCACCGGCATGCCACGCTTGAAACCGAATGACTCGACGAGAAACGCAGTGCCGGGCTCGGGCTGGTTGAGCAGGCGCAGCTTGATCGAGTCACGCAACTGGTACAGGTTCAGGTTGGTGGTATCGATCTTCAGGTCGGCAAGGTCGGCGATCGGCCCAAGCAGCTCGCTCTCCACCCGGATTGCCTCAGCCAGCGAACGGCTGTCGTTGGTCAGTGGATGGCGGCGGCGGGTTTCCGAAAAACGCTTGAGCAGTGTGTCTTCGTCGGCATCCAGATACAGCACGTCGCACTGAATATGCCGGGAGCGTGCCTCTTCCAGCAACTGAGGGAAGCGTGACAGATGGCTGGGCAGGTTGCGTGCATCGATCGAGACCGCAACCTTGGGTTGCAACAGCTCTGTGTTGATCAAGGCGTTTTCAGCCAGCTGCGGCAACAGCCCGGCGGGCAGGTTGTCGATGCAGTAATAGCCGTTGTCTTCCAGCACGTCGAGGGCGGTGCTCTTACCGGAGCCGGAGCGACCGCTGACGATGATCAGGCGCATGTTCAGTGCTCGTTTTGTACGTCCAGGACGACCTGGTAGAGGGTCTCGCTGCTATCGGCGGCACGCAGTTTATCGCGGACCTCCTTGCGATCAAGCATGCTGGCGATCTGGCGCAGCAGTTCTAGGTGCGCGTCGGTGGCGGCTTCCGGGACCAGCAGGACAAACAGCAGGTCGACCGGGGCGCCATCGATGGCATCGTAATCAATGGGGGCTTCCAGATGCAGCAGGGCGCTGACAGGCGCGCTGCAACCTGCCAGGCGGCAATGGGGTATGGCGATGCCATTGCCAAAACCGGTGGAGCCCAGTTTTTCGCGAGCCCACAGGCTGTCGAAGACGTCTTGCATCTCCAGCTCGGGTACTTGCTCGGCGATCAGGTTGGCGACCTTTTCCAGGGCGCGCTTCTTACTGCCGCCCGGCACGTTCACGAGGGAACGGCCGGGGGTCAGGATGGTTTCAAGTCGGATCATGGATGAGGGGGATCAGCGGGCGGCTGCGCCTTGCAGCAGGCTTTGCTGTTTTTCCTTGTGTTTTTTCAGTTGGCGGTCGAGCTTGTCGGCCAGGGCATCGATCGCTGCATACATGTCTTGGTGTTCGGCGTTTGCAACCACCTCACCGCCGGGAATCTGGAGCGTGGCTTCGATCTTCTGCTGAAGCTTCTCGACTTTCATGATCACCGTCACGTTGGTGATCTTGTCGAAATGACCCTCCACCCGGGCGAGCTTCTCGAGCACGTAATCGCGCAGTGGTTGGGTGACTTCTACATGCTGTCCACTGATGTTGACTTGCATACAGCTTCTCCTTTGTTGCCCGTGCATAAAGAGGCAGGTGTTGCACCTGCCACTGAAACGCTGTGGCACATCCGGGGGCTACATCAGCCGCTTGCGCTCGCTCGAAGGGGCGATCCCCAACGACTCGCGATACTTGGCGACGGTGCGACGGGCTACCTGGATGCCTTGTGCCTCCAGTAAACCAGCGATCTTGCTGTCACTCAATGGCTTTTTCTGATTTTCCGCAGCCACCAGTTTCTTGATGATCGCGCGGATTGCCGTGGACGAGCATTCGCCGCCTTCGGCGGTGCTCACGTGGCTCGAGAAAAAGTATTTCAGTTCGTAGATGCCGCGCGGGGTGTGCATGTATTTCTGCGTGGTCACCCGGGAAATGGTCGATTCGTGCATGCCCACCGCCTCGGCGATGTCATGCAGGACCAGCGGCTTCATGGCCTCGTCGCCATGGTCGAGGAAGCCACGCTGGTGCTCGACGATCTGCGTCGCCACTTTCATCAGCGTCTCGTTGCGGCTCTGCAGGCTCTTGATGAACCAGCGCGCCTCCTGCAACTGGTTGCGCATGAAGGTATTGTCGGCGCTGGTGTCGGCGCGACGGACGAAGCCGGCGTACTGCGGATTGACGCGCAGCTTCGGCACTGCCTCCTGGTTGAGCTCGACCAGCCAGCGCTCGCTGTCCTTGCGCACGATGACGTCGGGCACGACGTATTCGGGTTCACTGGACTCGATCTGCGAGCCCGGGCGCGGGTTGAGGCTCTGTACCAGTTCGATGATCTGGCGCAGTTCGTCTTCCTTGAGCTTCATCCGGCGCATCAGCTGGCTGTAGTCGCGGCTGCCGAGCAGGTCGATGAAGTCGGTGACCAGGCGCTGTGCCTCGCTCATCCAGGGTGTCGACGCCGGCAGCTGGCGCAGTTGCAGCAGCAGGCATTCGCCGAGGGTGCGGGCGCCAATGCCGGCCGGCTCGAACTGCTGGATGCGGTGCAGCACCGCCTCGACCTCGTCCAGCTCGATGTCCAGCTCCGGGTCGAAACCGGCGCAGATTTCTTCGAGGGTGTCTTCCAGGTAGCCCTGGGCGTTGATGCTGTCGATCAGGGTGACGGCGATCAGCCGGTCGGTGTCGGACATCGGCGCCAGGTTGAGCTGCCACAGCAGGTGGCTTTGCAGGCTCTCGCCCACCGACGTACGGGTGGTGAAGTCCCATTCGTCGTCATCGTTGCTCGGCAGGCTGCTGGCACTGGTCTGGTAGATGTCTTCCCAGGCGGTGTCGACCGGCAATTCGTTGGGGATCCGCTCGGCCCATTCGCCGTCCTCCAGGTTTTCCGTGGTACTGCTGGAGGTTTCCTGGAAACTGTTGTCCTGGGCTTCGGCGGTCGGCTTGTTCTCGGCGTTGTCCGCCATGGGGTCGCTGTTGTCGAAGTCCTCGCCGTCTTCCTGACGTTCGAGCATCGGGTTGGACTCCAGCGCTTCCTGGATTTCCTGCTGGAGGTCCAGGGTGGAGAGCTGAAGCAGGCGGATGGCCTGTTGCAACTGAGGTGTCATCGTCAGTTGCTGGCCCATTTTTAGGACGAGCGATGGTTTCATGGCTGGGGCTTAATACCTTGTTGCCGGCGCGCATGCGCCATCCACTACACGTAGGGCGCTTGGGCGCCGACTTTAAGCAAGTTATATGCCTGAAATTGCAGCGTTTGCCTAGAGCACTGTAACAACTTAAGCCCCGATCAGGCGCATTCGCCAGTGCTCCGGGCAGGCCTGTGGTCAGAGTCGGAACTCGTGCCCCAGGTAAACTTCCTTGACCAACTGGTTGGCCAGGATGGTCTCGGCATCGCCTTCGGCGATCAGTTGGCCATCGTTGACGATGTAGGCCGTCTCGCAGATATCCAGGGTCTCGCGAACGTTGTGGTCGGTGATCAGTACGCCGATGCCCTTGTTCTTGAGGTGGTGGATGATCTGCTTGATGTCGCCGACGGAAATCGGGTCGACACCGGCGAACGGTTCGTCCAGCAGGATGAACTTGGGTGCGGTGGCCAGGGCGCGGGCGATCTCGACCCGGCGACGTTCGCCACCGGACAGGCTCATGCCCAGGTTGTCGCGGATATGGCTGATGTGGAACTCCTGCAGCAGGCTTTCCAGCTCCTTGCGGCGCCCTTCGCGATCGAGGTCCTTGCGGGTCTCGAGGATGGCCATGATGTTGTCGGCCACCGACAGCTTGCGGAAGATCGACGCTTCCTGCGGCAGGTAGCCGATACCGGCCTGGGCGCGCCCGTGCATCGGCTGGTGGCTGACATCGAGGCTGTCGATCAGCACACGGCCCTGGTCGGCCTGGACCAGGCCGACGATCATGTAGAAACAGGTGGTCTTGCCGGCGCCGTTGGGGCCGAGCAGGCCGACGATCTGGCCGCTGTCGATGGACAGGCTGACGTCGCGCACGACTTGCCTGCCCTTGTAGCTCTTGGCCAGGTGCTGGGCTTTGAGGGTTGCCATTTACTCGGCCTTTTTCTTCGGTTGAATGACCATGTCGATACGCTGACGCGGTGCAGTCACGTTGCCACCGCGTCCGGCGGTAGCCACCTGGGACTTGGTGTTGTAGACGATCTTCTCGCCTTCGGTGGTGTTGCCTTCGTTCTCGACCTTGGCGCGGTCGGTGAGGATCACCACGTCTTTCTGCGCCTGGTACTGGATGGTCACGGCCCAGCCTTTCATCTTGTCGGGCTTGGCGGCACTCTGCTGCTGCTCGAAGTAGGCCAGGTTGCCCACCGAGGTGACCACATCGATATCGCCGTTGGCGGCGCGGGTCATGGTCACGGTGTTGCCTTTGATCATCATCGAACCCTGGGTGATGATCACGTCGCCCGTGTAGGTGGCCACGCCCTGTTTGTCGTCCAGATGGGCGTTGTCCGCCTGGATGCGGATCGGCTGGTCCCGGTCGTTCGGCAGGGCGAAGGCGCTCGCGCTTCCCAGTGCTACGCCCAGGCTGAGCAGAAGGGGGATGGTTTTAACGAGCCTCATACTGTCCTCTTACGTTAGAGAGCAGGTCCATCCTGCCTTCTTTCAAATACGCTTTCATTCCTTTGCCCGTAGTCGTGCCACCGGCGCCGTCGATTCTAACGGCTTGCTCGGTCTGCGCATATTGCTTCTGCGGGAACACGGTCATGCGTGTGCTGGTGATGATGGTTTCGCGTTGCTTCTCGTCGGTGCGCGCCACGCGCACCTCGTCGATCAACTCCACCTCGGTGCCGTCCGGGTTGACCTCGGCGCGTTTGCTCTGCACATGCCAGGGGTATTCGGTACCACGGTACATGTGCAGGTCGGGCGTGGTCACCAGGGTGACCTCGCTGGCCTTGAGGTGCTCGACCTTGGCGGCGGTCATTTCGTACTGCAGCTTGCCGTCGGGCAGGAACTGCAAGCTGTGGGCGTTGATCGCGTAGTAGTCGATGGCGCTCTGGTCGACCTGGGCCTGGGGCTGTTCGAGGAAGCTTTCCGGGCTGATGTTCCAGTAGCCTACCGCAACCAGCACGGCAGCGATCCCGCCTAGCAGCGCGACATTTCTGATCTTCTTGCTGAGCATGGGCAGCCTTACAGGTAATGGGCGTTGGCAGCGTCCAGGGTGCCCTGGGCCTGCATGATCAGTTCACAGAACTCGCGGGCGGCGCCTTCGCCGCCGCGGGCCTGGGTAACGCCGTGGGCGTGCTGGCGAACGAAGGCCGCGGCATTCTGCACCGCCATGCCCAGGCCGACGCGGCGGATCACCGGCAGGTCGGGCAGGTCGTCGCCGAGGTAGGCGACCTGTTCATAGCTTAGATTGAGTTCGGCGAGCAGGCCGTCCAGCACCACCAGTTTGTCCTCGCGGCCCTGGAACAGGTGCGGGATACCAAGGTTCTTCGCCCGGCGCTCGACCACAGGGGTCTTGCGCCCGCTGATGATCGCGGTGGTCACGCCCGAGGCCATGAGCATCTTGATGCCGTGGCCGTCGAGGGTGTTGAAGGTCTTGAACTCGCTGCCGTCCTCGAGGAAGTACAGGCGGCCATCGGTGAGCACGCCGTCAACGTCGAACACCGCCAGCTTGATAGTCTTGGCGCGTTGCATCAGATCCTGGTTCATTTACATCACTCCGGCGCGCAGCAGGTCGTGCATGTTCAGGGCGCCGGTCGGGCGGTCGTCCTGGTCGACAACCACCAGCGCGCTGATCTTGTGGTCTTCCATGATCTTCAGTGCCTCGGCGGCGAGCATCTCGGCGCGGGCGGTCTTGCCGTGCACGGTCATGACTTCGTCGATGAGCGTCTTGTGCACGTCGATGTTGCGGTCCAGGCTGCGGCGCAGGTCACCGTCGGTGAAGACGCCGGCCAGCTTGCCGTCGTTACCCAGCACCACGGTCATGCCCAAACCTTTGCGAGACATTTCAAGCAGCGCGTCCTTGAGCAGGGTGCCGCTCTTTACCACAGGCAGCTCTTCGCCGGCATGCATGACGTGCTCGACCTTCAGCAGCAGGCGACGGCCCAGCGCGCCGCCCGGGTGGGAGAAGGCGAAGTCTTCGGCGGTGAAACCGCGCGCCTCCAGCAGGGCGATGGCCAGGGCGTCGCCCAGCGCCAGCGCCGCGGTGGTGGAGGAGGTCGGCGCAAGGTTGAGCGGGCAGGCTTCCTGGGCGACGCTGGCGTCGAGGTTGACCTCGGCGGCCTGGGCCAGGGGCGAGTCCGGTTTGCCGGTGAGGCTGATCATCTGGATGCCCAGGCGCTTGATCAAAGGCAGCAGGGTGATGATCTCGGCGGTGCTGCCGGAGTTGGACAGGGCAAGAATGACATCGTCACGGGTGATCATGCCCATGTCGCCATGGCTGGCCTCGGCCGGGTGCACGAAGAACGCCGGGGTGCCGGTGCTGGCCAGGGTGGCGGCGATCTTGTTGCCGATGTGCCCCGACTTGCCCATGCCTACCACCACGACCCGTCCCTTGCTGGCCAGGATCAGTTCGCAGGCCTTGACGAAGTCCCCGTCGATGCGGGCCAGCAAGGCCTCCACGGCCTCGAGTTCGAGGCGCAGGGTACGCTGGGCGGATTGGATCAGCTCGCTGGATTGGGTCATGTCGAAACGCAATGCCTGATGAAAAGGCGGCGATTATAGCCGCAATGTGTGAAAGGCTCATCCTTCGAATGTCATATGGATGCCGCGCCTGCCTGTCTCGGCCCTGAACGAGTGGGGTGACGGCCTTGGGGCGGGCCTATCAGCGGTGCTATAGTTCGCCGCTATTCGGCCCGCCGGGGACCTGTGTGCCTTCAAGATGAAGGCAGGCGTCCACTATGACGAGGCTGCACTAGCAAGGAGTCTAGATGAGTGTGGATAGCGCCTACGCGGTCGAGTTGAAGGGCGTCACCTTCAAGCGCGGTTCGCGCAGCATTTTCAGCAACGTGGACATACGCATTCCCCGCGGCAAGGTCACCGGTATCATGGGGCCTTCGGGGTGTGGCAAGACCACCTTGCTGCGCCTGATGGGCGCGCAGTTGCGCCCGGCCGGCGGCGAAGTCTGGGTCAATGGGCAGAACCTGCCCGCGCTGTCGCGGGGCGACCTGTTCGATGCGCGCAAGCAGATGGGCGTGCTGTTCCAGAGCGGTGCGCTGTTCACCGACCTGGATGTGTTCGAGAACGTGGCCTTCCCGCTGCGGGTGCATACGCAGCTGTCGGACGAGATGATCCGCGACATCGTGCTGATGAAGCTGCAGGCCGTGGGGCTGCGCGGCGCCATCGACCTGATGCCCGACGAACTGTCTGGCGGCATGAAGCGCCGTGTGGCACTGGCCCGTGCGATCGCCCTGGACCCGCAGATCCTCATGTACGACGAGCCGTTCGTCGGCCAGGACCCGATCGCCATGGGCGTGCTGGTGCGCCTGATCCGCCTGCTCAACGATGCCCTGGGCATCACCAGTATCGTGGTGTCCCATGACCTTGCGGAAACCGCGAGCATTGCCGACTACATCTATGTGGTCGGCGATGGCCAGGTGCTGGGGCAGGGCACGCCGGACGAACTGATGGGCTCGGACAACCCGCGCATCCGCCAGTTCATGAAAGGCGACCCTGATGGCCCGGTACCCTTCCACTTCCCTGCGCCTGACTACCGCGCCGATTTGCTGGGGACGCGTTGATGCGCAGAAAATCCTTACTCGAACGTATCCGTCTGTTCGGCCGTTCGGCCATCGATGTGCTGGCCGTACTGGGACGCTCGTGCCTGTTCCTCGGCCATTCGCTGGGCGGGCGCAGTGGTATCGGCGGCGGTTTCCAGCTGCTGGTCAAGCAACTGTATTCGGTGGGTGTGCTGTCGCTGGCGATCATCGTCGTGTCCGGCGTGTTCATCGGCATGGTCCTGGCCCTGCAGGGCTACAGCATTCTCAACAAGTACGGCTCGGAACAGGCGGTGGGGCAGATGGTCGCCCTGACCCTGCTGCGCGAGCTGGGGCCGGTGGTCACCGCGTTGCTGTTCGCCGGCCGCGCGGGCTCCGCGCTGACCGCCGAAATCGGCAACATGAAATCCACCGAGCAGCTGTCGAGCCTGGAAATGATCGGCGTCGACCCGCT
The DNA here is from genome assembly GCF_003253945.1 of Pseudomonas sp. 2848. Taxonomy (NCBI): domain Bacteria; kingdom Pseudomonadati; phylum Pseudomonadota; class Gammaproteobacteria; order Pseudomonadales; family Pseudomonadaceae; genus Pseudomonas; species Pseudomonas sp. 2848. The sequence goes on from NZ_QKZD01000001.1 coordinate 326,159, forward strand.
CAAGTACATCGTGGCGCCTCGCCTGTGGGCCGGCTTCATTTCGCTGCCGCTGCTGGCGCTGATCTTCAGTGTGGTGGGCATCTGGGGCGGCTCGTGGGTCGCCGTGGACTGGCTGGGCGTCTACGAAGGCTCGTTCTGGGGCAACATGCAGAACAGCGTCTCTTTCAGCGACGACGTGCTCAACGGGCTGATCAAGAGCCTGGTGTTCGCCTTCGTCGTCACCTGGATCGCCGTATTCCAGGGGTACGACTGTGAGCCCACTTCAGAAGGGATCAGCCGTGCCACCACCAAGACCGTGGTCTATGCCTCGTTGGCAGTCCTGGGTCTGGACTTTATTCTGACCGCCTTGATGTTTGGAGATTTCTGATGCAAAACCGCACCCTGGAAATCGGTGTCGGCCTGTTCCTCCTGGCCGGGATCCTGGCGCTGCTGCTGCTGGCCCTGCGTGTCAGCGGGCTGTCGGCCAGCCCGAGCAGCGACACATATAAAGTTTATGCGTACTTCGACAATATCGCCGGTTTGACGGTCAGAGCTAAAGTGACCATGGCCGGTGTGACCATCGGCAAGGTCACGGCCATCGATCTGGACCGCGACTCGTATACCGGTCGGGTGACGCTGCAGCTGGACAAGCATGTCGACAACCTGCCGACCGACTCCACTGCCTCGATCCTGACCGCCGGCCTGCTGGGCGAGAAGTACATCGGCATCAGCGTGGGCGGCGAGGACGTGGTTCTCAAGGATGGCGGCACCATCCACGACACGCAGTCGGCGCTGGTGCTGGAAGATCTGATCGGCAAGTTCCTGCTCAACTCGGTGGGCAAGGAACCGAAAGAAGCTCAACCGGCTAATTAAGGAGTTTCCATGATTTCGATCCTGCGACGTGGCCTGCTGGTCCTGCTGGCGGCCTTTCCCCTGCTGGCCCTGGCAGCGCCGGGGCAGTCTGCCCGTGATGTGATCCAGGGCACCACCACCCAGTTGCTCAGCGACCTGAAGAGCAACAAGGAGCAGTACAAGGCCGACCCCAACGCGTTCTACAACGCGCTCAACGCCAACCTTGGCCCGGTGGTCGATGCCGACGGAATCTCCAAGAGCATCATGACGGTCAAGTATTCGCGCAAGGCCTCGCCCGAGCAGATGCAGCGCTTCCAGGAGAACTTCAAGCGCAGCCTGATGCAGTTCTATGGCAACGCCTTGCTGGAGTACAACAACCAGGGGATCACCGTCGATCCGGCCAAGGCCGAGGGTGACGATCGCACCAGTGTCGGCATGAAGATCACCGGCACCAACGGCGCGGTCTATCCGGTGCAGTACACCATGGTCAAGCTGGACGGCGAGTGGAAGGTGCGTAACGTCATCGTCAACGGCATCAACATCGGCAAGCTGTTCCGCGACCAGTTCCAGGATGCCATGCAGCGTAACGGCAACAACCTGGACAAGACCATCGACGGTTGGGCCGGTGAAGTGGCCAAGGCCAAGGAAACAGCCGACAGCTCGCCGGATAAGGAAGTCAAATGAGCGACGCCGCCGTGAGCATGGCCGCGCCGGGCGTTCTTGTCCTGGCCGGTGTGCTGGATTACCGCAGTGGCCCGGCCCTGCGCAAACAGGGCAAGGCGTTGATCGCCGCCAGTGGCGAGGCGCGCCTGGTGTTCGATTGCACTGCGGTGGTCAAATCGAGCAGCGTTGGCCTGTCGTTGCTGCTGGGGTTTATGCGCGATGCCCAGGCGGCTGGAAAAACCTGGGAGTTGCGCGGTATCCCCGAGAACATGCAGGAAATTGCCGGGGTCTATGACCTCGATGAGGTATTGGCGGGCTGATGCCCTGCCGTTCGGGAAAGGCCCCTCGGTCAGTGCGCCCCGTCATGGGCTTCGCAGGCGAGGGGCTTTTTTGTATGATGGCCGACCCGCGCGCGTTGGGCGCCGATCGAGGTTGAGCATGCAGGCCGTAGAAGTTAAAAGCTTTCTGGAAGAGAAATTGCCGGGAACCCAGGTCGAAGTTGAAGGCGAAGGCTGCAACTTCCAGTTGAACGTGATCAGCGACGAGCTGGCCGGCCAGAGCCCGGTCAAGCGTCAGCAGGCGATCTATGCTCACCTCAATCCGTGGATCGCCAACGGCAGCATTCACGCGGTAACCATGAAATTCTTCAGCAGCGCAGCCTGGGCTGAGCGCACCTGAGCCTACTTGGCGGCGAGATACGTATGGACAAACTGATTATCACTGGTGGCGCGCGTCTCGATGGCGAGATCCGCATTTCCGGCGCAAAGAACTCCGCCCTGCCGATCCTTTCGGCCACCCTGCTGTGCGATGGCCCGGTCACGGTCGGCAACCTGCCGCACCTGCACGACATCACCACCATGATCGAGCTGTTCGGCCGCATGGGCATCGAGCCTGTGATCGACGAAAAGCTTTCGGTGGAGATCGACCCGCGTACCATCAAGACCCTGGTCGCTCCCTACGAGCTGGTCAAGACCATGCGCGCCTCGATCCTGGTGCTCGGCCCCATGGTGGCCCGCTTCGGCGAGGCCGAAGTGGCCCTGCCGGGTGGCTGCGCCATCGGTTCGCGTCCGGTCGACCTGCACATCCGCGGCCTCGAGGCCATGGGCGCGAAGATCGACGTCGAAGGCGGCTACATCAAGGCCAAGGCCCCCGAAGGGGGCCTGCGTGGCGCGCACTTCTTCTTCGATACCGTCAGCGTCACCGGCACCGAGAACATCATGATGGCCGCTGCCCTGGCCAAGGGCCGCAGCGTGCTGCAGAACGCCGCCCGTGAGCCGGAGGTGGTCGACCTGGCCAACTTCCTGATCGCCATGGGTGCGAAGATCCAGGGTGCCGGTACCGACACCATCACCATCGATGGCGTCGAGCGCCTGCACTCGGCCAACTACCGTGTCATGCCCGACCGTATCGAGACCGGCACCTACCTGGTCGCCGCTGCCGTTACCGGTGGCCGCGTCAAGGTCAAGGATACCGACCCGACCATCCTCGAAGCCGTCCTCGAGAAGCTCAAGGAAGCCGGCGCCGACATCACCACTGGCGAAGACTGGATCGAGCTGGACATGCACGGCAAGCGGCCGAAGGCCGTCAACCTGCGTACCGCTCCGTACCCGGCGTTCCCGACCGACATGCAGGCGCAGTTCATTTCGCTCAACGCCATCGCCGAAGGCACTGGCGCGGTAATCGAGACCATCTTCGAGAACCGCTTCATGCACGTGTATGAGATGCACCGCATGGGCGCGCAGATCCAGGTCGAGGGCAACACCGCCATCGTCACTGGCGTCAAGGCGCTCAAAGGTGCGCCGGTAATGGCCACCGACCTGCGTGCTTCCGCCAGCCTGGTGCTGTCGGCGCTGGTCGCCGAAGGCGACACCCTGATCGATCGCATCTACCACATCGACCGTGGCTACGAGTGCATCGAGGAGAAACTGCAGATGCTGGGCGCGAAGATCCGTCGCGTACCGGGCTAGCAGTCATCGTGGCGCAGGGACGCGCCAGCCGAATCGTATGTGGTCGGGCTGCTGAGCCCGGCCGGCAGTAGACGCTTAAGGACCGACGTTCCAATGTTGACCATCGCGCTATCCAAAGGCCGTATTCTCGACGATACCCTGCCACTGCTGGCCGAGGCCGGTATCGTGCCGACCGAGAATCCGGACAAGAGCCGCAAGCTGATCATCCCCACCACGCAGGATGATGTGCGCCTGCTCATCGTGCGTGCCACCGATGTGCCGACCTATGTCGAGCATGGCGCCGCCGACCTCGGTGTGGCCGGCAAGGACGTGCTGATGGAGTACGGTGGCCAGGGCCTGTACGAACCCCTGGACCTGCAGATCGCCCAGTGCAAGCTGATGACCGCTGGCGTAACCGGCGCACCCGAGCCCAAAGGTCGCCTGCGCGTGGCTACCAAGTTCGTCAATGTAGCCAAGCGCTACTATGCCGAACAGGGCCGCCAGGTCGACATCATCAAGCTGTACGGCTCCATGGAGCTGGCGCCGCTGATCAACCTTGCCGACAAGATCATCGACGTGGTCGACACCGGCAATACCCTGCGCGCCAACGGCCTCGAGCCCCAGGACCTGATCGCCACGATCAGCTCGCGCCTGGTGGTCAACAAGGCCTCCATGAAGATGCAGCACGCCCGTATCCAGAGCCTGATCGACACCCTGCGCAACGCCGTCGAATCGCGACACCGCGGCTGACCTCTGCGCGCGACCTCCGCTGTCGCGCCCGTCTATCCGCGTCATAGCCTTTTTTCTCAGGTGCCCGCGCGGATGGAGTGGTAGCTTTAGGGCGCCTGAACATCCGCTAATAACGAGGCCCTCGCCATGACCGTGTCCACTGCAATTGCCCGTCTCAACGCCGCTGACCAGGATTTCGCCCGACATCTGGATCATCTGCTGAGCTGGGAAAGTGTGTCCGATGACGCGGTCAACCAGCGCGTGCTCGACATCATCAAGGCCGTGCGTGAGCGCGGTGACCAGGCGCTGGTGGAGTTCACCCAGCGTTTCGATGGCGTCGATGCCAAGACAATCGATGACCTGATCCTCGATCGCGAGCGCCTGGAGCTGGCGCTGACGCGCATTACCCCGGTGCAGCGCGAGGCTCTGGAAAAGGCCGCCAACCGCGTGCGTATCTACCATGAGCGGCAGAAGCAGGACTCGTGGCAGTATACCGAGGCTGACGGCACCGTCCTCGGCCAGAAGGTCACGCCGCTGGACCGCGCCGGGCTGTATGTGCCTGGTGGCAAGGCATCGTACCCGTCGTCGGTGTTGATGAATGCCATTCCGGCCAAGGTCGCGGGCGTCGGCGAGGTGGTGATGGTAGTGCCGACCCCGCGTGGCGAGGTCAACGAACTGGTACTCGCCGCGGCCTGCATCGCCGGGGTCGACCGTGTGTTCACCGTCGGTGGTGCCCAGGCCGTGGCAGCCCTGGCCTACGGTACCGAGAGCGTGCCGCAGGTGGACAAGATCGTCGGCCCGGGCAACATCTACGTGGCCACTGCCAAGCGCCATGTGTTCGGCCAGGTTGGTATCGACATGATCGCCGGCCCTTCGGAGATTCTGGTGGTCTGCGACGGCCAGACCGATCCGGACTGGATCGCCATGGACCTGTTCTCCCAGGCCGAACACGACGAGGATGCCCAGGCGATCCTGGTCAGCCCGGACGCCGCTTTCCTCGATCGCGTCGCTGCCAGCATCGACAAGCTGCTGCCGACCATGGAGCGTGCCGAGATCATCGAGAAGTCGATCAATGGCCGTGGCGCGCTGATCCAGGTGCGTGACATGCAGCAGGCCATCGAGGTGGCCAACCGCATCGCCCCTGAGCACCTGGAGCTGTCGGTGGCCGACCCGCAGGCCTGGTTGCCGCAGATCCGCCATGCCGGCGCGATCTTCATGGGCCGCCACACCAGCGAGGCGCTGGGCGACTACTGCGCAGGCCCCAACCATGTGTTGCCAACCTCCGGCACCGCGCGCTTCTCTTCGCCACTGGGTGTGTACGACTTCCAGAAGCGTTCGTCGATCATCTTCTGCTCCGAGCAGGGCGCATCCGAACTGGGTCATACCGCTTCGGTGCTGGCCCGTGGCGAGTCGCTGACCGCCCATGCCCGTAGCGCCGAATACCGCATCCTCAACGAGAAGGGGAACTGAGCATGAGTCGTTTCTGGAGTCCCTTCGTCAAGGACCTGGTGCCTTACGTGCCGGGCGAGCAGCCCAAGCTGGCGCGTCTGGTCAAGCTGAACACCAACGAGAACCCCTATGGCCCGTCGCCCAAGGCGTTGGAGGCCATGCGCGGCGAGCTCAACGACAACCTGCGGCTGTATCCGGACCCGAACGGTGACCGGCTCAAGCAGGCGGTGGCCGAGTACTATGGTGTGACACCGGCCCAGGTGTTCGTCGGCAACGGTTCGGACGAGGTGCTGGCGCACATTTTCCATGGCCTGTTCCAGCACGACCGTGGGCCGCTGCTGTTCCCGGATGTCAGTTACAGCTTCTACCCGGTGTATTGCGGCCTGTACGGTATCGCGTTCGAGCAGGTGGCGTTGGATGAGCAGTTCCAGATCCGGGTCTCGGACTACAGCAAGCCTAATGCCGGGGTCATCTTCCCCAACCCCAATGCGCCGACCGGCTGCCTGTTACCGCTTGAGGCGGTCGAGCAACTGCTGCAGGCCAACCGGGATTCGGTGGTGGTGGTCGATGAGGCCTACATCGATTTCGGTGGCGAAACGGCCATCAGCCTGGTTGATCGCTATGACAACCTGCTGGTGACCCAGACCTTGTCCAAGTCGCGTTCGCTGGCGGGGCTCAGGGTTGGCCTGGCGGTGGGGCATCCTGACCTGATCGAGGCGTTGGAGCGGATCAAGAACAGCTTCAACTCCTATCCGTTGGATCGCATGGCGATTGTCGGGGCGGCGGCGGCGTTCGACGACCGTGAGTATTTCGATGAGACCTGCCGCAAGGTTATCGACAGCCGGGACTTGCTGGTTTCTGAGTTGGTGGCGCGTGGGTTCGAAGTGCTGCCTTCGGCGGCGAACTTTATCTTCGCCCGGCATCCCGGGCAGGATGCTGCCGGGATCGCGGCGCGGCTTCGTGAGCAGGGGGTGATTGTTCGGCATTTCAAGCAGGAGCGGATTGCGCAGTTCCTGCGGATTACCATTGGGACGCCGGAGATGAATCAGGCTTTGCTTGATGCTTTGAATTGATATCAGGTTTTTGACATGGGGGCGGATTGGGGTTGGTTGTTCTGACTTCTGATTCGCCCCTTGTTGTTGTTGTTGTTGTTGTTGTTGTTGTTTGGTGGTTTTGGAAGTTGTATGCGCATTCATTTGTGATGCCGACGCTTATTCACCTTTCCGCCCTTACGGCGGGTCCCTTTTTGAAGGATCAAAAAGGAACCAAAAAATCCTCGCTCCATTCATCCGGCCCTGCGCTTCGCTCCGGGTTCCCTCACTCCGGCCTTGCTCCCGGGAGGACCGCGCTGCAGGGCCCATCCTGGGCCCCAGCGCTTGACGGGCATCCATGCCCGTCACCTCCCTCCGCAAGACCTGCGTTCGGCCTCCTGAAGTCGCGAAGTTACGGGCGGCGCCTGGACTGGCGCAGCTGTCGCTAGTTGGAGCGTAATTAATCTCTCGATTGTTTCGCGGGGCCAGCCCGCTCCCACGCAGATGGATTCAGCTTGTTGCGGGATTAACGTGGGAGCGGGCTTGCCCCGCGATAGGCCGGAACAGCCAATACATAACTAACTTTGAAACAGTAAGCTTCGCATTTCCTGTTCCGGCTCTTGCTTCTAAGCGCGCGACAGTTCAGGCGCCGGCAATTGCGACTTCAGGAGGCCGAGCGGAGTTCTTGCGTAGTGGGGCGACGGCCATGGATGGCCGTCGAGCGCTGCGCCCCAGGATGGGGCGTACAGCGTGGTACCCACGGGAGCAAGAACGGAGCGAGGGAACCCCGGAGCGAAGCGTAGGGGCCGTATGAACGGAGCCGAACGGTTTTGCCGACTTTTGCCACGACAAAAGTCGGCCGCCGTAAGGGCGGAAAGGTGACTAAATGTCGATATCGTCTACGAATACGCATACAAAACCAAAAACAATCACCTACGAATACCAATCCCTTCCTTATGCGCCAAAACACTATAAATGCACGGCAAAACAAACAACGTAAACAAAGTCCCCACCGACATCCCGGTAGCAATCACCATCCCGATATCAAACCGGCTGACCGCCCCGGCACCGGTAGCCAGAATCAAAGGCACCATGCCGAACACCATGGCCGCCGTGGTCATCAGCACCGGCCGCAAGCGAATCGCCGCGGCTTCTTCGATCGCCTCGCGTACCCCAAGCCCCCGCTCGTCCCGTAGCTGATTGGCAAACTCGACAATGAGAATCCCATGCTTGGTAATCAGCCCGATCAGTGTCACCAACCCTACCTGGGTATAGATGTTCATGCTCGAGACCCCGAGGAACAGCGGCAAGAGCGCCCCGCAGATGGACAACGGCACTGTCACCAGAATCACCAGCGGATCGCGGAAACTCTCGAACTGCGCCGCCAGCACCAGGAAGATGATCGCCAGCGCCAGGCCGAAGGTCACCCATAACGCGCTGCCCTCCTGGACGAACTGCCGCGCTGTTCCGGCATAGTCCAGCGAAAAACCTTCCGGCGCCTCCTCGCGGGCGATGGCGCGCACGGTATCCAGTGCTTCACCCATGCTCACCAGCGGAACGCCCTGGATGATCGCCGAGTTCAGCTGCTGGAACTGGTTGAGCTGTCGCGGTCGGGCCCGGTCGCTCAGGGTGATCAAGGTCGATAATGGCAACAGCTGGCCTTGCTCGTTCTTCACGTAGTAGCTGTTCAGCCAGCCGGGGTTGGCGCGGTAGGGCCGTTCGACCTGGGCGATGACCTTGTAGCTGCGGCCCTCCAGCGTGAAGCGGTTGATCTCGGCCTCGCCCAGCAAGGTCGCCAGGGTGCTGCCCAGGGTGTCCATCGACACGCCCATCTGCGCCGCCTTGGCGCGGTCGATGTCGATCACTACCTCGGGTTTGTCGAAGGCCAGGTCGATGTCGAGGAAGGCGAACTTGCCCGAGGCCTGGGCGCGTTCCTTGACCCGTTGCGCCACCTCCAGCAGCGCCGGGTAGTCACCGGCGGTGTTGATCACCAGCTGGAACGGCAGGCCCTCGCCGGTGCCGGGCAGCGACGGCAGGTTGAAACCGAAGATCTGCAGGCCGCCGATCTGTTCGAGTTCGGCCTGTACCAACGGCAACAGCTGCATCTGCGTACGCTCGCGTTCGTTCCAGGGCTTGAGCAGGAAGCCGCCGATACCGCTCTGCACGCCGTTGAAACCATTGATCTGGAATGACGAGTAGTACTCGGGGAAACCTTTGAAGATCGGCGTGAACTGGTCGGTATAGGCGTTGAGGTAGTCCAGGTTCGCGGTCTGCGGCGAACTGCTCATCATGAAGATCACCCCCTGGTCCTCCTCCGGGGCCAACTCGTTGCGGGTGAACATCAGCAGCACCGGGATCAGGCACAGGATGAGCACGGCGAACACCAGCACCACCGGGCGGCTGTTCAGCGTGCCGTGCAGCAGGCGCTGGTAGCGCACCTTGAGCGCGTCGAAGATCAGGTCCAGGCGGTGGGCCAGGCCGCTGGGGTTCTGTTCGTGGCGCAGCAGCAAGGCGCACATCATCGGGGAGAGGGTGAGCGCGACGATGCCGGAGATGACCACGGCACCGGCCAGGGTCAGGGCGAACTCCTTGAACAGGGCGCCGGTCAGCCCGGTAAGAAAACCAATGGGGGCGTACACCGCGGCGAGGGTGATGGTCATCGACACTACCGGCAGGGCGATCTCGCGGGCACCCTCCAGGGCCGCTTCGAAAGGCGTCTTGCCTTCCTCGATATGACGGTGGATGTTTTCCACCACGACGATGGCGTCATCCACCACCAGGCCGATGGCCAGTACCATCGCCAGCAGGGTCAGCAGGTTCAGCGAGTAGCCCATCATCTGCATGAAAAACAGTACGCCGATCATCGACAGCGGGATGGTCACCACCGGGATCACCACCGAACGCAGGGCGCCGAGGAACAGGAACACCACGACGATGACGATCAGTACCGCTTCGCCGAGGGTCTTGATCACCTCGTCGATAGAGGCCTGTATGAACAGGGTGGCGTCGTAGGCGATAGACACTTTGAGGCCGGAGGGCAGTGCTTCCTCGAGCTGCGGCATGATCCGTCGCACCTCCTTGATCACCTCCAGCGGGTTGGCTGCCGGCGTGGCCTTGATGCCGATGTACACCGATGGCGTGCCGTCGAACGAGCTGACCGTGTCGTAGTTCTCCGCACCCATTTCCACCCGGGCCACGTCGCCCAGCAGCACCCGGCTGTCGCCGCTGGTCTTCACCGGCAGGGCTGCGAAGGCTTCGGCCGACTTGAGCTCGGTGGTGGCGTTGATGCTGGTGACCACGTACTCGCCCTTCACTTCGCCGGCCGCAGAGAGGAAGTTGTAGCGGCGCACGGCGTTGGTCACGTCTACCGCCGACAGGCCGAAGCCGGCCAGCTTCACCGGGTCGATCCAGATGCGCATGGCGAACACCTGGTTGCCGAGGATCTCGGCCTCGGCCATGCCCGGCAACGTGGCCAGCTTGGGCTGGATGACCCGTGACAGGTAGTCGGTGATCTGTGGGTTGCTCATTTCCTTGCTGTAGAAGCTGATGTACATCAGTGCCGAGGCGTCGGCGGCCTCCTTGCTCAGTACCGGATCCTCGGAGTCCTGGGGCAGCTTGTTGCGCACCTCGTTGGCCTTGGCCAGCAACTGGGTGAACAGGCGGTCGGTGTCGGCGCCGATCCGCGCGTAGACCGAAATGATCGAGAAGTTCTGCCGGCTCACCGAGGTCATGTAGTCGATGCCGTCGGCGCTGGCTAGGCTCTGCTGCAGCGGCTGGGTGATGTAGCCCTGGATGGTCTCGGCGTTGGCCCCTGGGTAGGCGGTGGTCACCGTGATCAGGGCGTTTTCCATCTGTGGGTACTGGCGGATCTGCAGCTTGCTCCAGGCCTGCAGGCCCAGCAGCAGGATCAGCAGGCTGACCACGCAGGCCAGCACCGGGCGGCGGATGAACGGGTCGGTGAACGCCATGGCCGCCTCCCGTTCACTGCGCGCCGGGCGCGGTGGGTTTCAGGGGCGTATCGGTGCTGATTCGGATCGCCGCGCCTGGGCTCAGCTTGAGCTGGCCGGCGGTGACGACCTGGTCGCCGGCCTGCAGGCCCTTGAGCACCACGACCCAACCATCGCGGCGTTCGCCGGTCTGTACGGTGAGTTGTTCGGCGATCAGTTGCGGCTGATCATTGGCATCGCGCAGCGGTTGGCCGTCCTCGCCTTTTTTCGGGCTGACGCGATACACCGAGTTGCCATAGAGGGTATAGGTGATGGCGTTTTCCGGCACCACGACCTGCGGTTGCGGGTCGGGCAGCAGCAGTTGCAGGCTGGCGAACATGCCCGGCAGCAGCTTGCCTTCGGGGTTGGCCAGGGTGGCGCGGACCAGCAGGTTGCGCGTGCTTTCCTCGACCTTGGGGTTGATCGCGCTGAGGCTGGCGGGGAAGGTCTGCTGCGGATAGGCCGCCACCTGGGCCAGCACCCGCTGGCCCAGGCTCAGACGAGGCAGCGCTTGCTCAGGCACATTGAAGTCGACATAGAGGCTGGACAGGTCCTGCAAGGTGGCGATGACCGTGCCGCTGGGCAGGTAGGCGCCGACGTCCACCTGGCGGATGCCGATGGTGCCGCTGAACGGGGCGCTGATGCTCTTTTTCGCCAGCGATGCCTTCAGCTGGTCGACCACGGCCCGGTTGCGCCGGTACTGGCTGGTCAGGCGGTCGTACTCGCCGCGGGAGATCGCCGAATCGCCGACCAGTTGGCTGCCCCGGCCGAAGTCGACCTTGGCCAGCCCCAGGTCGGCCTGGGCGGTGCCGAGCAGGGCGGTTTCCTGGTCGCTGTCCAGTTGCAGCAGCAACTGGCCCGCCTTGACCTGTTGCCCCGACTCGAAATGCAGCGACTTCACCGTGCCGGCCACTTCCAGGCTCAATTCCACGCCCTGGTAGGCCTTGAGGCTGCCGACCGCCGGCAGGCGCTCCTGCCACTGGCGCAGCTCGGCCTGGGCCGCGGCCACGCTGACCGGGGGCCTGGGCTGCGAGAACATCTGCACTTGCTGGTAGATGGAAAAGGCCTTGATGCCCCCCAGGATCAACACGATCAGCAGGACGACGGCCAACATGATCAGCATGCGGCGGCGCAACATGGTCCGGTTCCCTGGAGGTAGGTTTTTATTTATCGGGCACGACCACGGGCGATCCGCTCCACGGGCGATGGGGCAAGTATTGTCGGTTTTCTGGAAAAGGGGGGAGGGAGTTGGCTTGTGCCGGGGCCAGCTCGCTCCCACAGACTCTGTGTATCAGCTGTAGGAGCGGGCTTGTCCTGCGATGAGGCCAGTAGGTCCTGGCAGAAAAATCAGACCAGATGCAGGTGGTTGTCCCAGAACCCGGACGGCAGGTCCATCGGTTGCCCGATCAACTGCGCCTTGCGGCAGTCATAGAAGCGGCAGCGGCCCTGCCCGGAGGTGACGACGAAGCCGTCCTTCACCGCCCCCACCCCGGCGCAATCGGGCATCGGCGCGTCGAGCTTCACTGCGCCGCTGTCCAGGTCCCAGATGAACAGGCGGTTGGCCCGCGGCGCGGTCAGCGCCACCAGGCGCAGGTCGCTGTGGATGGCGACGCTGGCGGTGTACTGGGCCATCGATTGCAGCTGGCGCTCCGGCACCGGGAAGGCCTTGAACGGCTCGCCCGGGCGCTTGATCGCCAGCAGTTCGGCGGTTTCTTCCGAGCCCCCCATGAACTGCTGGCAGGCGGCGATGGTGCCATCGTCGCCAACTGCCAGGTGACGCACGCTGTTCATCTGCTGGGCCAGGGTCTCCTTGCTCAGCAGCGTACCGTCACGCTGCATCAGCACCAGGCTCGGCTCCATGGCGTCGAGATTCATCTCCACCCGGCTTTCGGCCTCGGTGCGGATGCCACCGTTGGCCACCACCAGGGTCTCGCCATCGGGCAGCCAAGCCACTTCATGGGGGCCGATGCCGTGGGTGGAGAGTTCGCCACTGTGCACCAGGCGCTCGCCCTCGAAGCGGTAGACGCCCAATACGCCCCGGCCCGGGTCGCTGGTGTCGTTCTCGGTCGCATACAGCCACTCGCCACCCTTGTGGATCACTGCGTGGCCGTAGAAGTGCCGGTTGGGCTGTGAGGCGAGGGTCTGCAGCAGGCGCCCGTCACGCAGGTCGATCAGATAGCTCTCGGTACCGGGCCGGCGCGCGACGAACAGCGCGATCGGCAGTGTCGGGTGGTCGACGATTGCATGGCAACGCTGAGCCACCTGGGTGCAGAACACCTGGGTGCCGTCCAGGCGAAAGCCGACGGCGTAGTGCTTGCCGTCGCCGTCGTCGCGGGCTGACAGCAGCAAGGGTTCGCTGCCTTTGCCGCGGAACAGGCTCCAGCCACCCAGGGTCAGGGCGCTGAGCAGAACGCTACCGAGTTTCAGGGCCTGGCGTCGCAGCATGATCAGTCACCGTCGTTGGCGTTGAAGCCCAGCTGGATATTCAGCGCCTTGGCCAGCTCGCCTTCGTGCAGGCGGTGGACGACGTTGAGGGCATCGTAGATCTGGTTGAGGGTCTGCTTGCCAGCGTCGTCGGCCAGCAGTTCGCCGAGGGTCTTCTGGTTGTCGGCCAGCAGCTTGAGCGCAGCAGCATAGGCATCGTCGATCTTCTGTGCCAGTGCCGTCTGGTCCTTGCCCAACAGGCCGCGCAGGCCTTGATTGTCGACCCCGACCCAGACGGTCTGGGCGGCCTTGAGCGAGGCTTCCAGGCTCTTGATCGAGGAGTGGCTGCGCCAGGCCTCGGCCTGCAACGGTTGGGCAATGCCCTTGCTCTGCCGGCCCATCGGCGCGCCAAGTTTCTTCTTCAGGCTGTCCAGGGCGGTGACCTGGGCACGCAGCACGTCGGCGATCGCCTCGTGGGAGTCGGCGTAGCGCTGGTTGGGGAACTTGGTCATCTGCGACAGCATGCCGTCGGTGCTGTTCCAGCCTTTGAGGATCTCTTCGGCCAAGGCCTTCTGGTGTTCGCCGATGGCGACCAGCAGCGGGCAGTAGCGGGCCTTCTGTTCGGCGCTGGCGATGTCCGGCTTGCTGTCGAACAGGATGTATTCGTAGGCGGACAGGCCACGGACCACGACGCTGGCCTTGCCCAGCGATTCGACGGTGACCGCCTGCTCGCCGTTGACCAGTTGCTCGACCTGGCGGCCGACCAGGTTCTTCTTGTCTGGCCAGAACTGCACCTGCCAGGCACGGTTGCCTTCGGCCAGCGGGCCGACCAGCAACGGTTGCAACTCGGCCCAGGCTTTTTGCGCGGTGAGGAAGTCGGCGCGGGCGGTCTCGAGGTCCTGCTTGCCCTCGCAGTAGGCCAGGGCGCTGGCGGCCAGTTGCCGGTCGGCCTCGACCCAGCGGCTGTAGGTCGGCAGGATCACCTGCTTGGCGATGGCCGCGGAGGTCACTGCCTGTGGGTCTTGTGGCGAGCAGGCGCCCAAGGCGAGTGCGGCGAGGCTGGTGAACAACAGTTTGGGTCGGAACATGCCCGGCTCCTTGTGCGTTTAAAGTGAATTCAGGAAGGCCAGCAGCGCGGCGCGCTGCTCGGCATTGAAGGTCAGTACATGATCGCGCGCCGCCTGGGCTTCGCCGCCGTGCCAGAGCACGGCCTCGAGCAGGTTGCGGGCGCGGCCGTCATGCAGGAACTGGCTGTGGCCGCCGACGGTTTCGCTCAGGCCGATGCCCCACAGCGGTGGGGTGCGCCAGTCCTGGCCGTTGGCGGCAAATTCGGTGCGCTCGTCACTCAGGCCCGGGCCCATGTCGTGCAGCAGCAGGTCGCTGTAGGGGCGGATCACCTGGTTGGCCAGTTCCGGCTCGGCCGCATTGGTTGCGGTGGTGAACTGCGGGGTGTGGCAGCCCTGGCAACCGGCCTGGTAGAACAGGTTCTTGCCGGCCAGTACCTGCGGCGCATCGACGTTGCGCCGGGCCGGCACGGCAAGGTTGCGGGTGTAGAAGGTGACCAGGCGCAGGATATTGTCACTGACCTCCTTTTCGTCGCCCTGGCCATCGCCGTTGGGCGCGGCCAGGCAGTCGACCTGCGCTGCGGTGCAGTCGTCCTTGGGCAACAGGGTGGTGGTCAGGCCCATGTCGCCGGCGAAGGCGTGCACGTTCTGCTGGTTGACGTTGGGCTGCCCCGCCTTCCAGCCGAAGCGGCCGACCACGGTCTTGCCCTGGGCATCGTCCCACACTCGGTTGGCGCGGCCACGGATGCCGTCGCGGTTGTGGTCGTCCGGGTCCTCATTGGCCAGCAGGTCGGCTTCGGGGATGGCCTCGAGCAGGCCGAGGCCGATCATCGGCGGGGCGACCCGGGCGGAGAAGCGGGTGTCCGGGTGCAGCGGGCCGTAGCCGAGCTGGGTGATCTGCAGGGTCGGGCGGCGCAGCTCGACCTGGTGGCCGTCCGCGAAGGCGACGCTGTGGCTGTCATAGGTCACGCGGACCTTGCCTTCCGGGGCCACGCCGGGGATGGCCATGTCCTGCAACTGGGTACCGTAGACGGGCTCCGGGACCACGCCCAGGCGCTCGATCACCTGGGCGTAGTACGGCTGGTCGGGGATCGACAGGCGCACCAGCATCGACACCGCGTTGCTGTCGTCTGGCTCCGGCGGATGGCCGCGACCATCGCGCACGTGGCAGTTCTGGCAGGCGTTGGTGTTGAACAACGGGCCGAGGCCATCGCGGGCGGTGGTGGTGGAGGGAGCGATCACCCAGGGGTTGCGGAAGAAGCTGTTGCCCACGGCGAAGTCCAGGCGCCGCTCGGGCGTGAGGTTGGCCGAGGGCAGCGAGTAGGCGTTGCGATCGCTGCGCTGCACCGTCGCCTTGCCGCCGGAGAGCGCCTCGCCGGGCTCGGCCTGGGTGAAACGCGGGGCGTCGTCACAGGCGGAGAGTGCGAAGGCCAGCAGCAGGGGGCTTAGGCGGAGCAAGGACATCGAGGATCCTGGGCATGGGCGAAAAACCGGCGTGCAAGCTTATCAGGCCGGGGGTGATTGAATAAGAGCAATTTGCAATTGCCAGATGAAATTGGCTTTACCTGGAAATGTCCGCGCCCACCCATTGCGCTCCCGAAGGCGCATGGCACGGAAATGAAAAAGGCGGCCCGAAGGCCGCCTCTGCTGAACCGCGACGCTGATCAGAATTCGTGATCGGCGGTGTCCGGGTTCAGGTTGTCGATGCCCAGCTTGCCCGCGGCCTGCTCGATCGCGCCGGTCTGCTTGACCAGGGAGGCGATGGCATCACGCACGATCTGGTTGCCGGCGGCGTTGTCGGCGGCGATCAGCTGGTCGTAGTGCTCGCCCTTGAGCGCGTGGTCGACGATCACCTGGATCTTGGCTTCGGTGGCTTCCAGGTCGGCCTTGAGGGTGGCGTCGGTGGCCGGGTCGGCCTTGGCCACCAGCGACGACAGGCTCGGGCCGCTCAGCTTGCTGCCGTCGACACGGGTGTACTCGCCCAGGTAGACGTTGCGGATGCCCTTGGCGTCGTAGAAGTGCGAGTAGTGGGTGTTATCGCTGAAGCAATCGTGTTCGTCTTCCGGCGAGTTGGCCTCCAGCGAGACCTTCATGCGCTCGCCCGCCAGTTCGCCCAGCGACAGGCTGCCCATGCCGAACAGCATCTTGCGCAGGCCATCGTTGGCCGGCTCTTTTTCCAGGCTGGCGCGGTAGTTGTCGGCGACGTTCGGCGCCCAGTTGCCGACCATTTCCTCGAGGTCCTTGACCAGCAGGTCGGTGGCCGCCTTCAGGTAGGCACGACGACGGTCGTTGTGCCCGCCGGTGGCACCTTTGCCTTCGAGGTAGTCGGAGGCCGGGCGGTTGCCCGCGCCTGGGCCGGTGCCGTTGAGGTCCTGGCCCCAGAGCAGGAATTCGATGGCGTGGTAGCCGGTGGCAACGTTGGCTTCGGAGCCGCCCAGCTCGTTCAGGCTGGCCAGCTTCTCGGGAGTGATGTCCTTGACGTCGATCTTGTCTTCGCCCACCTGGATCTCGGTGTTGGCGATGATGTTGGCGTTGGCAGCGGGGTTGCCCAGGGCGTGCTCGTAGCTCTTGTCGACGTAGTCGATCAGGCCTTCATCCAGGGGCCAGGCGTTCACCTGGCCTTCCCAGTCATCGATGATGGTGTTGCCGAAGCGGAATACTTCGCTCTGCAGGTACGGTACGCGCGAGGCGACCCAGGCGTCCCGGGCGGCTTTGAGCGTCTGGTCGTCGGGCTTGGCGAGGAAGGCGTCGACGGCGGTCTGCAGCTGCTTGGCGGTGCTCAGCGAGTCGCTGTACACGGCATGGACCATTTCGGCGTAGTGCTTGACCACGGCCTTGGCGGCGGCTTCATCGACAGCCCCGGGTGCGCTTGCGGTGGTGCTGGCGGCGGCAGGTGCCTGGGCTTGCGGTGCGGCGGCCTTGTCGTCCTTGCCTTCGCCGCAACCGGCGAGGGCGATGGCGATGGCCAGCAGACTGGCGGAGGCCAGAGGCATTCGGATCATTGTTGGTTTCCTGCGTCGTGTGGTTGGACCATGGGTGGACCGTGCGCCGTGGCACGCGAAACCGCAACATCATGCGAAAGATTTGCATTTGCTGTAAAGGGGCGGGCGCGCATTTCATGCAAACGCCCGTTTGCGCGGCTTCACCCAGGTTGGCGGTGGTTACAACACGGAAACCTGGTTGCGTTGCGCCTGCTTGAGGAAGTTGGTCAGTTCACGCGCGGAAAGCGGTTTGCTGTAGTGGTAGCCCTGACCCTCATGGCAGCCCTGGGCGATGATGTAGGTCTCCTGTTCGGCGGTTTCCACGCCTTCGGCGATCACCTGCATGCCCAGGCTCTTGCCCAGCTGGATGATGGCGCGAACGATGGTGGCGTCGTCATCGTCGTCGAGCAGGTCCTGGACGAAGCTCTTGTCGATCTTGATCTTGTCCAGCGGCAGCGACTTCAGGTAGCTGAGCGAGGAGTAACCGGTGCCGAAGTCGTCGATGGCAATCAAGGCCCCGGAGCGGCGCAGGCTCAGCAAGTGCTGGGCGGCGGTGCTGATGTCTTCCATCAGGCCGGTCTCGGTAACTTCCAGCTCCAGGCTGCGCGGTGGCAGGCGATAGGCCTGCAGCAGGTTGTTGACTACCCGCGGCAGCTCGTTGTGGTGCAACTGCACGGTGGACAGGTTGACCGCCATGCGCAGCTCGCTGAAGCCCTGGTCGTGCCATTCGCGCAACTGCCGGCAGGCCTGGTCGAGCACCCACTCGCCGATGCTGATGATGCTGCCGTTCTGCTCGGCCAGGGGGATGAACTGGTCGGGCGGGACCATGCCCAGCTCCGGGTGCTGCCAGCGTAGCAAGGCCTCGACGCCGACCACGCGGTGGTCGCGATAGCTGATCTGCGGTTGGTACACCAGGTACAGTTGGTTGCGCGGCAGGGCTTCGCGCAGGTCTTTTTCCAGTTCGCGACGGCGGCGCATCTCGCTGTCGACGCTGGCGATGTAGAACTGGTAGCGATTGCGCGAGCGGGCCTTGGCCAGGGTCATGGTCTGCTCGGCCTTTTGCAACAGCTTCTCGGTGCTGTCGCCGTCCTCGGGGAACAGGGTGATGCCGATGGTGGCGCGCAGGCGGATCTGCTGGTGGTCGAGGTCGAAGGGCGCCTCGAGGTCGTCGAGGATGCTCTGGGCCAACTCGGCGGCTTCGTAGGGCTGCTCTATATTGGCCTGGACCAGGGCGAACTGGTCGCCGCCCAACCGGGCCAGGGCACCGAGGCGGCCGCTGTGGGCGCGCAGGCGGTCGGCCAGGGCCAGCAGCAGTTGGTCGCCGACCTGGTAGCTGAACTGCTCGTTGATGCCCTTGAAGTCGTCCAGGCCCACGCACAGCACGGCGACGCGGCGTTGCAGGCGACCACCGTCGACGAGGATCTTGTCCAGTTGCTGCTGCAGTTGCTGGCGATTGGGCAGGCCGGTGAGAAAGTCGTACTGGGCCATGCGCTGCAGGCTGTTCTCGGCCTCGTGGCGCAGGTGGGTGTTGCGTTCGATCGAGGCCAGCAACTGGTTGGCGGTGTTTACCCAGATGCCCAGCTCGTTGCGCTCGTGCCCCTTGAGCAGGGGGATCTGGTGCTGGCTGGGGCGGTCGGGGTTGATTTGCGTCAGGTGCTCGATGATCTTCGACAGCGGCTTGGTCAACAGCCAGTGGTACACCAGGTACAGCACCAGGCCCATGGCCAGGGCGCGCAGCACGCCGGAGATGAAGATGATCACCGCGTTGACCAGGAAACCCTCGCCATAGGCGCAGGTGTCGAGGGTGATGCTCAGGTCGCCGTAATATTCACTGTAGGGGCCGCGGCCGACCAACTGCGTGGTGTAGGTGCGCTCCTGGCCGAGGATCAGGTCGGTCAGCCAGCGCATGGACATGTCCTGCAGTGGCCGGGATTTTTCCGCGAGCATGGTTTCGTTGGGGTGGCCGATGGAGGCCATGCGCACCGAGCCGTCCTGAAACAGGCCTTCCATCACCTGCATGCCCATTTCCCGGTCGAGGCTGTACACCGCCTGCGTCGAGGGGTCGCGGAACATGTCGAGGATGCGCTGGGCGTCGTTGTTCACGGACTGGCGGGTCTTGTAGGCGTCATAGACGATCTGCGCACAGCTGAGTACGACGCCGACAGCCAATGCCGAGAGCAGTACGACCCTCAGCAACTTGACCGATAAGCTGTTTCGGAATTCCAGCTTCAATGGGGTTTCCTTAATCCATGCGCATGCCATTATTTTGCCATCAACCATGGCGAGAGACTATCGACCCCATACCCCGTCAGGCAACCTGTCCGTCGACGGAATTGCCCTTGACTCTGTATCGGTCGAGCGGTCATGCGACTTGAGTGCGCTGCGTCAACTTTCCAGAAGGTTGATGTTAGCGCGCTATGCGGGCTGAGCAAGAGCGCGAAGATGGGTTGCAAGCAATTCTGTCAGCTCTGCCCTTGCAGGAGGCGAACGCATTTCCCCAGGCAATAAAAAACCCGGCGCCGGGCCGGGTCTTTTGAATTCAAGGCGAGCAATCAGGCCTTGAAGGTCTTGCCTTCGAACTGCTCGGCAACGAACTCCCAGTTGACCAGGTTCCAGAACGCCTCGACGTACTTCGGACGCAGGTTGCGGTAGTCGATGTAGTAGGCGTGTTCCCAGACGTCGCAGGTCAGCAGCGGGGTGTCGCCGCTGGTCAGCGGGCAGCCGGCGCCGATGGTGCTGGCCAGGGCCAGGGAGCCGTCGGCCTTTTTCACCAGCCAGCCCCAGCCGGAACCGAAGGTGCCGACCGAAGTCTTGGTGAACTCTTCCTTGAACTTGTCGAAGGAACCGAAGGCAGCGGTGATGGCGTCAGCCAGGGCACCGGTCGGTTGGCCACCGCCGTTTGGCGACAGGCAGTTCCAGTAGAAGGTGTGGTTCCAGACTTGGGCTGCGTTGTTGAAGATACCGCCCGAAGAGCTCTTGACGATCTCTTCCAGGGTCTTGCCTTCGAATTCGGTGCCTGGGACCAGGTTGTTCAGGTTCACGACATAGGTGTTGTGGTGCTTGTCGTGGTGATACTCCAGGGTTTCCTTGGAGATGTGCGGCTGCAGGGCATCGTGGGCGTACGGCAGCGGCGGCAATTCAAAAGCCATGGTGGATCTCCTGATTCAGGTCTGTTTGCGGTATGCGCAAGGCCGATCACGGGCGGCCCGGTGAGCGTCGGCGAGTTTGTACTCTTTGCGACGCAAGGGCTGGATCATAGCACCGGCCTCGGCGCTTAACCACGCAACATCTATAGGGAATAGAGGTTCCAGAGCGGTTGGCTGGGCCCGACAGGTGGGCTGCGTGATTGTCGCGGTCAGCGTGGGATACCCGGTTTTTCTGCAGCGTCAGGTGAAGATCAACTGCGCCGCCACCGCGAACATCATTACCGCCACCATCAGGTCCAGCATGCGCCAGGTCGCCGGGCGTGCCAGCCATGGCGCCAGCCAGGCGGCGCCGATCGCCAGGGTCGAGAACCATACCAGCGAGGCGCTGGCTGCGCCGGCCACGTAGGCGCCGGGCACGGTCTGCTGAGCGCCGAGGGAGCCGATCAGCAACACGGTATCGAGGTAGACGTGCGGGTTGAGCAGGGTCACCGCCAGGGCGCTGAGCAACACTGCGCGGCGCGAACGCATGCCCTGGCCTTCCTGATGCTGCAGGCTCTGTTTAGAGCAGGCGCTGCGCAGGGCCTTGGCGCCGTACCAGATCAGGAACAGCGCACCGCCCCAGCGGGCCACGGCCAGTAGTGTTGGGTTGTGCGCCAGCACCGTGGCCAGGCCGAATACCCCGGCGGCGACCAGCAGCGCATCGCAGACGATGCACAATGCGGCTACGGGCAGGTGGTGTTCACGGCGCAGACTTTGTGCCAGGACGAAGGCGTTCTGCGCGCCGATGGCCATGATCAGGCCGAAGGCCACCAGCATGCCGTTGAGATAGCTTTGCCACATAGCGGGAACACTCCACTGGCGCCGATGCACGATCGGCGCGGGTTGCCAAGAAAGATGTGGCTATTGTGGCGGCTGTGGCGCTATAAGAAAAACAAATAGAGCTGATCAGTCATTAGAGAAATCGATGTTCGATTACAAACTGCTCGCTGCCCTCGCCGCAGTGATCGAGCAAGGTGGTTTCGAGCGCGCGGCCCAGGTGTTGGGGTTGTCGCAATCGGCCATCTCGCAACGCATCAAGCTGCTTGAAGCACGGGTTGGCCAGCCAGTGCTGGTGCGTGCCACGCCACCGAGCCCGACGGAAGTCGGGCGCCAGTTGCTCAACCATGTACAGCAGGTGCGCCTGCTCGAGCGCGACCTGCAACGCCAGGTGCCGGCACTGGACGAGGAAGGCATGCCCGAGCGCCTGCGTATCGCCCTCAATGCCGACAGCCTGGCGACCTGGTGGGCGGGGGCGGTAGGCCCGTTCTGCGCCGAGCAGCAGGTGCTGCTCGACCTGGTGGTCGAGGATCAGGAGGTCGGTCTCAAGCGCATGCGCGCCGGCGAAGTGGCGGCCTGCCTATGTGGCAGCGAACGGCCGGTGGCCGGGGCGCGCAGCCTGCCGTTGGGCTCGATGCGCTATCGGGCGCTGGCCAGTCCCGCGTTCGTGGCGCGTTACTTTCCCCAGGGGTTCGCGGTCGAGCGCTTGGCCCGTGCCCCGGCGGTCGTGTTCGGGCCGGACGATTTCCTGCAGCATCGCTACCTGGCGTCGTTGGGTGTGCAGGAGGGCTTCCTGCATCACCTGTGCCCCTCGTCCGAAGGTTTCATGCGCATGACCGAGGCCGGTCTTGGCTGGGGGCTGGTGCCGGAGCGGCAGGTGGCCAAGCAGCTGGCACGTGGCGAGCTGGTGGAAATCTGTGGCGATACCCCCATCGATGTGCCGCTGTACTGGCATCATTGGCGCAACGGCGGGCAGTTGCTCGCCCAGTTGACCGAGCACCTGCGCCATTCGGCGCAGGACTGGCTGGTGCCCTTGTAGGCACTTCAAGCGTCAGCTGCATCCGAAATAGGGCAAGACGGAGTCTTACATGCGAATTCTGGTCACCGGCGCGAGCGGCTTCATCGGCGGGCGCTTTGCGCGTTTCGCCCTGGAGCAGGGCCTGGAGGTGCGGGTCAACGGCCGGCGGGCGGAGGGTGTGGAGCACCTGGTCAAGCGTGGGGCGCAGTTCATCCCAGGCGACCTGGGCGACGCCGAACTGGCCCGGCGCCTGTGCCAGGGCGTGGACGCGGTGGTGCACTGTGCCGGTGCCGTGGGGACCTGGGGCCGCTACCAGGATTTCCACCAGGGCAACGTGGTATTGACCGAGAACGTGGTCGAGGGGTGCATCAAGGAGCATGTACGGCGCCTGGTGCACCTGTCGTCGCCATCGATCTACTTCACTGGCCGTTCGCGCCTGGATATCCGCGAGGACCAGGTACCGCGTCGCTTCCATGACCATTACGCGCTGACCAAGCACCTGGCCGAGCAGAAGGTGTTCGGCGCCCAGGAGTTCGGTTTGGAGGTGCTGGCGCTGCGCCCGCGCTTCGTCACCGGTGCCGGCGACGCGAGCATCTTCCCACGGCTGATGCGCATGCAGGCCAAGGGGCGCGTGGCGATCATCGGCAATGGCCTGAACAAGGTCGATTTCACCAGTGTGCACAACCTCAACGAGGCACTGCTCAGCGCACTGTTCGTCGAGGACCAGGCCTTGGGCCAGGCCTACAACATCAGCAACGGCCAGCCGCTGCCGCTGTGGGATGTGGTCAACTACGTGATGCGCCGCATGCAGCTGCCCCAGGTCACCCGCTATCGCTCACCCGGCCTGGCCTACAGCCTGGCGGCGCTCAACGAAGGCGCCTGCCTGCTCTGGCCCGGGCGCCCGCAGCCGACCCTGAGCCGCACCGCGGTGCAGGTGATGAGCACGGATTTCACCCTCGATATCAGCCGCGCGCGCCAGTATCTGGACTACCGGCCCGGCACCGATGTGTGGGCGGCGCTGGATGAATTCTGCAGTTGGTGGCAGGCGCAACCCGGGCAACGCTGAACCTGTGCGCGGGATGATGGTCATCAGTGCGCCGCCCTGGCGGTTTATACTCATGCCTCTTTGCTACTACCGCGGTTGAATGCACCCATGCGTAACGACGCCCACGATGACTTCAATGATGTGCCCACCCTGCGTGCCGGCACCCCTGATGACGATGAACTGCTGCCTGCCCATGTGGCCCGTAGCCGCCAGAAGGTGGTGCGGCCGCGTAGCAATGGCCCGCTGTGGACATTGCTGGGCGCCTCGTTCATCGCCCTGGCCGGGCTTGGCTGGTGGAGCTTCCAGCAGATCACCCTGATGGAGCAACAGCTGGTCGCGACCCAGGAAAGCTTTGCCCGTATCAGTGAAGAGGCCGCCGGCCGCCTGCAGGTGATCAGCGGCAAGGTCGATGCCAGTGAGTCCAGCAGCAACACCGGCAGCGAGGCATTGAAGTTGCAGATTAGCCAGTTGCAGGCTTCCCTGGCCGAACAGGGCAAGCAGCAGTTGGGCGTCGCCGGGCAGGCTGGAGACCTGGGCAAGCGCCTTGAACAGGTGCTGGCCGATACCCGTGAACAGCAGAAGGCGGTCACCGAACTGCAAAGCCAGTTGCAGGCGCAACTCAAGGCCGTCAATGCCGAGCTGGCCGCACTCAAGTCGGGGCAGGTGGATGGCGGTAAGCTCGATGGCCAGCTCAAGAGCCTGAGCAACGAGGTGGCGGCGCTGAAGAAACAGGGCAACCCGAGTGCCGCCATCGAGAGCCTGGAGCAAGATATGCTGGTGCTCAAGAGCCAGATGGACAATCGCCCGACAGTCTCTGCAGGCGGAGCTTCGGTGCAGGAGTTCGATGCCTTCCGCGGGCAGGTAACGCGCAGTATCAGCACGCTGCAAAGCCAGATCCAGAACCTGCAGCAGCAGATCAACGCACGCCCGTGAGCCAGGGAGCGGTGTGCCGCCGGTGTCTTTTCCTGATGTGGCGGGGCCTTACAGCAGAGCGCCCAGCCTACCGCACTGCGTTGCCGCAAAGGGCGCAGAGTTGCAAGCATCACCAGCGTGGGAGTGGGCTTGCGCCGCAGTGCGGCGCAGGCCCACTCTCACACATTATCTGCGCTGCCCTGCACTGTATATGCAGCGGATCGAATAGCCCCTCTCAATAAGTGCCGCCTCTCAACTATAGGCACGCGTAGCCTGCCACCTAGCATTTTTGCCAGGTGCCGAATGTTTCCAGGTTTGTTAAATCTATATGCAGCACGCCGACAGTACTGCAAGTAAAGGTCGAGTGTGAACGTTTATGTGGTCGATTGGGAGGTCGTACTAGCCCGATGGCCAATTATAGAGGCGTGGTACTTTTTCCTTGAAATGTATCGGTTCTGGAGATTTTCATGAATAAGCCTGTGTCCGCTCAAGATAGTGAACAACTTCGTCAATCACCAAAGGCACTCCCCAAACGCTCCACGGCTGTCTATCCACGCGGCGCGCTCTTGATGGATGCCTTTAATCCGTTGGAAGTTGCCAGCCTTATCTCGGAAGATCCCGATGCTACCGGAGTACCCGGCGTCGTGCTGCCCGTAGCAGAGCAAAGCAAGGACTTGGCAACGGAAGTCCTTATTTGGGAAAACGTCGTGGCGAAACAAACTATCGCTCTGTCGCTGGATGGGGAGCTGTTGTTGGAGGATGATGAGGAGGACATCGCCTGGCACGATGTACTTCCGACGGAGGCCGCGGATAAAAGTTTCAAGTTCAAACTCTCAGTGCCCGTCAAGTACCTGAATGCCATTCCCCCAGGAACGGAGAAAACGGTCATGCTGGGGTATTCAGTCAGGCAATCCCGCTCTGAGCATTGGGACAAGGGCCCCGCTCGGCCCGTGCGCATCGACAAGCTACCCCCGGGGGGCAGCGCAGGTACCCCGGCGAAGATAAAGCTCTCTGATGAAATCGAGTCCAGGGGATATATTCTGCTATCGGACTTTTTTTCAGATAAGTTGGCGGCAACCGTTCAGGGATATACGGAGCAGCGGCCCTATGACGCGATTGCCGTAACCATCTCTGCCGGCGCCAATACCAGCCCGCCACAGCCGGCCAAGGTTGTTAGTAGTAGTGATGCGACGCTCGTGCAGTTGCCATTGACGGCATTTGATACGTTAGAAGATGAAGTGCCCGTCACCTTTTCATATGTCGTGACTGATCGGGCCGGTAACGTTTCAGTCGCTTCCGTGCCGCATAATACTCTGAAACTCTTGCTGAAGGATATCCCGGTCGCGCTTGATAAGTTGAAAGTGCCGAAGTTTGGCGATGAAGAGGCATTGCCTCAGTTGTTGCTCGACAAGGATGCCCGGGCAGGGGTTAAAGTTATTATCCCGGCGATTACAGGCATTCACGCCAACGACAAGATTGTCGTGCTGTGGAACGGACAACCGTCTGACGAACACACGGTACCGTTTCCACCAAGTGCAGGTGATCTGATGGAGATCACGTTGTTGTATGCGCTTACCAGTAGTGGCCCGCAAGACGGTGCGGTCGACGTCGGCTATCAGCTGTGGCGCGCTGGCGTCCAGATCGCCGAAACGGCAATTTCGAACGTGGTCAATGTCGACCTGCGACTGCCTGGCGGGCCTGATCCTGATCCGGATATTCCGGGGCACGGTAATCTGAAGCAACCGACCATCACAGGTAATCACTCCGGGCAGGACGATGACCTGACGCCGAAGGATGTCGAGCAGGGGGCGGTGTTGACCATCCCCTGGACTGACCAGAAGGGTAACGCTCTGCTGGCGGAGAACGACGCGCTCGAATTTGTCTGGGGGGATGCGGTTGATGACGACAACAACTTCGTCAACGTCTTTGTTCTTGATCCGGTGAGCGCGGACGAAGCAAGCTTAGAGGCAGATATTACCCGTAATATATTGCCGGCATGGTTGGCGACTCAGCCGAGTGGCCAGGTACCAATGACCAACACTGTCACCCGGCTGTTCAACTCGCCTCCTGATAACAACCCTGCGTTCCCGCCCTTCAAACCGGTCAAGGTCATTCGCCCCGGAGACCTGCCAGGCGGTGATGCTGATCTTGCTGTCCTTGAATTTACTCGCCTTAATAGCCATGGCGCGATTGATAAGATTACTGCCAAGAATGGCCTGCCGATTCGCATCGCACTGTTTGACGATGCAAAGCGGGGCGACACGATCCAGATCCATCTCAAGGCGGATGACGGGACGGAAGATGAAATTGGCACTCCGATCGCAGACGCTACGCAGGATCTCACTGTGCGAACGCTCAGTGACGATGATGTGAGGGTTGGGGAGATCACTGCCACAGTCGATGAGGCGTGGGCGTACAAGGTCTGCCTGGGCACCGCGACGGTTGAATATACGGCGACCAACTCGATTGGGAGCAAACGATCCAGCCACGCGCGCATCGGTGTAGTGATCAGACACACAAACGAACCCTCCTGCCCTTTCCCTGGGCTGCGTCCCAGTGCCCGGACGTGACGCTGAAACGGCAATAGATTGCCGCCTCGACAAGCCAAGAGACCACGACCCGTGGAGGGTGAGCGCATGGCAGGTTCTACTGAAGTCACCGGGACGCTCGCACTCCCGGATCTGGTTGTCGATTTGCGGGACGACGGAAAGGGAAACGCCGAACTCCTGCCTGTCGAACGGCAGGGCCAGGCCTTAACGGTGAAAGTGCCTTGGTGGGAGTTCATCAGTGAAGGCAACGTCATCGCATTGATATGGGACGGTGAGAACCTTGAAGGTGTAGCGGGGGCCTTTCATGTTGTTAAGGAGGAGGAAGCGAATCCTCCTATCGAGCCCGGCGCTGACTTCACGCTCGCTATCCCTTCCAGTTACTGGGATGGCGTCGCCGAAGGGGAGGACGGGCGATTCCTGCTTGGCTACGGAGCCCGGCGGGAGCAGAGCGATCACTGGGATCTCGCCAATTCCTTTTACGTGCGCATCGACAGGCAGGCACCAGGCGGCTCGGAAGGGGCTCTGGGCAAGGTGGTGTTTCCTGCCGACGTTGAGGAGCGAGGGCACATCCTTGAGTCCGATTTCGTCGGTGGCAAGCTTACGATAAGTGTCAGTGGTTACGACGGTCGGCAGTTGGGTGATCAGATCACCCTCACCATCACCGACGGCGTCAAGTCGGTGACCGAAGGCCCGTTCAAGGTCGAGAGCGAGACTGATCCCACCGAGGTCACGATATCGTTGACGAACTTGCAGGCCTTGTTCGACAGCATACCGATCCGCTTCACCTACCAGGTGCAAGACTTGACAGGCAATGAGTCCGTGGTCTCGCTTGCCCATGATTCGCTGACCTTGCGCCTGACCCAGACGCTAGCTGCGCCTAGGGTAGAGGGCGTCAATGGACGCGATGAGCTCGACTTCAATGCGCTGGGCGAAGCCCCTGTCAAGGTCATCGTCACGCCTGATCCCGCCTGGCTTGGCAAGACGTTGCAGTTACTCTGGGCTGGGTCGACTGCCAATGGTTCGTCACTGCCTCCGGTCTTCGACGGAATCGAAAAGCTGGAGGCAGACGATCTCGAGGAAGATCTGGCGTTCACGCTAGACAACAGCCACGCGGCGCAGGCGCTGCAGGGCAGCGCCACAGTGCTCTATCGCATCAGCGGTGCGCCCTGGCGCACGTCAGACGCCTGTACGGTCAAGGTGACCGGAACCTTCGTGCTCGAGGCGCCGGAGATCGTCGAGGCACCCGGCCAGTGGCTTGACCCCGAGCAATTGCCTGAGCAGGTCGCAACGTTACGTGTCCTGCCTGGCAAACACATAAAGGTTGGCGACCAACTCGAACTGAAGTGGCACGGGCTCGATGCCGAGGGCAATCCTGTCGATGATCAATGGCCGCTGGACGTGAAAGACGACGGGCCTTTCGATCATAGTGTCGGCAAGGACAAGGTGGAAGCACTGCGGGGTGGGTCACTCGAGTTGGGTTACATCTTGACTTCCAAAGGCGGTGCTATCTCGCCTTCGCCTTTGCCTTGGCCTTGCTGGCGAGTACCCAATGTATTGCGCCGACCGGAAGTCGAGAAGGCATTCGGTGACGACAAAGACCAACTGAACTTCCATCGCGACTTCATCGACGCAACCCATGTGAAGGTCTCCGTGGCCTACACCGGTATGAACGAAGACCAAGAGGCTGCCGTTCGCTGGGCTGCCGAAGAGGAAGAAAGCGGTGTTTGGGCACGCGTCGTCAGATGGGCGCGCAAGTGGATCCTCAAACGCACGGACTTCACTTACCAATCACCTTGGAAGAGGGTGGCAGCACCTGACGCACTGGTATTCGAAGTGCCTATTGGTGTGCTGATGGCCTTCATCGGCAAGACCGTGTCGGTCAGTTACCTGGTCAAACCGGCTGGCGGGGGTGAGGAACAGCCCTCGGATGTACTCGTGCTGAACGTGCTGGCGCAAGACCGCGACGATCTGCAGGCGCCGCAGTACATGTCGTTCGGCGGTGACGCACCCAAGTTCTCCCTGCGTTATGACCGCATCAAGGCACAGGACAAGGTGGACATCCATTGGCAGGCTGAAGGCGCTGAGCCCAGGCGAGCAATCGTCGAGGTCTACCAGGAAGGTCGGTACTTCCTGATCCTCGTCGACAAGTCTTGGGCCGAGGCCGACCGCAGGAGAACCGTGTTCGCCAACTATTCCTTCCTCGTGGATGCCAACAAGCCTGAAACCAGGCAATTCTCACCAGCCTCGAGTTTCCAGCCCGATTAGGAAAATACGGCGTATTTTTCTCAAGTAAAGAAAAGTCCTACAGAAGTTTCTTGGCTTCCTGCCGACACTGCGCGCTCCTTGCTGGCGGTGCCCAGGTCTTTCGACTGCCCACCGTTCGGTTAACGAGTTGAAACAGGAGAGCAATGTGAAATCGATGATTTCTGCGATGCCCTTGAATGTTGCGTTGGGCCTGGCCTGTGCCATGGCCGGGACGGGGCTGGCCGAGGCGAAGGACCTCGATGGCCAGGATGAAACGGTCAGTATGCCAGTCTCTGACAACTACACCCTGAGAAATAGATCGAACTTGGTGGTCACGTCCGGTGGCAGAACTTTGGGGATCATCGCTGAGAGCGGTTCGACGGTCACAGTGAACGGTGGACAGGTAATGGCCTCCGGTGCGGCGACGGGCATTGCAATGCGTGAAGGTACCCAGGCGTCACTTGACGGGGCGACGGTCACCGGCGGAACGTCCGGCTACGGGGTCAGTGCGATCAATGCCTCCAGCATCGTCGCGGAGGGCAGCACCATCAGAGGCGGCAGCGGCACGGCACTCAGCCACGGCAGTGTGCTCGAGCTCATAGGCAGCACATTGACCGGCACCCGGCAGGTGGGCGCCTACCTCAATGGCTCAACCCTGATCGCCTCCGGCGGCAGTGTCATCAGCGGCAAGGTCAACGGCTTGGATGTCAGCCCGGACCTGGCTGCCGACGGAGGTGGCGGCTCGCAGGTGAAGCTGGATGGTTCCAAGGTCATGAGTGAAACCGGAAGCGCCATATTGGTTCGGGCTGCCACTGACGGGACCACCGGCACGGCAGCCATCGAGGTAGGCAACGGCAGCGAACTGATCGGTGGCAACGGCACGATCCTTGAAGTCACCGGAGGCATGAGCACTGACTTCACGGCCGATAACAGTCAGTTGTCCGGCGACGTGGTGGTCGATGGCACCAGCAGCGCCAACCTGGTACTGCGCAACAATGCCTCGCTCAGGGGCAACCTGGTCAATGTCCAGAGCCTGGCCCTGGAGAGCGGTGGCCGCTGGATCCTGACCAAGGATGGTGAGGTTGGCGACCTGACGCTCGACAATGGCACAGTCGATTTCACCGATCGGGACACAATGACTGGCTTCAAGACCCTGACGGTAGACAACCTCAAGGGCTCGGGCATCTTCGTGATGGGCATCGACCTGGCAAGCGGCACCGGCGACTTGCTGAAAGTTACTGGCGCGGCAGAGGGCAATCATCAACTGAGCATTGCCGGGACCGGTGTCGACCCGGTGGAAGGGCAGGCGCCACATCGCATCGTAGAGACCGGTGGCGGTGATGCTACGTTTGGCCTGTTGCACGAGATCGATTTCGGCACCTTCCTCTACACCTTGGAAAAAGGCGACGGCGAGGACAACTGGTACCTGAAGCAGAAGCCCGGCCATGTGCTGACCCCGAGCGCCCATGCGGTGCTGGGCATGTTCAGCGCCGCGCCGACCGTGTGGTATGGCGAACTGTCGTCGCTGCGCAGCCGCATGGGCGAACTGCGCCTGGGCCACGGCCAGGGCTTGTGGATGCGCAGCTATGGCAACCGCTACAACCTGTCGGCGGGCAGCGCCGTGGCCTACCAGCAGGACCAGAACGGTGTGAGCTTCGGCGCCGATGGCACCTTGCCTGGCTACGATGGCCGTTGGTTGCTCGGGGTGATGGGCGGCTACAGCGAGTCGGACCTGGATTACAGCCTCGGCTCTTCCGGCAAGATCAAAAGCTACTATGTCGGCGCCTACAGCACCTGGATGGCCGACAGTGGTTACTACATCGACGCGGTGCTCAAGTACAACCGCTTCCGTAACCGCAACGATGTGGTGATGAGCGATGGTCGCAAGACCAAGGGCGAGTATCACAACGACGGCCTCGGGGCCTCGGTTGAGGTTGGCCGGCACTTCAAGCTGGATGATGGCTGGTATGTCGAGCCGTTCACCCAGCTGTCCACGCTGTGGGTCGATGGCGACAGCTACACCCTGGACAACGGCCTGCGGGCCGAGAGCGATGGCGCCAACTCGGTGCTCGGCAAGGTCGGTGCGCAGGTCGGGCGCAGCCTGGCGCTGGACAACGGCAGTGTCCTGCAGCCTTACCTGAAAGTCGCGGCGGCTCACGAGTTCATCAACAGCAACAAGGTCAAGGTCAACGACAACCACTTCACCAACGACCTCTCCGGCACCCGTGGCGAGGTGGCTGTGGGCCTGGTGGCGCAGGTTTCGGACGTGCTGCAGCTGCATGGCGAGTTCCAGTACAGCAACGGCGAGCATATCGAGCAGCCGTACGGGGTCAACCTGGGGTTGCGCTACAACTTCTGATCGCTCGCAGGCATGCACTTGCAGGAGCGGGCTCGCCCCGCTCCTGCAGGTTTTGAATGTGCCTACAGCCGCGGGTAGTCGATATAACCTACCGGCCCTTTGGCATAGAACGTCTCCGGATGCGGTGCATTGAGCGGTGCATCGGCGGCCAGGCGCGCTGGCAGGTCGGGGTTGGCGATGAACGGGATGCCGAACGCCACCGCATCGGCTTTACCGCTGGCCAGGGCAGCATTGGCGCCGGCCTTGTCAAAGCGCTCGTTGACGATGTAGGAGCCGCCGAACGCTGCCTTGATCAGCGGACCGATGCTGTCGTCAGCTTCTTTCTCCCGCGAGCAGAGGAAGGCGATGCCGCGTTTGCCCAGCTCCCGGGCCACATAGGTGAATGTTTCGGCACGGTTGGCGTCGCCCATGTCATGGGCATCGGCCCGTGGCGCCAGGTGCACGCCCACGCGGCCCGGGCCCCATACCTCGATGGCGGCATCGGTCACTTCCAGCAGCAACCGTGCGCGGTTCTCCAGCGAGCCGCCATAACGGTCGCTGCGCTGGTTGGTACTGCTCTGCAGGAACTGGTCGAGCAGGTAGCCATTGGCGCCGTGGATCTCCACGCCATCGAAGCCGGCGGCCTTTGCGTTCTCGGCGCCGCTGCGGTAAGCCTCGACGATGTCGGCGATCTCCTCGGTTTCCAGGGCCCGTGGGGTCGGGTAGTCACTGAGCGGGCGTACCAGGCTGACATGGCCCTTGGGCTGGATCGCGCTGGGGGCCACCGGTAGTTCGCCGTTCAGGTACGAGGGGTGGGAGATGCGCCCGACGTGCCACAGTTGCAGGAAGATGCGCCCGCCCGCGCCGTGGATGGCCTTGGTCACGTTGTGCCAGCCGCGCACCTGCTGGTCGTTCCAGATCCCGGGAGTGTCCGGATAGCCGACGCCCATCGGCGTGACCGAGGTCGCCTCGCTGAGGATCAGTCCGGCGCTGGCGCGCTGCACGTAGTACTCGGCCATCAGCGCATTGGGCACGCGGCCTTCGTCGGCGCGGCAACGGGTCAGCGGGGCCATGATGATGCGGTTGGGCAGTTCCAGGTCGCCCAGGGTGATCGGGTCGAACAACGTAGTCATGTGCGAAGCCTCGCTTGGATCAGGTCAGAGCTCTTGGCTCATGTGCTCGAGGAACGCCTTGATGGTCGCCTCGTTGCGTTTGAAGAAATGCCATTGGCCGATCTTCTGGCTGCTGATCAGGCCGGCGCGCTGCAGGGTGGCCAGGTGGGCGGACACGGTCGACTGCGACAGGCCGCAGCGTTGGTCGATCTGCCCGGCACACACACCGTGCTCGGTGCTGTGATGCTGGTCGGGGAACTGCGCGGCCGGGTCTTTCAGCCAGTTGAGGATGTCGCGCCGAACCGGATGGGCCAGGGCTTTTATTATTTCGTCGAGGTCGAGGGGCATGGGTGGACTCGTGGCGTGTAGCGGTATATCGCGATGGGGCGAAATATAAATCGCTGTATCGCGATATACAAATATGAAGAGTTCACAAGGCTATAAACATTGGCTATATCGTCTTGTGACGATATAGAGGGAAGCGGTGCTAGACTGCCGCCATGAACTATCTCGCGCACCTTCATCTGGGCGGCTCAGCGCCGCAACAACTGCTAGGCAGCCTGTATGGCGATTTCGTCAAGGGCGAGCTCGCGGGGCGCTTCCCGCCTGCGCTGGAGGCTTCGATTCGGCTGCACCGACACATCGACCGCTATACCGACAGCCACCCACTGGTGCTGGCGGCGCTGGCGCGTTTTCCGCGTGAGCGGCGGCGGTTCGCCGGGATCGTCCTGGATGTGTTCTTCGACCACTGCCTGGCGCGGCATTGGGCGGCATATGCCGAGCAGCCGCTGACGCAATTCACCGATGATTTCTACATGGTATTGCTAGCCGAACCGGAGTTGCCGGGGCGGTTGGCGCGCATCGCGCCGTTGATGGCGGCCGACGACTGGCTGGGAGCGTATGGCGATTTCGCCACCCTGGAGCAGGTGTTTGCCGGGATTGCCCGGCGCCTGTCGCGGCCTGAGGGGATGGCAGGGGTGATGGTGGAACTGGAGCGGTTGTACGAGCCGTTGTTGGCGGACTTTCGCGAGTTCTATCCGCAGTTGCAGGCATTTGCCCGGGCACAGCAATCGGCTTGAGTCCGCAATCGCAGATTCAAGCTGCCCGAGCCTGTCGCCTCGGTGCCACCTCGACATTCTCTACGCCGAATAGCGCCAGATGGACCGCCTGTTGCGCTTCGAAAGCCAGTACCGCGCGTTCCTTGCCCGCACTTGCGATTGGCGGCAACAGGTGGATCAGCACTTGTCCGCGGTCCTGCCCGAACAGCCGCATCAAATGTGAAACCAGGTCGTCCTCGCCAATGAACGGCGCGATCGGATCGGTCTGGCCCGCGCGCAGGTACTGGATTGCCACAGGCTGTAGCGGCGTGACCTGATCGATCGCCCCGGCCAGCAGGCGCCCATGGAAGGTGCGCAGGCTGCGACCGTCCGTGGTGGTGCCTTCGGGGAAGATCAACAGGGGGCGTTGCTCGCCCAATTGTTCGCTGATCTGCTCACGCAGGCGTTGTGCATCGCCGCCGCCGCGACGAATGAACAGGGTCCCGGCCTTCTCGGCCAGCCAGCCGGCCAGCGGCCAGTGGCGTACCTCGGCCTTGGACAGGAACGACAGCGGGGTGAGCATGCCGAGCAGCGGGATGTCGGTCCACGACACATGGTTGCAGACCCACAGCATCGGTTTTTGCGGCAGCTCGCCCCTGACCTGCACGTCGAAGGGCAGGGCGGCGACCAGATGCCCCATGAACAGCCGTGTCCAGCGTTGGCGCTGTTCTATCGAGGCGTTCAGCCCCAGACGCTCGCCCAGGGCGATGACGCAGGCCATGGCCAGCCCCAGGGTCAGTACCAGGAACAGCCGCAGCAGGCGGGCAGCGGCCCGCAGGCGCGGCATCAGACCGCCGCCTTGAAGTGACGGGCATAGCGCGGGCAGAGGTCGTCGCGCTTGAGCAGGATGAACACGTCGGCAACCTGGAAGTCCTCGTCCCAGCACGGCTCGCCGCAGATCTTCGCGCCCAGGCGCATGTAGGCCTTGAGCAGCGGGGGCATTTCGGCGATGACGTTATTCGGCAGCGGCAGGTTGGGCAGCGGCTTCTTCGGTTCGGCGCGCAGGTGCTCGGTGCACAGGTAGCGTTCACGCAGGCGCTGCATGATGGCGTGGGCCTGCACGCCGCCGTCCTGCATGGGGATGCTGGCACAGCCCATCAGGTAACTGTAGCGGCCCTCGTTGAGTACTTCGGCCAGTTCGCTCCAGAGCACGGCGATGGTGCCGCCGTTGCGGTAGGCCGGGTCGACGCAGGTGCGGCCCAGCTCGAGGATCGGCCCCTGCAGCTGCAACAGGCCGTGCAGGCTGAACTCCTCTTCGCTGTAGAAGCGGCCCAGGCTGCTGGCGGCCTGGTGGTCGAGCAGGCGGGTGGTGGCGACCAGCTGGTCGGTGGCCAGGTCGCGCACGCCGATGTGGCGGCAGTGGATGTCGTAGTCGTCCATGTCCAGGCCGTGTTCGGCGCCCTTGAGCTTGGCCTTGAATTCGGCGCTGAACACCTTGAAACGCAGGGCCTGTGCTTCCTGCAGGGCCGTGGCGCCGACCAGGCGTTCGGCTTGCAGACGGCGTTCAGTGCTGGTGTCGCCAGAGCGAGCGATCCGGGTCATCGTGAGTCTCCATAAGCCAGCCAAAGGGTTGCGGCCGGTCGGCTTTGTTGTGCAAAGTCAGCCTAGGTACGCCCGGTGTCACCCCCGTGAATCTTTGGTGATGCTTGCGTGACACCCCTCAAAGGAGTTTGCGATGGCCTGGTTGCAACGACTCAACGATCCCCTGCGCCACCCGCTGGCGGCGACCCTTGGCGAAACCTATGGGGCGGTGCTCGAGCGCCTGGGGGCGGTGGCGCCGTTCGAGCTGGCGGTATTGGGCGGGCGTGCCATGGCCACGCCCGGTCTGGCCTTCCTGCTCGGCTACCAGGCGGCACTGCGGGTGCTGTGGCCCAGCGCACCGTCCAGCTTGGGGGCGCTGTGTGCCACCGAGCGGCGCAGCGTGCGCCCGGCGGACATGCACACCCGCCTGGACGGCCTGCGCCTGACCGGCAGCAAGGACTTCGTCACTGCCGGGCTGGATGCTGAATGGCTGTTGGTGGCGGCGCGCCACGAAGGACCGGGCGAGGCGCCGCGCTTGCAATTGGCGGTGGTCTATCCGGGTGAGCCCGGTGTCAGCCTCGAGGCCTTGCCGACCCTGCCGTTGATGCCCGAAGTGGGGCATGGCCGCCTGCTGCTAAAGGACGCCGCGTGCGAGTTGCTGGCCGGCGATGGCTGGGATGCCTACGTCAAGCCGTTCCGCTCCCTCGAAGACCTGTATGTGCTCGCGGCGCTGGTGGCTTGGCTGCATGGCGTTGCCCAGGAGTGCGCCTGGCCGCAGCCACTCCGTCTGAAACTGATCGGCCTGCTCGCCGGGTGCGCCGAGGGCAGTCGGCAATGCCCGGACAGCGTGGCCTGCCACCTGCTGCTGGGTGGCCTGTTTGCCCAGTTCCAGGGCTTGCGGGTCGAGATCGACCAGGCGTTGGCCGCAGGGCCGGGGCACTGGGCACAGTTGTGGCAACGCGACCAAGGCCTGCTGGCGTTGGCCGGCGCGGCCCGTGACAAACGCCTGGCCAAGGCCTGGGCGGCCGCTGGATTGTCATGAAAGCCTGAGACGCTGGGGGAACTTTTGAACCTGGGCTGCAAAGCAGCCCCTTGCAGAGCTCCCCATGAAGGCAGTGCTACTTGCCCTTGCCATGACCGCAGCCCCGGCCTTGGCCGAAGACTGGCCCTCAGCGCAGTGGCCAGTCGACAACGCCGTCATCGACTGGCAGGCCGTAGACACCTACGCCTTCGCGCCACGCGATGCCGCGCGCGGTGGCATTCGCACCGATGCGTTGTTGATCATCCGCGACGGGCGCATTCTCCATGAACGCTACGCCGAGCCGACCCGTGTCGACACACCCCACCTGACCTGGTCGGTGAGCAAGAGCGTGCTGGCCACGGTCATGGGCGTGGCTTACGGCGAGGGGCGATTCAGGCTTGATGACCCGGCTGCCCGCTACTACCCGGCCCTGCAGCGGCATGCCGGACTGCGCCTGGCCGACCTGCTGCACTGGGCCAGTGGCCTGGCCTGGCAGGAAGATTACGAATATGCGCCATTGAAGTCGTCGGTGGTGGCCATGCTCTACACCCGTGGCCGCACCGACATGGCCGCCTACACGGCATCCAGGCCCGCTGCCAGTGCGCCCGGCACGCAGTTCGTCTACTCAAGCGGTGACAGCAACCTGCTGGCCGCCAGCTTGCGCGGCATGCTCGCACCTGGGCGCTATGCGGACTATCCCTGGCAAGCCCTGTTCACCCCACTTGGGATCGACGGTGCGGTCTGGGAGCGTGATGGCGCGGGCACTTATGTAGGTTCCTCGTACCTCTATCTCAGTGCGCGCGATCTGGCGCGCATCGGCCTGTTGATGCAGCGTGACGGGCGCTGGCGCGAACAACAGTTGCTGCCGGCCGAGTGGGTGGCGTTCAACCGCACCTTGTTCAGCGCCGCGCAGTCTGTGCCGGGCGAAGCCAACCCCGGCGGGCACTGGTGGCTCAACCAGTCATTGCCCGGCCAGCCGGTGCCGTGGCCGGATGCGCCGAGCAACACGTTCGCCGCACTCGGCCACTGGGGCCAGGCGCTTTATGTGCTGCCCACGCAAAAGCTGGTGATCGTGCGCTACGCCGATGACCGCGATGGCAGCTTCAGCCACAACGAACTGCTCAAGCGGGTGCTGGCGGCCGTCGCCGGGGAGGGTGCATGAAGCGGGTCGTGCTTCTGCTCGTACTGGCCCTGTCGACCTGGGGCTGGCACGAGCGCCAGGCGTTGGCGGACTTCCCAGGTATCCTTTCGGCCTACTCGGCTAAAGAGTACTGTTCGTGCCGGTTCGTGATGGGTTTCGCTGAGGCCTATTGCCGGGACTATGTGCGCCAGTACCTGCCCTTGGGCCTGCTGGAAGAGGACAGCCCCCGGCGCCTGGTCACCGCCGAGGGCCTTGGTCGGCGCAACCAGGCGGCCTGGCAGGGCAACCGCGAAGGCTGCCGCTTGCTGCCGTGAAACCGTGCGGGTAAGGTTGACGGCCTTGATTCACAGGATTTCACATGTTCAAGCCATCCCGCCTGCTGCCTGCCCTCCTGTTCGCCCTGTGCCTGCCCGCCCATGCCAACTGGCACCTGGATGGCGAATCCTCGCGCCTGTCCTTCGTCACCGGCAAGAATGGCAATATTGCCGAGGTCAACCGTTTCCTGGTACTGCATGGCAAGGTCGACCGCAAGGGCGCGGCCGAGGTCAGCATCGAGATGGACTCGATCAGCAGCGGCATCCCGCTGCGTGACGAGCGCATGCGCGACGGCCTGTTCGCCTTCGAGCAGTTTCCCGAGGCCACGGTGCAGGCGCAGATCGACCTGCGCCCGATCAACGACCTGGCCAACGGCGCGCAGCTGGAGCTGCGCTTGCCGGTGAGCGTGACCCTGCACGGCCAGACCCGTAGCTACAACACGCTGTTGCTGGCCACGCGCCTGGACGAGCGGCGTTTCCAGGTGGTGACGCTGGAGCCGCTGATCCTGCGCGCCTCTGAATTCGGCCTGCTGCCGGGCCTGGAAAACTTGCGCAAGCTGGCCGGGCTCAAGTCGATCAACCCCTCGGTGCCGGTGAGCGCGGTGCTGATCTTCACCGCCCGCTGACATGCCGGGGCCGGTCTTTCCCTGGCGGGATGGCAACCAGTTCGAACTGCTGATCGACGGCCCCGAGTTCTTCCCGCGCATGCTCCTGGCGATCATGCGTGCCGAGCACCAGGTCGACCTGGAGCTTTACCTGGTCGAGGCCGGGGCCTGCGCCGAAGCTGTGGTCGATGCCCTGGAGCAGGCGGCGCGACGGGCCGTACGGGTGCGCTGCCTGTTCGACGACTACGGTTCGCTGGCCTTTACCGCGTCGTTGCGCGAGCGCCTGCTGGCGGCGGGTGTCCAGCTGCGCTGGTACAACCGCCTGCGCTGGCGCCGGGGCTTGCGCAACCTCTATCGCGATCATCGCAAGCTGTTGCTGGTGGACGAACGCTGGGCGGTGGTCGGTGGTACCGGGGTCACCGACGAGTTTTGGACACCGGATGCCGACACTAGCGAGTGGCACGAGGTGATGGTGCGCATGGAGGGGCCGATCGTCACCGACTGGCAACTCTTGTTCGACCGCCAGTGGCACGCCAACCAGCGCCGCACCGCCTGGCGCCCGCCTGAGGGCTTCGGCCTGCCGCGCCTGCCCCAGGTGCCGGCGCAGGGCCAGGGCATGGGCCGGGTGGCCTATGCCGACGCCCGCCAGCACAAGGACATCCTGCATGCGCTGGTGCGCGCCTTGAACAGCGGCCAGCGGCGCATCTGGCTGGCCACGCCGTACTTCCTGCCGACCTTCAGCGTGCGGCGCTCGCTGCGCCGTGCCGCGCAGAAGGGCATCGACGTGCGCCTGCTGCTCACCGGCCCGCGCACCGACCACCCGGCGGTGCGCTATGCCGGGCACCGCTATTACCCAAGGCTGCTGCGTGCCGGGGTGCGGATATTCGAATACCAGCCATGCTTCCTGCACCTGAAGATGGTGCTGGTGGACGACTGGGTCAGCGTTGGCTCGTGCAATTTCGATCACTGGAACCTGCGCTTCAACCTCGAGGCCAACGTCGAAGCCATCGATCCGCCGCTGAGTGCTGCTGTCGCCGCCAGCTTCGAGCGCGATTTCGCCCAGAGCCTGGAGGTCGACCTGGCGCGCTGGCATGCCCGTCCACTGTGGCGTCGGGTGCAACAGCGCCTGTGGGGCTGGCTGGACCGGCTGGTGGCCAATCTGCTGGATCGCCGCGACTAGCGACGTATATCGCCGTCACGCAAAGCAGACTATCGTGCTGGAACTGTTCCCAGACAACCGATGGAGTGGATGCGATGACGACGAAGAAGATTCTCATGCTGGTGGGTGACTATGTGGAGGACTACGAAGTGATGGTGCCGTTCCAGGCCCTGGCCATGGTCGGCCATACCGTCCATGCCGTGTGCCCGGAGAAGATCGCCGGGCAGACGGTGCGCACGGCGATTCACGATTTCGAAGGCGAGCAGACCTACAGTGAGAAGCCCGGACACAACTTCGCGTTGAACTACGACTTCGTTCAGGTGCGGGCCGAGAGCTATGACGCGTTGCTGATCCCCGGTGGGCGTGCGCCGGAGTACCTGCGCCTGAACGACAAGGTGCTGGAGCTGGTCAAGGCGTTCGACCTGGCCGGCAAGCCGATCGCAGCGGTGTGCCATGGGGCGCAGTTGCTGGCGGCGGCAGGTGTGCTCGAAGGGCGTGAGTGCAGCGCTTATCCCGCCTGTGCGCCCGAGGTACGGCTGGCGGGCGGACGG
This sequence comes from Pseudomonas sp. 2848, assembly GCF_003253945.1. Taxonomy (NCBI): domain Bacteria; kingdom Pseudomonadati; phylum Pseudomonadota; class Gammaproteobacteria; order Pseudomonadales; family Pseudomonadaceae; genus Pseudomonas; species Pseudomonas sp. 2848. The sequence goes on from NZ_QKZD01000001.1 coordinate 365,852, forward strand.
TTTATCGATATCGCGGTGGACCAGGCCCATGTGGACGGCAACCTGGTGACGGCGCCGGCCTGGCCTGCGCATCCGGCGTGGCTTGCGGCGTTTCTCAAGGTGCTTGGGACGCGCATTCAGTAAGGTCGTGAGCAAGCCGTCGTAGCGGTCCTGGAGAAGTACCTGTCGCGCAGGGACAACGGCAGGTTGCGATGCCGATGGTAGGGTTTCCCCTCAGGCCGGCTTGCCCGAGCGCGTTATCCACCGCGACCAGACGACTGCTTCCCCATGGAAATACGCTTGCTGCATGGCGCGGCGATTGCGCCTTATATCGATGAGCTTGCGCGCTTGCGCCTGACGGTGTTTCGCGAGTATCCCTACCTCTATGAAGGTTCGCTGGAGCATGAGACGAATCACTTGGCCACCTACGCCGATTCTGGTCGCAGCCTGATGGTATTGGCATTGGACGGTGGCCAATTAGTAGGTGCCTCCACCGGCCTGCCGCTGACAGACGAGACGCCTCTCTTCCAGCAATCGTTCCTTGCCCAGGGACTTGATCCGACGTCGGTGTACTACTTCGGTGGCTCGGTGTTGCTACCTGCTTATCGCAGTCAGGGCCTGGGCGTGCGCTTTTTCATCGAGCGCGAATCGTATGCACACAAGTTGGCCGAATTCGATTACTGCGCGTTCTGCGTCGTCGAGCGCCCAGGCATACACCCGCTGCGGCCTGCCAATTACAAACCATTGCACGGTTTCTGGCGTAACCGCGGCTTCCTGCAGGACCCTTCATTGCGTACCTGTCATGCCTGGCGCGATCGGGACGAGCAGGAAAGCAGCGACAAGATCATGTCGTTCTGGCTCAAGGCGCTACCGATATGATCTGCCTGACGGTGTGTCTACAGGTAGGGGCCTCATGATGGGAAGTACATTCGTCCAGTTGCCGGCTCCAGGGTACTGTCGAAGTCGTACGGACCTTTGGCACCTAGCAATCGACGGTATCTAGAGATCTTCTGCATGGGCACGGTCGACCATAGATTGCCGACGTCCAGCCTGTCCATACGGCTTACGCCTGGGACGTAAGTGATCTTGTCGGTGCCATAAACCGGGCGTTGCAGCACATCGGCGATTCGTTGCGCCGCGCCGCTTTTCCCGCCCCAGCAGGCCAGCAGTACGATGGGCTCGCCAGCTGGCGTATGGGCCAGGCGCGGGGCTATTTCGCGCAGCGCGATGCGTGCTGCGTCTTCGTATTGGCCGGCCGCATTCATCAAGACACCGTTCTTGCCCCCATGTGTTTCAAAAGCTTTTATCCCTCTGCCCCATGCATCGTCGTACCAGACGACCTCTGCTTGGTTGGTTCTTGGGCTTCTGAACATGACGTCAATTGAATGCTGAGGGTTCTTGGGGGCGTGAGCTGCGGGCTTTCTCAGTGCATTGCTGCGCTTGAGGGTGCTGACGCTTTTTCCAGCCATCCGCGCCAAGCCCCCCGTTGCAAGACTGGCGACCCCTGTGCCCAACGATATCCAGCCGAGCACGTTGGCGGCTTGCTCATTCTTGCCTTCTGCCTGCATCGCCATCGCTGCCGCTCCCGTGCCCAAGGACACGATGTTGAGCGTCGCCGTCGCCACTGCCAGTGCACCGCTGGCACTGAGGATACCGCCCGCGGCAAGCGCGGCGCCGGCGGCGCCAAAGCTGGCGACCGTAGCCAGTGCTCCGACCGCCAGGCCAATGCCGGCCAGGACCCAGGTCTGCCAGCTGTGCCCATCTGGGTCGATGCGGTTGACCGGGTCGCCGCCACAATAGGTATAGGCATTGATACCGCCATGACCGAACGGGCTTTCGCTGTCGGGCGCGAGGAAACACATCAACAATGGGTCGTAGGGCCGATAGCCTGCGGCGATGTACCAGCCGGTCAGGGGTTCACGGCGTTCTCCTGCATACCCGAACGGCTGTTGCTGGTCGTTGCCTTGTTCGCTGCCATGTGGGGTGTATTGCAGCATGTGCGCCTGGGCGCCGGCTTTGATGCGTATCGAGCCTTGGCCGTCGCAGCCTAGCAAAGTTGTCTGGCGTACACCTTCGGTGATCGCGCTCACCGCGAACAGAGTGCTGCCGTCGCCCATTACCTCAAGTGTGGTGTTTCCCTGGTGCTCATGGGTCAGTTGCTTGCCGCTGAAGAAGCTGCGGTTGAGCGTGCCATTGATAATTCGGTCGCGTAGTTGGCCATTCGGGGTGTAGCGGTACTCGCACGTCCTGCCCTCATATTCGACGCGTTGCAGACGTTCGTGGGCGTCCCACGTGATCTTGCGCCCCAGGCTGTCGGCGATGACGCGTCCGTGGGCGTCGTAGGTCAGCTCGATCCGCGCTGGCCAGCTGGAGTGGCTATGATCGATCGCCACGATCTGGCAGGGGTCATCGGCTGCGTAGTGGAAGTGGGCAACATCTTCGCTGCCGTCGTTGAAGCGGCTGGTGACTTGTCGATAGCCGTCGCGCTCATTGAAGACAAAGCGTTGTTCGACGATGGCGTTGCCGAACGGATCCCGTGGTGCGGCATTGGTGTTCGCGGTAAAGCGCACCAAGCGGCCTCGCGAATCGTAGGCGAAGCGTTCGTCAGCCTCTTGCTGGCCGTCATTGCCAGTACGTCGGATGAGCTGATCGAGTGTGTTGTAGCCGAGGGTTTGGGTGAAGGTCCGAGTTGCACCGTTTTCGGTCAGGGTGAAGGTGCTGCTGGCCTCTCGCCCCATGGCATCGTAGGTCAGTTGCCTGACCAGAACGCGGGCGTCTTGATCTTGAGTGGTGACTTGGTTCACACGCGAAAGGGCATCATAGGTTATACGCGTACTGACCTTGCCTGCGATGATTTGCGCGAGCCTGCCGAATGCATCGTAATGGCGTTGTTGTTTGGTGCCGTTGGCGTCCACGAAACCCAGTGGCCTGCCGGCCAACGATGTATGCCAAAGGGTACTGTACTCGGCGCCCTCGACGTCCCAGGACTCCTGCTGCGGCAAGCCGGCGGGTGAGAAGCTCCACTTCAGCGTCCCCAGGGCACCACTGGCCTCGGTGGGCTGACCCAGGCGAGGGTGATAATGCAGTTGTTCGCTGTGGCCGCCCTCGGCAGTGGAAGACAGCAGCACGTCGTGCAGTTGTGGTTCGTAGGCGAAGTCCACGCGCCTTCCATCGGCAAGCGTATTGGCGTGGGGAGGCAACTGGCCCGGGCGATAGTGGTAGTGGGTGGTGCGCCCGGCCACTTCGACCGAGCGCTGGCGGCCCAGGCCGTCGAAAGTCTGCCGCCCCAAGGTAATGGCGTTCATGGTTGTTCCTCCTGCGCAGGGGCAGTGGTGGTAATCAATTCGGGATGCTGTCCATCGCTGTGGGGCGCGAATTGCCACGCGAGGGTAGTGCCATCTTCCAAGATTTTTTCGATGACCCGCGAATAGTGGTCGTATCGGTAGCGGGTAACGGTTGTGGACATGTTCGGTACGCTGAGCCGCTCTTCGACTACCCTGTCCAGGCCATCGCGCACCCACTTCAATGTACGGGCCAGATTGTTTTCGCAATCGTAGCGCTGCTCTTCGATGGGACTGCCCGCGAGGTTTTTCAGGGTCACATTCCGAGGGCTGGAGAGTCCGCCCGCAGCTTGCCATTGCTCGCAGCGACGAGTGATTGGGTCCTGGACCGTATGTGTGTGTATGCCTTGGGCGTCGATGGTGAGGGTGGCTTGGCCCCAGTCGTCGAAGACGGTGGTGGTGGTCAGGGACAGCGGAACAGGCGAATCCTTGGACAACCAGTCCTGGGTCGTCCGGCGTATCTGCCGGCCCAGGGCATCGAATTCACAGCGCATGATTTCAAGGAAGCGACCGGGTTCGTTGTCCAGGTCTTCCAATTCGATACGCCGGGTACGTCCGTCGCCGTCGAGCCACAGACGCTGGCGTCGGCCGGTGACCTCCACCTGTTCGACCATCATCGCTGGCAGGGCGCTGGTACCGTGCAGGTTCACGGCTAGTGCGTCTCCCAGGTGGTAACGCACCAGACGCTGTGTCTGGTACGGGCTACCGGTTGCGTTGAGTGTTCGGACGATACGGCCAATCTGGTCATACTCGTAGCGGGTGAGCGCCCCGCTCTCGCTGCGTTCCCAAATGGTCTGGCCTGTGAGCAGGGACTGCGCGCTGTTGTGGGTTGAGCGGTTCACGTCGTCATTCTCGAAGCCGATGATCGTGCTCCGTAAAACCAACGCTCCCTTTGCGTGCCCATAGTGGTATTCGGTAGCGGTAGACCTGCCGTTGAGCGTCGTGACGCTTCGCTGGATGCGCCCGTAGCAGATGTGAGGCTGATGGAAATAGATGTGGCGGGTCTCCTCCAGCAAGCGGCCGTCCAGCTCGTCCAGCAACTGCTCACGCTCGACCACGATATGCGCTGGGGCATCCACGATCAGTGAAGGAAGTGGCGCATAGGTGTACGTGCTGCTCAACATTGGAGCTGAGCCGTCAGCCTTGGCTGGCCGGGTAGTTTTCTTGCGCAGGAAGCGCACCATCCCCAAGGGATCAGCTGGGCAACCTTCTCCCCCTTCGGCGGGATAGTAGCAATTGATCTCACTGATGCCGGTTGGGTAGTCGACCTGGGTGATGTTGCCGTAGTTGTCGTATTGATAAACCGTCGTTTCGGTGCGACTGGCCCCTGGGCGGGCATGGTCTGTGTAAGTGGTCGAGACCTGATGGGGGAGCTGGCAGGTACTGGATTGCTCCTCCCAGGTTTTGCCAGGATCGATACCATAGCGGGTATGCGTGCTGATCTCGCAATCGCCTCGTCGCGAGCTTTCCAGGAGGGGCAGATGAAAGCGGTTCCAGGTGCGAGTGATGGTATTCAGGATCGTGCCTTGTGCATCGCTGACCGTTTCGACCACTTCGTATTGGTAGTCGCTTTCGACCTGATAGAGGTTGTCTCGACCATGTTCCCAGGAAAACGCCTGGGCGCTGCCGAAGCCAAGGAAATTGGCCGTGCCGACCCATCGGTAGTGGTGCATCCTTTCGGTGTCGGGGGGGCCGGCGCTGTGGATCCATGACTCGACCCGCGGCAGGTGGGAAAACGGTGCGTTGGCCGGCAACTGATGGCCGTCGGCCCCGGTCGCCCACTTGACGATGTCATGGGCGCCCAGCGGACTGTGCAGGGTGGTGGGCAGCAGCAGGTGGGCTCCATTGTCCAGGGCCAGGGCGTCGTACTCGATGCCGAAAGGGCGCTGGATGCCGGGAACGTGGATTTCGCTGAGTCGGTCATTGCTCAACACCAGACGCAACATGAGCGCTTGCGTGGTATCCGGGTTGAAGATGAGATGAACTTCTTCCTCCAGCTGATCCACGCTCAGCAGCGCGCGCTGTTCATCACTGATTTGCTGAAGAATGAAATGGCCGTCATTGCCGTAGGGCGCCCAGTCGATGAACAGGCGATGGCCCTCCGGGGAGTGCATTTCCACAACCAGATAGCGTCCACTGTCTTCCTGCTCACGCAGGATTTCGCGTTCTCCGGATTTCTTGTCTACCCGGAAATCACCGTTGTGTTGTGGGGTGACTCGCAGCGCCGGGAGTTTTTGATCGCTGAAGGTCAGCGGCGTATCGGCTGCGAACGTGGAGGCATCTTGATCTATGGCGTACTGCTCGCCGGAGGCGAGCCTCAGGGTGTTCCGGTCGAGTTCGGACAGTCCGAGGGTCCAGCCTAGTCCATAGCCTTTGTTGACACTTGAGCCCAGCACGCTGAAGGCTAGGGTGACCGAGAGCGCCGGTCCACACAGTTGGTTGGCGGGTGGGAGCGGCAGGGAGACCGCGAGGGTGAACTGGCCGGTACGGTTGTCCACGCCGGTTTTCATGAAGTCCAGAAAATTGCTGGCTTGGGTATGTATCGAGGACATTGGGTGTTTCCTGTTGCAGGGAGAGGTCGGTGCCCCTTTTCACGGGCACCGAGTTTCCAGGAAGGTCAGGCCTGGCTCGCACTTACCTTGAAGGACACATGTTTGCCTGCTTCTGCGACAAAGAATTCGACTTCATAGTCATTGCCATGCTGGTCGATCACCTTCCAGATACTGCGCTTCGTCTGCGAGCTGCTGTAGTGACGGTTATAGAAGCGTTTGGCGTACAAATGGATGAGCATGTGAGCAGGACGCTGGTGATGGGCTCGGTCCGACTCTGGAGATTGCAATGTGAATGGCTGGCCCACCTCATACATCGTCACCTTACGGTACTGGCTGTAGTCATTGGTGAGTTGGAACGAGATCAATGCGTGATCCCAGCTGTTCATTTCATAGACAGGTTGAGACGAAGGTGTGGCCAGCGCCTCGCTTTGGACCATCCTGGTCCTTGGATCGGCAAATCCGAAGTAGCTGACGGATTCTTCGAACTCATCATCCCAGTAGTTCAGATTGCTACTTGGGAGCTTGTACGTGAGGGCCGGCTCGCTGCTCAATTTGAAGAGGTCATTAGAGGGCGGCACAGGCGCAATGGACTCAATGACGACCGAGGATTTGAAGGGATCGGCATTCGTCACGAAATAATGATCTTCATCCTTCCAGATCAATGCATAAATTTGACTGAGCGTGCCACCAGGACGCTTCGAGCTCACATAAAAGCGACGGCGAATGGACTGGGGGGAGTGTGCCATCAGCGCACTGGGTGCGGTGCCGGAAGCGTTATGGTAGACAAATCGTTCGTCGCGCTCGGAGTGCGCATACAGGTGCGGATGATCCAGCACTCGAGGATTGCCTTCGTCATCGATCTGGACCAAGGTCAGTGAGTCGAGGCTTTGCTGAGAGATCGTCTGGCCTTTGCGAGGTTCGAGTGTGACGGTGATCTCCACTTGTTGGTGGCCATTGGCATAAACGCGGCGGGAGTTGGAGGTGATATCCAGCTGGAAATGGCGTAGCCATTGATTGGCTTTTAAGGTATTGCTCATGAGGTCTGCCTCTGCAGGAGATGAGGCCTCATTTGAGTTGGAAATTACGCTTTGAGAGCGGTACATATTGCTGGCTGTAGGAGCCAGCATCAATTTCCTGCGAGCAAAAAAAACCGCTCCTCAAGGGAGCGGCTTATTTCCTACTGCGGTGTAGACGTTACTTTACTTCCACCGCCAGGCTTTCGGCGATCTTGCTCTGCCACAGCGCAGGGCCGGTGATGTGTACCGATTCACCCTTGCTGTCCACCGCGACCGTGACCGGCATGTCCTTCACTTCGAACTCGTAGATCGCTTCCATGCCCAGCTCGGCGAAGGCCAGGACCTTCGACTTGCGGATGGCCTGGGCCACCAGATAGGCGGCGCCGCCGACGGCCATCAGGTACACGGCCTTGTTGTCCTTGATCGCTTCGATGGCAGTCGGGCCACGTTCGGACTTGCCGATCATGCCCAGCAGGCCGGTCTGCTCGAGGATCTGCCGGGTGAACTTGTCCATCCGCGTGGCAGTGGTCGGGCCGGCAGGGCCTACCACTTCGTCACCGACCGGATCGACCGGGCCGACGTAGTAGATGAAGCGGCCTTTGAGGTCCACCGGCAGCTCTTCGCCACGGTTGAGCATCTCGACCATGCGCTTGTGCGCGGCATCGCGGCCGGTGAGCATCTTGCCGTTGAGCAGGATGGTCTCGCCCGGCTGCCAGCTGGCGACCTCTTCCGGGGTGATCGCGTCGAGGTTCACGCGGCGGGCGCTTGGGCCGGCTTCCCAGACGATTTCCGGGTAGGCGTCCAGCGACGGCGCTTCCAGCTCGGCCGGGCCGGAGCCGTCGAGCACGAAGTGGGCGTGACGGGTAGCGGCGCAGTTGGGGATCATGCACACCGGCAAGGAGGCGGCGTGGGTCGGGTAGTCCATGATCTTGACGTCGAGCACGGTGGTCAGGCCGCCCAGGCCTTGGGCGCCGATGCCCAACTGGTTGACCTTGTCGAACAGCTCCAGGCGGATCTCTTCGATGCGGTTCTGCGGGCCACGGGCTTTCAGCTCATGGATGTCGATGGATTCCATCAACACTTCCTTGGCCATCACCGCGGCTTTCTCGGCGGTGCCGCCGATGCCGATGCCCAGCATGCCAGGCGGGCACCAGCCAGCGCCCATGGTCGGGACGGTCTTGAGCACCCAGTCGACGATCGAGTCGGACGGGTTGAGCATGGCCATCTTCGACTTGTTTTCCGAGCCGCCGCCCTTGGCCGCGACATCCACCTCGACCTTGTCGCCGGGGACGATAGAGTAGTGGATCACTGCCGGAGTGTTGTCCTTGGTGTTCTTGCGGGCACCGGCCGGGTCGGCCAGGATCGAGGCGCGCAGGACGTTCTCGGGCAGGTTGTAGGCGCGGCGCACACCTTCGTTGATCATGTCGTCGACGCTCAGGGTGGCGCCGTCCCAGCGCACGTCCATGCCGACGCGCACGAACACGGTGACAATGCCGGTGTCCTGGCAGATCGGGCGGTGGCCGGTGGCGCACATGCGCGAGTTGATCAGGATCTGGGCGATCGAGTCACGCGCGGCAGGCGACTCTTCACGCAGGTAGGCCTCGTGCATCGCCTGGATGAAGTCGACGGGGTGGTAGTACGAGATGAATTGCAGGGCGTCGGCGACGCTCTGAATCAGGTCGTCTTGCTTGATCACGGTCATGCAGCGCGCTCCTCTTAAAGACGGGAACATTCGAAAAGGCATTCCGACAGTGCACACCTGTATGTCAGGAACGCCTGGCAAGGCACCGGCTGGTCGGGCCGGCACAAAAAAGGCGCGGCAGTATACCGTGCCCCCGTCTTCGGAAACACCTGCATGTGGTCTGGACCAAGGTCGGCAGGGAAGGGGCATCCTTTTTGCTGATGACATGCGATGCTGTGGCCTCGGGAGCGCTTCGTGCTTCAGCGCCCCCAGAAAACCTTGAATCGAATGAGAAACCTGACCATGCCCGAACTTTGCGTGGGCGAGCGCCAATGGGCAGTGCCAAGCGGCAGCAATCTACTGGATGCCCTCAACGAGGCAGGCCTGAATGTGCCCTACAGCTGCCGCGCCGGCAGTTGCCACGCCTGCCTGGTGCGCTGCCTCGATGGCCTGCCCGTGGATGCCAGGCCCGAGGCCCTGAGTGCGACCCAGCGCGACGAGGGCTGGCGCCTGGCCTGCCAGTGCTCGGTGGCCGGCGACCTGCGGGTGGCGCTGTTCGACCCGCTGCAGGATGGCCGGCCGGCCACGGTGGTTGCACTGGATTGGTTCGGCGATGTGCTGCGCCTGCGCCTGCGCCCAGGCCGGACGCTGCGCTACCAGGCTGGCCAGCACCTGGTGCTGTGGTGCGGCGACGTGGCCCGCCCCTACTCGCTGGCGAGCCTGCCGGGAGAGGATGAGGCGCTGGAGTTTCACCTGGATTGCAGTCGCCCCGGCGTGTTTTGCGACAGGGCCCGGCAGTTGCACGTAGGCGATGCATTGAGGCTGGGCGAGCTGCGCGGCGGGGCGCTGCACTACGACCCTGACTGGCAGGCGCGGCCCTTGTGGCTGCTGGCGGCGGGCACCGGGCTGGCACCCTTGTGGGGCATCCTGCGCGAGGCGCTGCGCCAGGGGCATCAGGGCGAGATTCGGCTGCTGCATGTGGCGCGCACGCCAGCCGGGCACTACCTGGCGGAGGCGTTGCAGGCGCTGGAAGGGGTGAGCGTGGAGTTGGTTCTGGCCGAGCAGTTGGATGAGGCGTTGGCCGGTTTGCGCCTGGCGTCGCGCCAGACGATGGTATTGCTGTGCGGGGCGCCGGGGAGTGTCGAGCGGTTCGCCCGTCGACTGTTCATTGCCGGGGTACCGCGGAATCAGGTATTGGCGGATGTTTTCAGCGAACACGTCTGAGGCCTGAAAGCATCGCGGGGCAAGTCGGGTCGCCCCGCGATGGCTTTTGCTGGCAGATCAGCCGACCAGCGGATCACCGACATGCAGGATCTTCATGCCGTTGGTGCCACCGATGGTGTGGTAGCTGTCACCCTTGGTCAGGATGACCCAGTCGCCTTGCTCTACGAGGCCGCGCTTGAGCAGCTCGTCGACCGCCGCCTGGCTGACCTTGTCGGCCGGCAGCGAGGCCGGGTCGAAGGCAATCGGGTAGACGCCGCGGAACATGTTGGCACGGGCCTGGGTAGCACGGTGCGGCGACAGGGCGAAGATCGGCACGTGCGAACGCAGGCGCGACATGATCAGCGGGGTGTAGCCACTTTCGGTGAGGGCGATGATCGCCTTGACGCCGGGGAAGTGGTTGGCGGTGTACATCGCCGCCAGGGCGATGGACTCGTCGCAGCGCTCGAAGGTGGTGTGCAGGCGGTGGCTGGACTTCTGGCTGGTCGGGTGCTTCTCGGCGCCCGAGCAGATACGGGCCATGGCCTGTACGGCTTCGATCGGGTAGCTGCCGGCGGCGCTTTCGGCTGACAGCATCACTGCGTCGGTGTTGTCGAGCACGGCGTTGGCCACGTCCGATACTTCGGCGCGGGTCGGCATCGGGTTCTGGATCATCGACTCCATCATCTGGGTCGCCACGATCACCGCTTTGTTATTGCGGCGGGCGTGCTGGATGATCTTCTTCTGGATGGCGATCAACTCGGCATCGCCGATTTCCACGCCCAGGTCGCCACGGGCAACCATGACTGCGTCGGAAGCGAGGATCAACTGGTCGAGAGTCTCGTCGTCGGCGACCGCTTCGGCGCGTTCGATCTTGGCTACCAGCCAGGCGCTGCCGCCGGCTTCGTCACGCAGCTTGCGGGCGTATTCCATGTCGCTGGCGTCGCGCGGGAACGATACGGCCAGGTAGTCCAGGTCCATTTCCGCGGCCAGCTTGATGTCGGCCTTGTCCTTCTCGGTCAGGGCCGGTGCGGTCAGGCCGCCACCTTTGCGGTTGATGCCTTTATGGTCCGACAGCGGGCCGCCGATGATCACCACGCAGTGCAGGGCGTCTGCGGTGGCGGTTTCGACGCGCATGACCACCCGGCCGTCGTCGAGCAGCAGTTCGTCACCGACGCCGCAGTCCTTGACCAGGTCGGGGTAGTCGATGCCGACGATGTCCTGATTGCCTTCGGTGAGCGGGTGGGCAGTGGAAAAGGTGAACTTGTCACCGACTTTCAGTTCGATGCGCTTGTTGGCGAACTTGGCGATGCGGATCTTCGGACCCTGCAGGTCCCCCAGCAGCGCGACGTGACGGCCGTTCTTGGCGGCGATGTCGCGGATCAGGCGGGCGCGGGCCTTGTGCTCGTCCGGGGTGCCGTGGGAGAAGTTCAGGCGTGCCACGTCAAGGCCGGCGAGGATCAGCTGTTCGATCACTTCCGGCGAGTTGCTGGCGGGGCCAAGGGTGGCGACGATTTTGGTACGGCGGATGGTCATGCACAGACTCCTATAGTGAAGCGCAGCGAAAGGCTACTCCTCAATTGCGTTGTAGTCATTGTTCCGTTGCACTACCTGTACGGTTGCGAGGGTGGCGTTTGAACGGTCGCGGTATGCTTGCAAAAGGCTGTGAAGATTTGCCGTGAAAGGCCGATACACTGCCATCAAAGGAGAATTCCCATGCGCACCCTGATCGTTTTGACCATGGCGGCCAGTGTCGTCGGCTGCACCCGCTGGTCCATGGACCACCACCTGAACAATGCCTATCGCGCCTATGACCGTGGTGACTGTGCAAAGGTGATGCTGGAGCTGTCGCAGGTCGACCGCACCAGCCGTGCCCGGCCGTTCATCCACCCGGAAGTATCGCTGCTGCGTGGCCAGTGCCTGGAGCGCCAGAAGCTCTACGTCGACGCGGCGCAGACCTACCAGTACCTGATCCAGCAGTACCCGCGCAACGAATACGCCTACCGCGCGCAGGCGCGCCTGCAGACGCTGGAGAAGCTCGGCCACCTGCGTGGCAGCGAAGCGGCGGTGGCCAGCCCGGTGAACACTACACCTTGGCGTTAATCCCAAGGTGTCGATGATTTCATGTAGTCCGTCCGTCGGACTGGGCTAATCTGTTGGAGAGTTGTAACGATCATCGCCAGTACCTTGTCTTCCTGGCTCCAGGTACAGGACTTCACTGCGATCATGTTTATCGAGCGACATATAGAGCGTCATCAACTGCCTTGCGTGCTCAAGGTCTTCAACCGCTGCACCGACCAGCAGATCGGCTATCTGGGCAATGCTTCCGAAGACGGCCTGATGCTGATCAGCCAGTTGCCGGTGCTGGTGGGGCCGGACTTCGAGCTGCAACTGCGTGTTCCCCTTGCCGGCGGTGGCCTGCAGTTCATCAACCTGACCGCCAGTTGCCTGTGGTGCCGCGAAGATGAAACGCCCGGGCATTTCGATGCCGGTTTCATGTTGTTGCAGGCGCCGCAGGAATACGACGGCTTTGTCCGCTCGCTGCGCGATTTCTTCAGCTTCCGGCCCATGAACGCCTCTGCGTAAGGCTGGCCCAGCCCTCGCGCGTGCCGTTAGACTCTGGTCGACCTTGTTACAGGAAGACCCCGTGAGCTCCAGCATCTTCTGGCACGACTACGAAACCACCGGCATCAATCCACGCTGCGACCGCCCCCTGCAGGTGGCCGGCGTGCGCACCGACCTCGATCTCAACGAGATCGAGGCGCCGATCAGCCTCTATTGCCGGCCCTCCGACGATATCCTGCCGCACCCGGCGGCTTGCCTGGTGACCGGCATCACTCCACAGCAGCTGGCCAGCCAGGGGCTGTGCGAGGCCGAATTCATGACGCGCATCCATGCGCAACTGGCCCGGCCTGGCACGTGTGGCGCCGGCTACAACACGTTGCGCTTCGACGATGAGGTCACCCGCTACAGCCTCTACCGCAACTTCTTCGACCCCTATGCCCGTGAATGGCAGGGGGGCAACAGCCGCTGGGACTTGATCGATGTGGTGCGTACTGCCTATGCGCTGCGCCCTGAGGGCATCGTCTGGCCGCAGCAGGATGGGCGCACCAGCTTGCGTCTGGAGCTGTTGAGCAAGGCCAATGGCATCGACCATGGCCATGCCCACGAAGCGCTTTCCGACGTGCGGGCGACCATTGCCCTGGCCCGGTTGATTCGGGAACGGCAGCCCAGGTTGTATGACTGGTTGTTCCAGTTGCGCAGCAAGCACAAGGTCATGGAGCAGATCCGCCTATTGCAGCCCCTGGTACATGTATCCGGACGTTTCTCGGCGCAGCGCAACTATATCGGTGTGGTGTTGCCATTGGCCTGGCACCCGCGTAATCGCAACGCGCTGATAGTCTGCGACTTGCAACAGGATAATTCGCCGCTGCTCGAGGAGAGTGCGCAAGCATTGCGTGAGCGTTTGTACACGCGGCACGAAGATATGGCCGAGGGCGAACTACCGGTACCGCTGAAGTTGGTGCATATCAATCGGTGCCCGGTGCTGGCGCCGCTATCGGTACTGCGCCCGGCCGATCAACAACGGTTGGGGCTTGAATTGTCGGTGTTGCAGGCACACGCGCAGCAGTTGGCCAACCAGCAAAGTGTTTGGCGAGACAAGCTGGGCATCATCTATCAGGAAGAGGGCTTTGCACCCAGTGAAGACCCGGAGCAACAGTTGTATGACGGTTTCCTCGGTGACCGCGACAAACGCCTGAGCGAGCAAGTGCGGTGTACCGATCCGGCGCAATTGGCCAAGGGGCAGTGGATGTTCGATGATCCGCGCCTGCCGGAATTGTTGTTCCGCTATCGGGCGCGAAACTTTTCCGACACCCTTGATGAACAAGAGCGCGCACGTTGGCATGCGTTCTGTCAGCAACGTCTTACAGACCCTGCCTTTGGTGCGCCGAACACCCTGGCCGATTTCGAGCTGGCATGCCAAAGCAGCCTGCTAGACGCCAGCGAGGCGGGGCGCCAGGTACTGGAAGCCTGGCAGGGCCATATCCGACAACTGAAAGTGCAATACCAGCTTTGAAATGTGCAGATAAACAAAAACGCCGGCAACTGCCGGCGTTTTCATGTTGAAACCAATGCGCCCGTTTAAGCGTATCAGTCCAGCAGGGTGGCCCAGCTTTCGACGACGTCGCCGCCCCACTTGGCTTTCCACTCTTTCAGGGTCTTGTGGTTGCCACCCTTGGTTTCAATAACCTCGCCGTTGTGCGGGTTCTTGTATTGCTTGACCTTGCGTGCACGTTTGGTGCCGGTGGTCTTGACTGCGCCACGCGGGGCCTTGCTCAGTTTGCTTTCCGGATCGAGCAGCGCGATCACGTCACGCAGCGATTTACCGTTTTCGGCCATCAGCTCGCGCAGCTTCTTTTCGAACTCCAGCTCTTTTTGCAGTTTGCCGTCTTGCGACAGGTTGGCCAGACGGGCCTGAAGTTCCTTGATAGCTTCTTCGGTAGCGCGGTACTCGTTGATCAGGGACATGGTGTGTTCCTTAGTGCATGTTCAGAGAGAGACAGTGGGGCAATAATAGACAGACGATACTCTCAAGTAAACAATTTAAAATTGAAGACTCAATTAATAGTAGGGCATGACTTCACAGTCATTAGGTTAAGAAAAATTTACAAATTGCCTTGGGCAATGCCGATCACCCCTTAGGGAAAATGGGAATGGCCCTGTGTGATCGAGCCCCCCAGGCAAGGCGCTCTGGTAAAGATGATTACTGCGTTTTCCCCGGCAGGCCGCTAGAATACGCGCCTTTGCGAAGTTCTGGAGTCTCTCTCATGCGCACCTATCGACTGGTGATTGCTTGCCCCGACCGTGTCGGCATCGTGGCGAAAGTCAGTAATTTCCTGGCCCTCTACAATGGCTGGATCAACGAAGCCAGCCACCATTCCGACGAGCAGAGCGGTTGGTTCTTCATGCGCCATGAGATTCGCGCCGAGTCCCTGCCGTTCGGTATCGAAGCTTTCCGCGAGGCGTTCGCGCCGATCGCCGAAGAGTTCTCCATGACCTGGCGGATCACCGATTCGGCACAGAAGAAGCGCGTGGTGTTGATGGCCAGCCGCGAGTCGCACTGCCTGGCAGACCTGCTGCACCGTTGGCACACCGACGAGCTGGATTGCGAGATCCCGTGTGTGATCTCCAACCACAACGACCTGCGCAGCATGGTCGAATGGCACGGCATTCCATTTCATCATGTGCCGGTCGATCCGAAGGACAAGCAGCCGGCGTTCGCCGAGGTATCGCGCCTGGTCGAGGAGTGCGGTGCCGATGCCGTGGTGCTGGCGCGCTACATGCAGATCCTGCCGCCGCAGCTGTGCCAGGCATACGCGGAAAAGGTCATCAACATCCACCACAGCTTCCTGCCGTCGTTCGTCGGCGCCAAGCCTTATCACCAGGCGGCGCTGCGTGGGGTGAAACTGATTGGCGCGACCTGCCACTACGTGACCGAGGAGCTCGACGCCGGCCCCATCATCGAGCAGGACGTGGTACGGGTCAGCCATGCCGACAGCATCGAGGACATGGTCCGCTTCGGCCGCGACGTGGAGAAGATGGTCCTGGCCCGTGGCCTGCGCTATCACCTGGAAGACCGCGTGCTGGTGCACGGCAACAAGACCGTGGTGTTCAACTGAGTCGAGGGCCGGTGCATGGCGGATCCACGTGACAAGGCCGGCGCCTCGGCGCCAGCGACCTTGGGCGAGGGTTGCCTGGCCCGCTTCGATCCCGAGGCCCTGAGCGACGAAGACGGCACTGAGTTCCCTGGTGCTGTCGAACTCTGGGGGCGGCTCAACCCGTCTGTCGGCGCCGACGATCCAGCAATGGCCGCGCCAGCAGATATAGAAACACCGGCCCCCCCGCCAACAGATAGAAATAGTAGGTAACCGCGCGCCAGATCAGAATGGCCGCGGCTGCCGTCGAACTGCCCACCAGCGGTGACAGCAAGGTCGCCGAAGTCAGCTCCGCCGCGCCGGCGCCGCCCGGCAGCAGGCTGAACTGCCCCGCGCTGAGCGACAGCATCTGCACCAGGAAGCTCGGAATCCATGCCAGCTCCACGCCCAATCCGCGCAATACCAGGTACAGCACGCTATAGCGCAGGCACCAGTGCGCGCAGGTCAGGCAGAACACCGCAGCCAGTGTGCACCGTGGCATGCGCCAGGTATCGCCCAGGGCATGGATGAAACGCAGCACTTTGCGTGCCCAGCGTCGCCGCCGTGCCGCTGACATGCCCAGGCGCCGCAACAGCCGGCCATTGCCGCGCATCACCCCGCGTCGATAACGCAGCAGCAGGACGATCCCCGCCAGCGCGGTGCACAAGAGCAACGCGCTGCCCATCAACATTTGCGTTTGGCTGTGGCCGAGCCTGTGGAACAGGGCGTACGCGGCTATCGCCAGCATGGCGCAGAAGAAGAACAGCAGGTCGCTCAACTGGTCCATGGCGAACACCGCGCCGCTAAGCGAAGGCGCGATACGCTCGCGTTTCAGAAGGGTCATCAGCGTCAGTGGGCCTCCCGTACCGCCAGGAGTGGTACAGATGGCGAACTCGGTGGCCATGACTACTCCCAGGCTGCGGAGCCGGCCCACCCGGGCGCCCTGTTCGCCGAGCAGCAGGCGCAGGCGCAGGGCATTGAGCGTCCAGCACAGCAAGATCATGCCCAGCAGCAGCGCCATCAGGCCGGGGGCGAAGGATTGCAGGCGTGGGAGCAAATCGCGGCCGCCCAGCAGGGCGGGCACTGACACTGCCAGCAGCAATGCCAGGCCTAGCCAGCCCAGGCGACTCATGGCGCGGCCTGGCGCTCCAACCAGGCCGACTTGGTCAGTGGCTCACGTCCCTGCGCCAGCAATTGGTGCAAGGTCTCGAGCCAGTAATTGCGTGAGCTGGCGTGGCGCATGTCCACCGGATGCAGGCCCAGGCGCAGAGTGTCGGCCTCGCGCCAGCGCCGGCACTGCCAGTCACTGACGACCTTGGACAACCCTCGTCTCCAGGCGCTGCGCGCACTCCATACCAGCCCCGGGGCATCAAAGGCGGTGAAGTCCGGCAACCGGTACAGGTGCCTTGGGGTGCTGGTGTAGCGCAGCGGCAGCTGGCGCAGCGCCTGGCGCGTGCCTTCGCTCATCAGCCAGGCGGGGGCGACGAACCCCGCCACTGGCCAGCCTTGTTGCCCGAACAACGCCAGCCCGGCTTGCAGGCGCTGAAGTGCGCTGGCCTGTTCCAGGCCGTGGAACTCACCTTCGTGGGTGTAGATCCGGCGCATGAAATATTCGCGCGGCCCGCGAGGCGCCGGACCGTCGTCGGCATGGTAGTAGCCGTGCAGGGCCAGTTCGTCGCCACGGGCCAGGCGTCGGTCTAGCAGGCGACAGAAGGTGGGCGAATGCGTGAGCGGATTGCGGTGGTGGAAATCCGGCACCACCAGCCAGGTCATGGGCACGTCCCCCAAGTCATCGATCGCCTGGACGAAGGGCTGGTAGTCCGGCCAGGTTTCCGGCGCCACGTCGTGCAGCACCAGCATCAGGCTGCGTCGGGTGGAGGCGTGCTCAGCCATGGGCGCGCACCGGTAGCGGGTGGCCCAGCACCGCCTGATAATGCTGGAGCAGGCCACTGACCACGTTGTCCCAGCTGTAATGGCGTTCCACGTGGCGACGCGCCTGGCTGCCAAGCTGGCGCACGCCGTGGTCGAAGACTTCGCGCACGGCGGCGGCCATGGCGCGGCCGTCGTTAGGTGGGCACAGGTGGCCGCACTGTTCGTTGACGATTTCGCCGAAGGCGCCAGCGTGCACGGCCACCACGGGCGTGGCACTGGCCATGGCCTCGAGAATGACCAGGCCGAAGGTTTCCTGGTCGCCGGCATGCACCAGCAGGTCGGCGCTGGCCAGTAGCCGAGCGACTTCATCGGGGGGGCAGAAGTGGTCGATCACGCTGACATTGTCTGGCACCCCGATCGGCATGTTCGAGCCCACCAAAAGCAGGTGATAGGGCTGTCCGAGTGCCTGCATGCAGTCGAGCAGTACCGGCAGGTTCTTTTCCCGCGAGCCACGGCCGGCAAACACCAGTAGTCGACTGGTATCGGCGATGCCCAGTTCGCGACGCAGGCCGGGGTCGCGCTTGTCAGGGTGAAATTGCATCAGGTCCACCCCCAAGCGTTGCACATGCACATTCTCGACCCCCAGCCTGCGCAGCTTGTCGGCCATCACCTGGCTGGGCGCGAGTACCCGGTCGAAATGTCCGTAGAGCTTGCTGACATAGGCCTCGACATTGGGGGTGAACCAATTGCCCATGCGGTTGCTCACCAGCAGCGGCAGGTCGGAGTGATAGAAGCCGATCACCGGGACATCGAGCTTGCGCCGCGCTTCCAGGGCCGCCCAGGCGGTGAGGTAGGGGTCGCCGACTTCGATAAGGTCGGGTTGCAGACGACGCAGCTCCTTGCACCAAGGGGCCAGGCGCACCGGGAAACGGTAGCCGTTGCCGAAGGGCAGGGGCGGCGCGGGAACATGGTAGACGCCATTGGTCTGGCTGGCGCTGGCGCCGGGAATCAACAGGCTGTGGCGAACGCCGGACATGGCGTCGAGGCGGTGGTGTTTGGCATCAAGATAGGTTCTTACCCCGCCGCTGGCCGGGGCGTAGAACATGGTGATGTCGGCGATGTGCACGATCAGCATCCCTCCGGGATCGTCCTCGGGTGTGTCACCAGGCGGCACTGGGCCGACGATGACGCGCCTTAGGGTTGACCTACTTGAAGGATAGTTTGTTCGATCGAGGTTTGGCGCGGCCCGCTCCCACTGCAAAAGTGGGAGCGGGCGCAGGGTCAGATGCGGAAGCTGCCGACCAAGTGCTTGAGGCGACCGGCCTGCTGTTCCAGGTCCGAACAGGCGCGCAGGGTGGCCTGCAGGTTCTCGACGCCTTCCTGGTTGAGCATGTTGATCTCGTTGATATCCATGTTGATCGAGTCGACCACGGCGGTCTGCTCTTCGGTGGCGGTGGCCACCGACTGGTTCATGCCGTCGATCTCGCCGATACGCTGGGTGACGCTGCCCAGGCGCTCGCCGGCCTGGTTGGCGATGTCCATGCTGTCCTGGCTGTGACGCTGGCTCTGGCCCATGGTGTCGACCGACTCGCGAGCGCCAACCTGCAGCTCTTCGATCATGGTCTGCACCTGTTGCGCCGACTCCTGGGTGCGGTGCGCCAGATTGCGTACCTCGTCGGCGACCACGGCGAAGCCCCGGCCGGCCTCACCGGCGCGTGCCGCCTCGATGGCGGCATTGAGGGCGAGCAGGTTGGTCTGCTGGGAAATGCTGGTGATCACCTCGAGGATCTGGCCGATGTTCACGGTCTTGTTGTTGAGCGTCTCGATATGCTCGCTGGAGGTGACGATCAGGTCCGAAAGGCGGTTCATCGCATCGATGTTGCGCTGCACCACCTGCTGGCCTTCCTCGGCCAGCAGCCGCGCGGAGCTGGCATGCTGCGAGGCCTGGGCGGCATTGCCGGCGATCTCCTGGGCGGCGGCACCGAGCTGGTTGATGGCGGCGGCGACGCTGTTGGTGCGATTGGACTGCTCGTCGGAGTTGGCCATCGACGAGTTCGAGGCGCTGATCACGCGCAGCGCCACTTCGTTGACCTGCTCGGTGGCCGATGACACCTCGCGGATCGAACCGTGGATGCGTTCGACGAAGCGGTTGAAAGCGGTGCCGAGAATGCCGAATTCGTCGTGGTTGTGAATTTCCAGGCGGCGGGTCAGGTCGCCTTCGCCTTCGGCGATGTTCGACATGGCGCGGGTCATGGTGTGCAGTGGCTGCATCAGCACGCGGATCAACAGCCCGAGCAGGGCGATAATGATCACCACCGCCACCACTGTGGCAATCACTGCCGAGGTGCGGAAGGTGCTGAGCATCGAAAATGCCTTGTCCTTGTCCACCGACAGGCCGATGTACCAGTTGGCCGATGGCAGGCCTTTGACCGGGGTGAAGGTCAGCAGGCGGGTTTCGCCATTGAGGGTGACTTCGGTCAGGTCGCGGGACAGGCGAGGGGTGTTCTGCGGGAACAGGTCTGTCAGCGATTTCATCACCAGGCTCTTGTCCGGGTGCACCAGGATCTTGCCCTGGTCGTTGACCAGGAAGGCATAGCCCATGCCGCCGAAGTTCAGCGAGTTGATGATCTCCACCAGGCCGTCGAGGGCCAGGTCGCCGCCGACCACGCCAACCGAGCGCGACGCAGTGCTGATGATCGAGATGACCATCTTGTTGGTGGCCATGTCGATGTAGGGCTCGGTGAGGATCGGGCCGCTGGCGTTCAGGCCGTCCTTGTACCACGGGCGCACGCGCGGATCGTAGCCGTCGGGCATCTTGGTGTCGGGGCGCACGGTGAAGGTGCCGTCGGGCTGGCCCAGGTAGATGGTCAGGAAACTCGAGGTGAGCGCATTCTGGCCCAGCAGGGTGCCGGTGTTCTGTGGGAACTGGGCGAGGTTCTGGGCGACGTTGTCGACCAGTTTGATGCGCCCTTCGAACAGGTTGCGGATGTTGGTGGAGGTAGACTCGCCCATCTCGGCCAGGTAGTTCTCCAAGTCTTCGCGAATGGCGTTACGCTGGAGATAGTCGTTGTACAGGGTGAACAGGCTGAAGGCGAGTATCACGATCAGTGATGCCGCCAGAAGAATCTTGTGGCTGAAACGAAGGCTTTTGTTCATAACGTGATCGTGTCCGCTAAGGTTTTTATCGGGTCGTTCGCACAAAGCACGGCTGGAAAACAGTGCAACAAGTCCCGTGGGTCCTTTTCGGGTTGTTACTGTCTTTCTGGTAAGAATCATTTTGAAATATCGGCTGTCACGCGGCAGAACTTGAGCAGGGGATGAAAGAAGATGTCAGATTCCTTACGAATGGTTGTAGGGGCGGGGCCGGATGGTCAGCCGGTATCCCAGGCCATGCGCCTGGCCAACCGGCATGGCCTGGTGGCCGGAGCCACGGGCACCGGCAAGACGGTGACCCTGCAGCACCTCGCCGAGCTGTTCAGTGACGCCGGGGTGGCGGTATTCGCGGCGGATGTGAAGGGCGATCTGTGTGGCCTCGGTGCGGCGGGCGCGCCACAGGGCAAGGTGGCCGAGCGGATCGCCGGCATGCCGTGGCTGAACCACACGCCCCGGGGCTACCCGGTAAGCCTGTGGGATGTCGCGGGGCAATCGGGGCATCCCCTGCGCACCACGATGAGTGAAATGGGGCCGCTGCTGCTGGGCAACCTGCTGGAGCTCACCGACAGCCAGCAGGCTGCCTTGTATGCGGCGTTCAAGGTGGCCGACCGGGAGGGCTTGCTGCTGCTCGACCTGAAGGACCTCAAGGCCCTGCTCGCGCACCTCAAGGACAACCCGCAATTGCTGGGCGAGGACAGCGCGTTGATGACCAGCGCTTCCACGCAGGCGCTCTTGCGCCGGTTGGCGACGCTGGAACAACAAGGGGCTGAGGCATTGTTCGGCGAACCGGCGCTGCAGCTCGAAGATCTGCTGCGCCCGGAGGGCGACGGGCGCGGCCGCATTCACCTGCTCGATGCCAGCCGTCTGGTGCATGACGCTCCCAAGGTCTATGCGACGTTCCTGTTGTGGTTGCTGGCTGAACTGTTCGAGCAATTGCCGGAGCGCGGCGATGCCGACAAGCCCGTGCTTGCACTGTTCTTCGATGAGGCGCATCTGCTGTTCAATGGTACGCCCAAAGCGTTGCAGGACCGCCTGGAGCAGGTGGTGCGGCTGATCCGCTCCAAGGGCGTGGGGGTGTACTTCGTCACCCAGTCGCCGGGAGATCTGCCGGATGCGGTGTTGGCTCAGTTGGGGTTGCGTATCCAGCATGGCCTGCGCGCCTTCACCGCCAAGGAGCAGAAATCATTGCGTGCCGTGGCTGATGGTTTCCGGCCGAACCCGGCGTTCGACAGCCTGGCGGTGCTCACTGAGCTCGGTATCGGCGAAGCCTTGGTTGGCACCCTGGAGGAGAAGGGCACGCCAGCCATGGTTCAGCGGGTGTTGATCGCGCCGCCACAGTCGCGGATCGGACCCTTGAGCGCGGCTGAGCGCAGTGCGCTGATCGCGGCGTCAGCGTTGTCAGGGCGTTATGACAAACCGATCGATCGTGAGTCGGCCTATGAAATGCTCACGCAGCGCAAGGGTGAGCCTGTGGAACCGGTACCCCAGGCCAAGGCCGAGGAAGACAGCTTCGCCGACAAGGCAGGCGATTTCTTGCAGAGCGCGGCGGGGCAGGCGATCAAGTCGGCGGTGCGCCAGGCGGCCAATCAGCTGGGGCGCCAGTTGGTGCGTGGGTTGATGGGGTCGCTGTTGGGTGGGAAGAAACGTTAAACCTCAATGGGCCTATCGCGGGACAAATCGCATCGGCGCACCGCCGCTCCCACGAAAAAGGCGCCCTGCAAGGGGCGCCTTTTTCAGTACTGCATCAGCACTCAGCTAATGGCCTTGGTGGCCAGCCAGAACAGGCCGGCCGCCAGGCCCATCGACGCCGGCAGGGTGAGTACCCAGGCCAGCAGGATGGTCTTCACGGTGCCGCCCTGCAGGCCGCTCTTGTTGGCGACCATGGTACCGGCGACACCAGACGACAGCACGTGGGTGGTGGACACCGGCAGGCTGAACACGTTGGCCATGCCGATGGCGCAGGCCGCGGTGATCTGGGCCGACATGCCCTGGGCATAGGTCATGCCCTGCTTGCCGATCTTCTCGCCAACGGTCAGCACCACGCGTTTCCAGCCGACCATGGTGCCCAGGCCCAAGGCCAGGGCGACAGCGACGATCACCCAGAACGGGGCGTATTCGGTGGTGGCGGTCAGGTCCTTGCGCAGTTTATCCAGGTCAGCCTTTTCGCGAGGCTCCAGGCCTGGCAGCTTGCCGACCTTCTTCGCCGTGTCGTCCAGGCACAGCAGGTAGCGGCGCACTTCGACGCGCTTCTCGGCGCTCAGGGCGCGATAGTCGGTCACACCGGCGAGCGACGATTGCAGCGCGGCGATGGTCGGCTCGGTCTGCTGCGGATTGCAGCTGAACTGCTCCGGCAGGTCGCTTGCCTGCGCCTTGCCCAGTGCCAGGAACTCGCCCAGGGTGGCGGCGTTGCGCTGGTAGAACTGGCTCAGGTGCAAGGTGGCGTCACGGGTACGCTCGATCTGGTAGGTGGTGCTGTTCAGGTCGAGGACGAACTTGGCCGGGACGATACCGATCAGTACCAGCATGATCAGGCCGATGCCTTTCTGGCCATCGTTGGAGCCGTGCACGAAGCTCACGCCCATGGCCGAGATCACCAGCACCAGGCGGTTCCAGAACGGCGGGTGCTTCTTGTCGTCGAGCTTGCGGCGCTGGTCAGGGGTCTTGTGCATCTTCGACAGCGGGCGCCACCATTTCAGGCCAATCAGCACCAGGGCTGCGACAGCAAAGCCGGCCATTGGCGAGAGCACCAGGGACATGGCTATATCGATGGCCTTCTGCCAGTTGACGCCGTCACCCAGCGGAATGTCGCTGAGCAGGGCGTTGGCCAGGCCGACGCCGAGGATCGAGCCGATCAGGGTGTGCGAGCTGGACGCCGGAATGCCGAAGTACCAGGTGCCCAGGTTCCAGGTGATGGCGGCGGCCAGCAACGAGAAGACCATGGCCAGGCCGTGGCCGGTGTTCACATTGATCAGCAGTTCGACCGGCAGCAGGTGGACGATGGCATAGGCCACCCCGACACCACCGAGCAGAACGCCGAGGAAGTTGAACACGCCAGAGAAGAACACGGCGAGGTGCGGTGGCATGGCCTTGGTATAGATGACGGTGGCTACCGCGTTGGCGGTGTCATGAAAGCCATTGATGAACTCGAAGGCGAGCACGAAGGTCAGAGCGAGCGTCAAGCTCACGATAACCCAGGCATCCAGTCCGCTGAATAAATCGATCATGAAGGTTGTCTGGCGGTCTTAGGGGGGGCGGATTATGCCAGAAAACCATGGCAATCGATGCACCTGCCGCTGACCGATGGCAGGAGAATGCCGGCATGGCACGAGCACCCACGTGCCGGGTAATCGCAAAAAAACGCCGTTAAAAATCGATAAAATTCAGAAAAATCAGCTGTTTGAGGTAATTTTTACTGGTCTTGCGCAATTAAAACGACTGTATGAAATTTGTGTGATTCCATTTCATATCATAGGTTTTCGCCGGCATGCTTCGCCGCAAACCCTTCCTGGGTGATGGCGCATTGGCACTGATCGGCTTCAATTGTCGTCGCTGCGCAACTCCTTTTCGATCTTCTCGATTTCCTGGGCGAACGCCTGGTCGAGAACGCTGGCACGCTTACGCCAGGGTTTGCGTTCCGGGTCGGGTTGTGCGGCATACGTGGTGACTTCACCACCGTAAACATCCTTGTAACGTTCAGCCTGGCGCTCGAGTTCCGCGCGCAGTTCTTCTTTCGTCACAGTAATACCTGAATAGGTTGAAGTGGGGCGTCAGCCTTTAAATACACACGCAGAATGCGGATATGTCGGCAAGCCGAACAATTCATTGCACCGAAATGGCAATGCATGAGTTGGCAAGCTGCTGTGCAGCGCACGGCAAGCCACTGCAAAGACAGGGGCTGGCAGTCGCAAGGCAACGAAAGTGCGTCGATTGGATCCGTTAAACGGTGCTTTCAATCAACACCGGCAATTATAGCAATCGCCCGGTTGAAGGCTATCGTTCTTTACCTGCAACTGACAATAGACCTGAAGTTTATTGTGCAGTCTATAAAACCTTTGTCGTGCCGGCATTCAAAAGGTTCAAGCCGATGTGCCAAGCAAGTTCGCCGTCTACTGTCAGAAATGAAAACGGCCTCGCTGAGGGGCGAGGCCGTTGCCTGGGACTTCTACGGTGGGTACCTGACCAGTCTCTCCAAAGAAGCCACATGTGGCAGGGGAAAGGTATAAGTAAAAGTGTCAGCGGTCAATTGCGATTATCGGCCGTTCGTTCGATAATCGCACGAGGTAGCGATTTTTTTGAGGCATGTCCATGAGCGAAGAAACCAGCGGCCAGTCAGCCAACGAGCCCGCACGCAGTACCAGCCCCACCCTGGCACCCCCGATCGTGGCGTCGGCTGCCAAGCGTATCCAGGCATTCACCGGTGACCCTGACTTCATGACTTCCCTGGCCCGTGGCCTGGCGGTGATCCAGGCCTTCCAGGAGCGCAAGCGCCACCTGACCATCGCCCAGATCAGCCATAGAACGGAGATTCCGCGGGCCGCGGTGCGGCGCTGCCTGCATACCCTGATGAAGCTGGGTTACGCGACCACTGACGGGCGTACCTATTCGCTGTTGCCCAAAGTGTTGACCCTTGGTCATGCCTACCTGTCATCCACACCATTGGCGGTGTCGGCCCAGCCTTACCTGGATCGCATCAGCGACCAGCTCCACGAAGCGGCCAACATGGCCACATTGGAAGGCGATGACATCCTTTATATTGCGCGCTCCGCCACGGTCGAACGGCTGATCTCGGTGGACCTCTCGGTTGGTGGGCGTTTGCCGGCCTATTGCACTTCGATGGGCCGTATCCTGCTGGCGGCACTGGACGATGCCAGCCTGCACGAATACCTGGAACGCGCCGACCTCAAGGCCCGTACCAGCCGTACCCTGCATGACCCGGCCTCGTTGTTCGCGTGTATCCAGCAGGTGCGTGAGCAGGGCTGGTGCGTGGTGGATCAGGAACTGGAGCAAGGCTTGCGTTCGATTGCCGTGCCGATCTATGACGCGTCGGGTCAAGTGCTGGCGGCGCTGAATGTCAGTACCCATGTCGGCCGCGTCAGCCGCGGGGAACTGGAGCAGCGTTTCCTGCCGATCCTGCTGGCGGCCAGCAGGGACTTGTGCCATCAGCTATTTGGCTGAGCCCGCCGGGGCGCGTTGCGCCCCATTGCCGGCAAGCCGGCTCCCACACCGACCGTGCTCAGCTGGCTTGCCAGCGATGAGGCGATTACGAACAACACAAGACAGTTGCTCATACGCGGAAACGTTGAACACGCCATACCGTTTCCTGTTCGATAAACGCACAGTGTCGCTCTCGACGAATTGCGCCGCCCACGCCCGCTGATTAATGTCTGTCGCACCTGTCGGCTGCGCCGACCGGATAATAACAACAGGCCCGAGGGCATCCCCATGACCACTGTCCCTTCGCTGTCGCGGTCGCACCCGCGCACGGTGCTGCTGCACTCCGGCTGAGCACGGCCGACCTATCCGCTGTTTTCTGTTCCAGTGCATCCGCCCTGCGCGGTAGCCTGCCTGCGCCCAACTCCCGGATAACAATAATGAACAAGCCACAATCCGCTGTCGGCAACTGCCTCGACGTCCAATCCTTCATCAATGCCCAGCCGCTGTCCCGTTATCAATGGCGGGTGGTGATCCTGTGTTTCCTGATCGTCTTCCTCGACGGCCTGGACACCGCCGCGATGGGCTTCATCGCCCCGGCGCTGTCTCAGGAATGGGGCATCGACCGGGCCAGCCTCGGCCCGGTGATGAGCGCCGCGCTGATCGGCATGGTGTTCGGCGCCCTCGGCTCCGGCCCGCTGGCCGACCGCTTCGGACGCAAGGGCGTGCTGGTGGGCGCGGTATTGGTGTTCGGTGGCTTCAGTCTGGCCTCGGCCTACGCGAGCAATGTCGACCAATTGCTGGTGTTGCGCTTTCTGACCGGCCTGGGCCTCGGGGCCGGCATGCCCAATGCCACCACCTTGTTGTCGGAATACACTCCGGAGCGCCTCAAGTCGCTGCTGGTGACCAGCATGTTCTGTGGCTTCAACCTGGGCATGGCCGGCGGCGGTTTCATTTCGGCCAAGCTGATCCCGGCATATGGCTGGCACAGCCTGCTGGTGATCGGCGGTGTCCTGCCACTGCTGCTGGCAGTGGTGCTCTTGGCCTGGTTGCCGGAGTCGGCGCGGTTCCTTGTGGTGCGCAACCGCGGCGCCGACAAGGTGCGCAAGACCCTGGCGCCGATCAATCCTGAACAGGTAGCCCAGGCATCGAGCTTCAGCGTGCCGGAACAGAAGGCGGTGGCGGCGCGCAACGTGTTTGCGGTGATCTTCTCGGGTACCTATGGCCTGGGCACCGTATTGCTGTGGCTGACCTATTTCATGGGCCTGGTGATCGTCTACCTGCTGACCAGCTGGCTGCCGACACTGATGCGAGACAGCGGCGCAAGCATGGAGCAGGCCGCCTTTATCGGCGCATTGTTCCAGTTTGGTGGGGTGCTGAGCGCGGTGGCAGTGGGTTGGGCCATGGACCGCTTCAACCCGCACAAGGTGATCGGCATCTTCTACTTGCTGGCAGGTGTGTTCGCCTACGCCGTTGGACAGAGCCTGGGCAACATCACCTTGCTGGCGACCCTGGTGCTGGTTGCCGGCATGTGCGTGAACGGCGCGCAATCGGCCATGCCCTCGCTGGCGGCGCGCTTCTATCCGACCCAAGGCCGTGCCACAGGCGTTTCCTGGATGCTCGGGATCGGCCGCTTCGGCGCGATTCTCGGCGCCTGGAGCGGGGCTACGCTGCTGGGGTTGGGCTGGAATTTCGAGCAGGTGCTGACGGCACTGCTGGTGCCGGCGGCATTGGCCGCGGTGGCTGTCGTGGTGAAAGGGTTGGTCAGCCACGCGGATGCGACCTGAGGTCTGGTGGCTCGCTCCTGCAGGATCGTATAAATAGCAGGGTAACAAATGGTTCGATAATCGCACAAAAGTGCGATTATCGGATTGAGATAACCCCCTCAGTCTCCTTAATCTGGGCCCATCGCAGCGATGCATCGGCCCGCTGCTCACTGACCCGACTCGACCTGACCAGGAGTCTCCAATGGCAGCAATCCTCTCGCTTCACGAGGCCGTGAAGCAGTTCATCCAGGATGGCGACAGTGTCGCCCTCGAAGGTTTCACCCACCTGATCCCGACCGCCGCCGGCCACGAGATCATCCGCCAGGGCAAGCGCGACCTGACCCTGGTGCGCATGACCCCGGATCTGATCTACGACCAGCTGATCGGCGCCGGTTGCGCGCGCAAATTGATCTTCTCCTGGGGCGGCAACCCGGGCGTGGGCTCGCTGCATCGCCTGCGCGACGCGGTGGAGAAACAGTGGCCCCACGCGATCGAGATCGAGGAGCACAGCCACGCCGACCTGGCCAACGCCTATGTCGCCGGTGCCTCCGGCCTGCCATTCGCGGTGCTGCGCGCCTACGCCGGTTCCGATCTGCCAAAGGTCAACCCGCTGATCAAGTCCGTCACTTGCCCATTCACTGGTGAAGTACTTGCCGCGGTACCGTCCGTGCGCCCGGACGTCACCGTGATCCATGCGCAGAAGGCCGATCGCAAGGGCAATGTGTTGCTGTGGGGCATCCTCGGTGTGCAGAAGGAAGCGGCGCTGGCAGCCAAGCGCTGCATCGTCACCGTCGAGGAGATCGTCGATGACCTGCAGGCGCCGATGAATGCCTGTGTGCTGCCCACATGGGCCCTCAACGCGGTATGCCTGGTGCCTGGCGGCGCCCACCCTTCATACGCCCACGGCTACTACGAGCGCGACAATCGCTTCTACCAGGCCTGGGACCCGATTGCCCGCAACCGTGAGTCGTTCACCGCCTGGGTCGACACCTATATCCGTGGCACCGCCGACTTCACCGAATTCCAGGCCAGGCTGGCCAGCACCGCGGAGGCCGCGCAATGAGCTACTCCACTTCCGAAATGATGACCGTCGCCGCCGCCCGTCGCCTGCGCAATGGCGCCGTCTGCTTCGTCGGCATCGGCCTGCCTTCCAAGGCCGCCAACCTGGCGCGCCTGACCTCGTCGCCCGACGTGGTGTTGATCTACGAGTCCGGTCCGATCGGTGCCAAGCCCAGCGTGCTGCCGTTGTCCATCGGTGACGGCGAGCTGGCCGAGACCGCCGACACCGTGGTGCCTACCGGTGAGATCTTCCGTTACTGGCTGCAGGGTGGGCGCATCGATGTAGGGTTCCTCGGCGCTGCCCAGGTTGACCGCTTCGGCAATATCAACACCACCGTGGTCGGTGACTACCACGCGCCGAAGACCCGGCTGCCAGGTGCCGGCGGCGCCCCGGAGATCGCCGGTTCCGCCAAGCAGGTGCTGATCATCCTCAAGCAGTCGCCGCGGGCCTTCGTCGACAAGCTCGACTTCATCACCTCGGTGGGGCATGGCGAAGGCGGCGATTCACGTCAGCGCCTGGGGCTGCCGGGTGAAGGTCCGGTCGGCATCATCACCGACCTGTGCATCATGGAGCCGGAGGCGGGTACCCATGAGTTCGTGGTCACCTCGATCCACCCAGGCGTGACCCGCGAGCAGATCATCGCTGCCACTGGCTGGGAGATCCGCTTCGCCGGCGACGTGCGGCAAACCACGGCTCCGAGCGAGGTAGAACTGTCCGCCCTGCGCGACCTCGAAGCGCGCACCGCCGCCGCCCATGGCCAGACGGCAGGAGAAGCCTGATGCGAGACGTCTTTATCTGCGACGCTGTGCGTACTCCTATCGGCCGTTTCGGCGGGGCCTTGGCCTGCGTGCGCGCCGACGACCTGGCGGCAGTGCCGCTCAAGGCGCTGATCGAGCGCAACCCGGATGTGCAATGGGATCAGCTCGACGAAGTGTTCTTCGGCTGTGCCAACCAGGCCGGCGAGGACAACCGTAACGTGGCGCGCATGGCGCTGTTGCTGGCCGGCTTGCCGCACAGCGTCCCAGGCGTGACTCTCAACCGCCTGTGCGCCTCGGGCATGGACGCCATTGGCAGCGCCTTCCGGGCCATCGCCAGCGGCGAGATGGAGCTGGCGATTGCCGGTGGCGTCGAGTCGATGTCCCGCGCACCGTTCGTGATGGGCAAGGCCGAGAGCGGCTACTCGCGCAACATGAAGCTCGAGGACACCACCATCGGCTGGCGCTTCATCAATCCGTTGATGAAGGCCCAGTTCGGTGTGGACTCGATGCCCGAGACCGCCGACAACGTCGCCGATGATTACCAGGTATCGCGTGCCGACCAGGATGCCTTCGCCCTGCGCAGCCAGCAGAAGGCTGCCGCCGCGCAGGCCGCCGGCTTTTTCGCCGAGGAAATCGTCCCGGTGCGTATCCAGCACCGCAAGGGTGAGACGGTGGTCGAGCACGACGAACATTTGCGCCCGCAGACCACGCTGGAGGCGCTGGCCAAGCTCAAGCCGGTCAACGGCCCGGACAAGACCGTTACCGCTGGCAACGCCTCGGGTGTCAACGACGGTGCCGCCGCGCTGATTCTGGCTTCGGCCGAGGCGGTGAAGACGCACGGTCTGACCCCACGTGCCCGGGTGCTGGGCATGGCCAGCGCTGGTGTGGCGCCACGGGTGATGGGTATCGGCCCGGTGCCCGCGGTGCGCAAGCTGACCGAGCGCCTTGGCATTGCCGTGGCCGACTTCGATGTCATCGAACTCAATGAAGCCTTTGCCAGCCAGGGCCTGGCAGTGCTGCGCGAGCTGGGTGTGGCAGACGATGCACCGCAGGTGAACCCCAATGGTGGCGCAATTGCCCTGGGGCATCCGCTGGGCATGAGCGGGGCACGTCTGGTGCTGACGGCGTTGCATCAGTTGGAGAAGAGCGGCGGGCGCAAGGGCCTGGCGACCATGTGCGTGGGCGTTGGGCAGGGGTTGGCGTTGGCCATAGAAAGGATCTGATCCTTTGGAACCCTCCGCTCGCACGAGCATGCCTGCCAGGCAGCGTGGGAGCGGCCTTGCCCCGCGATGAGGCCGGTAGCCATGACGCACGGGCAAGGCGGAACGAGTGTGTAACCAGGTATGTCTAGAATTACCTGTGACCCTCCAGGAGCAAACGCACCATGACCTCAACCTATTACACCGGCGAAGAACGCAGCAAGCGTATCTTCGCCATCGTCGGCGCCTCGTCGGGCAACCTGGTGGAATGGTTCGACTTCTATGTCTACGCCTTCTGCGCCATCTATTTCGCCCCGGCTTTCTTCCCCTCCGACGACCCCACGGTGCAGTTGCTCAACACCGCCGGCGTGTTCGCCGCGGGCTTCCTGATGCGCCCCATCGGTGGCTGGATCTTCGGCCGCCTGGCCGACCGTCACGGGCGCAAGAACTCGCTGATGATCTCGGTGCTGATGATGTGCGGCGGCTCGCTGATCATCGCCTGCCTGCCCACCTACGCCAGCATCGGCACCTGGGCGCCAGCGCTGCTGCTCCTGGCGCGGCTGATCCAGGGGCTGTCGGTGGGCGGTGAGTACGGCACCACCGCCACCTACATGAGTGAAGTGGCGCTGCGTGGCCAGCGCGGTTTCTTCGCCTCGTTCCAGTACGTCACCCTGATCGGCGGCCAGTTGCTGGCGGTGCTGGTGGTGGTGATCCTGCAACAACTGCTCTCCGAGGACGAACTGCGCGCCTATGGCTGGCGCATCCCGTTCGTGGTCGGTGCCATTGCCGCGTTGATCTCGCTGATGCTGCGCCGTTCGCTGAAGGAGACCAGCAGCGCAGAGACCCGCCAGGACAAGGATGCCGGTAGCATCAGCGGGCTGTTTCGCAATCACGCCGCCGCGTTCATCACCGTACTGGGCTACACCGCCGGCGGTTCGCTGATCTTCTATACCTTCACCACCTACATGCAGAAGTACCTGGTCAACACCGCCGGCATGAATGCCAAGAGTGCCAGTTTCGTCATGACCGGCGCGCTGTTCCTGTTCATGATCCTGCAGCCGCTGTTCGGCATGCTCTCCGACCGCATCGGCCGGCGTAACTCGATGCTGCTGTTCGGCGCCCTGGGGACGCTCTTCACCGTACCCTTGCTGATGGCGCTGAAGACCGTGACCAGCCCGTTCATGGCCTTCGTGCTGGTAAGCCTGGCCTTGTGCATCGTCAGCTTCTACACCTCCATCAGCGGCCTGGTGAAGGCCGAGATGTTTCCGCCACAGGTTCGCGCATTGGGCGTGGGGCTGGCCTACGCCGTGGCCAACGCGGTGTTCGGCGGCTCGGCCGAATACGTGGCACTGGGCTTGAAAACCTTGGGCATGGAGAACACCTTCTACTGGTACGTAACCGCCATGATGGCGGTGGCCTTCCTGTTCAGCCTGCGCCTGCCGAAGCAGGCGGCGTACCTGCACCACGATCACTAAGGACGTTGCATGAGCAACCAACTGTTCGACGCCTACTTTACCACCCCGGCCATGCGCGAGGTTTTCTCCGACCGGGGCCGGTTGCAGGGCATGCTCGACTTCGAGGCGGCCCTGGCCCGCGCCGAGGCGGCCGCCGGGCTGGTGCCGCACACGGCGGTGACTGCCATCGAGGCGGCCTGCAAGGCCGAGCGCTACGATGCCCGGGCGCTGGCCGACGCCATCGCGGTGGCCGGCAATTCGGCGATCCCGCTGGTCAAGGCCCTGGGCAAGGTGGTCGCCAGTGGCGTACCCGAGGCCGAGCGCTACGTGCACCTGGGCGCCACCAGCCAGGATGCGATGGACAGCGGCCTGGTGCTGCAACTGCGCGAGGCGCTGGGGTTGCTCGAAAACGATCTCGGCAAGCTGGCCGACACCCTGGCGCATCAGGCATTGCAGCATGCCGACACGCCGCTGGTGGGGCGGACCTGGTTGCAGCATGCCACGCCGGTGACGCTGGGCATGAAGCTGGCCGGTGTGCTCGGCGCCCTCACTCGCCATCGCCAACGCCTCAAGGAACTGCGCCCGCGCCTGCTGGTGCTGCAGTTCGGTGGCGCTTCCGGCAGCCTGGCGGCGCTGGGCAGCAAAGCGCTGCCGGTGGCCGAGGCCCTGGCCGCGCAACTGAAGCTGGCCTTGCCCGAACAGCCGTGGCACACCCAGCGTGACCGCCTGGTGGAGTTCGCCTCGGTGCTGGGCCTGGTCGCCGGCAGCCTGGGCAAGTTCGGCCGTGACGTCAGCCTGCTGATGCAGAGCGAGGCGGGCGAGTTGTTCGAACCCGCCGCGCCGGGCAAGGGCGGGTCCTCGACCATGCCGCACAAGCGCAATCCGGTCGGGGCGGCGGTGTTGATCAGCGCCGCCACCCGTGTGCCCGGGCTGCTCTCGACCTTGTTCAGCGCGATGCCCCAGGAGCACGAACGCAGCCTTGGCCTGTGGCATGCCGAGTGGGAAACCCTGCCGGAGATCTGCTGCCTGGTCTCCGGTGCCCTGCGCCAGGCCCAGGTGATCGCCGAGGGCATGGAGGTGGACGCCGGACGCATGCGCCGCAACCTCGACCTCACCCAGGGCCTGGTGCTGGCCGAGGCGGTCAGTATTGTCCTCGCCCAGCGCCTGGGCCGCGACCGTGCCCATCACCTGCTGGAGCAGTGCTGCCAGCGCGCCGTGGCCGAAGGGCGCCATCTGCGTGCAGTGCTTGGTGATGAGCCGCAGGTCAACGCCGAGTTGTCCGGCGAGGAGCTCGACCGCCTGCTCGACCCCACCCATTACCTGGGCCAGGCCCGCGTCTGGGTGGCGCGCGCCGTGGCCGAACATCAACGTTTCACTGCCTGAAAGGAGACCGCTGTGGCGCATTTGCAACTGGCCGATGGCGTACTGAACTACCAACTCGATGGCCCGGCCGATGCGCAGGTGCTGGTGCTCTCCAACTCCCTGGGCACCGACCTGGGCATGTGGGATGAGCAGATTCCCGCCTGGAGCGAACACTTTCGCGTGCTGCGCTACGACACCCGTGGCCATGGCGGCTCGCTGGTCACTCAAGGCCCCTACAGCATCGAGCAGCTGGGGGGCGACGTGCTGGCCCTGCTCGAGGCGCTGGACATCGAGCATGCACACTTCGTCGGCCTGTCCATGGGCGGCCTGATCGGCCAGTGGCTGGGCATCAACGCCGGCCAGCGCCTGCACAGCCTGACCCTGTGCAACACTGCGGCAAAAATCGCCAACGACGAGGTCTGGAACTCCCGCATCGACGCGGTGCTCAAGGGTGGCCAGCAGGCCATGGCGGACCTGCGCGACGGCTCCATCGCCCGTTGGTTCACCCCGGCCTTCGCCCAGGCGCGGCCGGACGAGGCCCAGCGCATCTGCCAGATGCTCGCGCGCACCAATCCAGAAGGCTATGCCGCCAACTGCGCGGCGGTACGTGATGCCGATTACCGCGAACAGCTGGGGCGCATCCAGGTGCCGACGCTGGTGGTGGCGGGCTCTGCGGACGTGGTGACCACGCCTGAGCATGGCCGCTTCATGCAGCGCCGCATCGTCAACGCGACCTATGCCGAATTCCCGGCGGCGCACCTGTCCAACGTCGAGATCGGCGCGGCCTTCAGCGCCCGTGTGCTCGATTTCCTGCTGGCCCGCTGAGGAACCTGCCATGGATGAGAAACAACGTTACGATGCCGGTATGCAGGTGCGCCGCGCGGTGCTCGGCGATGCCCACGTGGACCGCAGCCTGGAAAAGCTCAATGACTTCAACGGCGAGTTCCAGGAGATGATCACCCGGCACGCCTGGGGCGATATCTGGACCCGCCCCGGCCTGCCCCGGCACACCCGCAGCCTGATCACCATCGCCATGCTGATCGGCATGAACCGCAACGACGAGCTCAAACTTCACCTGCGCGCAGCCGCCAACAACGGTGTGACGCGTGAGGAGATCAAGGAAGTGATCATGCAGAGCGCGATCTACTGCGGGATCCCGGCGGCCAATGCCACGTTCCATCTGGCCGAGTCGGTGTGGGATGAACTGGGGGTGGAGTCCAGGCAGTAACGCATCGCGGGGCAAGTCGCATCGGCGCACCGATGCGACTTGCCCCGCGATTACTTCAGACGACTGCTTTCTTCTGGCGAACGGCGACAGGCCCGGCATTGGCCTCCACGGCCTTTTTCAGTTCGCCACACAAGCCAGCCATGAACGCCAGCTCCGCCACCACGAACAGCGGCCCGACGATCAGCCCGCTCAGGTCATCGACGAATGCCGGCTTGCGCCCTTCGTAGGCATGTCCGACGAACTGGATTATCCACCCCACCACGAACGCACCTAGCCCGGCACTCAACCACAGCCCGGTACTCTGCACGGCCAGTGCCTGGCCGGCCCATAGGCACAATCCCAGCAGCAGCCCCATCACCAGGCCGAAGCGCAGGTCCAGGCGCAGGTAGAACCACACCGACCAGAGCGCCAGCAGCAGCGCCGGCGACAGCCACAGCCCCGCCATGTCCCAACCTGGGCGTGACAGCAGCACGGCCACGGCCAGCACGATCAGCGGAATGCCGATGAAGTGGGTGGCGATGTTCCGTGGATCGCGGTGGTAGGCCGCGTATTGACTCAGGTGCTCGACGAGGTTTTTCATTGTTGTTCCTCCATCAGGGGTGAGCACAGCTTGCCCCTGTTCATTCATCGTCGTCTGTCGCCTGGCCGACAGAGTTCGCTTTGCGAGGTGCCATGCACGATCCGCGCACTCAACTGCTGCATGGCCAATGGTTCCGGCAATTGCCCGTTACCGTTCAGGATAGTCTGCTGGCCCTGGGCCGTCCGCGTGAACTGGCAGCGGGGCAGCGTCTGTTCCAGCGCGGCGATGCGCCGTGTGGCCTGTATGCGGTACTCGAAGGGGCGATGCGGGTCGGAGCGGTCAGCAGCGCAGGCAAGGAGGCGTTGCTGACGCTGGTCGAGTCACCCCATTGGTTCGGCGAGATCAGCCTGTTCGATGGCCAGCCGCGCACCCATGACGCCTATGCCGAGGGGCCGACACGCCTGCTGTGGATTCCCCAGGCGCCGTTGCTGGAATGGTTGGCGTTCCAGCCAGAGCACTGGCGCGACCTGGCCCTGCTGATGAGCCAGAAGTTGCGCTGGGTGTTCGTCGCCCTCGAGCAGCAGAGCCTGCTGGCTGCCGCGCCGCGGGTGGCGCAGCGCCTGTTGCAGATGGCCGAAGGCTACGGTGAGCGCGATGTCGCCCAATGGCGGTTGCAAGTGTCCCAGGAACAGTTGGCCCTGATGCTGTCGCTGTCGCGCCAGACCATCAACCAGATCCTCAGGAGCCTCGAACAGGCCGGCGTGGTGCGCCTGGGCTATGGCGAGGTGGAGATTGTCGATGCGCCACGTCTGCGGGCGATGGGGCAGCATCAAGGCTGACCAGGGTATCGATCATCGCCCGCGCCGCCGGTGACAGGCGATAACCACTGCGGCTAACTACCCCGCAGCGCACGCTGAGCACTTCCATGCCCGGCGGCAGGTTGCGCCAGTGCAGACGCACCAGATGGCCGGCGGCCAGGTCCTCGGCCACCGCTTCTTCGCTGGCCGTGCCGATGGCGTCGCTGGCCATTACCACGTTGCGCAGCACTGCCAGGTGTTCGGTTTGCAGGTGCGGGGTGAAGTCATTGCGCCCGCTGAGGTTGGCCAGGCGTTTGCGCACACCGGGAGCGAGCAGGGCGCTGGCCAGTGGGTAGGTGAACAGGTCGTTGGTCGACAGGCTGTCCTTTGCCAGCAGCGGGTGCCCGGGACGGCAGAAGAACAGGCCTGGACGCGGGGACAGTGCCTCGGTGTGGAAGTAGGGATCGGCCTCGAAGGGACGTACGTCATCGACGAAGAACTCGATCTGCTCGCGACGCAGGGCTTGGCCCAGGCGCTCGGCGTTGTCCACCAGCAAGTCGGTGCGGATGCCGGGATGAGCCCCGATAAAATGTTGCAGGGCCTGGGGCACCAGGCGCACGGCCAGGGCCGGGCCGCTGCCGAAGTGCAGCTCTCCGGCATCGAGCTTGGTCATCTGCAGGACGTCGTGGTTCAGTTGCGCGGCGCCCTGGACCAGGCGACGGGCATGTTGCAACACCACTTGGCCCTCGGGGGTGGGGGGCAATGCCTTGCTGGCACGATCGACCAGGGTGCAACCAAAGGTATGTTCGAGGTTCTGGATTGCGCGGCTGAAGGCGGGTTGGGTGATGCCCATGGCATCGGCGGCGCGGACGAAACTGCGGTATTCGATGAGGGCGATGAAATAGCGCAGTTGGCGGAGGTCCATGCTCGGGCTCTGGTGCGGGATCAGAGCTTGGTTTTAGCGGCTTGTTACATATAGCGTCAAAGAATGTTATTTGATTTGGATATGTCTTCTGGTTATTTGCCGGACGGCAGGTCCCATCGCGGGCAAGCCCACGCCGCTCCTGCATTGTGCAGGCGTGAGCGGGCTTGCCCCGCGATGGCCTCAAAGGAGATTGAACGGATAGCTGACAATCAGGCGGTTCTCATCGAACGCGTTGCTGCTGAAATCCCTGCGCATGGTCGAATTGCGCCACTTCACCGACAGGTCCTTGAAGGTCCCGGCCTGCACCACGTAGGCCAGCTCGGTCTCCCGGGCCCACTCCTTGCCATCGTCCACCCCTCCGGCATGCACGTTGTCGCCTTTGATGTAGCGGTTCATCAAGGTCAGGCCGGGGATGCCGACGGTGACGAAATTGAAGTCGTGACGCAGTTGCCAGGAGCGCTCCTTGGCATTGTCGAAGCTGGCGTTGTAACTGTCGTTGGCCAGCGTGCCGCCACTGGTGCCGTTGACGCGCATCCAGGCGTCATCGCCACTGATCTTCTGCAGGCCGATATAGAAGGTGTGGCCTTGATATCGCGCCGAGAGCATGGCCGAGACGGTGCGGTTGTCCAGGTCGCCGGCGCGGGCGCTGCCATCCTCCTTGCCGAGGAAGTAGCCCAGATTGGCGCCCAAGGTCCAGTCGCCCAACGGCTGGCTGTGCACCAGGTTCAGATACTGCTGGCGATAAATGTCTTTTAGCCGGGCATCCCACAGGCCGACCATCGTGCGTTTGTCGTTGAAGCTGTATTCGCCGCCGGCGAAGTTGAAGCGGTCGGAGGTGATACCGGCGCGCCCCTGCATGAACATGTCTTCCATGCTCGCATCGTTGCGCGGGCTGTTGCCGCGGAACTGGCCGGCGTACAGGGTCAGGCCGTCGATCTCCTTCGAGGTGAGCTGACCGCCGCGGAACGTCTGCGGCAGCGAGCGGCCATCGTCCGAACGCAGGATCGGCAGCACCGGCATCCACTCGCCAACTTTGAGTTCGGTCTGCGACAGGCGCGCCTTGAACGCTACCCCCAGGCGGCCGAAATCATCCGCCGGGCGACCATCGTCATGCACCGGCAGCAGGTGGGTGCCGGCCGTGCCCTTGCCGCCATCGAGCTTGACCGAGTACAGCCCCAGCACATCGATGCCGAAACCGACGGTGCCCTGGGTGAAGCCGGAGCGGGCGTCGAGAATGAAGCTCTGGGTCCATTCCTCGGCCTTGCCCTGGGGGTTGGCCGGGTCGACGAAGTTGCGGTTGATGTAGAAGTTGCGCAGGTTGAGGCTGGCCTTGGCGTCTTCCAGGAAGCCACCTTCGGCGGCCACGCCGGGCAGGGCGCAGGACAGGGCCAACAGGCCGGGCAGCAGCTGGCGTGCGGGTTGCAAAGTGCTCATCTGTCGTGGATCTCTTGTTTTTATTGGGCGAGCCGGGCCGCTGCGGGTGTGGGCCGCAGGGGGCGTCTTTTAGAGAGAGCTTGTGCAACGTTGCGCAGGCGATGGTGCGGGGGAGGGTGGGGGCTAGGCAATTCGTTGCAAGCGGAACGGGGCGGTTATCGAACGCAATGTGACCGCGCAACAAAAAGCCCACCGCGAGGGTGGGCTTGGTGCCGTTACCGGTCCAGTCAGCCTTTCGGCGTCTGGATCGAGGCTTGCTGCTGGGTCTG
Organism: Pseudomonas sp. 2848; assembly: GCF_003253945.1. Taxonomy (NCBI): domain Bacteria; kingdom Pseudomonadati; phylum Pseudomonadota; class Gammaproteobacteria; order Pseudomonadales; family Pseudomonadaceae; genus Pseudomonas; species Pseudomonas sp. 2848. Next base: position 404,265 of record NZ_QKZD01000001.1, read on the forward strand.
CTCGTACCAGCCGCCGCCGAGGGCCTTGTACAGGTTGACCTCGCTGACCAGCTGCGACAGGCGATCACCGATCAGCGACTGCTGGGCGCTGAACAGGTTGCGCTGGGCATCGAGGAAGGTCAGGTTGCTGTCGATACCGATGCGGTAGCGGCGCTCAGCCAGGCGGTAGTAGTCCTGGTTGGCGGCCACCAGGTCACGCTGGGCCTGCAGCTGCTCTTCGAACGTCTTGCGTGCGGCCAGGCCATCGGCGACTTCCTGGAAGGCGGTCTGGATGGTCTTTTCGTACTTGGCGACGTTGATGTCCTTCTGGATCTTCGAGTAGTCCAGGCTGGCCCGTAGGCTGCCGGCATTGAAGATCGGCAGGTTGATCTGCGGCTGGAACAGCCAGGTGCCCGAACCGCCCTTGAACAGCCCGCCCATGTCCGGGCTCAGGGTGCCGGCGTTGGCGGTCAGGCTGATGCTCGGGAAGAACGCTGCCCGCGCCGCGCCGATATTGGCGTTGGCGGCCTTGAGCAGGTGCTCGGCCTCCTGGATGTCGGGGCGGCGCTGCAGGATGTCGGACGGCAGGCCGGCCGGCACTTCGGCCAGCTGGTCGGCATTGAGCTCCAGCGGCTTGGGCAGGTTGGCCGGCACGCCGGTACCTACCAGCACGGTGAGGCTGTTCAGGTCCTGGGCGACCAGGCGCTGGTACTGCGACAGCTTGACGCGAGCGCCTTCGACGGCAGTGCGCGCCTGGCTCAGGTCCAGGGCCGAGGCGACACCCACCTCATTGCTGCGGCGGGTGAGGTTGTAGCTCTCTTCGTACGTCTTGAGCGTTTCCTCGGTCAGCTTCAGCAGCGCCTGGTCGGCCTGCCAGGTGTAGTAGGCGTTGGCCACGCTGGCCACCAGGCTGATCTGCGTGGAGCGGCGCGCCTGTTCGCTGGATAGGTAGGTTTCCAAGGCCTGCTGGGTCAGGCTGCGCACCCGGCCGAACAGGTCCAGCTCATAGGCGCTGACACCCAGGGTGGCCGAGTACTGGCTGCTGATGGTGGATTCGCCGGTCTGCGACATGTTCGCCGGCATCCGCTGGCGGCTGCCGCTGCCATTGGCGGAAACCGCCGGCAGCAAGTCGGCGCGCTGGATGCGGTACTGCGCGCGGTAGGCGTCGATGTTCAGCGCCGCGACCCGCAGGTCGCGGTTGTTTTCCAGCGACGTCTGGATCAGTTGCTGCAGTGCCGGGTCGTGGAAGAACTGGCGCCAGCCCTGTTCGGCCGCGGCGACGTCGGCCGATTGGGTCGGCGAGTACGCAGGGCCTTGCGGCCACTGCGCGGCCACCGGCGCCTCGGGCGTCTGGTAGTCGGGGATCAGCGAGCAACCGCCGAGGATGAAGGCGGTTACCGCCAGGGACAACAAAGACTTGGTCATTGCCCAGCCTCATAACGTGGAGTTTCAGGGGTGGCGTGTTCTTTCGGCTCTTTGCTGCCGAACAGCGACGACACTGCGACGAAGAATAGCGGTACCCAGAAGATGGCCAGCACGGTGGCGCTGATCATGCCGCCGATCACACCGGTGCCGATGGCGTGCTGGCTACCGGCACCAGCGCCGCTGGCGATGGTCAACGGTACCACGCCGAGGATGAACGCCAGCGAGGTCATGATGATCGGGCGCAGACGCATGCGGCAGGCCTCGATGGCTGCGTCGTACAGGCTTTTGCCCTGTTCGTGCAGCTCTTTGGCGAACTCGACGATCAGGATGGCGTTCTTCGCCGCCAGGCCGATGGTGGTCAGCAGGCCGACCAGGAAGTACACGTCGTTGGACAAGCCGCGCAGGCTGGTGGCGAGCAGGGCACCGATGATACCCAGTGGCACCACCAGCACGACCGCGATCGGGATCGACCAGCTTTCGTACAGCGCCGCCAGGCAGAGGAACACGAACAGCACCGAGAGGGCGAACAGCGCCGGCATCTGCGAGCCGGAGAGTTTTTCCTCGTAGGACATGCCGGTCCAGGAGAAGCCGATGCCGGTTGGCAGTTCGCCGGCGATGCGCTCGACTTCGGCCATGGCCTCACCGGTACTGTAGCCCGGCGCCGGGGTACCGAGGATCTCGACCGCTTCCACGCCGTTGTAGCGCGACAGCTTCGGCGAGCCATAGCTCCATTCGCCCTTGGCGAAGGAGGAGAACGGCACCATCTCGCCCTTGCCGTTGCGCACGTACCACTTCTGCAGGTCTTCCGGGCTCATCCGGGCGTTTGGCGCACCCTGGATGTAGACCTTCTTGACCCGGCCACGGTCGATGAAGTCGTTGACGTAGCTACCGCCCAGGGCGATCGACAAGGTGTTGTTGATGTCGGCGATGGTCACGCCCAGGGCACTGGCGCGTTCGTCGTCGATGGTCAGCTGGTACTGCGGCTCGTCGTTCAGGCCGTTCGGACGCACGGCGCTGAGGATCTTGCTCTGCGCGGCCTTGGCCAGGAACTGGTTGCGCGCTTCCATCAGTTTTGCATGGCCGACGCCGGCGCGGTCCTGGAGGAACACGTCGAAGCCGGTGGCGTTACCCAGTTCAAGCACCGCTGGCGGGGCGAAGGCGAACACCATCGCGTCGCGGAAGCTGAAGAAGTGCATCTGCGCGCGCTGGGCGAGAGCGAACACGCTGTTCTCCTTCGAACGCTCGCCCCAAGGCTTGAGCATGATGAATGCCATGCCCGAGCTCTGGCCGCGGCCGGCGAAGTTGAAGCCGTTGACGGTGAACACGGATGCCACGGTATCGGCTTCCTTGTCGAGCAGGTACTCGCGCATCTGGTCGACCACCACCTGGGTGCGCTCGGCACTGGAGCCGGCCGGGGTCTGTACCTGGGCGAACAGCACGCCCTGGTCTTCCTCTGGCAGGAATGCGGTCGGGATGCGCGCGAACAGCCAGATCATGCCGACCACGATCAGCGCGTAGGCCAGCAGGAACGGGATCTTGTTGCGCAGGATGGTGCCGACGCTCCGCTCATAGCCGACGACGCTGCGGTCGAAATTGCGGTTGAACCAGCCGAAGAAGCCGCGCTTGGCCACATGGTGCTCGCCCTTCTTCAATGGCTTGAGCATGGTGGCGCACAAGGCCGGGGTGAAGATCAGCGCGACCAGCACCGACAGGCCCATGGCCGAGACGATGGTGATGGAGAACTGACGATAGATCACACCGGTGGAACCGCCGAAGAAGGCCATCGGCAGCAGTACCGCCGACAATACCAGGGCGATACCCACCAGGGCGCCCTGGATCTGCTCCATGGAGCGCTTGGTCGCCTCCTTGGGCGGCAGTCCTTCCTCGGACATCACCCGCTCGACGTTCTCCACCACGACGATGGCATCGTCCACCAGCAGGCCGATGGCCAGGACCATGGCGAACATGGTCAGGGTGTTGATGCTGAAGCCGGCGGCGGCGAGGATGCCGAAGGTACCCAGCAATACCACCGGTACGGTCATGGTGGTGATGATGGTGGCGCGGAAGTTCTGCAGGAACAGGTACATCACCAGGAACACCAGGACCACCGCTTCGATCAGGGTGTGGATTACCCCGCTGATCGATTCGGTGACCACCGGGGTGGTGTCATACGGGAACACCGCCTTCACCCCCGGTGGGAAGAACGGCTCGAGGCCGCTGATGGTCGTGCGCAGCGCCTTGGCGGTATCCAGGGCGTTGGCGCCGGTGGCCAGCTTGACCGCCAGGCCCGAGGCCGGCTTGCCGTTGTACTGGGCGCTGATGGCGTAGTTTTCGCCGCCCAGGCCAACCTGGGCCACGTCGCCCAGGCGCACCTGGGAACCGTCGGCATTGACCTTGAGCAGGATCTTCTCGAACTGCTCGGCGGTCTGCAGACGGGTCTTGCCGATGATGGTGGCGTTGAGCTGGGTACCTGGCAGCGCCGGCAGGCCGCCGAGCTGGCCGGAGGATACCTGCACGTTCTGCGCGGCGACCGCGGTGCGCACGTCGACCGGGGTCAGCTGGAACTTGTTCAGCTTGGCCGGATCCAGCCAGATACGCATGGCGTACTGCGCACCGAACACTTGGAAGTCGCCCACGCCTGCGGTCCGCGAGATCGGGTCCTGCATGTTGGAGACGATGTAGTTGGCCAGGTCGTCCTTGGTCATACTGCCGTCTTCGGACACCAGGCCGATCACCAGCAGGAAGTTCTTCACTGCCTTGGTGACGCGGATACCTTGCTGCTGCACTTCCTGCGGCAACAGCGGGGTGGCCAGGTTCAGCTTGTTCTGTACCTGGACCTGCGCGGTGTCCGAGTTGGTGCCCTGCTCGAAGGTGGCGGTGATGGTCATGCTGCCGTCGGAGTTACTTTCCGACGACACATAACGCAGGTTGTCGATCCCGTTGAGCTGCTGCTCGATCACCTGCACCACGGTGTCCTGCACGGTCTGCGCCGAGGCGCCCGGGTAGGTCACGGAGATGGCGATGGCCGGCGGGGCGATGCTCGGGTACTGGTTGATCGGCAGCTTCAGGATCGACAGGGCGCCGACCAGCATGATCACCAGGGCGATCACCCAGGCGAAGATCGGGCGATCGATAAAGAACTTCGACATGGTTTACTCCGCTTTGGCGTCAGCTTTGGCCGTGTTGGCCTGAGCAGCGCTGGCCGGCTTCTTGACGTTGGTGGCTTCGCTGACCTTGACCTCGACGCCTGGTCGCACGAACTGCAGCCCTTCGGTGATCAGACGGTCGCCCGGGTTCAGGCCTTCCTCGATCAGCCAGTCACTGCCCAGGGTGCGGCTGGCCTTGAGCTGGCGCAGTTCGACCTTGTTCTCCTGGTTGACCACCAGCGCGGTCGGCGCACCCTTGAGGTCACGGGTCACGCCCTGTTGCGGGGCCAGGATGGCGTTGGCGTTGACGCCGGCCTTGAGCCGCGCATGCACGAACATGCCGGGCAGCAGGGTGTGGTCGGGGTTGGGGAAGATCGCGCGCAGAGTGACGGAACCGGTGGTCTCGTCGACCGCGACTTCGGAGAACTCCAGGCGGCCCTGCTGCTTGAACAGGCTGCCGTCTTCCAGCACCAGCTGAACCTGGGCGGCATTGTCGCCGGCCTTCTGCAACTGGCCGCTTTCCAGGTCACGGCGCAGCTTGAGCAGCTCGGCGGTGGACTGGGTGACGTCGACGTAGATCGGGTCGAGCTGCTGGATGGTGGCCATGGCGTTGGTCTGGCCGTTGTTCACCAGGGCACCTTCGGTGACCGAAGAGCGGCCGACGCGGCCACTGATCGGGGCCAGCACCTTGGTGTAGCGCAGGTCGATCTGGGCGCTCTTGAGCGATGCCTCGGCCTGCAATCGTTTGGCATTGGCGTCATCGTATTCCTGCTTGGAGACGGCCTGCTCGTCGATCAGTTGCTTGTAACGCTCGGCCAGCGAGCGGGTAGCCTGCAGGTTGGCCTGGGCGTTGGCCAGGTTCGCCTCGTAGACGGCTGGGTCGATCTGGTAGAGCTGTTGCCCTTCCTTGACGTCGCTGCCTTCCTTGAACAAGCGCTTGAGAATGATGCCGTTCACCTGTGGGCGGACCTCCGCCACACGGTAGGCGCTGGTGCGCCCCGGCAGTTCCGAGGTCAGGGTGAAGGCTTGCGGTTGTACGGTCACGACGCCGACCTGAGGAGCCTGCGGCGCAGGCGCTGCTTCCTCTTTCTTACAGCCACTGAGCAGGGTTGCCAGGGCCACGGCGGAAACCAGGGCGGTTACGGCTGGCTTGAATTGCATGAGGATCCTCGGGTCGCAGGAGCAGGGGAGCTCAAGAATATAGTGGAAGTGCTTTGTCAGAAAAACGCTATCCGGTGGATAAATAGCTTGCTAAGGAATATACTTACATTCATGGTTGTTTGTAAATAGTGCCGGTGCGTCGTGGGTGACCACCGTCGATCGCCCAAATCCACCCGGGAGCGGCCCTGAAAGAGCCTGCCCCGGCCTGATTCCCGCTCGCCAGATCGAGCGCGCGGGGCCTGATGAGGTTGTACTGCCATGGTCCGTCGAACCAAAGAAGAAGCCCAGGAAACCCGCGCCCAGATCATTGAGGCGGCGGAGAAGGCCTTCTACAAGCGCGGGGTAGCGCGTACCACCCTGGCCGACATCGCTGAGCTCGCCGGCGTCACTCGCGGGGCGATCTACTGGCACTTCAGCAACAAGGCCGAGTTGGTGCAGGCGCTGCTCGACAGCCTGCACGAAACCCATGACCACCTGGCCCGCGCCAGTGAAAGCGAGGATGAGCTCGATCCACTCGGCTGCATGCGCAAGCTGTTGCTGCAAGTGTTCAACGAGTTGGTGCTCGATGCCCGAACCCGGCGTATCAACGAAATCCTGCATCACAAGTGCGAGTTCACCGACGACATGTGTGAGATTCGCCAGCAGCGTCAGGGCGCGGTGCTGGACTGCCATCAAAGCATTGCCCTGGCCTTGGGCAATGCAGTACGTCGTGGCCAGTTGCCTGCAGAGCTCGAGATCGACCGGGCTGCGGTGGCCATGTTTGCCTATGTGGATGGCCTGATCGGCCGCTGGCTGCTGCTGCCGGAAAGCTTCGACCTGTTGGGCGATGTCGAGAAATGGGTCGACACCGGGCTGGATATGCTGCGCTTGAGCCCTGGCTTGCGCAAATGACACTTTGTTAACGATTGTGAGGAAGTGTTATCCCTTTTCGGTTAACGCAGGATTAATAACCTGGAAGCGGTCTTGCCCGGCAATGACAACCTTCAGGCCGTGATGTCGCCTGGACGGACGCTATCGCGGGGCAAGCCCGCTCCCACGCCTTTCAGCGCCCGCGCAACTGTCTGTCCGGCAAGGCCAGCGCCGCCAACAGGCCGATCAGCGAAGCCCCGGCACTGACCAGCAACAGGTCGCGGAAGGTTTCCAGCAAACGCGCCTGGGTGTGCGGATCCGCCTCGCCCGCCTTGAGGCTGCCCAGCAGCGGGTTGCCCAGCACTTCGAAGCCACCCTGGTGCAACCACGCCAGCAACAGGCTGGACATGCACGCCACCCCCATCGCCCCGCCCAGCGAGCGGAACAGGTTGGTGGTGCTGGTCGCCACGCCGATGTCCTTGCTGTCCACCGCGCTTTGCGTGCCCACCAGCGAGGTGGGAAATTGCAGGCCGCAGGCAATGCCTGTCAGCAGCATGAACAGTGCGCTCTGTAACCAGGCTTGCGGCGGCGTCAGTGCCATGGCTGCGATGGCCATTGGCATCAACAGCGCGCCTGTGAGGATCTGTGGCTTGAAGCGCCCGGTGCGGCTGGTCATGCGTCCACCGGTAAAGGCGCCGATTGGCAGCCCCATGGCCAGCGGCAGCAAGTGCAGCGCCGCGCTGTCGGCGCCGGCACCGGTGATGCCCTGGTAGCGCAGGGGCATCAGCATGGTCAGCGAAATGGACTGGAAACTGGCGAAGAAGATCACCCACCAGCACAGCACCGCGACTCGGTTGGCGAACAGGCCCAGAGGCAACAGTGGCTCGCGACAGCGCCGCTCGTGGACTATGAACGCCGCCAGCCCCAGCAGTGCGCAGGCCAGCAACGCCAGGACCTCGGACGACCGCCAGGCATGCCCCTGGCCGACCAGGGTGATGCCCAGCAGCAGGCTACCCAGGCCGAGGATCATCAGCGCCGCGCCGAGGTAGTCGACCTGTGCCTGGCGATGCTTGACCGGCAACCCGTCCAGCGCCCGGTGGATCACCCACAGCGCGATCAGCCCCAGCGGCAGGTTGATCCAGAACACCCAGCGCCAGGACAGGTACTCGGTCAGCCAGCCGCCCAGCACCGGCCCGGCGACGCTGGCCAGGGCATACATGCTGCTGAAATAGCCCTGGTAGCGGCCGCGTTCACGAGGTGGCACGAAGTCGCCGATGATTGCCTGGCTGACCGACACCATGCCACCCGCACCGATACCCTGGAGCACCCGCGCCAGCACCAGCTGCGGCATGTCCTGGGCCAGGCCGCAGGCCACCGAGGCCAGGGTGAACAGGGCGGTGCCGGTGAGGATCATGCGCCGCCGCCCATAAAGGTCACCAAGCTTGCCGTAGATCGGCACGGCGATGGTCATGGCGACCATGTAGCCAGAGATGACCCAGGCCAGCAGGCCGACATCGTCGAACTGGGCGGAGATCGCCGGCAGCGACACGGCGACGATGGTCTGGTCGAGGGCACCGAGGAAGATCGCCAGCATCAGGGCGGTAAGAACGCTGCGCAGAACGGTGGGGGGCAGGGCGGCGGTCACGGTGGATACCTTGTGGTCAGAGCTGGCGCTATCGCGAGGCATCGAGGGAGCGGGCTTGCTCCGTGATGGGCTCATTCGTGGTGGGGCATTGTACCCTGAGTTACATAGCTACCTATGTACTCCGTGCATCCCCTATGCAAGATCGGCATTGGCGCATTCATCCAGCGCTGCATGGCCGCGTGATATCGTGGCAGGGCCGCAGAGGCTGAAATCCGTGGCCTGCACCAGCTTGGTGCAACTATTTTCCACAGGTTTCGCGTCGCTGTATGTCCACACCTTCTATTCCTCTGCCTGCATGTCGAGCATGACCGCCCTGATGGCGACGGTTGGAACAGTCAGGTAGACCCGATACAGGGGTCGGTTGTCAGCCGTTCACCATTTCTCATTACAAGCGGAGTGATCATGCCCAAGGCTTCCCACCACGATCTGCGTTTTGCCTTCCGCGAACTGCTTGCTTCAGGTTCGTGCTATCACACCGCGTCGGTCTTCGACCCGATGTCAGCCCGTATTGCCGCCGACCTTGGTTTTGAAGTCGGCATTCTGGGTGGTTCGGTCGCCTCGCTGCAGGTCCTGGCCGCGCCGGACTTCGCCCTGATCACCCTGAGCGAGTTTGTCGAGCAGGCTACCCGTATCGGCCGTGTCGCCCAGTTGCCGGTGCTTGCCGATGCCGACCACGGCTACGGCAATGCGCTCAACGTGATGCGCACGGTGATCGAACTGGAACGCGCTGGCGTTGCCGCGCTGACCATCGAGGATACCTTGCTGCCGGCCCAGTTCGGTCGCAAGTCCACCGACCTGATCTCGGTGGAGGAGGGCGTGGGCAAGATCCGCGCGGCACTGGAGGCGCGGGTCGATTCGGCCCTGGCGATCATTGCGCGCACCAATGCCGGCGTGCTGACCACCGAGGAAATCATCGTGCGCACCCAGAGCTACCAGAAGGCGGGCGCCGATGGTATCTGCATGGTGGGAGTCAAGGACTTCGAGCAGCTTGAACAGATTGCCGAGCACCTGAGCGTGCCGTTGATGCTGGTGACCTACGCCAACCCGAACCTGCGCGACGACGAGCGCCTGGCGCGCCTGGGCGTGCGTATCGTGGTTGACGGCCATGCCGCCTACTTCGCCGCGATCAAGGCCACCTACGACTGCCTGCGCCAGCAGCGTGGCCTGCAGCACAAGTCGGACAGCCTCGGCGCCACCGAGCTTTCGCACACCTACACCCAGCCCGAGGACTACATTCGCTGGGCGAAAGAGTACATGAGCGTCGAGGAGTGATCCGACCTACCTGACGGCGCTCAGCGTGGCGCTGTGGGGAACGCAATGCTCATGGACGCAACTGTTGGCCGTGTTGGGCTGGCTGCGCAGCAGCTCCACCCGCCAGCAGGCCGAGCCATAGAGCCCGGCTACCGCGAGCAGGGCGAAGACGAGGGCGCAACGCCTGGATTTGATACTCATGGTGCGGACCTCCTGTTGGTGCAACAGGTGATACCTTCAAGCATAGGCCCAATGCGCGTATCTGCACCGTCTTGACTCAGCTCAACCCCTTGTCCCACTCCGGTTCGTCGCCAAACCGCTGCGCGAGAAAGTCCAGCATGCTGCGCAATGTCGCCGGCATGTGCTTGCGCGAGGTGTACACCGCATTCAGGGTAAGTTCCCGCGGCTTGGCTTGCGGCAGCAATCGCACCAGCTCGCCACTGCGCAGTGCGGCTGCTGCCTGGTAGGTGGGCAGCATGGCGATGCCGGCATGGGCCAGGGCGGCTTTCTGCAGGGTCATGGCCTCGTTGGCGCTGATGTTGCCCTGCACCGGCACGGCGACGCTCTGCCCGCCCACCTCGAAATGCCACAGGCTGTGACCGAAGTAGGCGTGGGTCAGGCAGTTATGCTGGCTCAATGCCTCGACCCGGTCCGGCGTACCGTGCTCGCGCAGGTAGGCGGGGCTGGCGCAGACCACCGAGCGGCACACGCTCAGGCGCCGGGCGATGAGGTTGGGGTCGACATCGTTGCTGGTGCGGATCGCCAGGTCGATGCGCTCGTCCACCAGGTTGACGGTGCGGTCGAGCATCTGCAACTCAACCTTCACCCCGGGGTAGCGTTTGACGTAGGCCGCCAGCGCATCCACCAGCTGGGCTTGGCCGAACGAGGTGCTGACGCTGATGCGCAGCTCGCCACGGGGCGCGTCGTCCGGCTGACGCACGGCGCTTTGCAGGTCGCCGGCCAGCTCCAGCATCTGCCGACAACGTGGCAAGGTCTCGAGGCCTGCCGCCGTCAGGCTGAGCTTGCGGGTGGTGCGTTGCATCAGGCGTGCCCCGACCCAGTCCTCCAGCTCCGCCAGGTAGCGGGATACCACGGGCCTGGAGAGTTCCAGGTGGTCCGCGGCGGCCGACTGGCTGCCCAGGTCGACGACGGTGACGAATACGCGCATGGCGTTGAGCCGATCCATGATCTGTCCGATTTCAGAAACAAACTATGTCGAAGCATCGCATTTTTTGTATTGGATCGGGCAACTAAGCTTGCACCCATCGTCCCACTCACAGGATCTTGCAATGTCTCTCTTCACGCCCCTTCGCGGCCTGCTGCTAGCCTGCCTTACCCTCGGCGGCCAGGCCATGGCTGCCGAACCGCTCAAGCTGGAAGCCTACAACCCCGGTCACGCGGCGATCTTCCCGGTCAGCTCGGTGATCGTCAGCGGCGCCCACGACGCCATCCTGGTCGACGCCCAGTTCGGCAAGGCCCAGGCCGAGCAGGTGGTCGAGCGCCTGCGTGCCAGCGGCAAGCAACTGACCACCATCTATGTCAGCCATGGCGACCCGGACTACTACTTCGGCCTGGACACCATCACCCAGGCGTTCCCCAAGGCCCGCGTGGTCGCCTCGGCCGCCACGGTCGAGCACATCCGCAAGACCATGGACGCCAAGCTGGCCTACTGGGGCCCGCAGATGGGCGCGGACAAGCCGGCACGTCTGGTGGTGCCCCAGGTACTGCAGGGTGATCGCCTGGAACTGGAAGGCCAGGCACTGCAGGTCGTCGGCCTGGACGGTCCTCAGCCGGACCGCAGTTTCGTGTGGATTCCCTCGATCAAGGCAGTGGTCGGTGGCGTGGTGGTTTCCGAGGGCATCCATGTGTGGATGGCCGACACCCAGACCGCGCAATCCCACGCCGACTGGCTGAAGACCCTGGCGAAGATCGAACAGCTCGCCCCGCGCACGGTGATCCCGGGGCACTATCTGGGCGACAGCAGCCGTTCGCTGGACACGGTGCGCTTCACCGCCGGCTACATTCGTGACTTCGATACCGAGGCCGCCAAGGCTGCCAATGCCGCCGCGCTGATCGCGGCGATGAAGCAGCGCTACCCGAACCTAGGTGACGAGAGCTCCCTTGAATTGGGTGCCAAGGTCGCCAAGGGCGAGATGAAGTGGTAACCCCTTTCAACCTGTTGGAGTGTTTCCCATGAGCAAGATCGCAATCATCGGCGCCACCGGACGCGCCGGCAGCCAGTTGCTGGAAGAGGCCCTGCGTCGGGGTCACAGTGTGGTGGCCATCGCCCGCAATCCGAGTGCGCTGCAAGGTCGTGACGGCGTGACGGTCAAGGCGCTGGATGCCAAGGACAGTGCCGCCGTGCAGGCCGCCGTGACAGGCTGTGACGCGGTGTTGAGCGCGGCGCATTTCTCGACCATCGAGCCTGGCGCGATCATCGAGCCGGTCAAGCGTGCCGGGGTCAAGCGCCTGCTGGTGGTGGGCGGCGCCGGTAGCCTGCTGCTGCCGTCCGGGCACCGGGTGATCGACAGCCCGGATTTCCCGGAAGCCTACAAGGCCGAGGCCAATGCCGGTGTGCGCTTCCTCGATACGCTGCGCCAGGAGCCGACCCTGGACTGGACCTTCCTGTCGCCGTCGGCGGAGTTCGTCGAAGGTCAGCGCAGCGGGCACTACACCCTGGGCAAGGATCACCTGCTGATCGGCGCCGACGGCAAGAGCTGGATCACCTTTGCCGACTATGCCATCGCCATGCTCGACGAGCTGGAGAAGCCGGCGCATTCGCGGGCACGGTTCACGGTCGGCTACTAAGTCGTCTGCATCGCGGGGCAAGTCGGGGCCCCGCGATTGATGTCATGTGTGGGCACGCGCCTGCAGCCACTCCATCAACTCGACCAACCCCGTGGGCATGCTCTTCGACGGGCTGACCAGGTAATACCCCTTCCCGGTCGTCACCTTCAGCTCGAACGGCATGCACAAACGCCCGGCGCGCAGGTCGTCGCCAATCAGCGAAAAGTCGCCGATGGCGATCCCGGTCCCCTGGGAGGCCATGGCCATCGCCATGTCCAGTGTCTCGAAGTGCTGCTTCGGTCCCTGGGGTTCGACGCCGGCATTGGCCGCTTGCAACCACAACCGCCAGTCGTGCTCGTCCCGAGAGGGGTGCAGCAGCATCTGCCGCGCCAGGTCCTGCAATTGCAAGGGGACGCTAGATAGCGATGGTGCGCAGACTGGTGTCAGTTGTTCATCGAACAGCTTGCGTACCTGCAGCCCATGGTTCGGCACCGCGCCATACACAACGGCCGCATCGAAGCCCTCGCGGCGAAAATCCACGCCATGCTGCACCGTGGTGGTCAATTCCACCGGCACATCCGGGCGTAGCGCCTGCCATTCCAATAGCCGCGGCAGCAGCCAGCGCATCACGCAGGTCGGCGCCTTGAGCTGCAGCGTCGTACTGCGCCCGCCGACTTCGCGCACGCCTTGCTCGATCAGGGCGAAGACCTGCTGCACCCGAGGTAGCCAGTCCTGTCCTTCGCGGGTCAGGGCCAGGCCACGGGCCTGGCGCTGGAACAACGCATAGCCCAGATGTTCCTCGAGGCCGGCGATCTGTCGGCTGACCGCGCCCTGGGTGATATGCAGCTGTTGCGCGGCACGGGTGAAGTTGCAGTGCTGCGCGGTCACCAGGAAGGTGTGCAGGGCGGGGAGGGGCGGCAGGCGTTTCATTGTGACAAGCCATGATATGAGGTCATGGCTAGTATGTGTTTTTTTGCATTGTGGCGGTAGTCGGCACTTGGTTCCATGAGCACCAGTCTCAACAAGAATCGGGTACTCGATGATGGCAACCTGTGGCGAAGTGCTGGTCAAACTCCTCGAAGGCTATGGTGTCGACCATGTCTTCGGCATTCCCGGCGTGCATACCGTGGAACTCTACCGCGGCCTGGCTGCCTCCTCGATCCGCCACATCACCCCGCGCCACGAGCAGGGCGCCGGGTTCATGGCCGACGGCTACTCGCGTACCCGGGGCAAGCCTGGTGTGTGCTTCATCATCACCGGCCCGGGCATGACCAACATCACCACCGCCATGGGCCAGGCCTACGCCGACTCGATCCCGATGCTGGTGATTTCCAGCGTGCAGTCGCGCAGCCAGTTGGGTGGCGGGCGCGGCAAGTTGCACGAACTGCCCAACCAGGCCGGGCTGGTGGCAGGGGTGGCGGCGTTTTCGCATACCTTGATGAGTGCCGACGATCTGCCCGAGGTGTTGGCTCGCGCTTTCGCAGTGTTCGACGGTGGCCGTCCGCGTCCGGTGCATATCGAGATTCCGCTGGATGTGCTGGTGGAGCCCGCAGATCACCTGCTACCGGCCCGCCCGGTGCGCACCGCCCGGGCGGGCGCGGCGCCGCAGACCGTGCAGCAGATGGCCATGCGCCTGGCCAAGGCGCGCCGGCCGTTGATCCTTGCCGGCGGTGGTGCCCTGGACGCCGCCGCCGGGCTGGCCAGGCTGGCCGAGCACCTGCAGGCGCCAGTAGCGCTGACGATCAATGCCAAGGGGCTGCTGCCGGCCAACCATCCGCTGCAGATCGGCTCGACCCAGACTTTGCCGGCCACCCGTGCGCTGGTGGCCGAGGCCGACGTAGTGCTGGCCATCGGCACCGAGCTGGCCGAGACCGATTACGACGTGACGTTCAAGGGTGGTTTCGAGATTCCCGGCAGCCTCCTGCGGATCGATATCGACCCGGACCAGACGGTGCGCAACTACCCGCCCGAACTGGCCCTGGTGGCCGATGCCGCACAGGCGACAGAGGCCCTGCTGGTGGCCCTGCACATGCAGGCGCAACCACTGCGTGATGGTCACTGGGGCGCTGCTCGGGCCGCCCGACTGCGCCAGGAAAACGCAGCCACCTGGGACCAGCCGACCTTGAGCCAGACCCGTTTGCTGAACAGTATCCTGGAAACCCTGCCGGACGCCGTGCTGGTGGGCGATTCGACCCAGCCGGTCTACACCGGCAACCTGACGTTGGACATGACCCGGCCACGCCGCTGGTTCAACGCGTCAACGGGCTACGGCACGCTGGGCTACGCGTTGCCGGCGGCCATGGGCGCCTGGCTCGGCAGCGCCGAAGTGCGCGCCGCGCGTGCGCCCACAGTATGCCTGATCGGTGATGGCGGGTTGCAGTTCACCCTGCCCGAGCTGGCCAGTGCCGTCGAGGCGCAGGTGCCGCTGATCGTGCTGCTGTGGAACAACCAGGGGTACGAGGAAATCAAGAAGTACATGGTCAATCGGGCGATCGAGCCGGTCGGTGTGGACATCCACACCCCGGACTTCATCGGCGTGGCGCGAGCGCTTGGGGCCGATGCCGAGTCGGTGGCTGACGTGGCGCAGTTGCAGGCGGCGCTGGGCCGGGCGGTGGAGCGCCCGGGGCCGACGTTGATCCAGGTGGATCAGGGGCAATGGCAGTTGGCTGTGCAAGGCTGACTGCGCCACGAGGGCTGTACCCTCGATTCGCCGGCAAGCCATGGGTGCGGCGGGTCGTTCAACTGGCGCTGGCTCGCAACCTTGCCACGTCACGGATTGGCGGCGCGCCGTACAGCCGGCTGTATTCGCGGCTGAACTGGGATGGGCTCTCGTAGCCCACCCGGTAGCCGGCCACGGCAGCCTCCAAACCCTCGTTGAACATCAGGCGTCGGGCCTCCTGCAGGCGCAGTTGCTTCTGGTACTGCAAGGGGCTCATCGACGTCACCGACTTGAAGCGGTGATGCAAGGTGGAGACGCTGAGGTTCACTTCCCGAGCGAGGTCTTCGATACGCAACGGCTGGTGGTAATGGTTGTTGAGCCAGGTAATCGCCTGACAGACCCGATGGGTTTGGCTGTTGGCCAGGGCGATTTCGTACAGCCGGTAACCTTGGGGGCCGCGCAACAGGCGGTAGAAGATTTCCCGGCGGATCATCGGCGCGAGGATGGCAATGTCGCGTGGCGAGTCCAGCAGTTTGATCAGGCGGATCAACGCGTCCAGAAGCTGCGGATCGCTTTTCTCCACGTACAGGCCGAGACCTGATGGCCGGTTGGGCACCACCATCGGGCTGCTCTCGGCGATCAGTTGGCTCAGTTGCGCCGGGTCGATGTCCAGGCGCAAGCCCAGCGCGGGATGCTCGGGGCTGGCCTTGAGCAGGGCGCCGCTGATCGGCAGGGTGACCGACACCACCATGTAGTGCAGCGGATCATAGGCGTAATGTTCGTCGCCGAGGATCAGGGTCTTGCTGCCTTGGGCAAGAATGCACAACGCCGGTTGGGCCAGCGCGGGCATGCCGCGGATCTCCTCTTCGTAGCACGTAAGGTAAAGGTCCTCGATGGCCGACGCCGGGCCATGGGGCTGGCCGGCGTGGCGCTGGATCAGCGCGGCCAGTTCCTGGCGCTGCAGCTCAAGGGTCGAGTCGGGTGGCGGGAGCGTGGTCATGGCGTGGTTCCTCTACTGACCGGGCCAGCATAGGTATGGCCAATGTCGGGCGCTAGTCGAATGCTGTCGTTCGATTGCCTGATCCTGTCGCACGGCAGGATCAGGCAATCGCTCGGCAGTAATGACCTAACGTCGCGCGAGGGCGGGGCCCTAATCTTGGCAGCCTGTTTTCCCGTCCGTAGCGCTTCAAGGAGATCGTTCATGACCCAGCCTCAACCGGTCACTCACCTGGCTTTCATCCGCGCCAGCAACGGTCGTTCGGCGGAACTCGGCATGCGCCTGCGCGACCTGCTGGAGCCGTCGCTGCGGGCGCCCGGCTGCCTGAGCTTCAGTGTGCAGCGTTCGCAGGTCGATGCCGATCTGTGGCTGCTCAGCGGCAGCTGGAGCGACCAGCAGGCGATGAGCGGCTATTTCGCCTCGCCCACCCTGGAGGTGTTCGGCGAGCTGGTCCAGGCGCAGGTGGTCAGCAGCCTGGACCTGCATACCTTCGCCTGATGTGTAGAATGCCGCCCCTACATCATTCAGGCGGAGTGCAGCATGGCACGTAGAGAATTCCCCCACTTCGAAGCGGTCTCGGCGATGGTCCCGGTGCAAGGCGGCGGCTACCACGCGGCGATCGCCGTGAAGGCCCTGGGCATGGGCGGTGCGCCGCGCTTTCACAAAGTGCTCGACGGGCAGGTGTTCCAGTCGGCGATCGCGGCCGACACGGCCGCTTGTGCTGAACTCGAACGCCTGCAGGGCGTAGGCGAGGAAGGCGAACTGGTCTTCTGATCAGACCTGTGGACGGGCCATCTTGAACAGCTCGCCCAGCGCAAAGTAGTCGGCCGGGCCGCCGCCACGCAGGATCGGCTCGGCGGCGGCGGTGTCGTAGATGCCGTCCTTGAGCAGGTGCTCGGCAATGTGCACCGCCACTACCTCTCCGAGGATCAGCCAGCTGGGGACAAGTTCCTGGTCGGCGCGTTTGAGCTGGACGATCTGGCTGACCTTGCATTCGAAGCTCACCGGGCTCTCGCCCACGCGTGGCACCTTGACCACGTTGGACAGGGCCGGGGTCAGGCCACTGAGCGCGAACTCGTCGATATCTGCCGCCACCGCGGCACAGCTCTGGTTCATCTGCTCGGCCAGCGGCCGGGTAGCCAGGTTCCAGACGAACTCGCCGGTCTGCTCGATGTTGTTCAGGCTGTCTTTGCGCCCGACGCTGCAGAAACCGATGATCGGTGGGATGTAGTTGAAGGCGTTGAAGAAGCTGTAGGGCGCCAGGTTCAGGCGGCCTTCGCGATCGTGGCTGGAGAT
Organism: Pseudomonas sp. 2848; assembly: GCF_003253945.1. Classification (NCBI taxonomy): domain Bacteria; kingdom Pseudomonadati; phylum Pseudomonadota; class Gammaproteobacteria; order Pseudomonadales; family Pseudomonadaceae; genus Pseudomonas; species Pseudomonas sp. 2848. Next base: position 421,460 of record NZ_QKZD01000001.1, read on the forward strand.
CCAGCCGATGGGCCGAGGGCCGACGATGGCGTTGAACGGGTCGTGGGGCAGGCCGTGGCCTTTGGCGGGTTCGTAGTAGTACATCTGCGCAAGGCCGCGAGGCCCTTCCTGGTGGGGGACGAGGCGCCTAGTGTGCCAAGGCTTGGCTCAACTGCAAATGATCAAGCCCGGCCGAAGCCGGGCTGGTAGCGCGCATCAGAGATCAACTGATGCGGTGGCCGTTGGTGCGGTCGAAACCATCCTCTGCGAAGCGCTGGCCGCCGGTGCGGTCGAAGCCGTCTTCGGCAAAGCGCTGGCCGCCGGTGCGGTCGAAGCCGTCTTCGGCGAAGCGCTGGCCGCCGGTACGGTCGAAGCCGTCTTCAGCGAAGCGCTGGCCGCCAGTACGATCAAAGCCATCTTCTGCGTAGTTGGACGACTGGCTCTGTGCAGCGGCAAAGGTGTGGGCGTTGGTGCGATCGAAACCGTCTTCGGCGAAGGCGCCAGTAGCCAGTACCGACAGGGCGAGGGAAAGGATCAGCTTGTTCTTCATGGTCGTAGCTCCGATGAGTGCCAGGGGTTGTTGTTTCTATGGGTTCAATATTACGCCTGTAAAATTGATTAAAAAGCGCAAAAAATAATGGATAAAAATCTAATAATTTGATTGTTTTGGGCGTGAATGGCCTTCAATGCAGTCTTCTGGCGCCCTGCTCGCCGATCAGCCCTGGAACGCAAGAATGAAAAGCGCAGACCGACGACAGGGCCATATCAGCATGTGCCCAGACAATTAATGGGAAATTAAGGCGTGGCGGCAGCGGTTCCTGGGGAGGCATGCACAGGCCGCAAGGCGGCTTGCGCCTGTTCCAGCAGCGTCATTTCGTACAAGCGTCAGGTCGCTTGGGTGTTCACCGTATAGCGGGTACTTCGCCCGCCAGCGGGCAGACGAACCAGGCAGTTTTTCTGCAGCAGGTCGGCCAGGTGCCGGGTGGCCGTGGCCTTGGAGACCTTGGCCACGGCCTGGTACTGGCTGGCGCTGATGCCATCCTCGAAGCCGCGAGACCCGCCATCGAGCAGTCGATTGAGCACCTTGACTTGTTCGGGCAACAAACCATCGCCCCGATGGATCAGCCAGAAGCGCGACTTGGCCAGCACCCGGTCAATGCGCACCAGCGCTTGCTGGAGGCTGCGCAGCAGGGTGGCAAGGAACCAGGCTAGCCAGCGTGTGACGTCCAGGTCGCCGCGCTGGCTGCTTTCAAGGGCTGCGTAGTAGCCCGAGCGATCTTCCAGGATACTGCTGGACATGGCGTAGAAACGCACCGCTCGCTGCTCGCCCTGGGCCAATGCCAGGTCTGTGATGGCGCGGGTCAGGCGGCCATTGCCATCGGCGAAGGGGTGCAGGGTGACGAACCAGAAATGGGCGAGGCCCGCACGCAGCAGGGGATCGAGTTGCCGATCATGGCGGCTGCTCTCGAACCAGTCGAGGAACTGCTGCACCTGCTGCTCCAGGCCGGCGCGTGGCGGTGCCTCAAAATGCACCTTGGGTTTGTCGATACGCCCCGATATCACCTGCATCGGGGCATGGTCGCGCCATGCGCCAATTGGCAGAGGAGGTGCGAGCGAGTCGTCGGTTTCGGGGAACAGCCAGCGGTGCCAGAGGAACAGGCGCGGCTGATCCAGCGGGCGAACATAGCCCATGGTCGCGTCCACCATCAGCTCGGCCAGGCCCTCGCTGCGTGTCGTGGTTGTTCCCGGCTCGGCAATGCCAAGCCGTCGGGCGAGGGAAGAGCGAACGGACTCCACATTCAGCTGTTCACCCTCGATGGCCGAGGACGTGACAATGTTCTGCAACAGGGTATCGAGCGTGTCCAGGTTAGCATTGGCCTCGGTCACTGCTCCCGCTCTGCCCAGCAGGCAACCCTGCGCCTGGACGCAGTCCCTGAGCAAGGGGGCAAGTTGCGACTCGTTCCAGCGAAAGCCGGGCCAGTCGGCCTGCTGCCACACCCAGAAGGTGTCTGCAGCGGTGTGCTGTTTTGAGGTCATGAGCCGAATAATAGCGCTATTCAGCTCATGTTGTGAGCCAAATAACGCTACTGTTTGGCGCGCGCCTATTAAAAAGGGGCGCTCCGTCAACCGTAGCGCCCCTTTTTCACGTTTGGCGAGCAGGGATCAGTCAGTGGTGATCCGCGAATGCTGCTTGGTGTCCTTCATCGTTGCGTACACCAGCAGCGAGCAGGCGATGCAGGCGGTGACGTACCAGTAGAAACCGGTCTCCATGCCGTTGCTCTTGAACCACAGGGCCACGTACTCGGCGGTGCCGCCGAAGATCGACACGGTCAGCGCGTAGGGTAGGCCCACGCCCAGGGCACGGATCTCGGTGGGAAACAGCTCGGCCTTCACCACGGCGTTGATCGAGGTGTAGCCACTGACAATGATCAATGCGGCCATGATCAGGAAGAACGCGCCCCACCACGTCTGGATGGTGTGCAGGGTGCTGAGGATCGGTACGGTGAACAGGGTGCCGAGCACACCGAAGGCGATCAGGATCGGGCGCCGGCCGATCTTGTCGGACAGGCCGCCGATCACCGGCTGCAGGCACATGAACAGGAACAGCGTGGCCGCCGAGATGGTGGTCGAGTCGCTGATGCTCATGCCTACGGTGTTGACCAGGTACTTCTGCATGTAGGTGGTGTAGGTGTAGAAGGCCAGGGTACCGCCCATGGTCAGGCCGACCACGGTCATCAGTTCCTTGGGATGACGCATCAGGGTGCGCATCAGGTTCTCTTTGGACTTTTCCTTCTTGGTGAAGGAGGCGGTCTCTTCCATGCCACGGCGCAGGTACAGGGCGACCACCGCGCACAGCGCGCCGATCACGAAGGGTACGCGCCAGCCCCAGGCGTACAGCTCCTCGGTAGTCAGCGTGTTCTGCAGGACGATCAGCACCGCCAGGGCGATGAGCTGGCCGGAGATCAGGGTGACGTACTGGAAGCTGGAGAAGAAGCCGCGGCGCTCCTTGCTGGCCATCTCGCTCAGGTAGGTGGCCGAGGTGCCGTATTCACCCCCTACCGAGAGGCCCTGCATCAGTCGGGCGATGACCAGCAGGACCGGTGCGGCGACGCCGATGGTCTCGTAGCCCGGCGTCAGCGCGATGACCAGCGAGCCGGCGCACATCAGCAGCACCGAGGCCATCAGCGCCGCCTTGCGGCCCTTGCGGTCGGCGTACAGGCCCATCAGCCAGCCACCGATCGGGCGCATGAGGAAGCCCACGGCAAAGATTGCGGCGGTGTTGAGCAGTTGGGCGGTGGTGTCGCCAGCGGGGAAGAAAGCCTTGGCGAAGTACAGCGAGAATGCGGCGTAGACGTACCAGTCGTACCATTCGACCATGTTGCCGATGGAACCACTGAAGATCGATTTGAGGCGGCTGGCGGTGGACTTTTCCGCGGCGGGCGCAACGGCCGCCCCGGTAGGCAGAGTGCTGGCGTTATCCATCAGGGATACCTTCTCGTTGTTTTTGTGGAGCGCGCTCGGGGGCGCAGCTTGAGAAGGGTTTTGCAGGAGGTGTGCCAAATGGGTGCTTGGTGGTCCATTTGGGGGCGTCTTGTGCCCTGTCGCTGGCGAGCCAGCTCGCACCGTATCTGGCTTGCATGGTGCCTGGTGGGCGCTGGCTTGCCAGTGATGGGCTGCCAGGAAGTTCCGGCGATTCAGCATGCAGTGAGCGAACTTCCGCTCATTTGCCTGGACCGATAAGCGGAAATCCGCTCATTCGTTGCCGAGAAAGTCCTCACGCACCAGGCCATGGCGCTGCATCTTCTCGTTCAGCGTACGCCGCGGCAGTTGCAGCGCCTCCATCACCCCCTTGATCTCGCCCCGGTGCTGGCGCAGCGCCGCACGCAAGCATTGGGCTTCGAACGCCTCCATCTGTTCGCCCAGCGACTGCCCGCCTGGCAGGCTCTCAAGGTTCTGCGAATCCAGCCCCAAGGCATGACGTTCGGCAGCATTGGCCAACTCACGCACATTGCCCGGCCAGTCGTGGGCCAGCAGCTGCGCCAATCGTCCTCCGCCGACCGGTGGGGCATGGCGGCCCAGGCGTTCGGCGGCGGTGCGAGCGAAGTGTTCGAACAGCAGCGGGATATCTTCACGGCGCTCGCGCAGCGGTGCCAGGCGCAGCTCGGCAACGTTGAGGCGGTACGCCAGGTCTTCGCGAAAGCGCCCAGCACGGGCCTCTTCAAGCAGGTCCGGTTTGGTCGCGGCGATGATGCGCAGATCGACGGCGATGCTCTGGTTGGCCCCCAGGCGCTCAAGCCTCTGCTCCTGGATCACCCGCAACAGTTTGGCTTGCTGGGCCAGGGGCATGCTCTCGATCTCGTCGAGGAACACCGTACCGCCATTGGCGTACTCCAGCTTGCCGATGCGCTTGCCCTGAGCGCCGGTAAAGGCGCCGCTTTCATGGCCGAACAGTTCGGCTTCGAACAATGTTTCGGGGATGGCCGCGCAGTTTAGCGCGACAAAGGGTTTGTCGGCGCGCGGGCCGAAGTCGTGCAGGCAGCGCGCCACGCGCTCCTTGCCGCTGCCAGTTTCGCCACGGATCAGCACGTTGACCGGCAGGCTGGCCAGCTCCAGCACCTGTCGGCGCAGTTGCTGCAACCCCTGGGACATGCCCAGCAAGGTGTTCTCCAGCTGGGCCTTGAGGTCAGCCTGCTCATGCAGGCGGCGGTTTTCCAGGACCAGCTGGCGTTTTTCCAGGGCCCGGCGCAGGCTGCCCATCAGGTGCTGTGGGGTAAAGGGCTTTTCCAGAAAGTCGTAGGCACCGTTGCGCATCGCCTCCACCGCCATGGGCACATCGCCGTGGCCGGTGAGCAGAATCACCGGCAGGTCGGGGTCGGCCTGCTGGAGCCGGTCGAGCAACTGCAGACCGGACATGCCGGGCATGCGCACGTCGCTGAGGATCACGCCGGGAAAGTGTGCCGGGAGTTGCGCCAGGCACTCCTCGGCACGCTCGAAAAGCTGCACGTTGAAGCCTGACAGGCTCAGCCATTGTTCCACCGCAGCGCGGATGCTGGCTTCGTCATCGACAACGATCACTGAATTCAACATACCGTCTCCAGGTCGCGGGGCAGGGTGAGGCTGAAGCGGGCGCCCCCCGGCAGGTTCTCGACCTGCAGGTGGCCGCCGGCATCGATGACGATGCCGTAGGAGATGGCCAGGCCCAGGCCCAGGCCCTCGCCGACCGGCTTGGTGGTGAAGAACGGGTCGAAGACCCGGCAAAGATCGGTGTCGAGGATGCCGCCACCGGAGTCGAGCACGCTCAGGCGCCACTGCGCATCGTCCGCCTCGATACGGATCTCCAGGCGTTTGTAGCGCTTGTCGGCCATGGCGTCGAGGGCGTTGCGCAGCAGGTTGATCAGCACTTGCTCCAGGCGGATCGCATCGCCACGGACCCAGGCCGGGCGCGCCAGGTACAGCGCCACCTCGACGTTTTCGGCGCGCATGCGGGTGTCCAGCAGGTGCAATGCCTGGTCGACCACGGTGGCCAGGTCCAGGCGTTCGCGCAGGCCTCCGGGGCTGTTGCGGGCGAAGGTTTTCAGGTGGCCGGTGAGCGCGGCCATGCGACTGAGCATCTGCTCGAGCGGTTCCAGGGCCTGGCGGGCTTCGTCATGACGGCCATGATCAAGCAGCAGGCGCAAGGTTTCCAGTTGCATGCGCTGGGTGGTAAGAGGCTGGTTGATCTCGTGGGCCAGCGCGGCCGACATCTGCCCCAGCGCCGCCAGCTTGGCCGACTGCACCAGGCCTTCCTGGGCCGTGCGCAGCTCGCGGGTACGCTCCTCGACCTGGCGCTTGAGCTCCTCGCGGCTGCGTTGACGCAGACGGGCCAGGCGCAGGCGCTGGCTGACGAACAGCGCGGCGAACACCAGGCTCAGCCAGATCGCCGCGGCGGCGAGGGCGGCGTTGCGCCCATCCTCGGCGACCTGCGGCTTGCGCAACAGGTGCAGGGTCCAGCCTTCGGCCTCCAGGGGCAGGCGCTCCCACAGGTACTCGGCGGTGCCATCCGGGCCTTGCACGCGGGTCAGGTGGCTGGTGTCGGTGAAGCGAGTCAGGGCCTGGTGCTGCAGGGGCACCAGCGGCTGCTTGTCGTACTGGCGGGTCTCCGCCAGCTCGGCGCGGTCGGCACCGGACAGCGGTTGCAGTTCGCGGTAACGCCAGCCGTCCTGGTTGGCAATGAAGGTGATGCCGCGGGCATCGCTGACCAGCAGGATGTCGTTGCCCTGGCGCCACTCGCGCTCGAGCTCCGGGAACTCCAGCTTGACCACCATGGCGCCGAGGAAGCGGCCATGTTCATCGTTCACCGCGCTCGCCAGGAAATAACCTGGCACGCCGCTGGTCACGCCGACGGCGTAGAAGCGGCCACTGCCCTGGCTGCGGGTCTGTTTGAAATAGGGGCGAAAGCCGTAGTTGGAACCGACATAGGTGGTCGGCAGGCGCCAGTTGCTGGCCGCGATGGCCAGGCCCGTGCGGTCCAACAGCTCCAGGGTGGAAGAGTTGGCGGCGCCGTTGATGCGTTCGAGCTTGCGGTTCAGGGCGTCCTGCACCTGTTCGGTAACCGGGCCGCGCAGGGCGGCGATCAGTTCAGGGTCCAGCGCCAGTACCGCAGGCAATGCACGGTAGCGCTCGATCAGGGTATGCAGGGCGTTGGCATACAGGCCCAGTTGCTGGCCGGCCCGGCGGGCGTCGGTTGCCATCGCCTCGCGCTTGGCCTGGTGCATGGCCCAGCCGGCGCTGAGTGTGGTGCCGACCAGGATCAGCAGGATGATCAAACCCAGGCGCAGGGTGCGGAAGGATGAGGGCATGGGGCGGATCCGGGGTTGCGGTTGTCTGTGCCGGCCTCTTCGCGGGGCAAGCCCGCTTCCACAGCGTGATGTGTGGAAACGGGCTTGTCCCGCGATGGGGCCGGGTCTGGCTTACAGCAGCTCGAAGCTCTGCTGTTGCACCGCTTCGGAATCGAGGCCGACCTGCACGTTGAACTGGCCAGCCTCGGCAACGTGCTGCAGTTGGCCATTGTAGAACTTCAGATCCTGCTCACTGATGTCGAAAGTCAAGGTTCGCGACTCGCCGGCCTTGAGCATCAGCTTCTGGAAGTTCTTCAGCTCCTTCACCGGGCGGCTCATCGACGCGCTCTGGTCCTGGATATACAGCTGCACCACGGTCTCGCCGTCACGCTTGCCGGTGTTCTTCACGACGACCTTGGCCTTGAGGGTCGCGCCGCGCTTTAGCTCGGTCTGCGACAAGGTCAGGTCGGACAGTTCGAAGCTGGTGTAGCTCAGGCCGTAGCCGAACGGATACAGCGGGCCGTTTGGCTCCTCGAAGTATTGCGAGGTGTAGTTGCCCGGCTTGCCTGGGGTGAACGGGCGGCCGATGCGCATGTGGTTGTAGTACATCGGGATCTGCCCGACCGAACGCGGGAAGGTGATGGCCAGCCGCCCGGACGGGTTGTAGTCGCCAAACAGTACGTCGGCGATGGCGTTGCCGCCTTCGGTGCCGCTGAACCAGGTTTCGAGGATGGCGTCGGCCTGCTCGCGTTCCCAGGCGATCGACAGCGGACGACCGTTCATCAGCACCAGCACCAGGGGTTTTCCGGTGGCCTTGAGCGCCTTGATCAGGTCGCGTTGTACCGCGGGGATCTCCAGGGTGGTGCGGCTTGAGGACTCGTGGGACATGCCCCGGGACTCGCCGACCACGGCCACGACCACGTCCGATTGCCTGGCGGCCTTGACCGCTTCGTCGATCAGCACTGCGGCCGGACGCGGGTCGTCGACGATTTCCGGGGCGTCGAAGTTGAGGAAGTTCAGGTAATCGAACATCGCCTTGTCGCCAGTGACGTTCGAGCCCTTGGCGTACACCAGCTTGGCCTTGCCTTCGACGGCGCGGCGCAAACCTTCACGCACGGTCACCGAGTGCTGCGGTTTACCGTCGGCGGCCCAACTGCCCATCATGTCGATCGGCGCATCGGCAAGTGGGCCGACCACGGCGATGGTGCCGGCCTTTTTCAGGGGCAGGGTCTGCTCGCGGTTTTCCAGCAGCACCAGGCCGCGGCGTGCCACGTCACGCGCAGCTTCGCGGTGCAGGCGGTCCTCGGCGTAGTAGTCCTTCAGGTCGGTCTCAGGCTTTGGAATGCGCACGTAGGGGTCTTTGAACAGACCCATGTCGTACTTGGCGCCCAGCACTTCACGCACTGCCTGGTCCAGTTCTGCCTGGCTGACCTCACCGGACTTCAACAACCCAGGCAGTTCTTCGCCGTAGAGGGTGTCGTTCATGCTCATGTCGATGCCGGCCTTGATCGCCAGCTTGGCGGCTTCGCGGCCGTCACGGGCCACGCCATGGCGGATCAGTTCCTGGATGGCGCCGTGGTCGCTGATGGTCACGCCCTTGAAGCCCCACTGCTTGCGCAGCAAGTCGTTCATCAGCCAGGTGTTGGACGTGGCCGGCACGCCGTTGATCGAGTTCAGCGCCACCATTACCCCGCCAGCACCGGCGTCGAGCGCGGCGCGGTAGGGCGGCAGGTAGTCGTTGTACATCTTCGGCAGGCTCATATCGACCGTGTTGTAGTCGCGGCCCCCTTCCACGGCGCCGTACAGGGCGAAGTGCTTGACGATGGCCATGATGCTGTCGGCATTGGCCGGGCTCGACCCCTGGAACGACTTGACCATCACCTGGCCGATCTTCGAAGTCAGGTAGGTGTCCTCGCCAAAGCCTTCGCTGGTGCGCCCCCAACGCGGGTCGCGGGCAATGTCGACCATCGGTGCGAAGGTCATGTCCAGCGAGTCGGCGGCCGCCTCGACGGCCGAGGTGCGGCCGACCTTGGCGATGGCGTCCATATCCCAGGACGAGGCCAGGCCCAGGCCGATCGGGAAGATGGTGCGTTCGCCATGGATGGTGTCGTAGGCGAAGAACATCGGGATCTTGAGGCGGCTGCGCATGGCCGCGTCCTGCATCGGACGGTTCTCCGGGGCGGTGCGCGAGTTGAAGGTGCCGCCGATGCGTCCGGCGGCGATTTCCTCGCGGATCTTCGCGTGGGGCATCTCGGGGCCGATGCTGATCAGGCGCAGCTGGCCGATCTTCTCGGCCTCGGTCATCTGGCTGATCAGATGGTCGACGAACGCCTGCTTGTCCTGCAGGGGCGGGGCGATAGGGGCGGCAAGGGCCGCCTGACTGGCAAGGCCCATGGCCAGGCCCAGCAAAGACAGTTTCATCATCAATTCCGTTGTCGAGTGATAGCGGTGGGCCGAGACGTTTCGTATGCCTGTTGTTGTCGTGTCCGCTGGCCGTGTTGTGGATCATTCATCCATGATCCGACGCAGTCGCGGATTATGCCTTATATGAGGCATTTGTTGAGATACACTCTCGCCCACCCGATTGCCGGGATAACAACGATAAGAACGCTCGAGAGACGATGGCATGACCGAATACGAACAGCGCCAGATCGCCGAGGCGATTGCACGCGCCGAACGGCGCACCGATGCGGAGCTTGTGACCGTGCTGGCCCGCCGCGCCGATGATTTCCCCTACCTGCCGTTGATCTGGGCCGCCTTGCTGGCCTTGTTGATACCCGGCGCGTTGCATGTGTGGCTGGGTGGTATCGGCGTCAATGGCCTGTTGTTGGCGCAGATGCTGACCTTCATCAGCTTGTGCCTGGTGTTGCGCCATCCGCGCCTGGCTGCCTGGGTGGTGCCGTCGATGTTGCGCCGCCGGCGCGCTTCGGGCCTGGCCCGCCAGCAGTTTCTCGAGCTCAACCTGCAGCGTACCGCCGGGGCCACGGGCGTGCTGATCTTCGTCAGCGAAGCCGAACGCCATGTCGAGATCCTGGTCGACGAGGGCATCGCCCGGCACCTGCCCGAGCAGGCGCGCGAGGCGATCGTCGCCCGTTTCACCGACCAGGTGCGCCAGGGCCATACCTTGCAGGGCTTCGTCGAATGCATCGAGGCCTGCGGCGAGCTGCTCAGCGAACATGTACCCCCGACCCATGCGCGCAACGAACTGCCCAACCGCCTGGTGATTCTCGACTGACCGTTGGCGAGCAAGGGCATGTTTCGCCAGGGGCATCATCGACGTAGAATGCCCGGCATTGCGCATCGCGCTCCCCGCATTTCGAGGCACCCGTTCCCATGTCTTCCCCTTCCTCCGCCCATGGCGCGCCGGACGCGCGCGCCCAGTTCCTGAGCCTGCTCGCCGATGCGCTGGGCGACGGCAGCCTGAGCAAGCTGGTGCTGGCCCGCCATGTCGGTACCGACCAGACCCTGCAGCGGATCATCGCCAAGGCGGTGCAGATCAAGGGCCAGGCCTGCCTGTCGTTGGTCTACCGTCACCAGACCCGCGACATTACTCGCAACCTGGGGTTGGACGAGGCGCAGGCGCTGGTGGCCGAACTGCTCCCCGAGAGCTTTCGCAACGCGCACCTGTTCACCCCGGCCGGTGAGGTGCAACTGGAGTTCAGCAAGAAGGGCAAGCCGATGCTGCGCCGGCACCTGGCCCAGCAGGCGCCCCGCGAGACGGGCGCGGGTGGCCATGACCGGCAGAAGAAGCGTTACCTGGAGCTGTCGCGGCCGTTCCTGCGCGACCTGGGGGTGACTGACGCGCAGGGCGCGCTGATCCCGTCCATGTCGCGCAAATGGAAGCAGATCAACAAGTTCATCGAGGTCTTCGACCATGCCTTGAGCGACGCGCCCGTGGACGCCCAGCAGAGCCTGAAGGTCGCCGACTTCGGTTCGGGCAAGGGCTATCTGACCTTTGCCATGCACGACTACCTGCGCAACACCCTCGCCCGTGAGGCGCAGGTCACGGGTGTCGAGCTGCGCCCGGACATGGTCGAGTTGTGCAACGCCGCCGCCGCGCGCCTGGAGCACCCGGGCCTGGTGTTCGAATGCGGCGATGTGCGCAGCGTGGTGCCTGAGGCCATCGATGTGATGATCGCCTTGCATGCCTGCGACATCGCCACCGACTATGCCATCCACAGCGGTATTCGCTGCAACGCCGCGATCATCATGTGCTCGCCGTGCTGCCACAAGCAGATTCGCCCGCAGTTGCACAGCCCGGGGCTGTTGCAACCGATGCTGCAGTACGGGCTGCACCTGGGCCAGCAGGCCGAGATGCTCACCGACAGCTTGCGCGCCCTTTACCTGGAGGCTTGCGGCTACGAGACCAAGGTGTTCGAGTTCATCTCGCTCGAGCATACCAACAAGAACAAGATGATCCTTGCGGTCAAGCGTCGGCAGCCCAAGGACAATGCGGGTCTGCTGGAGAAAATCGCCGAGCTCAAGACGTTCTATGGGGTGCGCGAGCATTGCCTGGAGACGTTGTTGAAGGCGGATGGGCTGATCGCTGGATAATCGATCTACAGCACTTTCACAAATTTGGTTAGGTCGTTTCCGAAGCGACCTTTTTGAGCCCGTTTCATCCCTCTGGCACCTAGTCTGGCTTGTGATGACGCCTGTCGGCGTCGCATGGTTGTCACTTGACAACCTATCTCTCATATCCATACTGGAGCTCAACCGATGGTCCGTCCCCTCCATCCAAACAAGGAAGTCGAACAGTCCCTGACGCACGACGAGGCGCGGGGCTGGAGAGTCTCTGTGGGAGGTGGCCATTGCTGGGGTCGGATCTATTGCCCTAACAACGACCGCGAATGCCGCTGCGGCGAGTTCTGCATCACCAGCGTGTGGAGCACGCCCAGAAACCCGGGCACCTTCGCCCGCCAGTTACGCCGGATCGTGGACAACTGTACGTCGACAAGCGCGATAGCCAATCAGTCAGTGGAGCGAAAGTGATGGAGTACGAGTTCACCCTCAAATACCAATTGACCGAGGACATGGACGTCGATGCGCTGATCGAGCGCCTGGGGGAGGCCGGTTGCGATGATGCAGTGGTCGGTAGCGGCCAGCCGGGCCGTCTGGCCCTGGCCTTCGCCCGCGAGGGCGGCACGGCGCGGGAGGCACTGCACAGCGCCCTGGCGGATGTGCGGCAAGTGTTGCCGGATGCCCGGCTGATCGAGGCCAGCCCCGACCTGGTTGGCCTGACCGATGTGGCGGAGCTGGTGGGGGTGTCCCGGCAGAACATGCGCAAGCTCATGCTCACCCATCACCGCAGCTTTCCGGCCCCGGTGCATGACGGCACGCTCTCGCTCTGGCACCTCGCCGACATCCTGTCGTGGATGCAGGCACGCGGTACGCATACGGTTGCCCAGGCAGTCCATGAGCTGGCCATCGTGGCGATGCAGGTGAATGTCGCCAGGGCCCAGGAGCGGGTGTCGAACGGCAGGTGATGCACTCCGTTGCATCATTGCCTGCCAGCGGGTTCAGAAGAACCGAGTCACGCTGATCTTGGCATTGCGCCCCTGGGTATAGGCGTTCTCGCCCGACAGCTCCGGCCGGATGGCCTTGTTGAACAGGTTGTCCACGGTCAGGTTGACCTCGGTGCCCTTGAGGTAGGGTTGCTGCGGCTTCCAGTTGGCGAACAGGCCATGGATCTGGTACTTCTCGTTGCCGAAGTTGTCGTAGTAGCGGTCACCGAGCGCGCTGGCCGGGCCCTCGAAGTACTTGTCGCTGGGCAGGTGGTGGGTGGCGCCGACGAACTGCGCGGTCCAGCCGACCCGGGCGTCCCAGGCCGGGATCTTCACGCCAAGGGTGGTGATCCATTTCGGTGCCGGTACATCCTTGGCCCAGACATCCGGCCCCCAGGGGTTGGTGTACGCGCCCTCGTGGCGACCCTCCATCCAAGAGTACGACAGCGCACCGAACCAATAGGTGGCGTCGTAGAAGGTCTCGACTTCGAAACCCTTGTAGGTCACATCGCCGATATTGCGGTAGTTGCCCATCAGCCCGTCGCCGCAGGTGTTGGCAATGGTGCCGCCGCTGACCAGTTGCTCCTGGCAGCCGATGCCGGTGGCCTTGAAGATCTCGTCAGTGACCTTGTTGTGGAATGCCATGGTGCGAATCTGCGCGCTGTCGCCTTGGCTGAACACATTGGTGAAGGTACTGATGCTACCGACCCGCACACCGGTGATGCGCTCGGGGTCGAGGTTGCGACTGGTGGCGGTGCGGCTGCCGACACCCTGCACTTCATACTGTTCATCCAGCACCGGGGCGCGCCAGGTCTTGCTGTAGTCGGCGAACAGCGCGGTCTGTTCGTTCATCTTCCAGAACAGCGACAGACGTGGTGACCAGCCGCTGTAGGTCTTGTCGCTGTAGTCGTGGCCAGCCGCGGGGTTGTTGTAGTACGGCGCCTGGTTAGGCTTGCCCTCGTTGGTCACGTGGTCGTAGCGCAACGATGGCGTGATGGTCAGGTCGCCCAGGGTGATGGCGTCCTGCAAGTAGTAGCCCTGGCTGTCGACCTGGCCACTGGGCATGAAGTACGGCTGGTAGTAACCATAGTTGTACTTGGGTACTTCGTAGGTCTTGCCGGGCATCCACATCTGCGTGTCGCGGTCATGGCGACGCACCTGCACGCCTGCGGTGAGCGCATGTTCCAGGGGACCGGTGAGGAAGGTGCTGGTGTTCTTCACATCAAGCATGCGGTCCTTGTACTCGGTGTCCATCTTGCGCCCACCGGTGGCGGGCTGGAAGAACGCCGTGGCGTCGCGCTCATCGGTCTGCTTGGTGTCCGATTCGGAGTACTTCACCTGCAGGTCCACCCACGGGTTTTCGATCGGTTGGTACTTGTAGGTAGCCGACCAGGTGGTGTCGATGGTGCGGCGGTTGGCGAGGAAACGCTTGAGGGCGGCTTCGTAGCCGTACTTCTTGATATCCGCCGCAGTGGGGGGCGTGCTGAAGGCGGTCGATGAGAAGGTGGTCCAGCGCTGGCTTTCCGATTGTGCCCAGGACAGCCCCAGGCTGTGCTCGTCGGTGAAATGTATGTTGGTCTTTAGCAGAGCGCCGTCCAGGTCCAGGGCGCTGTAGGGGATGCGCTGGGGGTTGATCGGCCATTTGCCGGTGGGGTCGGGCAGGCTGTCGGCCATCTTCAGGTTGCCGCCGTCGCGCTTGGTGTAATACACCAGGCCGTCGATGCGACCGTCGTCGGTACGGCCGAACAATGCCGAGCTGTAGATCTGCTGGTGGTCGTTGCTGCCATAGCCGTACTTGAGCATCGCACCGCTGTTGCGGCCCTCTTGCAGCAAGTCGCCGGCGTCCTTGGTTTCCATATTGACGCTGCCGCCGAAGCCGCCGTTGCCAGTCTTGACCGAGTGCGGGCCTTTTTCGACCTCGATGTGCTTGATCAGCTCGGGCTCGATGAAGATGGTGCCTTGCTGATAGCGCTCAAAGCCGCTCTTGGGCGCACCGTCGAGGGTCATCGGCACGTCCTCGGCGTCGCCAAAGCCCCAGATGTTGATGGTCTGGCCGCCGGGCTTGGACGAGCCGCCCATGTTTACCCCCGGCAGGGTCGCCAGCACGCTGGGAATATTGCTGGGCTGGTAGCGGTCGATCTGCTCCTGGTCGAGCGTCGAGCGCCCGACGTTGCCAGCGTCGACCTGCTGCCCGTCACCCACGATGCTCACGGCACCGAGTTGCAGGCTGTTGTCGGCAGTCGGGTCGTCTTCGCGCAGGCGTACCACGTAGGTGTTGCCCATGCGCACCAAGTTGAAGCGGCTGCCGACCAGCAGGCGGCTGATAGCCACTTCGGCTTCGAAGTCGCCCTTGAGCGCCGGTGCCTGGGCACCGCCTAGCAGGGCCTCGTCGAACAGCAGCTGGACCTTGGCCTGCTGGGCCAGTTGGCTCAGCGAGCGCGCCAGCGGTTGCGCCGGCAGGTCGAACGGTACCGGTGCGGCTTCGGCGGCCAGGCTCATGGCCAGGCACAGGGCCAGCAATGTGGGTCGGACAGGCAGGCAGTGCAATGGACGCAACGCGGACAACATGGTTTCCCCCAAACGGCAAAAGGCCGGAAAAAGCCCGCCATCACGCGGCAGGCGGGGAGGAAGACGCGATGTTGCGACAAAACCTCACCTGCGAATGATAAAAATTCTCAAACTATTTTTTCAGCGCCGCTCGATGCGCAGGCGCCCGTCCGCCAGCAAGGTGGTCTTGACCGGCAACAGGGCGGGCAGGGCATTGAGCAGGGCGTCCGGGTCGTGGACGTCGAGATTGCCGGACACCTTGTAGAGGCCAAGCGTCGGGTCGGCCAGCACCACCGGCTGCTGGCGATACAGGCCGAGCTCGTCAATCAGGCTGGCCAGTTCGCGGTTGCGGAAGCTCACGTGGCCCTCGCGCCAGTCGGCCACCTGTTGTTCGCCCAGTTCACGGCGGGTCAGGGTGCCGCGTGCCAGGTCGTAGGTGGCGCCCTGGCGGGCACCGAGCAACAATGGCGGTTGTCGCTCGCCGGGGGTGTCGAACGCTACTTGGCCGTGGGCGACCGTCACCACCAGTTCGCGGTCGCCCCGGCGCACATCGAAGCCAGTGCCGACCACGCGCACGCGGCCGCTGCCCGCATCGACGAACAGCGGCCGCTCCTTGTCGGGTGCCACCTCGATATACAGCTGGCCATGTTCGAGCTGGATCAGCCGCTGTTCGGCGCTGAAGTCCAGGCGCAGGCGGGTCTGGGCGTTGACATGCAGCTGGCTGCCATCGGGCAGTTGCAGCACCTGCAGGGCCTGGCTGGCGCTGATGCGTTGGCTGAAGGCTTCGCTACCCGCGCCCAGGTTGCCGGCCAGTATGGCGCAGAGCAGGGCCGCCGCCGTTGCCAGGGCCGGGCGCCAGCGCGGCGCCCGGCGTACCGGCAAGGGCACGGGGCGATTGGCTTGCTTGAGTGCGGCCAGGTCATCCCACAGCTGTTCGAACTGGCGATAGGCGCGGGTGTGCTCGGGCGTCTGCATCCACCGGGCGAATGCCTTGCGGTCTTGCCGTGACGGCTGGTTGCGGTTGCGGCTGAACCAACTCGCCGCCTGGGCGTCGATCGGGCGCGGGTCGAGCTCGTCGGTGGGGGTCATGGGAACTGCTCCGTGCCGTTGTCACTGTCCAGGCGTTGCTTGCATTGCAGCAGGGCGGCGGCGATGTGCTTTTCGACCATGCTGACGGAAATGTTCATGCGTTCGGCGATCTGGGCCTGGGTCAGGCCTTCGAAACGGTGCAGCATAAGGGCCTCGCGGCGTCGCGGCGAGAGTTCTGCGAGCACCTGACGCAATTGATCCAGCCGTTGTTGCTGTTGGGCATGGTCCAGGGGGTCATTGGCCGGCGCGCTCTGCTGCTCGGGCAGGGTGTCGTCGGCCAGCGCCGCATGGCGCACCTTCTGCCTGCGCCAATGGTCGCTCAGCAGGTTGCGTGCCACCTGGAACAGGAACGCGCGCGGCTGCTCCACCTTGGCCCGATCCCGGTAACCCAGCCATTGGGCGAACACATCCTGGGTCATGTCCGCGGCGTCACTGGCATTGTCCATGCGCTTGCGCAGGAAATGCAGGATGTCGGCATAGAAACCGTGGGCGACGGGGTCGGGTTTGGGGCGCTGCATGCACGCTTTCCGGGGCTGGCGGGAAGGAAAGGGTGCGGATCTTATCGAGAATTATTTACATTTGCAAAGTGTGCGGCTCAGCGCCGTCGATCCTGTGTGGCCGGAACGGGGATGGCCAGTTCAGCCAAGCCTAGGGGGTGGCTGGAGGCATCGAAAAAGTGCAGCGGAACCTGCGAAAGATCGCCAAAGCGATCAATGAAGTGCTGCTTCTGGTTGATGACCGAGGCCTCGCTTAGCGGCCGGATCGCGATGGCCAGGTGCTTGGGCCGAGCCAGGCGGATGGCGTCGAGCAGGTGCTGGTCGCTCGTGTCCAGGTGCTGGCCGAACAAGCATAGTCCGTCGTGTTCGCGGGCCAGCTGTCCCAGGCTCCAGGACAGGTAGTCGGAGTTGCGGATGGCACGCAGCTTGTCTTCGCTGCGGCTTTCGTTGACGAACAGCGGTACTTCGCCGGGAATGTTCACGGCGAAGCCTTCGAGCAGTTCGGCCTGTTCCGCGCTGCGTCGGCGGGTACTGCCATCAGGCAGCTTGAGCAGGTGCATGCCGCCGTGCAGGTGCAGGATGCGGATACCGTCGGCTTGCCTGCGGCGCACGTCGAAGAAACCCTGTTCGTCGAACAGGTTGGCGAAACCTTGCGTATCCTCGGCCACGGCCCAGGGCAGGATCAGGTCGTAGTTGCTGGTGTAGACGCTGCGGTACTGGCGCAGCGCGTGGTTGATGGCCGTACGCGTCGCGCTTGGGAAGCGCGGCCAGGGCAGGTGCACGGCGCGCACCGCGTGGATCAGCGCTTCCTTGATCGAGTAGTAGCGGTTCAGCGGCGCGGTGGAGTTGATCGCCAGCGCGGCGTTGGCCCGCACGGTGGTGTTCAGGGTGCTGAGCAGCGGCTCGAACAGCTCACTGCCCAGGGCCTTGAACAGTGCCTGGTCGCTCACCCCCAAAGCCTTGTGCCGCACCCGCTGGGCTTCCTCGAACAGCGAGAAATAGCCGAACGGTTTCCACAGCGCGCGGCTGGCACCATTGCCCAGCAGCAGGGCGGTGCTGGGGTGGCGCTGGTTGAGGTCGGCCCAGGTGGGCAAGTGGGCGTCGAGTGCGGGCATGGGCGGTCCATTGGGTGAGGCGGAAAACGCCGGGGACTTTAGCATGTCATGCAGAGTGTGCGAGGCTTGCGCCCTCAAGGACTGCACCGTTGACCTTGCCGGCGTCTTCCAGAGGCCGGCCCCGATCTGCAAAGGACTACCCATGTACAAGACCCTTCTCCTGGCCACCTTGCTGGCGAGTACCGCAGCCCATGCCACCGACGGCAAGGCCCTTGCCAAGGCCCAGGACATCCCGCATCCGGCCGTGATCGCCCACCGTGGCGCTTCGTTCGACGCTCCCGAGTCCACCACACCCGCCTACCTGCTGGCCCGCGAACTGGGCGCCGACTACCTGGAAATGGACTTGCAGCGTACCCGCGATGGCGTGCTGGTGGTGGTCCACGACGATGTGCTGGCCCGCACCAGCGACGTCGCCGAACGTTACCCCGAGCGCAAGGCGAGCCCGGTCAGCGCCTTCACCCTGGCCGAACTCAAGGCGCTGGACGCCGGCAGCTGGTTCAACAAAGCCTATCCAGAGCGTGCCCGCGAAGCGTTCAAGGGCCAGCGTATCCTTACCCTGGACGAAGTGATCGATATCGCCGAAGGCAACCCCGAGCGTCACCCAGGCCTTTACATCGAGACCAAGGAGCCGGCGCAGTTTCCCGGTATCGAGCAGGACCTGAAAAAGCGCCTCGAGGCCCGTGGCTGGCTCGACAAGCCGGGCAGGGTGATCTTGCAGACCTTCGATCGCAACAGCCTCAAGCTGCTGCACGAGGCCATGCCGCAGGTGCCGAAGATCCTCTTGCTGTGGGTGGCCAAGGGCAGCATCGAGCCGGCTTCCGGGCAGGACTTCGCCGAATCCGGTGAGCAGGACAAGTCGGCCTTCCACGCCCGTCAGCAACCCAAGGACCGTGCCGAGTTCCAACGTTGGCTCGACTATGCCAAGGCCGGCGGTGCCATTGGTACCGGCCCTTCGGCAATCCGCACTCACCTCGGCGAGCAGAGCTACTCCGACCTGATCCAGCCGTGGATGAACCAGGCCAGCCACGACAAGGGGCTGCTGGTGCACGTGTACACCCTCGACGAGGCGGTGGATTTCGACAAGGCGATGAAAGCCGGCGTCGACGGCATTTTCACCAACCGTGCCGGTGAGCTGATGCGTTTCTATAAACGACCGATGCCACAGAACGAAGGCCAGTTGCTGCGCAAGCTGGGTTACTGATCGGCAACATGATGCTGGCGATGGACGATTGACATGTGTGAGAATGATAGGAATTCCTATTAACGGCCTTCGCCACATCCGCAATGACCTCCCTTTCCAGCGTTTGGCACGCCCGGCCAGCTCTCAAAGCGGCCGTCGACGACCTGCTTGCCCATTACAGCGATCTGCGCCGCTACCTCTGCGGGCGGCTGCGCAACCCTGATGACGCCGCTGATATTGCCCAGTCCAGCTTCGCCCAGGCATACGCCCATGCGCTCAACGCACCGGTAATCAATGCCCGGGCCTTACTGTTCCAGGCAGCGCGCAACTTGTGCATCGACCAGCACCGTCGGCGTAGCACCGAACTGGCGGCGCTGGAAGACTGGCTGGCACGGGCCGACTGGCTCAGCCCCAGCGTGGAAGAGATCATGATCGCGCGCGAACAGCTGCAGCACCTGATTGCCCGCATCGAACGCATGCCCAAGCTGCGCCGCGAAGTGTTCGTGCGCGTGCGCCTGCACGGCCACAGCCACCGTGAAGTGTGCGAGGCCCTGGGGCTGTCGGCCAAGTCGGTCGAGCTGCATATCGCCCGGGCGGTCTTTGACCTGTCCGAACTGCGCCTGGCGAGCCGTCATGACTGAGCCGGCCGCGCCGCGCAAAGTGCAGCAGGCGCTGGTCTACCTGGCGGCGCTGCAAGGGGATGATCCCGAACGCGTGCGCAAGACCCATGGCCGGGTGCAGCGCTGGCGCGGACGCAGCGCCGAGCATGAGCGCGCCTGGCTGGAGGCCGAGCAGCGCTGGCAACTGGTTCACCGCCTCGCTCCGCAACTGCGTGGCGCCTTGCAACCGCAGGCCTGTGATGTGGGGCGTCGGCGGGTGCTGCGCCAGGGCGGCGCGCTGGCCTTGCTGCTGGCCGCAGGTGGTTGGCTGGGCTGGATGTACAAGCGCACCGCAGCGTTCGGCCAGGACCTGCAGACGGCCCACGCGCAAGCGCCGCAGGCCTTGGCATTGCCCGATGGCAGCCAATTGCTGGTGGCGGCCGAAAGCAACCTGCGCGTGCGCTTCGATCATGGCCAGCGCCAGGTCCTGCTGCTGCACGGCAATGTCTACTTCGATGTGGCTCATGAGCTGTGGCGACCGTTCCTGATCAGCACGCGCCTGGGCGTGGTACAGGTGCTGGGCACCGCGTTCACGGTCAGCGACCGTGGTGGCCAGGTCCAGGTGGCTGTAGCCAGGGGGCGGGTACAGGTACGCGATCTGCAGGGCGGCGAACAGGTGTTGCAGGCTGGCGAGCGCATCTGCCTGGAGGGCGAAGGGCGGTTGGGCAGCCTGCGCGCCGGTGGCCAGTACGGTCCGGACCAGGCGCATTGGCAGCGCGGTTGGTGGTCGTTCACCGACCAGCCGCTGGTCGAGGTGATCGGTGAGCTGAACGCTTATGCCGCGCAGGCCGTCAAGGTCGAACCCGGGCTGGTCAACCTGCGATTGACCGGGAGTTTCCCCAGTGATCGGCCAGAGGTATTGCTCGATGCCTTGCCGGGCATCCTGCCGGTCAGCGTGCAGGCGTTGGGTGGGCAACGTCTGATCGTGCCGCGCTGATCCTCTGAAAAACGTTTGAGGGGTAAACCGCCGCTGCCGCGTCATCAGCTGTGAACCCACCTGCTGCAAGGACTGATCATGTCGCTTTTCACCTCCCGCTTCCCTGGCACCCTGCGGCGCCTGACACTGGCCTGCGCCCTGGGTGGCAGCGGCCTGGCCCTGGCTGATAGCCAGCCGCTGAACCTCGACTTGCCGGGCCAGTCGCTGGAGGCCACGGTGCATGCCCTGGCCCATGCCTCGGGAGTGGCGATTGCCGCCGACAGCCGTGTATTGGCCGGGCGCAGCACGCCTGCCTTGCAGGGGCGCTACACAGTGTTGCAGGCGCTGAGCCAACTGCTGGCTGGCAGCGACCTGGTGGCGTTGGAGGAAAACGGCGTGATCATCTTGCGCGGCCCGACCGACCAGGGCGCCCTGACATTGGGGACGACCACGGTCAATGCCTCTGGCTTCAACAGCGACCTGCCGGAAAGCTACAGTGGCGGCCAGGTCGCCCGCGGCGCGCGCATCGGCATGCTGGGCAACCGCGACCTGATGGACACGCCCTTCAGCGTCACCGCCTACACCGCCAAGACCATTGAGAACCAGCAAAGCGGAACAGTCGGCGCAGTACTGCGCAACGACCCGTCGATCCGCTTCAGCACCGGCGAAGGGCATGCCTACGAGAACTTCATGATCCGCGGTTATGCGCTGGACTCCACCGAGCTGGCGCTGGGTGGTCTCTACGGGCTGGCGCCCGATGGCCATGTGCCGACCGAGTTCCTCGAGCGCGTCGAAGTGCTCAAAGGGCCGGGTGCGCTGCTCAATGGCATGGCGCCCAACGGTGGCGTGGGCGGGGTGGTCAACCTGGTGCCCAAGCGCGCCGGCGATACGCCGCTGACCCGGCTGACCACCAGTTACGTGTCCGATGGCTATGTTGCCGAGCATGTGGATGTCGGGCGGCGTTTTGCCGAGGGGCGCTTCGGCATTCGCTTCAATGGTGTCTACGGCAGTGGCGACACCGGCGTCGACGAGCAGTCCAAGGACCGCACCTTGGCGGCGTTGGCACTGGATTACCGAGGGGACGACTTCAAGCTCGAGCTGGATGCCTACGAAAGCCACGAGAAACTGGAGAACGGCAGCCCGATGATGGCCGGCTTCAGCGGCCTCAATCAGGTAACCCGCGCACCCAAGCCAGACACCAACATCCTCGAAGGCATCCACGCCCGGCAGATCAGCAAGGCCGTGGTGGCGCGTGGCGAGTACCAGCTCGATGACAGCTGGACCGCCTACGCCAGCGTCGGTGGCGCCCGCACCCGCTACGATGGCTTCCTCAACGGCACCCGGGTGGTGGTGAACAAGGCCGACGGCACGGCCACGGGGGAAACCTACAACCAGGCCGGCTACACCCACAGTCTTTCCACCGAGGCCGGCCTGCGCGGCAACTTCATGACCGGTCCGGTCAGCCACCAACTGGTGCTCAGCACCACCTTGCTGCACCAGGACATCGGCCGTGCGCCGACGGTCACCGGTGCCAAGTACCCCACCAACATCTACCACCCGGGCAAGGCGATCATCGCGGGTGACCACGGCAGCAGCAGCAAGACCGGCGACAACACCCTGTCGAGCTTTGCCGTGGCCGATACCCTGGGCTTTCTGGACGAGCGTGTGCTGCTCACCCTCGGGGTGCGTTCCCAGCGGGTGCGGCAGAAGATGAGCAATCCTTCGTACGACGAGCGCAAGCTGACCCCCGCCGTGGGTATCGTGCTCAAGCCCTGGGAGGCGCCGGTATCGCTGTATGCCAACTACATCGAAGGCCTGACCCAGGGTGGCATGGTCACCGACCAGAAGGCCGCCAACTACGGCGAGCAGTTCGCGCCCTATGTCGCCAAGCAGATGGAGGCCGGGGTGAAGTGGGACCTGGGCGACTTCACGCACACGCTGGCGCTGTTCCAGATCGACAAGCCCAGCATGATCTACGACAAGCCCAGCAATCGCTACACCGATGACGGCGAGCAGCGCAACCGTGGCGTGGAGTGGACGATGTTCGGCGAAGTCATCCCCAGCGTGCGCCTGCTCGGTGGCGTGACCTATACCCGCGCGGTGCTGAGCAAGACCGCCAATGGCGCCATGGACGGCAACACCGCCCGCGGCGTGCCGGCCTGGTCTGCCAACCTCGGCGCCGAGTGGGACCTGCCTGGGGTCGAGGGCCTGACCCTGACCGCCCTGGGTATTCACAGCAGTTCCCAGTACCTCGATTCCGCCAACCAGTTGAAGATCCCGCAATGGACCCGCTATGACCTGGGCGCACGCTATGCGACCAAGGTGCTGAGCAAGGACGTGACCCTGCGCGCCAGCCTGGAAAACGTCGAGAACCGCGCCTACTGGGCCGGTGTGTTCAACGATGGCTATGCGACTGTCAGCGAACCGCGCACGCTCAAACTCTCCGCCAGCGTCGACTTCTGAGGTGAGCATGCAGCGATTGAAGCGCTTGGGCGGAGCATGCCTGCTGGCCACGCTCTATTCGAATCTGGCCTTGGCGGGTGCGTACGCCGATCTCGAGGTGGGAAAACCAGTTGCCGGCCAGGTCGGCGCAGCGTATCCGCCAGCCTGGCAATTGGCGCTCAAGGCCGGGGACCTGGTGCGTGGTCGGCTCGACGGCGACGTCAGCCTGCGCCTGCTGGATGCCGACGGGCGTCCGTTGCGCCTGCTGATCGACGGTCTGGACCAGCCCCGCGAGTTCCTGTTCGTCGCGGCGCAGGATGGTCGTTACGCGGTGCGCGCCGAACCCCTGGCGATCCGCCCGGCGGCGCGTTTCAGCCTGAGCCTGGAGCAGGTCCTGCCTGTCGGCGAGCAACGCCGTACACCGGCGGCGCTGCTCAGCCCGACCCTGCGCGCCCTGCAGCAGCACCTGGCAACGGGTGGCACCAGCGAAGTCTTCTGGCAGGCCCGTGCCGTTGAAGGAACGCCATTGGTCGAGGCCATTGCTGGGCAACCCGGCAAGCGCCTGGTCACCTTCCTCTGGCGCGGTGCACGGGACAACGTGAGGATGTTCGGCGCCCCCACAGGCAATCACGAACCGCTTTCCCGGCTGGGCGCGAGTGATGTCTGGTTCCACAGTTTCGAGGTACCCGCGGCGACCCGCCTGAGTTATCAGATGGCGCCGGATGTACCGGTGTCCGACGACCGCCGGGTGATCCTGGCCAGTACCCGGCGCGATCCGTTGAACCCGAATACCTTCGCCGACGGCAGTGGCGACGCCTGGTTGTCGCGTTCACGGCTGGAACTTGCGGATGCGCCGCCCCAGCCGTGGGTGGCCGAGCGTGCCGGGGTGGCCCGTGGCAGCCTGGAGCGCAAGCGCCTGGCCAGCGAGGTGCTGGGCAACGAGCGCGACGTCTACCTCTACCGTCCGGCAGGTTGGCGCCCGGGCAATGCCGACCAGGCCTTGCTGGTGCTGTTCGATGCCCATGCCTACACCCGTCAGGTGCCGACGCCGACGATACTCGACAACCTGATTGCCGACGGCCTGATCCCGCCCACTGCAGCGCTGATCATCGCCAACCCCAGCAGCGAAAGCCGCGAGCGGGAGTTGCCGCCCAACCCACTGTTCGCACGGTTCGTGGCCGAGGAGCTGATGCCTTGGGCCAGCCACCAGGGGCTTGCGGCACCGGCCTCGCGCACCGTGGTGGCCGGGTCCAGCTACGGCGGCCTGGCGTCGGCCTACCTGGGCCTCAGGCACCCGGAGTTGTTCGGCAATGTGCTGAGCATGTCCGGCTCCTACTGGTGGCCGATGGCCGGTGACGAACCTGGTTGGCTAACCCGCGAGTACGTCAAGGCGCCGCGCCAGCCGTTGCGGTTCTACTTGCAGTCGGGTCTGTTCGAAGGGCCGAAAATCCTCGACACCAACCGCCACTTGCGTGATGTGTTGCTGGCCAAAGGGTACCGGGTGGAACAGGTGGAGTTGCCGGCTGGACATGACTATTTGCAGTGGCGGGGGAGCCTGCCCTGTGGGTTGATCAGCTTGCTTGGGCAGGGGACACAGGCTGTTGCGCGGGCTTGTGTGCCGTAACGCAAGTGTTCGCCGATGAATCGTCAACGTCTATGAGATCGAGCGCCGCCCGCGCGGCGCTCGATCTTGAGAGCGCTGCAAGGCCATCGCCTGGCACCCGCCCGCTCAAATGGGATCGAAAGCCACCCTCTCTCTCAATCCGCAGCGCCCTCCCGCCGAGCGCTGTTGCGCCATACCCGATACGCCCGAATCCCCGCCCGGACCGAGCCGAACAGCAGTTTCTCCTCCATCTCCCGCGCCATCCCGGAACGCACCAGCATGCGCAGGAAAGTGCCACGGGCGCGGGCGATGGCGAAGTGGATGCCCTGGGCGGCGAGGGTGTCGCGCACCTCGCGCAGGGCGGCGATGCCGCTGACGTCGATGCTGGTCACCGCTTCGGCATCGAACAGCACCACCTGGGTTTTTTCCACGTTCTGCACGGCTTCGAGCAGGCGCATCTTGAAGTAGTCGGCGTTGAAGAACAGGATCGCATCGTCGAAGCGGTACACCACCAGGCCTGGCACGGTACGGGCATCCTTGTGCTGGCGCACGTCCACTTGGCCTTCGATGCCCGGCACCCAGCCAAGCACGGCGTCGGTGGGCTGATAGATGCTGTAGAGCAGGCGCAGGATGGCCAGGGTCACGGCGAACACGATGCCCGGCAACACGCCCAGGCCGAGTACGCCGACTGTGGTCAGCAGGCACAGCCAGAACTCGAAACGGCTGAGCTTGCGGATGGTCTTGAGCGACTTCACGTCGATCAACCCCCAGCCGGCCATCAGCAGCACGGCACCCAGCGCCGCCTGGGGAATCCAGGCCATGGGCGCGGTGAAGAACAGCAGGATCAAGGCGATCACCAGGGCTGCGATGATGCCCACCAGCTGGCTCTTGCCGCCGACCATGTCGTTGACCGCGGTGCGCGAGTCGGCGCCGCTGATGGCGAAGCCCTGGGAGATACCGGCGGCCAGGTTGCTCACGCCCAGGGCCAGGAACTCATGGTTGGCGTTGATCGCGTAGCCGTGGCGGGCGGCAAAGCTGCGGGCGGTGAGCATGGCGCTGCAGAAACTGATGGTGGCGATACCCAGGGCGTCGCGCAGCAGGCTCTTGGTTTCCTCCAGGGAGCTCTGTGGCCAGGCCAGTTCGGGAATGCCCGCCGGCACCGGGCCGAGGATCGCCACGCCGAAACGGTCCAGGCCGAACAGTCCGGCAAGGGCGGTAAATACCACCACGGTCACCAGCGCCGCCGGCAGCCGCGGATAGCGCCGTGGCAGCCAGATCAGCAGGCCCAGGCCGGCCAGGCCAATGGCTAGCGTCAGCCAGTGGATCTCGCCCAGGCGCTGGAAGAAGTTGATCAGGCTGAGGATGAACCCGTCGCCTTCGATCTTGAAGCCCACCACCTTCGACAACTGCCCGGTGAGCAGGCTCAGGCCGATGCCGTTGAGGTAGCCGATGAGGATCGGCCGCGAGAAGAAGCTGGCGATGAAGCCGGCCCGCGCCACCCCGGCGGCGATCAGCATCACGCCCACCAGCACGGTGACGATCACCGACAGCTCGGCGATGCGTTGCGGGTCGCCCATGGCCAGCGGTGCCACGGCGCCGCCGATCATGGCGCAGGTGGCGGCGTCCGGGCCGACCATCAACTGCCGTGAGCTGCCGACCAGGGCATAGACCATCATCGGCAGCACGCAGGCATACAAGCCGTACTGTGGCGGCAGGCCGACGATCTGCGCATAGGCGATGGCGATGGGGATCTGGATCGCGGCCACCGACAGGCCGGCCTGCAGGTCAGCGTGGAACCACTCGCGGCGGTAGTGCAGCAGGTTGGCCAGACCCGGTAGCCAGCGGGAGAGAAACATGCGCAGTCCTTTGGAGGTGCTTCACAAAGCGTAGCGGTCAGTCGCCACGAACGACTGGGCATTCAAGCCAATTGGCGTGGTTATGGCCATGGGCCAGATCAACAAAGGTACGCTGGAAACGAAAAAAGCCGTTGATGATCCTTTTGACAGAGACGACGTGGACGGAATACGAGTTGGAGCGCGAGAGTGAATCGAACGGTTATAGGACAAACTTCGGGCAGGGGAGATGAGCGGCTAAGGAATTCGCGAGGAGCGCTTTCATTATCGTTTTTGAGTAAACCATCTGGATCGGTAGCGAATTTGTGTGTTCCGTAGTATTTTTGCGTCTGACGGCTGGCGGTATCGTTTTGCGGTGAGAGTCAAAAAATATTAGCGTTTTTGGGCTTCCGGTAGGGGTTTTTCCATGCAGGTCGGTTTCAAGGCGTTAGCCACTCGGTATGGAGTTAATCCGGTACAACCTCTGCGCGTCGATTCGGCCATCGGCACAGTGCGAGCAAGCCGCGATACCGGTAGTCAAGTAGAAAACAGGTTTCCGCCCAACTACCGGCCCGACGATGGTTTTGCAGGCCACTTCGAATTCGGGCTCAAATACGAGGAGATTCACCTTGAGTTCTTCGCCCGCCTGTTTGCCGTCGTAGGACCCGAGCCAGTCGAAGCTTGGTGCCGGCGTTCCCCTTTTGGCCAGTACGCTCGCCGCACCGGTTTTCTATTCGAGTGGCTGACGGGGCAACATCTGGATGTGCCTGATGTGACCAATGGCGCCTATATCGATGCCGTGTCGCCCGCCCACTACCTGACCCGCACGACGCCGCTTCGATCTCGCCGCTGGCGGGTCAACGACAATCTGCCAGGCATGCCTGAGTTTTGCCCGCTTGTCCGGCGAACCGACACCGTGCAGCAAGCGTTGCAGTTTGACCTGAGAGCCGCTTTGGGAGAGCTCGATCAGACCTTCGGCCCCGACATCTTGATGCGGACGGCGAGTTGGTTGACGTTGAAAGAGTCGCGCGCGAGCTTTCTGATTGAAAAAGAGGAAGGCCAAGCCAGCCGCATCCAGCGCTTTGCACATGTCATCGCGCAACACTGTGGCCATATCGAAGAACCATTGAGTGACCGAAGTCTGCATCTCTTGCAGGTAGGTATTCTGGGGCACGATGCATTTGGCCTGGGGTTGCGGCGCTCCCCCGTTTTTGTAGGGCAATCCACGATGCGCGAGAACATCGTGCACTACGTCGCCCCTCATTTTGACGACCTTGCCCCGATGCTTGCTGGCCTCAACGAATTCGAGATGGCCACCCGGGGCGCCGAGTCGCTTGCGCGCGCCGCGGCATTGGCGTTCGGCTTCGTCTACATCCATCCGATGAGAGACGGAAATGGGCGAATCCACCGTTTCCTGATCAACGACACTCTGGTTCGGGATCAGGCGGTTCCGAATGGCGTGATATTGCCTGTTTCAGCGACCATTACCAGCTCGACCGAGTTCCGGGCCGGCTATGATGCGACACTGGAGCAGTTCTCCCGACCCTTCATGCGGCGGTATGCGGCATCCTGTCGCTTTGGCACGCTTGTGGCCTACGAAGACGGTACGCCGAGCAACTTCGAGTTCGACGATTACGATGATGCGCGCTTCGCCTGGCGCTATCCGGATCTGACCGCGCATGTTCTCTATACCGCGCGCGTCGTCGAATACACGATTCGAACGCAAATGGCGGAAGAAGCCAGGGTCCTTGTCATCTTCCAGCTCGCCCAGGAGCGACTGAAAGATGTGGTGGAGATGCCAGACCAGGATGCAAGCCGCATCATTCGCGCGGTTAAGGAGAATGGCTGGAATGTTTCAGGCAAGCTCAAGAAGCAATATCCGCAGCTCGACGACGAGTGCCTCGCAGCGCGGATCGTGGAGGCCATTCGGTCGGCATTTGAAGACCGAGAAGGGCAATGAGGATTGACCTTGGCATTCTAAGCGGTGCTTTGAATTTCAAGCGCAGAAACGAAAAAAGGAGCCGAGGCTCCTTTTGACAGCGACGACGTTATTGGAACGTCGTGCGGGGAATGCGAGATGGAGCGGGTAGAGGGAATCGAACCCTCCTCAATAGCTTGGGAAGCTATAGTTTTACCAATAAACTATACCCGCTTCGAAGCCAGACTTTTTACCAGAACCCTCCTCGAATGAGAAGCCCCAAGCTTGTAAAAAAGCCTTTCGGCGGCCCGTAGCCTGCGGGTGACGAGGGCTACAGGACGCCGATGCGCTCAGATCGCCAGTGCATGCTGGCTCGGTTCCTGTGCGTAGCGTTGGCGCGATTCTCGCTGGGCCGGCTTGAGGAAGCCGAGCATGGCATCGCGGGTGTCCTCGCAGGCGGTCTTGTGCTCCATGTCCAGGAAGTGGCCGGCGCCCTGGATCACGCTGAACTGGCTGCGTCCGACATGGCGGCTGAACTGGCGGGCATCCTCGACGGTGGTGTACTCGTCGCGGTCGCCATTGATGAACAACACCGGGATATCGATGTTGCGCGCGGCCTTCAGTGCCCGCTCCAGGTCGTGATCGAGCACCTGGTTGATGTGGAAGAGCATCTGCGCGTACTCATGGCTGTCCAGGCTGCTGACGTGCCGGTAGTTGAAGCGCTTGAACAACGACGGCAGGTACTTGCCGATGGTGTCGTTGACCAGGTTGCCCACCTGGTAGCGGTCGCAGGCGGCCAGGTACTGGCAACCACGGTCCAGGTAGTCGCGCATCGGTTCGTTGATCACCGGCGAGAACGAGCTGACGATGGCCTTCTTCACCAATCGCGGCTGGTGCGCCAGGGCCAGCAGGGTGCAGGCGCCGCCCCAGGAGAACGACAGGACATGGTCGGCACGGAAGTGCTCGATCAACTCGAGCAGGATATGCGCCTCGGTTTCCTTGGTCAGCAACCGTTCATGACGGTTGTGGGGTTTGGACTTGCCGGCATACGGCTGGTCGTACAGCACCACGTTGAACTGCGGATGCAGGCTGCGCACTGTCTGTGCAAAGGACGCCGTGGTGGCCAAAGAGCCATTGATCAGGATGATCGTCTTCTCGGCGCCCTGCGCGCGATGGAACTCCGTGTAAACCCGGTACTGCCCTTGGATATCAAGTACAGCGATTTCTGGCCTCATGTCATCGACTCCTGGCGCAAAAAGGGTATCCGCGTCACCTGGTGGCCTGCGTGGTCGCTTGGCGGGCTGGCGCCGAACCGACCGGAATGGCCATCAGGGTGCACGTGCTTTATGACAGGTAGGCATTCGCCTGGAACTGAAAACCGGTGGGCCCTTGTGTCGATCCTTGACGCTGGTGTCGACGGTATTGTTGTGGCGGGCGATTACCGTGCCCCAGGGCATCGAGACCCCGGGTGGCCGGTAAAGGGCGTCTTGGACTACAGCTGTGACTTATTGGTCACATGCAGACCGACGAGTTAGCAGTCAAGCAGCGCGGTCAGGATCGCGCAAGTGCCGTTGGGACAATCTTTCGTGGGATACCGCCGAATGGTGATCGGCTCAGACCGAGGCGATTTCCTCGTCGGTCAGCGCCCTGAACTCTCCAGGATGCAATATCGGGTCCAGTGTGATCGACCCCATGCTTTCCCGATGCAGCCCCACCACCTTGTTCTGGAAGTGTCCGAACATCCGCTTCACCTGGTGATAGCGGCCCTCGACGATGGTCAGGCGCGCGCTGCGCGGGCCGAGGATATCCAGCTGCGCGGGCAGGGTGGTGAGGTCTTCGAAGGCGAAGTAGAACCCTTCACGGAACTTGTCGATGTAGTGCGCACCAATCTCGACCTCGGTGTGCACCAGGTAGGTCTTGGGCTGCTTGGTCCGTGGCTGGGTCAGGCGACGCGACCAGTGGCCATCGTTGGTCAGGATCATCAGTCCGGTAGTGTTGTAGTCCAGGCGCCCGGCGATGTGCAGCTCATCGCGCAGCGCCGCCGGCAGCAGGTCGAGCACGGTGCGGTGCTGCGGGTCCTGGGTGGCGCTGACGCAACCGCTGGGCTTGTGCAGCATCAGGTAGCGTGCCGGGCGCCCGGCCTGGTGTACCTGCTCGTCTACTTCGACGCGGCTGAATTCACGCACCTCCAACAGCGGGTCGGCGGTCGCCACGCCGTCCACGCGCACACGCCGTTGCGCCAGCAGCAGACGCACTTGCTGGCGGTTGTAGCAGGGCAGGTTGCCGAGGAATCGGTCGAGGCGCATGGTGGGCCGCTTGCAGGAAACCGGCGCGCAGTCTAACGGATCGTGCGCGCTTGCGCTGCCTTGAGCTGTGCGTCCACCTGTGCGCAGCGCGGGCACAAGCAGGCCTTGTTGCGCAGTTCGGCGGGCAGGGCCTCGATGACTGCCGAGTCGATGTCCACCTCGAAGCACCAGCAGCCTTGTGTGGCGTTGCGCGGGTCGGCCAGGCCGCATTGGTTGAGGGCGCCGCAGGCGGGGCAGCGTTGGGGATCAGGCATGGTCGGTTCCGGGCATCTCGCTGCAGACGCGGTTGCGTCCGCCTTGTTTGGCACGATAGAGGGCGTGGTCGGCGCGGGTCAGCAGACTGTGCAGGCTGTCGCCGCGCTGCAGGGCGGACAGGCCGATGCTCGCGGTCAGGCGCAGTGGCTGGTCGGCATAGCTGAAGGTCAGCTGCTCGGTGCGCCGACGGATCTTCTCCGCCACTTCGATAGCTTGGCGGCCTTCGGCTTCACGCAGCAGCACGATGAACTCCTCGCCGCCCCAGCGGCAGAGTATATCGGACTGACGCAGGCTGCCCTGCAGCACATTGGCGAACTGGCGCAGCACTTCGTCGCCGGCCAGGTGGCCGTGGGTGTCGTTGAGGGCCTTGAAATGATCGAGGTCGATCAGCAGGGCGACCAGCGGCGCGCTGTCGCGCTGGGCCTCGACCAGCGCCTGGCCGGCCAGCAGGTCGAAGCTGCGGCGGTTGGGCAGGCCGGTGAGGCTGTCGAGGGTGGCCAGCGCCTCGGCGTTGTCCTGGTGGCGCTTGACCATGGCGTTGAGCAGCGACAGCACGACCAGGGTGATCATCGCGCAGATCGCCAGGTTCAGGTACAGCGACTGGCGGATGCGCTCCAGGGCGCCGGTCTCGCGCTTGTCCACCAGCAGGTACCAGCCCAGCTCCGGCAGCAGGCGCACGTTGAGGAAGTGGCTGTGGCCGTCGTTGTCGGTGTACTCATGGCTGCCGGTGGCGGGTGTCGGCATGCGCGCCAGCAACGCCTGCCACTGGTTGCTGTCGGCCAATTGCTGGCCGGCGCGCAAGCCGTGGGGGCCACCGTCGGATCCGGTCAGCAGGACCTTGCCCTGGGCATCGGTGAACAGCACCGAACGCTGGTACCTGCGTTGATAGTCGTCGATCAGGCGTACCACCGACTCCACGCTCAAGCCCACCCCGGCGGCCCCGATGAAGCGTTGCTGGTAGTCGAGCACGCGGTGGTTGATGAACACGGTGAGCTTGTCCTGGTTGGCCATGTCCAGGTCGACATTGATCTCGTAGGGTTTGTTCGACTGGCGCAGGCGGAAGTACCAGGCGTCGCGCCAGGCATCGGGGCGT
This sequence comes from Pseudomonas sp. 2848, assembly GCF_003253945.1. Classification (NCBI taxonomy): domain Bacteria; kingdom Pseudomonadati; phylum Pseudomonadota; class Gammaproteobacteria; order Pseudomonadales; family Pseudomonadaceae; genus Pseudomonas; species Pseudomonas sp. 2848. Next base: position 453,213 of record NZ_QKZD01000001.1, read on the forward strand.
ACCTGCTTGAGTACGCCCTTGGCCTGGTAGTAGGTGAGGCTGCGGTCGGAAACGAAAAAGCTGGTGCAGGTGACCTGGCTGCCCATCACTTCGCCCAGGTAGCGGGTGACGCGCGTGGTGTCCTGTTCGCCGCCCAGTACCCAGTCCCGCAGGAAGGTGTCCTGGGCCATCATCGATGAGATCAGCACCGGGCGAATCAGGTCTTTCTGGATTTCCGAATAGACCGTGTCGGAGGTCAGCGGCAGTTCGGTGTTGACGATCCCGTCGCGGATCGCCCCGCGCGAGGCGTAGTAGCTCAGCAGCGAGGTGGCCAGGAAGCCGCAGGCCAGCAACAGCAGCAGGGCGAGGATCAGCGAGCGTTGCGAGAACAGGGCGGAGGGCGAAGGCATGATCTTCCCGTGAAGTGTGCCGGTGGCCACATTCTAGTGAGATGACCGAAAAATGACTGCATGTTTTTCAGGGTTATACGACCTGTTTCAATTTGTTGCATAAATGGCACCGAACCCTGGCGCGACTGTCTTATCCAGTGTCGATGAACGCATTGCCGTCGACGCCCGCCAGCGCCGCTGTGCCGGGCACCCCTGCGGTCCAGGAGGCCGCCATGTACTCACGAATCCTGCTCATCGTCCTGCTCGGACTGCTGACATCCGCCTGCGCCCCTTACTATGCGGACAACGGCTACTACCGCCGTGACTACTACACCAGCGATCGCTATGTTTACCCTGGCTACTACCGTCAGGATCGCTACTATGTGGCGCCGCAGCCACGCTATTACTACCAGCCCGCGCCGCGTTACTACCGGCCCGCACCAGTGCCACAGTACCGCCCGTATCCGGCACCCGGCGTGCAGCCGCGCTGGCAAGGCAACCCGCGCTACGACTATGGCAACCGCCAGCGCTACGACTATGGGCGCGATCGCGACCGCCACGACTATCGCAATGATGATCGCCGAGGTGATCGCTGGCATTCGAACGGGCAGGGCAATCGCGACCGTCGACCAGACGGCGGGCGAGGTGGCGAGCGGGGCTGGTCGCGTTGACCGAGTGCGGACAGGCCCCGCGATGCGTTATCCCAGTTCCGCCAGCGGGTGCCGTCCCTCCCAGACCTTGCTGAAATGCGCCTCCACTACCGCCGCTGGCACCTGCGCCACATCCGGCCAGTGCCAGTGCGGGGTGTTGTCCTTGTCCAGCAGGCGCGCGCGCACCCCTTCGCTGAACTCCGGGTGACGGCAACAGTTCAGGCTCATCGTGTACTCCATCTGGAACACCTGGGTCAGTGAAAGGTACCGAGCCCGACGGATCTGTTCCCACACCAGGTGCGCCGTCAACGGGCAGCCCTCATGCAAGCGTTGACCCGCCGCCGCCAGCAACGGATCGGCATGTCGGGCCAGGCCGGCCAGAGCGCGCCAGGCCGCGACGGGGTCGGCCACGTCGAGCACTTCGTCGATCACGGCCCGACGTGCCAGCCATTGCCCTTCGGGAAGCTCCACGCAGGCACGGTGCTGTTCGGCCTTGAGCAGGCTGTTGAGCTGCAGGGCGGTCTGCTCCTGCCAGTTCAACTGCAACAGCTCTTCGATCAGCGCCTCCTGCTGATGCTCGCCCAGGAAGCGGTCGGCCAGGCCCAGGTCCAGCGCGTCGCGGGCATTGAGGGGCGCGCCGGTGAGCCCCAGGAACAGGCCAAGCTTGCCGGGCAGGCGGGCCAGGAACCAGCTGGCGCCAACGTCGGGATACAGGCCGATACTGATTTCGGGCATGGCCAGGCGGCTGCTGGGAGTGACGATGCGCACCGCGGCGCCTTGCAGCAGGCCCATGCCGCCGCCTAGCACATGACCATGGCCCCAGCACAGCAGAGGCTTGGGATAGGTGTGCAGGTGATAGTCGAGACGGTATTCACGGGCGAAGAAGGTCGCTGCCAGCGGTGGCACGCTACCGGGGTGTTCGCGGCAGGCCTGGACCAGGGCCCGCACGTCGCCGCCGGCACAGAAGGCCTTTGGCCCGTTGCCGCGCAGTAGCACGCAGACGATCCCGGGGTCGCTGGCCCAGCCGCGCAGCCGTTCGTCGAGCACTTCGATCATGGGCAACGTCAGGGCATTGAGCGCCTTGGGCGCGTCCAGGGTGGCGATGCCGATACGGGCGCCGTCGGCGCCGGTCAGTACCTCGCATTGAATGGACATGGGCTACCTCGCGCAAATCATCCCCTCAGTATGGCCTGCCGCGCCGAAGCTGCCGGTCGTCGGTCGGATCGATTGACAAGCCGGCCAGGCTTTCCTAGTGTCGCGGCACTTTGCTTTTGGATGCCCCCATGACCGACGACGATCGCATCAAACTCGAGCCCAGCTGGAAAGCCGCGCTGCGTGCCGAGTTCGACCAGCCCTACATGCATCAGCTACGCGAGTTCCTGCGCGGCGAATACGCCGCCGGCAAGGAGATCTACCCGCCCGGGCCATTGATCTTCAACGCCCTCAACTCCACGCCGCTGGAGCAGGTCAAGGTGGTCATCCTCGGCCAGGACCCGTACCACGGTCCGGGCCAGGCCCATGGCCTGTGCTTCTCGGTGCAGCCGGGCATCGCCACGCCGCCGTCGCTGGTCAATATCTACAAGGAGCTGCAGCGCGACCTCAACCTGCCGATCCCCAGCCACGGCTACCTGCAAAGCTGGGCGGAGCAGGGCGTGTTGTTGCTCAATACCACCATGACCGTGGAGCGGGCCAATGCGGCTTCGCATGCGAAGAAGGGCTGGGAGTTCTTCACCGACCGGATCATTCAGGTGGTCAGCGAGCAGTGCCCGAATGTGGTGTTCCTGCTGTGGGGCGCGCATGCGCAGAGCAAGCAGAAGCTGATCGATGCCAGCAAGCACCTGGTGCTCAAGTCGGTGCACCCGTCGCCGTTGTCGGCCTACCGTGGGTTCTTTGGTTGCGGGCATTTCAGCCGCACCAACAGCTTCCTCGAGCAGCGCGGGATGGCGCCGATCAATTGGGCGTTGCCGCCTTTGTGAGCTGAAAAAGAGGGCCGCGAAGCGGCCCTTCCTGCTCAGAGCCTGGCCCACTGCCGGAACAACGGCTCGGCCAGGAACAGCACGAACAGCAAGCGCATCACCTGCAGCGCCGTTACCAGCGGCACCGACAGTTGCAAGGTCTCGGCCGTCAGGCTCATCTCGGCGATGCCCCCGGGCATCATGCCCAGCGTCAGCGAGCGCAGGTCCAGGTGCGTCAGCAGGCTCAGCGCCCAGGCCGCGCCGGCGGCGATCAACATGCACAACGCCGTGGCCAGCAGGGTGCGCCCCAGGAACGACGGCGCCCGGCGGAAGAACGCGCGGTTGAAGTGGCAGGCCAGGCCACTGCCGATCAACCACTGGCCGATCTGGCTGGCGCCGTTGGGCAGGCCGATCTGCAGGTTACCCGCCAGGCTTGCGCCGGCAGCCACCAGCAACGGCCCGAACAGCCAGGGGTTGGGTTGGCGCAGGCGTTGCCACAGCAGTGCCATGAGCACCCCAAGCGGCGCAATCAACGCCAGCCAGCCCCAGCTTACGCTGCCCGCATGGTTCAGCGGCACGCCGTCGCCCAGCAGCAGTTTGAACAGCGCCGGCACGCACAGCACCACCGCCAGCACCCGCAGGCTCTGCGCCGCGGCCACCTGGCTGAGCACCGCGCCATTGCGCGCGCCGAGGTTGACCATCTCGCCCGAGCCGCCCGGCATGCTGGCGAAGAACGCCGTCGCCCGGTCTTCACCGGTGCGCCGCAGCAGCCAGACACTGATTACGCTGGACAGCGTGGTGAACAGCGCGCCGAAGAAGATCAGCGCGAAGTGGCCGGCCACCTGTTCGATCACCGCCGGTGTGAAGTGCAGGCCGATGCCGATACCGATGATCCATTGCCCGCATTTGCGGCCATTGGGGATTTCACTGAGCTGCCAGGGGGTCAGGCAGCGCACCAGGATGATCGCCAGCAAGGAGCCGACCATCCAGGGCAAGGGCCAGCCGACCTTGCTGGCGGCAAAACCGCCCGCAAGGCCGACCAGCCCGGTGGCCCAGAACAGCGGCAACGACCGGTCAGGCATCGGCCATGGCCCGGCGCTGCAGGGCACGTTTGCGCCAGCTGCGCAGCAGCGGCAGGCTCAGCATGCACACCACCAGCACCCACACGCCCATGCTGATCGGGCTCGACCAGAGGATGCCCAGTTCGCCGTTGGAGATCGACAGCGCGCGGCGCAGGTTCTGTTCCATCAAGCCGCCGAGGATGAAGCCCAGCAGGATCGGCGACAGCGGGAAGTCCAGCTTGCGCAGGATGTAGCCCATGATGCCGATGCCGACCATCAGAAACAGGTCGAAGGTGGTGGCATGCACCGCGTACACGCCGATCGCGGTGATGATCGCGATCACCGGCACCAGCGCCCAGTTCGGCACGGCGAGGATGCGGGTAAAGATGCGGATCATCGGGATGTTCAGGACCACCAGCATGATGTTGGCGATGAACAGCGAGGCGATCAGGCCCCAGACGATGTCCGGTTGCTGTTCGAACAACAGCGGGCCGGGGGTGATGTTGTACAGCGTCAGGGCGCCGATCATCACCGCAGTGGTGCCCGAGCCTGGCACGCCCAGGGTCAGCATCGGTACCAGGGCGCCGCAGCAGGAGGCGCCGATGGCGGTTTCCGGGGCTGCCAGGCCACGTGCGTCGCCCTTGCCGAACTTGCCTTTGTCGCCGGCGATGCGTTTCTCGGTCATGTACGCCACGGCACTGGCCAGGGTCGCGCCAGCGCCCGGCAACACGCCCATGAAGAAGCCGAGCAGGCCGCAACGAACGTTGACGAAGAATACCGAGGCCGCTTCCTTGAAGTTGAACAGCATGCGCCCGGTGGCCTTGACCGCCACATGGCCATGGTGGGTCTTCTCCAGCAGCAGGAGGATCTCGCTGATCGAGAACAGCCCCAGCACCAGCACCACGAACTGGATGCCGTCGGCCAGGTGCACGCTGTCACCGGTGAAGCGGTACACGCCGCTGTTGGCGTCGATGCCCACTGCCGAGAGGAACAGGCCGATAAGCGCGGCGATGAACGTCTTCAGCGGTTTGTCGCCGGCCATGCCGCCGAGGGCGACGATGGCGAACACCATCAGCACGAAGTACTCCGCCGGACCGAAGGCGATCGCCCATTTCGCCAGCAGCGGGGCGAACAGCACCATGCCGCAGGTGGCGATGAGGGCACCGATGAACGAGCTCCAGGCCGACAGCGACAGGGCCACGCCGGCCAGGCCCTGGCGGGCCATGGGGTAGCCGTCGAGGGTGGTCATCACGGTGGAGGCTTCACCGGGGATGTTCAGCAGGATTGAGCTGATCCGCCCGCCGTACTCGCAGCCCAGGTACACGGCGGCCAGCAGGATCAGCGCCGACTCCGGCGGCAGGCCGAGGGCGAAGGCGATAGGGATCAGCAGGGCCACGCCGTTGATCGGGCCCAGGCCCGGCAGCAGGCCGACCACGGTGCCGATCAGGGTGCCGGTCAGGGCGGTGACCAGGTTGTACGGGCTCAGGGCGACGCCGAAGCCCTGGCCCAGGTAGCTCAAGGTATCCATGTGTCAGTTCTCCAGTACGTCGAGCAGGCCGAGGGGCAGGGGGACGTCCATCACCCGGTCGAACAACCAATAGAGGAAGATGCTCATGCCCACCACCACGATGGCGCTGTGCAGCCAGCGGCCTCCGTACAGGCGAGCCATGGGCAGGCCGACCAGGATGGCGCTGAGGATGAAGCCCAGCGCCTCGAAGGTGGCGGCGAAGACGATCAACAGCCCGACGCAGGCGGTGATCTTGATCAGGGTCTCGCGGTCCAGCTCCGGTTCGTCGTCCTTGCGCACGATGGGCGTGGGGCGAATGGCCAGGTACAGCAGGCCCAGGCTCATCAGGCCAAGCATCAGCAGCGGGTAGGCGCGTGGGCCCACCGGTTCGTAGGAGAAGGCGGCCTGGTAGGGCCAGGCCATCACGGCCAGCACGGCGCACAGCGCCAGCAGGACGAGGGCGAAGAGGCGTTGCAGGATCATGGAATAAATCCTCATGGTCGAAGAGCGGGGCGTGGGAGCGGGCTTGCCCCGCGATGGGGCATCGCGGGGCAAGCCCGCTCCCACGGGGTCGATGCTTACTGGATCAACCCGAACTCACGGGCCAATGCCTTGTAGTCAGCCACCTGCTTCTTCACATAGCCGTCCAGCTCTTCGCCGGTCATGGCGAACGGGAACAGTTCGCGCTGGTCACGCAGCTTGGCGAACTCCTCCGAGACCAGCAGCTTGTCGAACGAGGCCTTCCACCAGGCATAGTCCTCGTCGCTGACCTTCGGCCCGAGGTAGAAACCGCGCACCACCGGCCAGACGATGTCGTAGCCCTGCTCCTTGGCGGTGGGGATGTCTTTCATCTCCGGCTCGTCCAGGCGGTTCTCGGAGAACACCGCGAGGATGCGCATGTTGCCGCTCTGGATGTGCGGCATGGAGTCGGAAATATCGGTGGAACCCACCTGGATATGCCCACCGAGCAGCGCGGTGGCGATCTCGCCGCCGCCTTCCAGGGCCACGTAGCGCAGGTCGCGCGGGTTGATGCCGGCGGCCTTGGCGATCAGCGCGGTCTGCATCCAGTCCTGGCTGCCGACGGTGCCGCCGGAGCCGATCACCACCTTGCTCGGGTCTTTCTTCAGGGCAGCGACCAGGTCATCGAGGGTCTTGTAGGGCGAGTCGCTCTTCACCGCGATGGCGCCATAGCTGGTGCCGACCGCCGCCAGCCATTTCACTGCGTTCTCGTCGAAGCGGCCGAACTTGCCCTGGGCCAGGTTCAGCAGCGAACCGCTGGACCAGGCCACCAGGGTGCCGGCATCGCCTGGCCGCTGGGCAACCACGGCGTTGTAGGCTACCGCGCCGACACCGCCGGGCATGTAGGTCACGCGCATGGGCTTGCTGAGGATCTTCTCGTTGACCAGGGCGCTCTGCACCAGCTTGCAGGTCAGGTCGAAACCGCCGCCGGGCGAGGCCGGCGCGATGCATTCGGGGCGTTTGGGTTCGGCGGCCAGGGCGTTGCCGGCCAGCAGCAGGCAGCCGGTGGCCAGGACGAGGCGGCGCAGTGAAAATGTCATTGTCTATCTCCGTGAGCGTTGTTGTTATGGGTTACCACAGAGCCACGCTGTAGCTCACCAGCAGCCGCACCTCGTCCGCGTCGCGGGCGAAGTTGGAGCGGAAGGTGGCGTTGCGCAGGCGCACGGCGACGTTTTTCAACGGGCCGCTTTGTACCACGTACTTCAGTTCGGTGTTGCGTTCCCACTCCTTGCCCTCGCCGCCGGCGGCGCGGCTGACGTTGTCGCCGCTGATGTAGCGGGTCATGAAGGTCAGGCCGGGGATGCCGAGGGCGGCGAAGTTGTAGTCGTAGCGTGCCTGCCAGGAGCGCTCGTCGGCACCTGCGAAGTCGTTGATCTGGACGAAGTTGACCAGGTAGGGGTCGGCGCCATCGACATAGGGGAAGGCGCTGTCGCCTGTAAGCTGCTGCCAGGCACCGCTGACCTTGTGCCCGCCCAGGGTGTAGCTGAGCATGCCGTTGAGGGTGGTGTTGTCGATCTTGCCGGCCTTGGCCGCGCCGGCATCGTCGCTGATCGCCAGGCGCAGGTCGGCGCCCAGGGTGCCCGGGCCCCACGGCTGGGTGGCGAGCATGCCGATGAAGTGCTGGCGATAGATGTCGTCGAGTTGGGCGAAGTGGTAGCTGCCGGTGATGCGGTCGGTGAACTGGTAGTCCAGGCCGCCGGTGTCGAAATGGTCGGCGCTGAAAGTGCCGCCGAAGCGACTGTTCTTGTTGTTGAGGGCCAGGTCTTCCCAGTTGGTGTCGTTGCGGTCCTTGGCTTTTTCCAGACGGGCGCCGGTGAAGGTCAGGCCTTTGATCTCCTTCGAGGTGACCAGGCCGCCTTCGAAGGTCTGCGGCAGGATGCGCCCGTCGTTGGGCTGCAGCGTGGGCAGCTCGGGGATCAGCGTGCCGACCTTCAGTTCGGTCTGCGAGACCTTGACCTTGCCGGTCAGGCCGAACTTGGAGTATTCGTCGGCAGCCTTGCCGTTGTCGTGGGTCGGCAGCAGGCCGGTGTCGGTGCGGTCCTTGCTGGAGTCGAGCTTGACCCCGAGCATGCCCAGCGCATCCAGGCCGAAGCCCACGGTGCCTTCGGTATAGCCGGACTCGAAGTTGAGCATGAAACCCTGGGCCCATTCGTCGCGCTTGGATTGTTGCGCGCTGGTGCCGTCGCGGAAGTCGCGGTTGAAGTACATGTTGCGGGTTTCGAAGGTAGCCGTGCTGTCTTCGAAGAAGGCGGCCTGGCTCAGGGGCGCGACACCGGCAAGAACGAAGGCGCTGGCGAGGGCGGAAGGTCGGGCGGCGAGGGAACGGATAGGCGCGTACGCCTGCGGCTGCATGGACAGCATCGTCGGTGACTCCATTTATTGTTCTTATGTGTTTGCACCTTGCTGGTGCTTTTTGCGGCGCGCGGGGCAGCCGTGGTGCGATGCTAGGTAACCAACCTTTCGCTAACCTTTCAGCGTGAAAGGTTTGTTGCGAGGGCTTCACAGCACTCGCCACGGCGGTACACTCCGCGCAAAAAGCCCACCCGAACAGGGAGAATCCGATGCGTGTGCTGCTGGTCGAAGACCACCTGCAACTGGCCGAAAGCGTGGCCCAGGCCCTCAAGAGCCAGGGCCTGACCGTGGACGTGCTGCATGACGGCGTGGCCGCCGACCTGGCCCTGGCCAGCGAGGACTATGCCGTGGCGGTGCTGGATGTCGGCCTGCCGCGCCTGGACGGCTTCGAGGTGCTGGCGCGTTTGCGTGGGCGCGGCAAGACCTTGCCGGTGCTGATGCTCACCGCCCGCAGCGATGTGAAGGACCGGGTGCATGGATTGAACCTCGGTGCCGACGACTACCTGGCCAAACCCTTCGAGCTGACCGAGCTGGAAGCAAGGGTCAAGGCCTTGCTGCGGCGCAGCGTGCTCGGCGGCGAGCGCCAGCAGCGTTGCGGCCCGCTGGTCTATGACCTGGATACCCGGCGCTTCGGGCTGGACGGCGAGCCGCTGACCTTGACCCAGCGCGAGCAGAGCGTGCTCGAGGCACTGATTGCCCGCCCCGGTCGGGTGATGAGCAAGGAGCAGCTGGCGGCCCAGGTGTTCGGCCTCGACGAGGAGGCCAGCCCCGACGCCATCGAGATCTACATTCACCGCCTGCGCAAGAAGCTCGACGGTCACCCGGTGGCCATCGTCACCTTCCGTGGCCTGGGCTACCTGCTCGAGCACCGCGATGCGTGACAACGGCAGCCTGCGCGGGCGCCTGCTGGGCAACCTGGCGTTGCTGCTGGTGGTACTGATGCTGGCCAGCGGTCTGAGCGCTTACTGGAATGGCCGCGAAGCCGCCGACACCGCCTATGACCGGACCCTGCTGGCGTCGGCGCGGACCATCGCTGCCGGCCTGTCGCAGCGCGACGGCACCCTCAGCGCCGATGTGCCCTACGTGGCCCTGGACACCTTCGCCTATGACAGCGCCGGGCGCATCTACTATCAGGTGCTGGACATCCACCAGAAGCTCATCTCCGGCTACGAGCACCTGCCCCCGCCACCGCCGGGCACGCCGCGCACCGACGACTACCCGGCACTGGCGCGTTTCTACAATGCCACCTACCTGGGTCAGGACGTGCGTGTGGTCAGCCTGCTCAAGGCGGTGAGCGAACCAAACATGAACGGCATGGCCGAGATTCGCGTGGCCGAGACCGAGGAGGCGCGGGTGCGCATGGCCCGCGGGCTGATGGCCGACACCCTGCTGCGCCTGGGGATGCTGGCCTTCGGCGCGCTGATGATGGTGTGGTTCGCGGTGAGCGCCGCCCTGCGTCCCCTGGAGCGCTTGCGCACGGCGGTGGAGGAGCGCCAGCCCGACGATCTGCGCGCCTTGCCCGTAGTGCAGGTGCAACGCGAGCTGGGGCCGCTGGTGCGTGCCCTCAACCATTTCACCGAGCGGCTGCGTGGCCAGTTCGAGCGCCAGGCACAGTTCATCGCCGACGCCGCCCATGAGCTGCGCACGCCGCTGGCGGCGCTCAAGGCACGGGTCGAGCTGGGCCTGCGCTCACGGGAGCCAGAAGAATGGCGCAAGACCCTGGAGGCGGCGGCCCTGGGCACGGACCGGCTCACCCATCTGGCCAACCAGTTGCTGTCATTGGCGCGGGTGGAGAATGGCGCCCGGGCCATCGCCGAGGGCGGTGCGCAACGCCTGGACCTGAGCCAGCTGGCCCGCGAGCTGGGCATGGCCATGGCGCCGCTGGCCCATGCCCGCGGCGTTGCGCTGGCGCTGGAGGCCGAGGCGCCGGTATGGCTCAAGGGCGAGCCGACCTTGCTCAACGAGCTGCTCAGCAACCTGGTGGACAATGCCCTGGCCCACACCCCGCCAGGCGGAGACGTCGTGCTGCGGGTGCTGGCGCCGGCGGTACTTGAAGTCGAGGACGATGGGCCAGGGATTCCGCAGGATGAGCGTGAGCGGGTGTTCGAGCGCTTCTACCGGCGCAGCGCCCAGGGCAGCGGGCTGGGGCTGGCCATCGTCGGCGAGATCTGCCGGGCGCACCTGGCGCAGATCAGCCTGCATGACGGCGAGCGCGGCGGGTTGAAGGTGCGGGTGAGTTTTATCGCGGATTGATGTCGGCTATCGCGGGGGTTGTCCCGCGATCAGCCCTGTCGATTCAGCGCAACATGCTCCGCGCATCCAGCAGTTCGGCGATATCCAGCTCGGTGCCATAGGGCAGCCCCAGATGCCGGTAGGCGGGCAGGGCGGCCAGTGGCCGGATGCGCTCGCGCTGGCAGATGCAGCGGGCGATCTGGACGATATCGATGTAGTCGATCTGGTCGGTGCGCCGGTCCAGGTCCTGCACCTGGCTGGGCAGGCTGACCAGTTGCTCGGGAAACTCCCAGGCGCTAAGAATCTTGTCGCCCAACACCGGCTGGATCTGTTCGATCACGAAATGCAGGCAGATCGGGTCGGAGAGCAACTCGTTGTGCTCCTCGGCATAGATCAGCACCGGCAACGCGCCGATCTGGTGCACCAGGCCGCCGAGGGTGGCCTGGTCGGGCTTGAGCTGGGTGTAGCGTCGGCACAGTTCATAGCTGATGCCCGCCACATCCAGGCTGTTGGCCCATATATCACGCAGCTTGTGTTCAACCGCCGGGGCGCGGGCATGGAAGATCTGCTCGATCACCAGGCCGATGGCCAGGTTGCAGCTGTAGTTGATGCCCAGGCGCGTGATCGCGGTGTGCAGGTCGGTGACTTCGACGGCGGCGCGCAGCAACGGGCTGTTGACCACCTTGATCAGGCGTGCCGACAGGGCGGCGTCGCGGCCGATCACCTTGCTCAAGGCGGACACGCTGATCTCGCTGTCTTCGGCGGCTTCGCGAATGCTCAGGGCGACTTCCGGAAGCGTCGGCAGGACCAGGTCGTCCCGGTCGATGGCGGCGAGCAATTGCGCTTGGACCTTCTCGGCCAGCTTGTTCATGGACTTCTCTACGGCAAAGGTGGTGCAGCCCCGGCGTAACGCCGGGGCGGGCTGGTCAGCGCTGGATTTCCCGGTCGCGGTCCAGTTCGTAAGGCAGGTCGAGCAGCGTCAGGCGCGGGCCTTCCAGGCTGCCCAAGTGCAGGTTGTCGTCCGCCACGGCATCGGCGCTGAGCACGGCCAACAGTTCGACGGCGCTGCCGGTGCTGGCAGCGATCACCACCTCGCCGACCGACGAGCCGTGTGTCGGCGAGAAGATCTCGGCGCCCGGCTCGGGTACCGCTGTCTCGGCCAGCGCCAGGCGATACTGGCGGCGTTTGAGCTTGCCCAGGTACTGCATGCGGGCGACGATCTCCTGGCCGGTGTAGCAACCCTTCTTGAAGCTCACGCCATCGACGGCCTGCAGGTTGATCATCTGCGGGATGAACAGCTCGCGGGTCGGGCCCATGACCTGGCCGATGCCGGCGCGCACCTGGCCAAGCAGCCAGTCGTTGAGCGTGCCCTCTGGCAGCGCGGCGGCGAGCGTCCCGCGCACGGCGCTGGCCCGGTCGGCAGGCGCCCACAGTTCGACCCGCCCGGCCGAGGCGCTGATGGCGATCAGGCCATCATGACGTGCGGTCGCGCCGGCCTCGTCCGCCACGCTCAGGCTCAGCGCCTGCAGGGCCGCATCGCCGTGCTGCAGGCCGAAGCGCACCCAGGCGGCGCTGTCGTCGCTCAGCGTGGCCTTGGAGAACACCGCGTACTTCTTCAGGTCGGCCAGTTGCGCCTCGAGCAGCTCGCTGGCCATGGCCAGCAGGTAGCCATTGCCCTCGGGCAGGATACGGAAACTAGACTGCATGCGGCCCTTGACCATGCAGCGGGCACCGAGGCTCGCATGGGCTTCGCTGAGGTAGCTGATATTGCAGGTCAGTTGACCCTGCAGGAACTTGCCGGCGTCGGAGCCGCGGACGGCGAGGATGCCCTCATGGGAGAGGGAACAGAAGAAAGCGGAATCGGCCATGGGTCATCGCGGTAGCTAAAGACTGGCGGCCATCATAGAACGCCGGTAACAAAATAGGTAGGTGAGTAGACCAACGCCTTGTGCCGCTTCATTCGCTGCGCGGTATACTGCGCGACCATTCGAGGAGGGCCCCATGGTCGAACAAACTGAACTCAATCGGCTTTTCTGGCACAGCCGTCGCGGCATGCTGGAACTGGACGTGCTGCTGGTACCGTTCACCCAGGAGGTCTACCCGAGCCTGAGCGAAGCGGACCGCGAGCTGTACCGTCGCCTGCTGACCTGCGAGGACCAGGACATGTTCGGCTGGTTCATGGAGCGCAGCGAGTCCGAAGATCCGGAGCTGCAGCGCATGGTCCGCATCATCCTGGACCGTGTCCAGCCCAAGTGAAGCATTCGAGTGCCGTTGGCAGGGCTCGCGCCTGCTGCTGACGGCCTATCTCGCCTGCCAGGCGCTGGCGCTCATCGCCAGCGTTGTGGTCGCGTTGCCCGGTTGGCCAAAGGGCCTGCTGGTCATTGCCTGTCTTGCCCACGCCTGTTGGGCCATTCCCCGCCGGATCCTGCTGTCCCACCCTGGCGCCGTCACCGGCCTGCGTCGTGAGCCGGGTGGCTGGCATATATACAGTCGTGCCCGGGGTTGGCAACCGGTGCGCCTGTGCCGTGACAGCGTTGCCCTGCCCGCAGTGGTCGTGCTGCGCTTCGTGCGCAAGGGGCAATGGTTCAGCCAGAGCCAGTGCATCCCCAAGGACGCCCTGGCGCAGGAACAGCATCGACGGCTGCGGGTGCGGCTGAAGTTCAGCCGGCGCCGCTGGGCCGCGCCGGCTTGAAGGGTCAGACCCCCTGCGGGATCTCTTCGCCGCCGAGTGCTTCGAACAGCACCGGCAGGAACTCGGTGAAGGTCATCATCATCAGCAGGAAGCTGGCGTCGAACTGTTGCTGGGCCTCGTCACCACCATCCTGCTCGGCCTGCTCTTGCAGCAGCTCCTCGAACTTCAGGCGCTTGATCACCATCTTGTCGTCGAGCACGAACGACAGTTTGTCCTGCCAGGCCAGGGCCAGCTGGGTGACCACCTTGCCGGTGCTCAGGTGCAGCTGGATTTCCTCGCCGGTCAGGTCCTGACGCTTGCAGCGCACGATGCCGCCGTCTTCGGCGGTGTCGCGCAGTTCGCATTCGTCGAGGACGTAGAAGCCTTCGGCGGCCTGTTGCGACTTGACCCAGTCGGTCATGGTCGCGCTTGGTGCGATCTTCACGGTGGCCGGGCGTACCGGCAGCGAACCGATCACTTCACGCAGGGTCGACAGCAGGTCCTCGGCGCGCTTGGCGCTGGCAGAGTTGACCAGGATCATGCCCAGGCGCGGTGCGATGGCGGCGAAGATCATCGAACGACGAATGAAAGCGCGCGGCAGGAAGGCCTGGATGATCTCGTCCTTGATCTGGTCGCGTTCCTTCTTGTAGACCTTACGCATCTGCTCGGCCTCGATCTCCTCGACCTTCTCCTTGACCGCGTCGTTGACCACGCTGCTGGGCAGGATGCGCTCTTCTTTACGTGCGGCGATCAGCATGAATTCGCCACTGACGTGAACCAGGGGGGCATCCTCGCCCTTGCCGAACGGTGCGACGAAACCGTAGGTGGTCAGTTCCTGGCTGGCGCAGGGGCGGGCCGGCTTGCTGGCCAGGGCGGCCTCCAGGGCCTCGGCCTCGAACGGTACTTCCTGGGTCAGGCGATAGGACAGCAGGTTCTTGAACCACATGAGGGGGAATCTCTCCTTAATACATAAGGCGGGCATTATTCTCCGAGCAACGGTTCCAGGCCAACCCTGTCAGAGGGCCAGCAGTCCTATATAGAGGAAGAAAATCGCGGCGCGGCTAGGTCTTTGAAAGGCCTGGAAATTTTTTTCAAATATTTTGAAAAAAGTGCTTGCCAGGGTAGGAGGTCCTCCGTAGAATGCGCGCCACACCGAGACGAAGGGTGATTAGCTCAGCCGGGAGAGCATCTGCCTTACAAGCAGAGGGTCGGCGGTTCGATCCCGTCATCACCCACCACTCGATGTATAGCGCGGCGGTAGTTCAGTCGGTTAGAATACCGGCCTGTCACGCCGGGGGTCGCGGGTTCGAGTCCCGTCCGCCGCGCCATATTAAGCTTCCAGGGCCCACTGAACACCCGGAAGCAACAGAGAAAGCGACCTTAGGGTCGCTTTTTTTGTTTCTGGCGTTGCGTCAGAATCCCCTGTCCGCCGCAACTGGCCAGCAGGCCTTGCGCCGGTTCCTACCGCAAGCAAGAGACCGACCATGCAGGATGCCAGCCTCTCTCCCGCTCCGACACACACCACTCCCTTGCTGGGAATCGACCTGGGTACCACCAACAGCCTGATCGCCGTCTGGCAGGATGGCCACGCGCGGCTGATCGCCAATGCCCTGGGCGAGGTGCTGACGCCGTCGGTGGTCAGCGTCGATGACGATGGCAGCATCCTCGTCGGCCAGGCCGCCCGGGCGCGCCTGACCACGCACCCTCAACGTACCGCCGCGGCGTTCAAGCGCTTCATGGGCAGCGACAAGCGTTACGCCCTGGGCGAACACCGTTTCACCCCTGAAGAGCTGTCGGCGCTGGTGCTGGGTTCGCTCAAGCAGGACGCCGAGGCCTATCTGGGCTGCCCGGTGAGCGAGGCGGTGATCTCGGTGCCGGCCTATTTCAGCGACGAGCAGCGCAAACGCACGGTGTTCGCGGCCGAACTGGCCGGGCTCAAGGTCCAGCGGCTGATCAACGAACCCACCGCCGCCGCGATGGCCTACGGCCTGCATGAGCAGAAGTTCGAGCGCACCCTGGTGTTCGACCTGGGCGGTGGCACCTTCGACGTCACGGTACTGGAGTACGCCCTGCCGTTGATCGAGGTGCATGCCTCTACCGGAGACAACTACCTGGGCGGCGAGGATTTCACCGAGGCGCTGCTGCAGGCCTGCCTGCGTGACTGGAGTCTCAAGGCCGAAGACCTGGAGCCCCAGGCCCTGGCCAGCCTGCACGACGCCATCGAGCAGCTCAAGTGCGAAGTGGGCGAGGGCAGTCGCACCTTTGCCTGGAGCATGGATGGCCAGCCCCGCGAGTGGCAGTTGGACGAGCAGAAGCTGCAGGCGATCTGGGCACCCTTGCTGGCACGGGTACGCACCCCCATCGAACAGGCCCTGCGCGATGCCCGCTTGAGCCCGCGCGAGCTGGACAGCCTGGTGCTGGTCGGCGGCGCCACGCGCATGCCGCAGGTGCAGCAACTGGTGGCCAAGCTGTTTGGCCGCCTGCCGTACCGGCACCTGGACCCGGATACCATCGTTGCCCTCGGCGCCGCCAGCCAGGCGGCGTGCAAGGCCCGCGACGCGGCCATCGACGAACTGATCCTGACCGATGTCTGCCCCTACACCCTTGGGGTGGCCTCGTCCCGGGGCGAGGATGTCACTGGCGCCTTCTCGCCGATCATCGAGCGCAATACGATCATCCCCACGTCCAAGGTGCAGCGTTTCTACAGCAGCCACCCGGAACAGAAGTTCGTGCGCATCGCCGTATACCAGGGCGAGCGGCCCTGGGTGCGGGACAACATCCTGGTGGACAGTTTCGAGATTCCGTTGCAGCCGACCGGCGAGATCCAGTCGCTGGACGTGCGCTTCAGCTACGACATCAACGGCCTGCTGGAAGTGGACGTGACCTTCCTCGAGAGCGGCCAGAAGCACAGCCACAGTATCGACCGCAGCCCCACCGGGCTGGATGCGCAGGCACGCCAGGCCAGTGAGGAACGCCTGGCAAAATTGAAGATCCACCCACGTGACACGCTGCCCAACCGCACCTTGCTGGCCCGCCTGGAGCGAGCCTGGATGCAGAGCCTGGGCGACGAGCGCGAGTTGATCGGCAGCTGGCTGGACGCCTTCAATGCCGTGCTGGCCGGGCAGCAGGCCGGCGAGATCAGCCGTGAGCGCCAGGCATTGAGCCAGGCGCTCGACGAGCTGCGTTACTGAGCGTTGAGCCGGCGCAGGGTGGCCTGCAGGCCGCCTTCCAGCGGCTGCCCTTTGCCCGGTACCGGGCCGTAACGGTTTGGCAGCTTGTCGCCGGGCAGGCCCAGCAGCACCAGTGACGAGAACGGCAGCACGCGGGTCAGCACCATCACCAGCAGCAGTGCCGGCACGCCGTGGCCGAGGTCGCGCAGGCGACGCAGGAAGCCGCTGATCGACAAGACGCTGATCACCACCAACATCGCCGGGATATGGAGCATCAGGCTGGCGCCCAAGGCGATGATTGCCACGTGCACGGCCAGGCCCGTGCGGTTCAGTCGACTCTTGAGCTTCCAGAACGCCCACATCGGCGCCGGCGGTTCCTTGATCATGTCCAACAGCAGGCGTTCGCTCCATGACAGCACGGCCATGATCGCGCAGCGCAGGCCGGGGTCCTGTTCCGGGTCGTCCTTGACCTTTTGCAGGGCGCGCAGCAGCCGGGTCTTGGGTGGGGTGCAAGTGTTCAGCAGGCGGTGCAGCGCATCCAGTACGTCGTCGACCGTGCGGCTGTCGAGGCCTTGCGCGCGTACCGCGGCAGCCGGCGGATGCTTGGCCTGGCCGTTCAGCAACCCCCGGCGCAGCGCTTCGAACCAGTCGTCTTGCAGGTCCAGCGCCTGCATGCGGTCGCGCAACGCGCAGCGCTGTGGTTCGTCCAGCGACGGATCATGGTGCAGCACTGCGCAGAACAGCAGGTAGCCCAGCGGATAATCGGTACGCAGTCCGCCGTCGTCGTTGTCCAGGCAAGCGAGCAGTTGCACGGCGTTGGGCAGGCGCGTGCTGTTGAGCGCCTGCTGCAAGGTCAGCAGGCGTGCCGAGATCAGGGCTTGTACCGGATCGCGGATATCCAGGCTGCCGAGCAGTCCACTGGCGCCTTCGGGGCTGGTCAGCAGTTGACAGAGCAGGGCGTGTGTCGGAGCGAACGGATGCTCGGCCGGGTAGTGCAACTGCCCGGGCAAGGCCGGATCGATCAGTGCCAGCCAACGTGAAGGTTGCTCCAGCAGGGCCAGCATGAACAGCTGCTGGCGGTGCCACTGCCACAGTGCCTCGCCCTCGGGCATCGAAGGTAACAGAACTCCGGCTTCGGCCAGGCGGTCTTGCAGTTGCAGGCCGAACGGGGTGGTGAACAGGCGGCGCATGTCGAACTGACGGTTGAGCGTGTGCAGGGCATGGGCCGGATAGACCCGCATGCGCCGCAGCCATTCACGGCAGACCGGTCGAATGGCATCCTCGGTCAGGGCCTCGGGCAAGGTAGCCGCCGGATCATCGCTGGCGCTGAGTTGCGTCAGCACCTGGACCACGGGAGCCTGATCGAGCCAATGCAACTGCTGGCTCGCCTGGCGCTGGAAGCCCTCGAGGATCAGCGCGTCGAGGGCGTCCTCGGCCGGTGGCTGGGCGAGGACCAGGCGCAGCAAACCGGCCTCGCCGCGCTGCAGGGCCCAGGCATGCCAATACAAGCGGTGCAGATTCTGCTCCGGCTGCTCCTGCAGCAGCCAGGCCAGCAGCGGTAGTTCGTCGTCACCATCCAGATGCCAGTCGACGAAGGTGCTGGCGATGCCGTCCAGCTTCAGGCGCGAGGCTTCGGACCAACGCGCCAGGGTCTGCGGTGACTGCCCCGGGCTGCCCCAGGCCTGGGCCGGGTCGGCGAGGTTCTCGGGCCAGCCGGCTGGCGTATGCAAGCAGTCGAAGGCCTGGATCAGCAAGGGCAGACGCTGGGGTTGATGGCGGGCGCAGAGGTCGATCAGCCAGCGCTCGGCCTGTGGATGCTGGTGTTGGCGGTACAGCCGCAACCAGCAGTCCAGCGCTTGTTGCTCGGCCCCCAGGGCATCGGCCTGGCGGGCCAGCAGGTAGAGCAGGTCGGCATCGTCCGGGGTTTGCGCCTGTTGTGCCTGGAGCAGTCCGTGGAAGGTCCGGCTGGCGATGCCGGCCTGGCTGAACTGCACCAGCAGGCGCTGTACCAGCGCCGGGTCGTCCGGGATCGCCAGGCAGGTATGCACGCTGGCGAACTGCTCGTACTCGAACAATGGGCGGTGCTGGTAACAGTACTCGAGGCTGCGGAAATACCACAGGCTCTCCATCTGCGCCGGGGCTGGCCAGTCGCGCATACATGCGGTATCGAAGGGGTCCGGCTGCGCGAGACGGTCGAGGAAGGCTTCCACTTCGTGGGGGTTGTCCAGGCGCAGCAACTGGTCGGCCCAGCCCAGGCGCCGGGCTAGCAGGCCCGCGCAGTGATGGGACAGCGGCCCGCAGTCGCGCAGGGTGTGCAACAGCTGCCAGCCGAGGTCGTCCAGTTCGTCCAGTGGCAGTTCGTCCAGCTCGGCGATGAAGCCCTGCCAGGCTTGTGGGTCGAAGCGCAGGGACGGCTCCTCGAGCAGGCGATGGAAGTGCTGCAGCGCCGGATGGGGAGTGTCCTCGGCGACCCTTGGCTCGGCCTCGTGGGTTTCCTGCTCGCGGGCCAGGCGCAGCGCTTCCTCGTATGCCGCACGCAGGGCCTGGAAACCTTCCGGGTCGGTTTCCGGATGGTGCGCGGGCAGGCGGCCGCGGTAGGCCAGGCGGATGGCGTCCAGGTCCTGGGTCGGTTCGATCCCCAGGCGAATCCAGCAACTCATGACCAGCAGTCCTCTTCCAGGGTGGCGGGGCGCGGCGGCTCGGGCAGGTCCATGTCCCAGGGCAGCCCGGCCAGCAGCTCATGGGCGCCGAGGCGCAGGTTAAGCAGGATGCAGCGGTTCCAGTGCTCGCTGCCCTGGCGCTCGAGATCGGCGGCCAAGGTCTCGTCGCTGCTGTCGCTGACATTCCATAGCGCCTTGCCGAACAGGTAGCCGGCCAGGTAACAGTCCCAGCGGTTGTAGTAGTGGCGGGCGCGCAGCGCCAGGCGGTAGTGCAGGTAGAGGCTTTCGTCGCGGTCGATCAGGCCTTTCTTGACCCCGGCGCGCAGCAGGAAGCTCATGCGCCCCAGGTCCCAGGCCCGGGTGCCGCCCGGACCACAGTCGGGGAAGGTGCGGGCGGCGTATTCATGGCGGATGCGTTCGCGTGGGGGCAAGGTGTCGAGCAGGGCCTGCCACTGGCTGGGCAGGCAGCGCTGGTACTGCCAGTAGGCTTCGCTCATTTCGGTGGCGTGGCCGTTGTCGGCCATGTTCAGCATGTCCAGCAACTGGGCGCGGTCGCTGATCCCCCACCAGCGCTCCAGATCGGTCTGGTCTTCCCCTTCGAAGTAGTCGGGGGCGGTGTAGCTGGCGCCGTTGAGGGCGGCCATGGGGGCGGAGAGGGCATGCAGCCAGTGCTGCGCGGTTTCGTCCATGAAAGAGGTCCTGGAGGCGCTGGTAACTGGCGTGGATTGTATAGGAATCCGCGAGCTGGGTTGTCAGGGGTATGTCCCAATCCGGTAAGCTTCGGCGACCTCCCGGAGCACCTCGCACAACCACTGCGCTGGCAGGCTCTGCGCCAAGGCCGCATTGCGGCAGATGCCCACCGAGCCGCCCGGTTCACGCACACCCAGGTCGAGTTCGACCAGTTCTCCCCGGCCGAGGTCGATCAGCACGGCATCGCGCGGCGCCACCCAGACCGCCTCGCTGCCCAGCACGTAGCGCCTGCTCAAGGCCAGCGACAGAGTCTCCAGGCGCTGTGCCGGCAGCTGGATCGCGCATTGCACGAACAGGCTGTCGGCATGCCGGCGAATGGTCGTGCCTGGCGGTGGCAGCACCAGTGGATAGGCACCGACCTGCGTGCGATCAATAGGCTGATCCGCCAGCAGCGGATGTCCGGGCCGCACCACCAGGGTCATCGACTCGCTGTACAGGTGCTCGAACGACAGCCCTTGGATCTGCGGGCTGTCGGTCATACGGCCTATCACCAGTTCCAGCTCGCCAAGGTGCAACTGCCCGAGCAGCTGGGCGCTGGCCCCGGTCACCACGCTGATTACCAATGCCTCGTGCTGCTGGTGCAAGCGGCACAGCACCTCGGGCATCAGCAACCCTTCGACAGTCGACAGCACGCCAATACGCACCTGCGACGGCGCCCGCGCTTCCCCTCGCACGCTGCCGACCCCGTCACGCAGCGCTTGCACGCTGGGGCCGGCATAGCGCATGAAGCGGGTACCGGCCGGGGTCAGGGCGACGCCCTGGTGGCTGCGCTCGAACAGGCGAGCTTCCAGCAGATCCTCCAGCTCCTTGAGGGTCTTGGAGATCGCAGGCTGGCTGATCGCCAGCACATCGGCGGCCCTGGCCAGGCTGCCCTGTCGGGCAATCTCCAGGAAGCACAGCAGATGGCGGAACTTGATGCGGGTATCGAGGTTCATGCCCGGCAGTGTATCCGTGCGGGCCAGACCTGCAACGTCTGGTTGCTCCGTTCGAGCATCAGCTACGGGCCAGTTCGACTTCGCCGCCGCGCAGGCGCGCCGTCCACACCCGCAAGGCCTGTGTCGGGTCCTCCAGGCAGCGCCCGTCGCGCAGGCAGAAATGCTGCTTGTAGAGCGGCGCCGCGACTACCAGTTCGCCCTGCAGGCTGGCCACCAGCCCGCGTCCGATGATATTGGCGCCGGAGTGCGGATCGCGGTTTTCCAGCGCGTAGACCTGTCGATCCCGCTCCGGCAGGTAGAACAACGCGACTTGCTCGCCTTCATGCCACACTACCACCCCGGAGTCGGCGACCAGGTCGCTGGCCTGGCACACCGCCTGCCAGCGGGTTTCACTTGCTACAGCCGTGTTGGACAGGTTCATCACATTGCCTCCTCATGGGTGGGAATCAACTGCAGGGGCGCCGCCGGCCGGCGTTGGCCACGCTCGCGCACGAAGTGCACATCGGGATCGGCGCGATGGTCATTGACGAAGGTGCGGAAGCGCTTGAGCTTTTCCGGATCGCCCAAGGCGTTGGCCCATTCGCATTCGTAACGGTCGACCACCTGCTGCATCTGCGTCTCGAGTTCGCGGGCCAGGCCCAGGCTGTCGTCGATTACCACCTGTTTGAGGTAGTCAAGCCCGCCCTCGAGGCCCTCGCGCCACACCGAGGTGCGCTGCAGTTTGTCGGCGGTGCGGATGTAGAACATCAGCACGCGGTCGATCAGGCGCACCAAGGTCTCGTCGTCCAGGTCGGTGGCGAACAGTTCGGCGTGGCGTGGGCGCATGCCGCCATTGCCGCACACGTAGAGATTCCAGCCCTTGTCGGTGGCGATCACGCCAATGTCCTTGCTTTGCGCCTCGGCGCATTCGCGGGTGCAGCCAGACACCGCGAACTTGAGCTTGTGCGGCGCGCGCAGGCCCTTGTAGCGGTCCTCCAGGCGCAGCGCCATGGCCACGCTGTCCTGCACGCCATAGCGGCACCAGGTGCTGCCGACGCAGGATTTCACCGTGCGCGTCGACTTGCCGTAGGCGTGCCCGGTCTCGAAGCCGGCGGCGATCAGCTCGCCCCAGATCAGCGGCAGTTCGTGCAACTGGGCACCGAACAGGTCGATGCGCTGGCCGCCGGTGATCTTGGTATAGAGATCGTACTTCTTTGCCACCTGGCCGATCACGATCAGTTTTTCCGGGGTGATCTCGCCGCCGGGGATGCGCGGCACCACCGAGTAGGTGCCGTTCTTCTGCATGTTGGCCATGAAGGTGTCGTTGGTGTCCTGCAGCGGTACCAGCGCCGGGTCCATGATCGGCTGGTTCCAGCACGAGGCGAGGATGTTGCCCACCGCCGGCTTGCAGATGGCGCAACCCACCTGGCCTTTGCCATGGCGTTCGAGCAGCTCGTTGAAGGTGCGGATGCCTTCAACCCGCACCAGCCCGTAGAGCTCCTGGCGGGTGTAGGCGAAGTGTTCGCACAGGCTCTTGTCGACGGTCACGCCGCGGGCGCTCAGTTCGTGCTCGAACACGTGCTTGAGCAGCGCCGCGCAACCGCCGCAACCGCTGGCGGCCTTGGTGCATGCCTTGACGGCGGCGAGGTCGCCGCAGCCACTGTCGATGGCGGCGCACACCGCGCCCTTGCTGACGTTGTGGCACGAGCAGATGGTCGCGCTGTCGGGCAAGGCATCGGCGCCCAGCGCCGGCGCGCCGCAGCCCTGGGGCAGAATCAGCGCGGCCGGGTCGGCCGGTAGCTTGATGCCGTTCTGGGCGTATTGCAGCAGGGTGTCGTAGTAGCTGTTGTCGCCGACCAGCACCGCGCCAAGCACACGCTTGCCGCTGGCATCGACCACCAGGCGCCGGTAGGAGGCCGTGGCTTCGTCGATGTAGCGATAGCTGCGCGCCCCCGGCGTGACGCCCTGGGCATCGCCGATGGAGCCAACATCCACACCCAGCAGCTTGAGCTTGGTCGACATGTCGGCGCCGCTGAACTCGCTTGCCGACTCGCCCATCAACAGGGCTGCCAGGTTACGTGCCATGGCGTATCCCGGGGCGACCAGGCCGAACGCGCTGCCGTTCCACGAAGCGCATTCGCCGATGGCGAAGATGCGCGGGTCGCTGGAGCGGCACTGACCGTCGATCACCACGCCGCCGCGGGGGGCGATTGTAAGGCCGCAGGTTCGGCCCAGGGCATCCTGCGGGCGGATGCCGGCGGAGAACACGATCAGGTCGGTTTCCAGGTGTTCGCCGCCTTCGAAATTCATGCGGTAGCGGTAGTGTTCGCCTGTGCTGATCGACTGGGTGGCGCGGGCCAGGTGCACGCCTACGCCCAGCGCCTCGATGCGCGCCTTGAGCGCCGCGCCGCCCTCGCTATCCAACTGGACTGGCATCAGCCGCGGCGCGAACTCCACCACATGCGCTTGCAGGCCTAGCGACTTGAGGGCGTTGGCGGCCTCGAGGCCGAGCAGGCCGCCGCCGACCACCACGCCGCGGCGGGCGCTGCCGGCGGCGGCGCGGATCGCATCGAGGTCTTCGAGGGTGCGATAGACCAGGCGCGCATTGCCGCTGGACCCTTCGATGGGCGGCACGAACGGATAGGAGCCGGTGGCCAGGATCAACTGTTCGTAGCCGAGGCGGCCTTCGGCGGTGATCACTTCCTGGCGTTCGCGATCAATATCCACTACCGCCTCGCCCAGGTGCAGGTGCACGCCGTTGCTCGCATAGTAGTCGCGGTCGCTCAGGGCCAGGGTTTCGGCGCAACTGCCGGTGAAGTATTCCGAGAGGTGCACCCGGTCGTAGGCGCGCTGGCGCTCCTCGGCGAACACGTGCAGCTCGAAGCGCGCGCTGGCGCCGCGTTCGATCAGCTGCTCGACGCAGTGATGGCCGACCATGCCGTTGCCGACGATGACCAGTCGCGCTCGTTGTGCTTCGTTCGCTGTTGCCTGCATAGCCGATCCTCGATCACGGAAAAACGAAAAAGGCGCCTGGAGCCGAAGCTCCAGGCGCCTTTGCCTGTACTCATCAGTGTCAGGCCCCTGGACGATCGCCGTTGATCGAGGGGCTGTTGTACTTCGTTGAAAAGCAGGGAGTGTGCCAAGCGGCCACTCAACGGCAGTCCTCACGGGCCTCATCGCCGGCAAACCGGCTCCCACAGGGCTGCGGACCCATTTGCGGCGTACCCTTGTGGGAGCCGGCTTGCCGGCGATGAGGCCGTTACGGGCACAACGAAGGTGCAAGCCTCACCAGCCTGGTGCATCAATACACATCCCGTCGGTAGCGCTTGTCCCGCGCCAACCCCTCGACGAACGCCGCTGCCGCGCCCTCGTCCAGGCCGCCGTGCCGCGCCACGAGCTGACGCAAAGCCGCGTCCACATCCCGGGCCATGTGCCGGGCATCGCCACAGACATACACATGCGCGCCGTCCTGCAACCAGCGCCACAGCTCGGCGCCATGCTCCAGCAGGCGGTGCTGCACATAGACCTTTTGCGGCTGGTCACGCGAGAACGCGGTGCTCAGACGCACATGCCCGCTGGCCTCCCAGGCCTGCAATTGTTCGCGGTAATAGAAGTCGCAGGCGGCATGCTGCTCACCGAAGAACAGCCAGTTGCGCCCCTTGGCCCCACGTACCTCGCGCTCTTCAAGGAAGGCGCGGAAGGGGGCGATACCGGTACCAGGGCCGATCATCACGATGGGCACACCGTCGTCCTCGGGCAGGCGGAAGTGTTTCGATGGCTGGGCAAATATCCCGACCTCCAGCGCCGCTGCCCGGTCCGCGAGGAAGCTCGAACAGACGCCCTTGCGCTCGCCATGGCGCACGATGGACACGGTCAGGTGCACCTGGCCGGGATGAGCCTGGGGGCTGGAGCTGATCGAGTACAGGCGCGGCTGCAAGGGTTTGAGCAGCGACAACCAGTTGCCCAGCGGCAAGGCCTGGGGGTGTTCGCGCAGCACGTCGGCCAGCTGGCGGCCCCACAGCCATTCCTTGAGTTCGTCCTTGCATTCTGGCAGCAGCAGGCGCTGCAGGTCGGGAGCGTGCTGGCTGAAGGTTTCGAGCTGCTGGCGGCTGACCTGGGTGATGTCCACGTGCCGCTCCAGCGCGGTTCGCAGGGGCATTGGGGCATGGCCCTCGAGTTCGATCTCGGTTTGGCCTTCCAGCTGCATCAGCATGAGCAGCTCGTCGACCAGCTCCGGGCAATTGCGCGGCCATACGCCCAGGGCATCGCCGGGTTGATAGCGCAGGTCGCTACCGGACAGGTCGAAGACCAGTTGGCGAGTCTCCTTGGTTGAACCCGGGCCGTTGAGCAGGCGGTTTTCCCGCAAGGTGGCAGGCCAGGGCTGCTGTTTGCCGCGGACGGTGACTGGCGCGGCGGCGGTGGCCGCCGGGGCACCGCCAAGTTCGGACAACAGGGCATCGAGCCAAGCGCCGAAGGCCGCCTCGCAATCCGGCTCGCAGTCGACCCGGTCCAGCAGGCGCCGGGCGCCCAGGTCGGCCAGGCGTTGGTCGAGCTTGCGGCCGAAGCCGCAGAACTGGTCGTAGCTTGAATCGCCCAGGGCCAGCACGGCGTAAGGGAGGGTGGCGCAACTGGCGCCTTCGTCGTCCTGCAGCGCCCGCCAGAACGCGGTGCCGCTGTCCGGCGCATCACCGTCGCCGAAGGTGCTGGCGATCAGCAGCAGGCTGGCGGCACCTCGCAGTTGGGATGGGCGCACCTCCTCCATGCAACTGAGTGCGACCACCAGCCCCGCGTCGCGCAGGTGCTGGGCGCAGCGTTCGGCGAGGTGCTCGCCATTGCCGGTCTGCGAGGCCCACAGCACGTGGTGACGAGGGCTTTCGAGCGCTGCTTGCGACGCCGGCGCGGGCCGGGCGAACAGGCCGGCCAGCAGGCCGTTGACGAACAGGCGTCGCTCCGGCGCCAGGGGCGCATCGGGCGGCAGGCAAGGCATGTTTTCGGTGCGGGCCTGGCTCAGGCCGAGCAGGAAACCTTGCAGGTAATGGCGTTCTTGCTCGGCCAGGATCGGAGCCGGCAACGTCTCTAGGCCGAGCAGGCGGGACAGGGTGGCGGTGGGCATGGCGATGGGGTCCGGGGGAAGCGTCAGTTCAAGGGTGGCGATGCGCTCGCCGGCAACCCGTTCCAGGGCCACGGCACAGTGCTTGAGGGCCGGCTGCAGCGAAGTCGGGTCCACCGCGTCGCAGGTCACCGCGTTGATTGCCAGTTGCTCGCCGTACAGATCGTTCCAGTGAAACGGGGCGAAACAGTTGCCTGGCAGCACCCGCTCGCTGAGTCGCGCCGGCAGCACGGCCTGGCCGCGGCGCGAGCGGATCGCCACCTGGTCCTTGTCCGCGATACCCAGGCGCCCGGCGTCGTCGGGGTGGATCTCGACAAAGGGGCCGGGCTCCAGCTTGTTGAGGCTGGGTACCTGGCCAGTCTTGGTCAGCGTGTGCCACTGGTGCTGCACGCGGCCGGTGTTGAGCACGAAGGGGAAGGCATCGTCGGGCAGCTCCGCCGGCGGCAGCCAGGGGCGGGCGAAGAACCGGGCCTTGCCGGTGGGCGTCGGAAACACCGGCGTCTGTGGGGCGTCTGGCGCGACATAGCGCTGGGGGCTGCGAGCGTCCTTGCGCCCCGGCGCGCTTGGCCACTGCCGCGGGCCCTGGCGCAGGTCGGCATAGTCGATGCCGCGCAGGTCGTAGCCGGTGTCCGGGTTGTGGAAGCGGCGGATCTCATCGAACACCGCTTCGGCGTCGGGGTAGTCGAAGGCGTGCGCATAACCCAGGGCACAGGCGATGCGCGCGATCAGGCGCCAGTCCTCGAGGCTTTCGCCGGGCGCCTCGACGGCGCGGGGCATCAAGGTCAGGTTGCGCTCGCTGTTGATCATCACCCCTTCGCCCTCGGCCCACAGTGATGCCGGCAGCAGGATGTCGGCGTAGCGGTTGGTCTCGGTGTCGAGGAAGGCGTCCTGGCTGATCACCAGCTGTGCCTGGCGCAGGCCGTCGATCACCTGCTGGCGGTTGGCGACGCTGGCCACCGGGTTGCTGCAGATGATCCAGCAGGCTTTCACCTCGCCATGCTTGAGTTGCTCGAACAGTGCCACGGTGCCTTCGCCCCCTTCACTGCGCAGGGTGCCGGGGGGCAGTTGCCATTGCGCTTCGACGAAGGCGCGGTCGGCTGCCACCTGCGCCGAACGCTGGCCCGGCAGGCCCGGCCCCATGTAACCCATCTCGCGGCCGCCCATGGCATTGGGTTGGCCGGTCAGCGAGAACGGCCCGCTGCCGGGGCGGCAGATGGCGCCGGTGGCCAGGTGCAGGTTGCACAGGGCATTGCTGTGCCAGGTGCCGTGGATGCTCTGGTTCAGGCCCATGGTCCAGCAGCTCATCCATTCGCCCGCCTCGCCGATCAGGCGGGCGGCTTCGCGGATGTCGGCCTCGGCCAGTCCGGTGATGGCCGCGACGCGTTCGGGAGGGTAGTCCGCGAGAAACGCCGGCAGTGCCTCCCAGCCTTCGGTGTGGCGGGCGATGAAGTCCGCGTCGGTGTGGCCATTGGCATGCAGCAGGTGCAGCAGGCCATTGAGCAGGGCCAGATCGGTACCCGGGCGCAGTTGCAGGAACAGGTCGGCCTTGTCGGCGGTGGCGCTGCGCCGGGGGTCGACGACGATCAGCCTGGCACCGGCCTTGAGCCGGTCGAGCAGGCGCAGGAACAGGATCGGGTGGCAGTCGGCCATGTTCGCGCCGATCACCAGGAACACTTCGGCGTGCTCGAAATCCTGATAGCTGCCGGGTGGGCCGTCGGCGCCCAGCGATTGCTTGTAGCCGCTGCCGGCACTGGCCATGCACAGGCGTGAGTTGGACTCGATATGGCGGGTGCGGATGAAGCCCTTGGCCAGTTTATTGGCCAGGTACTGGGCCTCCAGCGACATTTGCCCGGAGACATAGAAAGCCACGGCGTCGGCGCCGTGGGTATCGATGATCGTGCGCAGGCGCCCGGCCGTCTCGGCGATGGCGGTCTGCAGCGGGCGACGGGCTGGCTGCTGGCTGCGCTGGTCACGGACGAACGCGTGGGCCATGCGCCCGGCCTCCAGCGGCACATGGGCAGTCAGCCCCTTGGTGCACAGGCGCCCGAAGTTGCTGGGGTGCTGCTTGTCGCCGCTGACTTTGACGATCTTGCCTTCGCTCACGTGCATGACGATGCCGCACCCGACTCCGCAATACGGGCAAACACTGCGCACTTCACTGCCGCTCATCACGATCTCCTGCTGACGAAACGACAAAGGCGCCGGCTGCCCGGCCTGCAAGTGGCAAGCGGGGCAACACGGCGCCTTCGTCGTGGAGGGAGGACCATCGGCGTTGATGGCCTCGATGCCTTGCCGGCAGCAAATCCCGGGCCATGTCACGGTGGGGCGCGTCTCTGCGGTGTGAGTGGGCTCGCCCGGTGAGGGGGGCGCGCACCGATATGGGGAGCGGTGCACCAGCGGATGGCGCCAGCTGGCTTATGGATATATGATTCGCATACGTTTCATATATAGGTAATCGCACATGGGCATCGTCAAGATCGCCGACGACCTCCACGAAGACCTGCGCGTGGCCAGCGCCGCGCTGTCGCGCTCGATCAACGCCCAGGCCGAGCACTGGATCCGCATCGGCATGCTGGCCGAGTTGCACCCGCAGGCCACCTACCAGGAACTGCTGCGCCAGTTGCTGCGCCAGGAGCAGGCCAATCTCAAGGAGCTGCTGCAATGAGCAAGGTCATCCTCAAGGACGCCGCCCAGCTCGAATTGATGCGCCGTGCCGGCCAGATGCTGGCCCGGGTGTTCGCCGACCTCGACGGTTTCATCCGCCCCGGCGTGACTACCATGCAGATCAACGACCGCGCCGAGGCCTTCATCGTCCAGACCCTCAAGGCGCGGCCGGCGAGCAAGGGCCAGTATGGTTTTCCCTTTGCCCTGAACACCTCGGTGGACCATGTGGTCTGCCATGGCATGCCCAAGGCCGACGAGGTGCTGAAGGAGGGTTCGATAGTCAACGTCGACATCACCCTGGAGCAGGGCGGCTATATCGCCGATTCGTCGAAGATGTACAGCATCGGCCAGATCGGCGAAGAGGCCCGGCGGCTGGTGGACACCACCTATGCCGCGCTGTGGAAGGGCATCGAGCAGGTGCGCCCCGGCGCGACCCTCGGTGATATCGGCCACGCCATCCAGGCCCACGCCGAGGCCGCCGGCTACAGCGTGGTGCGCGAGTATTGCGGGCACGGCATCGGCACGCAGATGCACGAGGCGCCGGAGGTGCTGCACTACGGCCAGCGTGGCACGGGCATGAAGCTGCAACCAGGGATGGTGTTCACCATCGAGCCGATGATCAACCAGGGTGGGCGCGGGACCCGCGGTTTGCGCGATGGCTGGACGGTAATTACCCGTGACCGGAGCCTGTCGGCGCAATGGGAGCACACCGTGGCGGTGACGCAGAGTGGCGTCGAGGTGCTGACCTTGCGCGAGGAGGAACGAGCGGCGCAGGGCGATGGGCAAACGCCCCTCGGAGCCATGGTCTAGGCTGAAACCTACCGGTACCGGCCCACGCCCCACTACAAATGCCGGCCCGGCAACCATTGGAGTCCCTGGGAGGTGCGCCATGAGCCTGCTGCTCGAACCCTACACCCTGCGTCAGCTGACCCTGCCCAACCGTATCGCCGTTTCCCCCATGTGCCAGTACTCCGCCGTCGACGGCCTGGCCAATGACTGGCACCTGGTGCACCTGGGCAGCCGCGCTGTCGGTGGCGCCGGCCTGGTGATCAGTGAAGCGGTCGCGGTCACCGCCGATGGGCGCATCACTGCAGAAGACCTCGGCCTGTGGAACGACGAGCAGATCCCCGCGCTGCAGCGCATCACCCGCTTCATCACCGCCCAGGGCGCCGTCCCCGGCATCCAGCTGGCCCACGCCGGACGCAAGGCCAGCACCCACAGGCCGTGGCTGGGCAAGCACGGCAGCGTCAAGCTTGAAGACGGCGGCT
The DNA here is from genome assembly GCF_003253945.1 of Pseudomonas sp. 2848. Classification (NCBI taxonomy): domain Bacteria; kingdom Pseudomonadati; phylum Pseudomonadota; class Gammaproteobacteria; order Pseudomonadales; family Pseudomonadaceae; genus Pseudomonas; species Pseudomonas sp. 2848. The sequence continues at coordinate 483,064 of NZ_QKZD01000001.1, forward strand.
GGCAGCCGGTAGGACCCTCCAGGATTGCCTTCGACCCCGAGCACACCGTCCCCCATGAACTGAGCAAGGACGAGATCCAGCAGGTCGTCAGCGCGTTCGTCGCCGCCACCGAGCGGGCCTTGAAGGCCGGCTTCAAGGTCGTCGAGATCCACGCTGCCCACGGCTACCTGCTGCACCAGTTCCTCTCGCCGCTGAGCAACCAGCGCCGCGACGAGTACGGCAGCTGCTTTGAAAACCGTATCCGCCTGACCCTGCAAGTCGCCGAGGCGGTGCGCCAGGCCTGGCCACAGGAGCTGCCGCTGTTGGTGCGGGTGTCGGCCACCGACTGGGTCGAGGATGGCTGGAACCCGGACGAGACCGTGGAACTGGCCCGCCGGCTACGCGCCTTGGGCGTCGACCTGATCGACGTGTCGTCGGGAGGGACCTCGGTCAATGCAGAAATCCCCACTGGCCCCGGCTACCAGACCCGTTTCGCCGAGCGGGTGCGCAAGGAGTCGGAGATCGCCACCGGCACCGTCGGCATGATCACCGAGCCGGCCCAGGCCGAGCATATCCTGCGCACCGGCCAGGCCGATGTGATCTTCCTGGCCCGCGAACTGTTGCGCGACCCTTACTGGCCATTGCACGCCGACGACGACCTGGGCGGCAACAAGGCGACCTGGCCGGCGCAATACCAACGCGCGACAAGCCGGGCCAACCCGATCCACGAATCGGACCTGCGCGACTGACTCAGCTGCAGGCGGCCTGGCTGAGGATGTCGCTGACCCACTGGTTGATGCTCTTCTGCGCCAGCTCGGCCTTGGCCGCCACGCTGGCGTGGAGAGCAGGCTCCAGGCGCAGGCTGAGTTTGCCGGAGTAAGTTTTCTGCGGTTCACGCCCCAGGCGCCGACAGGTTTCGAGGTAGTCGTCGACAGCTTCCTCGAACGCCTGGCGCAATTCACTGATCGACTCGCCATGGAAGCCGATCACGTCGCGGATCCCGGCGACATGGCCGATCAGCAACTGGTCTTCGTCGCTGTATTCGATGCGCGCCGAGTAGCCGCGGTAATTCATCACATTCATGGTGTAACTCCTGCCTGCTCCAGGAACTGGCGGGCATCGCGCACCTGATAGGGTTTGGCGTGCCGGTCGGGGTGAGGGCGATGAAAGGTCGCAACCTCACCGTTGAGTTCGAAGCGCACACGCGAGCCTCTACCCTCGATAACCCGGGCACCGAGCGAGACCAACAGGGACTCCAGGCGCGACCAGTCCAGCGTTCGGGGAACGGGCTTGTTGAAGACAAGTTCGAGTAACGCACGTTGACGATTATTCATGGTATCAGTCTGTGATACCAGTGCCATTGAACTCAATAGATCGGCGGTAGGGTGTAGTTCAGGCGATAGGCAGGAAAAATCGCGTTGCTTTGCAGGAAAAAAGCCGGTGGGTGTTTTGCCCCCACCGGCTAGTGGTGCATCAGTGCTTGAACATCACATGGCGCACACAGGTGTAGTCCTCCAGCCCGTACATCGACATGTCCTTGCCATAGCCGGAATGCTTCTGCCCGCCGTGCGGCATCTCGCTGACCAGCATGAAATGCGTGTTGACCCAAGTGCAGCCATATTGCAGCCGTGCGGCGAGGCGGTGGGCGCGTCCGCTGTCACGGGTCCACACCGACGAGGCCAGGCCATACTCCGAGTCGTTGGCCCATTCCAGCGCCTGGGCTTCGTCGCTGAAGCGGGTGACTGACACCACCGGGCCGAACACCTCGTGGCGGACGATTTCGTCGTCCTGCAGCGCATCGGCCAGCACGGTCGGGGCGAAGAAGAAGCCATCACCGGGCAGTGCCTTGCCACCGGTGACCAGGCGGATGTGCGGCTGGGCGATGGCGCGGTTCACCAGGCCGGCGACCTTGTCGCGATGCTGGGCGCTGATCAACGGGCCGAGTTCGGTGTCGGCCGCCTGCTGTGGGCCTGGCTTGATGCTCGCCACCGCCGCGCCCAAGCGTTCGACGAAGCGTTCGTAGATGCCGTCCTGCACGTACAGCCGGCAGGCGGCGGTGCAGTCCTGCCCGGCGTTGTAGAAGCCGAAGGTGCGGATGCCATCGATGGCAGCGTCGAGGTCAGCGTCGTCGAACACCAGCACCGGTGCCTTGCCGCCCAATTCCATGTGCATGCGCTTCACGCTGTCGGCGGTGGCGCCAATGATGTGCGCGCCGGTGGGGATGGAGCCGGTCAGCGACACCATGCGCACCTTGGCATGGGTGACCAATGGGTTGCCGACGGTCTGGCCACGGCCGAAAAGGATATTGAGCACGCCGGCCGGCAGCAGCTCACGGACCAGCTCACCAAGACGCAGGGCGGTCAGCGGGGTCAACTCCGATGGCTTGATGACCACGGTGTTGCCGGCAGCCAACGCGGGGGCAATCTTCCAGGCCAGCATCATCAGCGGGTAGTTCCAAGGCGCGATGGAGGCGACCACGCCCAGCGGGTCGCGGCGGATCATCGACGTGTGCCCGGGCAGGTACTCGCCCGCCGCCAGGCCACCCAGGCAGCGTGCGGCACCGGCGAAGTAGCGGAACACATCGGCGATGGCCGGGATCTCGTCGCCGAGCGCCGCGGCATAGGGCTTGCCGCAGTTGTCCGATTCCAGCCGGGCCAGTTCCTCGCCGTGTCGTTCGATGACCTCGGCAATGGCCAGCAACGCGTTGGCGCGCTCCTTCGGCGTGCTCTGCGACCAGTGCTCGAAGGCTTGGTCGGCGGCGCGCACGGCGATGTCGACCTGGGCCTCGGTGGCTTCGTTGATCTGTGCCAGGGCGCTGCCCTTGGCCGGGTCGAGCACGGTCCAGACCGGGCCTTCGCCGTTCACCAGGTGACCGTTGATCAGCATTCGGGTTTGCATGGAGCGGTTCTCCTTGTGGTCCTCGAGCGCACTGTGCCGCAGTGACGCTACAGATTAGAAGCGACTGGCCGTGGCAACAAACCGAGGAGGGCAACATTCGGATGCAAATGCGTTAAGCGAGGCTTCAGCTTGTCGGCCTACTCTGGGGCCTTCTCAACCGTGAATGTTTGCGAGGCCTGTCAGATGAACACGCGTGGTCTGCTCGATCAGCTTTTGAAAACCGGTCAATCCCTGCTGCAGAACCAGCAGGGCAAGGGCGTCAGCGACAAAGGTTCGGGGAACCTTGGCAGCCTGTTGTCCGGTGCGGGCGGTGGCGCGTTGGCAGCGGGGGCCATGGGCTTGCTGCTGGGCAACAAGAAGGCCCGCAAGTACGGCGGCAAGGCCCTGACCTACGGCGGCCTGGCCGCGCTCGGGGTGCTGGCCTACAAGGCCTATGGCAACTGGCAGGCACGCCAGGGCGCCGGCGATCAGCAGCCGCAGACGCTGGATCGCCTGCCGCCGGCCCAGGTCGAGCAACACAGCCAGGCAGTGCTGCGGGCGCTGGTGGCGGCAGCCAAGTCCGACGGCCATATCGATGACCGTGAGCGGGCCCTGATCGAAGGCGAGTTCACTCGCCTGGACAGCGACCGCGAGTTGCAGCACTGGCTGCACGCCGAACTGAACAAGCCGCTGGATCCGGCCGAAGTGGCCCGCGCCGCGCAGACGCCGGAAATGGCCGCAGAGATGTTCCTGGCCAGCGTGATGATGGTCGACCAGGAGAATTTCATGGAGCGCGCCTACCTCGACGAACTGGCGCGCCAGCTGCGTCTGGACCCTGCCTTGCGCCTGGAGCTGGAGAACCAGGTCAGGCTTGCCGCGGATCAATGAGCCTGCAATTGGCCATATCAATGGGCACGGAGGCCTGAATACAGCAGCATTCAGCCGCAAATACGTAGGAAGCCTGGGCTATACTTCGGCGATTTTTCCCGCTCGTATCGAATTCCTGAGGGCTGAATGTGAAGAACTGGACCTTGCGCCAACGGATCCTGGCAAGTTTCGCCGTGATCATCGCCATCATGCTGCTGATGATCGTGGCCGCCTACTCGCGGCTGGTGGCGATCGAGTCCAGCGAGGAGGCGGTAGGGTCCGACAGCATTCCCGGGCTCTACTACAGCTCGATGATCCGCAGCGCCTGGGTCGACAGCTACGTGACCAGCCAGCAACTGGTCGGCCTGTCGAACCACCGCGAGTTCACCACGACCGATGCCGAGTTGTTCAAGAGTTTCGACGACCGTCTGAAGCAGCATATGGCCAGCTACCAGGGCACTATCCGCGACCCGGCCGACCAGGCCGCGTTCGACGATTTCACGCGCCAGGAAGAGGCTTACGTCAAGATCGTCGATCAGGTCCTGGAAACCTATCGCCAGAAGAACTACGCCGAAGCCCAGCGCTTGATCGCCGAGGTGCTGACGCCCGCCTGGAGAGAAGGGCGCCTGCATCTGAACGAAGTGATCGAGCGCAACCGGGAGTCGGCCGACAACGCCACCAATGAAATCGTCAGCGCCGTGGCCACCGCCAAAGGCAGCATGATCGTCTCGCTGCTGCTGGCAATCGTCGCCGCCGGCGTTTGCGGCCTGCTGCTGATGCGCGCGATCACCGCCCCCATGCAACGCATTGTGCATGCCCTCGACGGCCTGCGTTCGGGCGACCTGAGCATGCGCCTGAGCCTGGACCGCAAGGATGAGTTCGGCGCGATCGAGGGTGGCTTCAACGAAATGGCCGAATCCCTGGCCAACCTGGTGTCGCAAGCCCAGCGCTCGTCGGTGCAGGTGACCACCTCGGTCACCGAGATCGCCGCCACCTCCAAGCAGCAGCAGGCCACCGCCACCGAGACAGCCGCCACCACCACCGAGATCGGCGCCACCTCGCGGGAAATCGCCGCGACCTCGCGGGACCTGGTGCGCACCATGACCGAAGTCACTTCGTCGGCCGACCAGGCCTCGAGCCTTGCCGGTGCCGGCCAGCAGGGCCTGGCGCGCATGGAGGAAACCATGCACCAGGTGATGGGCGCCGCCGATCTGGTCAACGCCAAGCTGGCGATCCTCAACGAGAAGGCCAGCAATATCACGCAGATGGTGGTGACCATCGTCAAGGTCGCCGACCAGACCAACCTGCTGTCGCTCAACGCCGCCATCGAGGCAGAGAAGGCCGGTGAGTACGGTCGCGGTTTCGCCGTGGTCGCCACCGAAGTACGCCGGCTGGCCGACCAGACCGCCGTGGCCACCTATGACATCGAGCAGATGGTGCGCGAGATCCAGTCGGCGGTGTCGGCCGGGGTGATGGGCATGGACAAGTTCTCCGAGGAAGTGCGCCGCGGCATGTTCGAGGTGCAGCAAGTGGGCGAGCAGCTCAGCCAGATCATCCATCAGGTACAGGCGCTGGCGCCGCGGGTGCTGATGGTCAACGAGGGCATGCAGGCCCAGGCCACCGGCGCCGAGCAGATCAACCAGGCACTGGCCCAGCTCAGCGATGCCAGTACCCAGACCGTGGAATCGCTGCGCCAGGCCAGCTTCGCCATCGACGAACTGAGCCAGGTAGCCGCCGGGCTGCGTGGCGGTGTTTCGCGGTTCAAAGTCTGACGACGATGAACGAACCGTCCCCTCGCGAGGATCGCGAATCAGCCGGCAAGGGCGTGCTGTACCTGCAATTTCGCATCGCCGACCAGCGCTTCGCCCTGGACGTGCGTGAGGTGATCGAAGTGCTGCCGTGCCGTACCCTCAAACCCATCGCCCAGGCGCCGGGCTGGGTGGCCGGCGTGCTCGCCCACCGTGGTGCGTTGGTACCGGTGATCGACCTGTCGGCGCTGAGCTTCGGCATGCCGGCACAGTCGCGCAGCAGTACGCGGATGGTCCTGGTGCACTATCGCGCTGACCCGCGCCGTCCTCACCTGCAACTGGGGCTTGTCCTGGAGCAGGCCACCGATACGCTGCGCTGTGCCCCCGAGGAATTCCAGCCATACGGCCTGGACAATGCCGACGCGCGCTACCTCGGGCCGGTGCGCCAGGACGCCCGCGGTTTGTTGCAGCGCATCCAGGTGAATGACCTGTTGTCGGACGCGGTGCGTGAGCTGCTGTACCCCGTCGAGCCCGGGCAGGAGCCAGCATGAGCGAGCAACGTTTCTTCCGTTTCCTGCAGGAACGTATCGGGCTGGACGTGGAGTCGGTCGGCGCAGCGATGGTCGAGCGCGCACTGCGCCAGCGCTGCACGCTCGTGCAGGCTGCGGATCTCGACGACTATTGGCTGCGTTTGCAGCAGTCCAGCGATGAGCAGCAGGCCTTGATCGAGGCGGTCATCGTTCCGGAGACCTGGTTCTTCCGTTACCCCGAATCCTTCACCGCGCTGGCGGGGCTGGCGCACAAGCGTGCGGCAGAACTTGCCGGCGCACGGCCCTTGCGCATCCTCAGCCTGCCGTGCTCGACGGGCGAGGAGCCCTACTCGATCGCCATGGCCTTGCTCGACGGTGGCCTGAGCCCGGGCGCTTTCCGCGTCGATGGCATTGATATCAGCCCCAGTTCGGTGGCCAAGGGCGAGAAGGCGCTTTACGGGCGCAACTCCTTCCGCGGCAGCGAGCTGGCCTTTCGCGAGCGGCACTTCAGCCCAAGCGGCGATACCCATCGCCTGGATGAGCGGGTGCGCCAGCAAGTCAGCCTGCAGGCGGGCAACGTGCTCGACCCGGCGCTCAAGGCGCGTGAAGGGTTGTACGATTTTGTGTTCTGCCGCAACTTGCTGATCTACTTCGATGTTCCGACCCAGCAGCGGGTGTTCGAGGTACTCAAGCGCCTGATCCACGCCCAGGGCGTGCTGTTCATCGGCCCCGCCGAGGGCAGCCTGCTGGCGCGCCTGGGCATGCGCCCGCTGGGGATCGCCCAGTCATTCGCCTATGTGCGCCAGGATGATGCCCCACCGCCTGTTGCCAAGCCGTTGCCGGTTGCGCGCCAGCCAGTCGCGCCGCCGTCGCCGCGTCTCGTGGCACTGCCGCCCCGAGCCGCCAAGTCGAGCGCCGTGCCAGCGGCGCCGGTCCCGGCGCAGGGCGAAGCGCAGTTGCTGGCCCTCATTGCCCGGCAGGCCAATGCCGGTGAAAACCAGCAGGCCAGGGCGGACTGCGAACGCTATCTGCGCCAGTTCGCCCCCAAGGCGCAGGTCTATTACTGGCTGGGGTTGCTCAGTGACACCGAAGGCGATGCCGCGCAGGCCATCACCCATTATCGCAAGGCGCTCTACCTCGAGCCGCAGCACCCTGAGGCACTGATGCACCTGGCCATGCTGCTGGCCGCGCAGGGGGACGATGCCGGTGCCCGGCGCCTGCAGGAGCGTGCCGCCCGAGCTGGCAGGGAGTCTGAACGATGAGCGGCGGATACCATATGCAACTGATCGCCAATGACGACCAGCCCATCGATGATTGCTGGAACCGCATCGGCGTGCATGGCGACAAGCAGTGCCCGTTGCTGGAGCGGCATGTGCACTGCCGCAATTGCGAGGTGTACGCCGACGCGGCCACGCGCCTGCTGGACCGCTATGCGCTGGTCCAGGACGAGCAGGTCGAAACGGCCATCGTGGAGGAATGCGCGGTCGGCCGCTCGATGCTGCTGTTCCGCCTGGGCGAGGAGTGGCTGGCCCTGGCCACCGCCTGCCTGGCCGAGATCGCCCCGGCGCAGCCGGTGCACTCGTTGCCGCACCAGCGCTCGCGTGTGCTGCAGGGCGTCGCCAATGTGCGTGGTGCGCTGGTGCCTTGCCTGTCGCTCGCCGACCTGCTGGGCGTGCCGACGCAGGCGGGCGCGGAGCGCACCGGGCGGAGCATGCCGCGCATGCTGATTCTGGCGGCCGAGGGCGGGCCGGTGGTGGTGCCGGTGGACGAGATCGACGGCATCCATCGTCTTGACCTTGCGGGCCAGGACAACGGCCGCGATGCGGCGCATTTCACCGCTGCCGTGTTGCAGTGGCGAGGGCGCAGCGTGCGAGTGCTGGATGAACAACACCTGATGTCAGCCGTGAAGCGGAGCCTGTCATGACCCCGGAGCAAATGCGCGATGCGTCGCTGCTCGAGCTGTTCAGCCTGGAGGCCGAGGCCCAGACCCAGGTGCTCAGCGCCGGCTTGATGGCGCTGGAGCGCAACCCTGCGCAACCCGATCAACTCGAGGCCTGCATGCGTGCGGCGCACTCGCTCAAGGGGGCGGCGCGCATTGTCGGCATCGATGCCGGGGTCAGCGTCGCCCACGTCATGGAAGACTGTCTGGTGGCCGCTCAGGAGGGCCGCCTGCTGCTGCGCCCGGAGCATATCGACGCCTTGTTGCAAGGTACCGACCTGTTGATGCGTATCGCGACCCCTGGAGATCAGGGCGGCGAAGCCGCCGTGGCGGTGTTCCTGGCACAGATGACAACACTGCTCGACCCTTCGGCGCCCGTGTCGGTGATCGCGCAGGCTGGCGTTCCAAGCGCGCCGCCCGCTGCCATGCCAGCGCGGCCGGAACCCGAGCCAACGCTCCAGGCCCCCACGGAGCCTGAACCGGAAGCTGAGCCCGTGCCTGCCCGCAAGGCCGGCAAGCGCGGTGGCGAGGGGGGAGAGCGGGTATTGCGGGTGACCGCCGACCGGCTGAACAGCCTGCTGGACCTGTCGAGCAAGTCGCTGGTCGAGACCCAGCGGCTGAAACCCTACCTGGCCACCTTGCAGCGCCTGAAGCGCATGCATGGCCAGGGCATGCGCGGCCTCGATGGCCTGAAGGCCCAGCTGGAAGAGAGCGGGCAGGGGCCGGAGGTGCTGGAAGCGCTGGCCCAGACCCAGCAGTTGCTGGCTGAAACCCAGCAGATCCTCTTGCAGCAGGCGGCCGATCTCGACGAATTCGGTTGGCAGGCCAGCCAGCGCGCGCAACTGCTGTACGACACGGCGCTGGCCTGTCGCATGCGTCCGTTCGCCGATGTGCTCACCGGCCAGAGCCGGATGGTCCGCGACCTCGGGCGCTCACTGGACAAGCCGGTGCGCCTGTTGATCGAGGGCGAGAAGACCCAGGTCGACCGTGACGTGCTGGAAAAGCTCGAGGCACCGCTGACGCACCTGCTGCGCAACGCGGTCGATCATGGCATCGAACTGCCCGAGCAGCGCTTGCTGGCCGGCAAACCGAGCGAGGGCACCGTGCGCCTGCGCGCCTCGCACCAGGCCGGGCTGCTGATCCTCGAACTGTCTGACGACGGTGCCGGCATCGATCTGCAGCGCTTGCGCGAGAGTATCGTCGAGCGCGCATTGTCACCGGCCGAGACGGTGGCGCAGATGAGCGAGGCCGAGCTGCTGACATTCCTGTTCCTGCCGGGTTTTAGCCTGCGCGACACGGTCACCGAAGTGTCCGGGCGCGGTGTCGGCCTGGATGCGGTGCAGCACATGGTCCGTGAGCTGCGCGGCTCCATCGAGTTGACTCAGGTGGCCGGCCAGGGATGTTGCTTCCATGTGGAAGTGCCGTTGACCTTGTCGGTGGTTCGCAGCCTGGTCGTCGAGGTGGGCGGCGAGGCCTACGCCTTTCCGCTGGCGCATATCGAGCGCACCGTCGACGTGGCGGCCGAGGCCATCGTGCAGATCGAAGGGCGGCAGCACTTCTGGCACGAAGGGCGACACATCGGCCTGGTGGCCGCCAGCCAGCTTCTCAACCGGCCGGCGGCCCAGGGCGACGAACAGAGCCTGCGGGTGGTGGTGATCCGCGAGCGCGAGCAGCTCTATGGGGTGGCCGTCGAGCGGCTGATCGGCGAGCGGGTGCTGGTGGTGATGCCGCTGGATCCCCGCCTGGGCAAAGTCCAGGATATCTCCGCCGGGGCCTTGCTCGACGACGGTTCGGTGGTGCTCATCGTCGATGTCGAGGACTTGCTGCGCTCGGTGGACAAGCTGCTCAGCACCGGCCGCCTGGAGCGTATCGAGCGCGGTGGGCGGGGCGCCAAGGGTGCGGTGCGCAAGCGCATCCTGGTGGTCGACGACTCGCTCACCGTGCGCGAGCTGCAACGCAAGCTGCTGGGCCACCGCGGCTACGAAGTGGCGGTGGCCGTGGATGGCATGGACGGCTGGAACGCGCTGCGCAGCGATGATTTCGACCTGTTGATCACCGACATCGACATGCCGCGCATGGACGGGATCGAGCTGGTCACCCTGGTGCGGCGCGACAACCGCCTGCAATCGCTGCCGGTGATGGTGGTGTCCTACAAGGATCGCGAAGAAGACCGGCGTCGTGGACTGGATGCCGGTGCCGACTATTATTTGGCCAAGGCCAGCTTCCATGACGATGCGTTGCTGGATGCGGTCGAGGAGCTGATCGGAGGTGCCCAGGGATGAGAATCGCCATTGTCAACGACATGCCCATGGCCGTCGAGGCCCTGCGCCGGGCGTTGGCATTCGAGCCTGCGCACCAGGTGATCTGGGTCGCCGGCAATGGCGCCGAGGCGGTGCGCCTGTGCGCCGAGCAGACGCCGGACCTGATCCTCATGGACCTGATCATGCCGGTCATGGACGGCGTGGAAGCGACCCGGCGAATCATGGCCGAAACCCCCTGCGCCATCGTCATTGTCACCGTGGATCGCAAGCAGAACGTGCACCGGGTGTTCGAGGCCATGGGCCATGGCGCCCTGGATGTGGTCGACACCCCGGCATTGGGCGCGGGCGATGCACGCGAGGCAGCCGCGCCACTGCTGCGCAAGATCCTCAATATCGGCTGGCTGATCGGCCAGCAGCGGCCCAGCACCGCTCGGGCGGTGGCCGTGCCGCTGCGCGAGGCCTCGCAGCGCCGCGCGCTGGTGGCCATCGGCTCGTCCGCGGGTGGGCCGGCTGCCCTGGAGGTACTGCTCAAGGGGCTGCCGCGCAGTTTTCCGGCGGCCATCGTGCTGGTCCAGCATGTTGACCAGGTATTCGCCGCCGGCATGGCCGAGTGGCTCAGCAGCGCCTCTGGCCTGCCGGTGCGCCTGGCCCGCGAGGGTGAATCGCCGCAGCCGGGGCAGGTGCTGCTGGCCGGCACCAACCACCATATTCGCCTCCTTAAGAATGGCGAGCTGGCCTACACTGCCGACCCCGTCAACGAAATCTACCGGCCCTCGATCGATGTGTTCTTCGAGAGCGTGGCGCGTTGCTGGTCCGGCGATGCGGTGGGCGTGCTGCTCACCGGCATGGGGCGCGACGGCGCCCAAGGTCTGAAACTGATGCGCCAGCAGGGTTTCCTGACCATCGCTCAGGACCAGCAGAGCAGCGCGGTGTATGGCATGCCCAAGGCCGCCGCGGCGATCGACGCGGCGGTGGAAATACGTCCGCTGGAGCGAATCGCCGGACGACTGATGGAAATCTTTCCGAAATGACGATATGTATTGAGTCGCGCCGCGTGGCCGGCAGTAGACGGGTGATTACGCATGAATGATCTACCGATCGAAGGTTTCACGACCATCAACGAAAGTGCGGCGATGGTCCTGCTGGTCGACGATCAGGCCATGATCGGCGAAGCGGTGCGCCGTGGCCTCGCCCATGAAGAGAACATCGACTTCCACTTCTGCGCCGACCCGCACCAGGCGGTGGCCCAGGCCATGCGCATCAAGCCCACGGTCATCCTCCAGGACCTGATCATGCCGGGCCTCGATGGCCTGACCCTGGTGCGCGAGTACCGCAACAATCCGACCACCCAGGACATTCCGATCATCGTCCTGTCGACCAAGGAGGACCCGCTGGTCAAAAGTGCGGCCTTCGCCGCCGGGGCCAACGACTACCTGGTCAAGTTGCCGGACACCATCGAGCTGGTGGCGCGTATCCGCTACCACTCGCGCTCCTACCTCACCCTGTTGCAGCGCGACGAGGCCTACCGCGCACTGCGCGTGAGCCAGCAGCAGTTGCTCGACACCAACCTGATGCTGCAGCGGCTGATGAACTCGGACGGCCTGACCGGGTTGTCCAACCGCCGTCACTTCGACGAGTACCTGGAGCTGGAATGGCGCCGGGCGATTCGCGAGCAGCAGCAGTTGTCGCTGCTGATGATCGACGTCGACTATTTCAAGGCGTTCAACGACAGTTTCGGCCACCTGGCCGGCGACGAGGCCTTGCGCAAGGTGGCCGAGGCCATTCGTGGCTGCTGCTCGCGTCCTACCGACCTGCCGGCGCGTTATGGCGGCGAGGAATTCGCCCTGGTGCTGCCCAACACCTCGCCCGGTGGCGCGCGCCTGGTGGCCGAAAAACTGCGCCAGACCATCATGGGCCTGAAGATCGCCCATACCGTGCCCGAGGCGGCGTCGCACCTGACCGTGAGCATCGGCCTGGCGACCCTGACCCCGAGTGTCGGCAGCCATTGCCGGCAGCTGATCTCGGCGGCGGACAAGGGGCTGTACCTGGCCAAGAACAGCGGGCGCAACCAGGTCGGGATCGCCTGAGTCAGTTCCTGCAGGGGCTCACCCAGGAACTTCCAGCCCCCAACCCGCTCTTATGCCGGTAGCCATTGGTCGCGGCCGCCTGCTAAGCTCGCGGCTTTACCCTGATTGCCCTCATGGCGCATGAACAAGGAAATTACATGAAACAGCATCGTTTGGCGGCCGCGGTTGCCCTGGTAGGCCTGGTCCTCGCCGGTTGCGACGCCCAGACCAGCAGCGTCGAGCTGAAGACCCCAGCACAGAAGGCCTCCTACGGTATCGGCCTGAACATGGGCAAGAGCCTGGCCCAGGAAGGCATGGACGACCTCGACTCGAAGGCCGTCGCCCAAGGCATCGAGGACGCTGTTGGCAAGAAGGAACAGCGCATCAAGGACGAAGAGCTGGTCGAAGCCTTCACTGCCTTGCAGAAGCGCGCCGAAGAGCGCCTGACCAAGGCCAGCGAGGAAGCAGCCGCCGCCGGCAAGAAGTTCCTCGAGGAGAACGGCAAGAAACCTGGCGTGATCACCACCGCCTCGGGCCTGCAGTATGAAGTGGTGAAGAAGGCCGATGGCCCGCAACCCAAGCCGACCGACGTCGTCACCGTCCACTACGAGGGCAAGCTGACCGACGGCAAGGTATTCGACAGCTCCGTCGAGCGCGGCAGCCCGATCGACCTGCCGGTCAGCGGCGTGATCCCGGGTTGGGTCGAAGGCCTGCAACTGATGCATGTCGGCGAGAAGTACAAGCTGTACATCCCGGCCGAACTGGCCTACGGCGCCCAGAGCCCGAGCCCGCTGATTCCGGCCAATTCGGTCCTGGTGTTCGACCTGGAACTGCTGGCTATCAAAGACCCGGCCAAGGCCGGCGAAGCACCGGCCAAGTAACAGCCGTCGTGTTGCATGAAGACGCCCCGTTTCGACGGGGCGTCGTCGTTTTCAGCAGCGCTTGACGCGAACCGTTGGCGTCATTCACTGTCGCAAGCAGTGTCCGGCCTGAATACAGGCGTCTTTGTCGCAAAACGTTTGCGCGCTTGAAACGGTTGTGTAAAAAACGCCCGATTCGTACCCGGCCCTTGCCCGGTGGGCACCACGCGGCGTCAATGCCGCCCTGTTCACAAGGTTATCCACAATAAATGTGGATAACCTCCGGCTCCTGTGGAGGCCCTATGAGCGCACCTTGGAATTTCACCCGCTTCCTGCCCCTTGCCGAACGCTTGCTCAGCCGCGGCCGGCTGCCGGCACTGCTGTTCGCAGTGGCCCGCAAAGGGCCCAGGCTGGGCCAGCTGCGCGAGGACCTGCGCCTGATGCAGGCGCTTTGCCTGGCCTGGTGGCGTGGCGAGTACCGCGCTGTCAGCCCCAAGGCACTGGTGACCATCGTCGCCGGGCTGCTCTACTTCGTCAGCCCACTGGATGCCATCCCCGACTGGCTGCTGGGTGTCGGCCTGCTCGATGACATCGCCGTGCTGGGCTGGGTGCTCAAGACCGTGGCTGATGAGCTGGGCCGCTTCAAGGCCTGGCGCGACAGCCAGGCGCCGGAGCGGCTGCGCGTGGTCGAACGGTTGCCGGAAACCCCCGAAGCGCTGCGCCTGGAACGGCCCGGTAGCTGATTCCGCACAGACCCCTGAGGTTGGTAATATAATTGGCATAAGGGTTATGCCTACGGATTACATGCCGTAATCCAACGTCAAGGGGGTTGTATGGGTATTCAGGTCATCAGCCGGGACGGTCAGCCCGAGTACGCAGTGGTTCCCTGGGAGCAGTATCAGGCGTTGCTCGCGGCCGCAGGCCAGGCACCGGCTAGCGCACCCGTCACCGAAAGCAATGTTGCCAGCACTCAACCAAGCGCCAGCCTGTCCTCACTGGCTGAGCTGGCGTCCTTGCGTCAGGCCAAGGGGCTGGCGCCGGAGCAGCTGGCACGCAGTGTCGGCATCAGCCCGGCATACCTGGCCATGATCGAGTCCGGGGAGCGCCGCCCCGACGCGGCCATTCTACGCAGCCTGGCGTGGCACTTGGGCGTGGCCGGCTGGAGCGAGCCGTCATGAGCCAGGTCAGGATCAGCCGTCAGCAATGGCAGGGCCTGCTGAGCGAGCTTGACCTGGCCCGCCGGCAACGCCATCTGCTGACCTACCGGGCACTGCTCGAGCGTTTGCAATTGCCCAGCCCGGCCATGCAGACCTTGACCGCAGCCCTTGAGTACCTGGCGGTGCTCGACGCCCGCGCCGAGCAGCCGTTGCGCAGTTCGCTGGTGATCAGCCAAGGCGCCAGCCGCCTGCCACGCACCGGGTTTTTCGAGTGTGTCGAGCGCCTGGGACGGTTTTCCGGGCCGGTGGACGGCATGGAGGCGGCATCCTGGCATGCCTCGGAAGTGGTGCGGGTGTTCGAGTACCGCTACCCGGAAGAGGCCTGAACCGCGCAGAGGGGCTACCTGGCGCGGTCGCGGTTGCCGGGGGCTGCCAAGGTTTACTCCAATACTGTCGTATCGGTCAGGCTCAGGCTCGCCCCGCCGGTTTCCTTGGCCTTTCTTTTCGCCTGTGAGGCGAGCTCGGCCAACTGGCCGGCATCCAGCCCGGCGCAGCTTCCAGACTTGAGCCAGACCACGCCGATCGACAGCGACAGCAGTTCGAAGGTTTCCCGTTGACCCTGACGGTTATGGGCAATAAAGCATCCGGCCTCCAAGTGTTCACCGCGATAGAAGCGTCGACATTGCCGGGCGAATGCCTCCAGTAGCAGTTCAAGCCGCGCTTGCCAATCTGCCGAGCCCAATACCAGCATGAAATCATCCCCACCGATATGGCCGACGAAATCCCTGCTTGGGTCGACGCAGTCGCTCAGGCATTGCGCCAGGCACAACAGCACTTCGTCGCCACGGGCATAGCCATAGATATCGTTGAAGGGTTTGAAGTTGTCGATATCCACGTAGCATACGGCGGCCTCGCGCCGTTGCAGCAGCAGGCGCGCCAGGCACTGCTGGATCGGTACGTTGCCGGGCAGCAGGGTGAGTGGGTTCGCGTGCCTGGCCTGCTGGATCTTCTGTTCGGTGATCAGCTTGAGTACGTCGATCACCCGCCCCAACCCCAGATAACGCCCACTCTGGGTGATGATGAAGTCTTCCTCGATACGCTGGCGGGCGCGGCTGGTAAGCAGCCGGCTGACCTGCTGCAGCGACTGGCTGCGCTCAACGGCGAGAAAGTCCTGGCTCATCAACCGGCTGATTGGCTTGCGGGCGAACAGGTCGGTACCAAAAGGCTTGAGCAGGGCATCGGCAAGTGAATGGCGGTGAACGATACCGCATGGTTTGCCACGTTCGTCCAGTACCGCGAGCGAATTGAGGTTGGCCTGGCGGTGGAACGCCTCGAGTACTTGCTGAATGGGAGTATCGCGCGTGACCGAGGGTTGCAGGATGAGCAGGGCGCTGAGATCGCTGCTGTCCTCGTCCAGCGCCACAGCGGTATCCGGTGCCGGGGGCAGCAGGCCGAGGCTGTCACCTGGGGGAAACTCCTGGGGGCGCCCCAGCAGGTAGCCCTGGACCAGGTCCACGCCCATGTCGCCCAGTATGGCCAGTTCCTCGGCCAGTTCGATGCCTTCGGCGATCACCTGGGCGCGGGAAGCGCGTGCGATCTGCAGGATCGAGCCGACGAACTCACGCTTGAGCGGGTCCTGGTGGATGCCATCGATGAAATGGCGGTCGATTTTCACGTAGTCCGGGCGCAGTTCCGACCACAGTCGCAGGCTGGAGTAACCAGCACCCAGGTCATCCAGGGCGATGGAAAAACCCATGTCGCGGTAATGGTGCAGGGCGTTGTACAGCAGTTGGAAATCTTCGGTGGGCGTCTGCTCGGTCAGTTCGATGACCACCCGGCTGGGGGCCAGGCCGACCTGTTCGAGCATTTGCAGGGTGCGCCCGGAAGGGTAGTTGGGTTCTACCAGGGACTCGGGCGAGACGTTGAGAAACAGCTGGCCCGCCAGGTTCAGCTCGCTGAAGCGTCGGCAGGCGGTTTCCCTGCACAGCACTTCCAGTTCACCCAGGCGACCGGCCTGGCGGGCGATGGCGAACAGGTTCAGGGGTGAGTGCAAAGGGCTGTTGGAGGGGCCGCGGCTCAGGGCCTCATAGCCGAGGATGCGCCGTTCGGAGAGGCAGACGATGGGTTGGAACAGACAGTGGATGCTGCGTTGAGCCAGGATGGCACTCAATGCGCTGAGCTGTTCGGTGACGGTCATGGACTGCTTCCTGAATTGAAAAGGGCCAAACGCTTGCACGTTCGGCCCTTCCATTTCACGACAGTCCGATGACTGTTTGATGACAGGTCACATTATTTTGCCATCACTTCAGTGCTTGGCCACCGAGGTGCTGAGGCTCAGGTAGTCGAGCAGGATGCGACCGGTCTCGGACAGGTAGGCATCGTCCTCGGGCTTGGTGTCGTCCGGCTCGGCGGGCAGGGCGTCCTCGTCCTCTTTCTTCAGTTCCTTGAGCGGCTCTTCGCCCTTGGCCTTGCGCCGGATATTCTCCAGCGCCAGCTGCTTGGCTTCGATCTCGTCGTGGCGGGCGCGACGCTGCTGCTCGTTGAGGCTGACGGTCTTCTCGTTCATCAGCTTCTGGGTCAGTGCCAGGCGGTCGCGGATGTAAACGAACTCGGCATCCTTGTCACTGCGCGCCTCATGCTGCGCTTTGAGCTGGGCGAGGAACGGCTTGAACGGATCGGAGGCAGGCTTGACCACTGGACGGATGGTGTCCCACGGCATGGCTTCAGGCAGGGCGCTTTCACCGATTTCCTTGGTGTCGATGATCGACGGGTAGGCGATGTCCGGCAGCACGCCCTGGTGCTGGGTACTCTGCCCGGAGACCCGGTAGAACTTGGCCAGCGTCAGCTTGAGTTCGCCATGGTTGAGCGGCTGGATGGTCTGCACGGTGCCTTTGCCGAAGGTCTGGCCACCGATGATCAGCGCACGGTGGTAGTCCTGCATGGCGCCGGCGAAAATTTCCGAGGCGGACGCCGACAGGCGGTTGACCAGCAGTGCCAGCGGGCCTTTGTAGAACGCGCCGGGGTTCTCGTCCTCGAGCACGTCGACGCGCCCGTCGCTGTTGCGCACCAGCACGGTCGGGCCCTTCTCGATGAACAGGCTGGTCAGCTCGGTGGCTTCCTGCAGCGAGCCGCCACCGTTGTTGCGCAGGTCGATGACCACGCCGTCGACTTTCTCTTTCTGCAGCTCGGTGAGCAGCTTCTTCACGTCGCGGGTGGTGCTCTTGTAATCCGGATCGCCAGCGCGGTATGCCTTGAAGTCCAGGTAGAAAGCCGGGATCTCGATGATGCCGAGCTTGTAGTCACGGCCATCCTGCTTGAGCTTGAGCACCGACTTCTTCGCCGCCTGCTCCTCGAGCTTGACCGCTTCGCGGGTGATCGAGACGATCTTGCTGGTCTGGTCGTTCGGCGCGTTGCTGGCCGGGATGACCTCCAGGCGCACCACCGAGCCTTTCGGGCCGCGGATCAGCTTGACCACTTCGTCAAGGCGCCAGCCGACCACGTCGACCATTTCCTTGTTGCCCTGGGCGACGCCGATGATCTTGTCGGCCGGCGCCACCTGTTTGGTCTTGGCGGCAGGGCCGGCCGGTACCAGGCGTACGATCTTGACCTGGTCGTTGTCGCTCTGCAGCACCGCGCCGATGCCTTCGAGCGACAGGCTCATGTTGATGTCGAAGTTCTCGGCGTTGTCCGGCGACAAGTAATTGGTATGCGGGTCGTAGGACTGGGCGAAGGTGTTGATGTAGGCCTGGAAGATGTCTTCCGCGCGGGTCTGGTCCAGGCGCGCCAGCTGGTTCTTGTAGCGCTTGCTCAGGGTTTCCTGGATCTGCTTGGGATCCTTGCCGGCAATCTTCTGGCGCAGCACTTCGTCCTTGACGCGCTTGCGCCACAGGTCGTCGAGCTCGGCCTGGTTCTTCATCCACGGGGCGTCCTTGCGGTCGACCAGCAGGTCTTCCTTCACCGTGAAGTCGATCTTGTCGGCACCCTTGGCCAGCTCCGCCAGGGCGAAGTTCAGGCGCGACTTCACGCGGTCCAGGTAGCGCTTGTAGATGGTGAAGCCCGGCTCGAGGTTGCCACTTTTCAGGAAGTCGTCGAACTGGGTCTTCCATTTGTCGAATTCGGCGATGTCGGCTGCGGTGAAGTAGCTGCGCGAAGGGTCGAGCAGCTTGATGTAGCTGTCATAGATGATGACCGAACGGGCGTCGTCCAGCGGCGGCTTGCTGTAGTGGTGGCGCTTGAGCAGCTCGACGATGTTGAGGCTGGCGACTACTTCGTCGCGGTCCGGCTGCAGGCTGTCCCACTTGTTGGCAGCGGCCGCATTGCCACCGAGCGTGAGGCTGCCCAGGCCGATCATGAGGGCGAGGGCGGTGCTGGGGAGGAAATGCTTCATGCTGATTCGACGTGGAGGCAATTGATCACGCATAGTAGGCCGTCTTATCCGTTCGCCGGTTCCATCGGAGCCGGACGCATACTGCAAAAAGCCTGGGACTTGGCGTGCCCAGGCTCGGTCATATGATTCAACTATGGAGGCACTGTGAAGGCATTGCAAGGCGTTGACGGACATGTGGCGTGGGTCGAGGCCGAGCGCCCGGCCTGCGATGCCGGGCAGGTACGTATCCGCGTGGCCGCCGCGGGCCTGAACCGCGCCGACCTGCTGCAGCGGGCGGGGCTGTACCCGCCGCCTCCTGGTGCCAGCCCTTATATGGGGCTGGAATGCGCCGGCGTCGTAGAGGAAGTCGGAGCGGGTGCCGATTGGCGTGTGGGCGACCGGGTCTGTGCATTGCTCGCCGGTGGTGGCATGGCCGAGGAGGTGGTGGTCGACGCCCGTCATGTGCTGCCGGTGCCCGAAGGGTTGAGCCTGCAGGAAGCCGCTGCGATTCCCGAGGTGTATGCCACGGCCTGGCTGAACATCTTCCAGCTGGGGGCATTGAAGGCTGGCGAGAAGGTATTGGTGCATGCCGGGGCCAGTGGTGTGGGCTCGGCGGCGATCCAGCTGTGCAAGGCCTTCGGCAACCCGGTGTGGGTCAGCGTCGGCTCGCCGGAGCGGCTGGCCTACTGTGAGTCGCTGGGGGCCGCAGGTGGGGTGGTGCGCAATAGCAACCTTGATGACCTCAAGCAGCTTGGTCCATTCGATGTGATTCTGGACCCGGTGGGCGCCAGTTATGCGCCGCTCAACCTGCAGCTGCTGGCCCGTGACGGGCGTTGGGTGATCATTGGTCTGATGGGCGGACGCAAGGTCGAGCTGGACCTGGCGCTGGTGTTGGGCAAGCGCCTGGAAATCACCGGCTCCACGCTGCGCAACCGTGATGACGGGTTCAAGGCCGAATTGTTGCGCGAATTGCGCCAGCAG
Organism: Pseudomonas sp. 2848; assembly: GCF_003253945.1. NCBI lineage: Bacteria > Pseudomonadati > Pseudomonadota > Gammaproteobacteria > Pseudomonadales > Pseudomonadaceae > Pseudomonas > Pseudomonas sp. 2848. The sequence goes on from NZ_QKZD01000001.1 coordinate 502,695, forward strand.
GTGTGGCCGTTGTTCGCCGAGGGGCGACTGTCGCCACAGCTGGTCGATACCTATCCGGTCGAATTCGCCGAAGCGGCCTATGCGGAACTGGCAAGCAACCAGGTTTCCGGGAAGCTGGTGCTGGTGATCGATCCAGCCCTCGTTTGATGGCGGTTCGTGGGAGCGGGCTTGCGCCGCGATGACGATACAGAGGCTGTCATCCCTTCGCGGTGCAAGTCGGATCGCCGCATCGGCGCTCCCACGCCTGTCCATGTCTTACTCGTGGTTCGGTGGCACCAGGATCGTGTCCCTGGCCTCAGGCAGCATCCCTGGATAATCCAAGGTGTAATGCAGGCCCCGGCTTTCCTTGCGCTGCATGGCCGAACGGATCATCAGCTCGGCCACCTGCGCCAGGTTGCGCAGCTCTATCAGGTCACGGCTGACCTTGTAGTTGCTGTAGAACTCGTCGATTTCGTCCAGCAGCATGCGCACCCTGTGCTCGGCCCGTTGCAGGCGCTTGCTGGTGCGCACGATGCCCACATAGTCCCACATGAAGCGCCGCAGTTCGTCCCAGTTGTGCGCGATGATCACGTCCTCGTCCGAATCGGTGACCTGGCTGGCATCCCAGCAGGGCAGGGCGCGGGGCATGGCGACCTGGTCCAGGCGCGCCTCGATGTCGGCGGCGGCGGCGCGGCCGTAGACGAAGCATTCGAGCAGCGAGTTGCTGGCCATGCGGTTGGCGCCATGCAGGCCGGTGAAGCTGGTTTCGCCGATGGCGTACAGGCCGGGCACGTCGCTGTGGCCATGCTCGTCGATCATTACCCCGCCACAGGTGTAATGGGCCGCAGGCACCACCGGGATAGGCTGGCGGGTGATGTCGATACCGAAGGTCAGGCAGCGTTCGTAGACCGTCGGGAAATGGCTCTTGATGAAGTCGGCCGGCTTGTGGCTGATATCCAGATAGACGCAGTCCACCCCCAGGCGCTTCATCTCGTGGTCGATGGCGCGGGCGACGATATCCCGTGGCGCCAGCTCTTCACGTGGGTCGAAGCGCGGCATGAAACGCTCGCCGTTGGGCAGGCGCAGCAGGGCGCCCTCGCCGCGCAGGGCCTCGGTGATCAGGAAGCTCTTGGCCTGCGGATGGTACAGGCAGGTTGGGTGGAACTGGTTGAACTCCAGGTTGGCCACCCGGCAGCCGGCGCGCCAAGCCATGGCGATGCCGTCGCCGCAAGCACCGTCGGGATTACTGGTATAGAGGTAGACCTTGGCCGCGCCGCCGGTGGCCAGCACGGTGAAACGGGCACCGAAGGTGTCCACCTCGCCGGTGTTGCGGTCCAGGACGTAGGCGCCAAGGCAGCGATCTCCGTCCAGGCCCAGGCGCCGCTCGGTGATCAGGTCGACGGCCACGCGCTGTTCCAGCAACTGGATGTTCGGCCGCTTGCGCGCCTGCTCCAGCAACGTGGTGAAGATAGCGGCACCGGTTGCGTCGGCGGCATGGATGATGCGCCGGTGGCTATGGCCCCCTTCGCGGGTCAGGTGGAACTCGAAACCACCATCGTCGACGCTGTAGTGTTCGTCGCGGGTAAACGGCACGCCTTGCTCGATCAGCCACTGGATGGCCTCGCGGCTGTGCTCGACGGTGAAGCGCACGGCATCTTCATGGCACAGGCCGCCACCGGCGTTGAGCGTGTCTTCGACATGCGACTGCACGGTATCTGTGTCATCGAGCACCGCGGCGACACCGCCCTGGGCCCAGAAGGTAGAACCGTTGGCCAGGTCGCCCTTGCTCAGCACGGCAATGCGCAGGTTGCCGGGAAGGTTCAGTGCCAGGCTGAGACCGGCGGCACCGCTACCGATCACCAGGACATCATGTTGGAATTGTTGGCTCATGTCGGGACACTAGTAATCTTTGGAGGGGGCACGGCACAATAGTCGGGCGCCGATGGCATTGTGAAACTATCGTGAAACCGGGTCGGGGTGCCTTTATAGCAGCCCCGGGCGCCTGATTTCCAATGGCACTTGCGGGTGGGTGGCGATCTTTGTGGGAACTTTCCGATACCCCTGGAAATCCTATACAGGCTGCCCGTACGCCACAGGTTGCTGCGGCGACGCAAGGCGCCGGCTCTATTCTGGGCTGGCACCTGCGTAACGAAAAACTGATTATCGGCGCAGCCGGCCGTGACCGCGTTGCGTCTTCCGTGCGAGCCGACCAAGGGCCGCAGGAAACTTGCTTGGAGGGGAGAACTTTTGCGAAAAGCCCGAGTCTATGGTTGCAAGCCTGAACGATGGCTGTTGCAACGCTCCTTCGAGATCACTGAGGAGTGTTCATGCTAACCCAGGAAGAGGATCAGCAGCTTGTCGAGCGCGTGCAGCGTGGCGACAGGCGAGCGTTCGATCTGTTGGTGCTGAAGTATCAGCACAAGATTCTCGGGTTGATCGTGCGTTTCGTACACGACACCCATGAAGCGCAGGACGTGGCGCAGGAAGCCTTCATCAAGGCATACCGTGCGCTTGGGAATTTTCGCGGTGACAGTGCGTTCTACACCTGGCTGTACCGCATCGCCATCAACACGGCGAAGAACTACCTGGTATCCCGTGGAAGACGGCCACCAGACAGCGATGTGAGCTCCGAGGATGCGGAGTTTTATGACGGCGATCATGGTCTCAAGGATCTCGAGTCCCCAGAGCGCGCGTTGTTGCGGGATGAAATCGAAGGCACCGTCCATCGAACCATCCAGCAATTGCCCGAAGACTTGCGCACGGCACTGACCCTGCGCGAATTCGACGGACTGAGTTACGAAGACATTGCCAGTGTCATGCAATGTCCGGTGGGTACCGTGCGCTCTCGAATCTTCCGCGCTCGGGAGGCCATAGACAAAGCCCTGCAACCTTTGTTGCAGGAAACCTGAGACAGCGGCGACAGCCAAGAGAGGAACCGCCATGAGTCGTGAAGCTTTGCAGGAATCGCTGTCCGCGGTGATGGATAACGAAGCGGACGAACTGGAACTGCGTCGCGTGCTGAACGCCGTCGACGATGCCGAAACCCGTGCCACCTGGTCGCGTTACCAGGTTGCCCGTGCAGCCATGCACAAGGAGCTGCTGCTGCCCAAGCTGGACATCGCCTCGGCGGTTTCCGCGGCGCTGGCCGACGAGGCCGTGCCGGCCAAGGTCAAGCAGGGCCCGTGGCGCACCATCGGCCGCCTGGCCGTGGCCGCTTCGGTAACCGTTGCCGTACTGGCGGGTGTGCGTTTGTACAACCAGGACGAGATCACTGGCGCCCAGCTGGCCGCCCAGCAGCCAGCCCAGCAGGGCCTGAGCATGCCGCAGGTGCAAGGCCCGGCCGTATTGGCAGGCTATAGTGAAGGCAACGAGCAACCAACCGGGCCGATGGCCAACGGTGTGCTGCAGAACCAGGCCGGTTGGGATCAACGCCTGCCAGGCTACCTGCGCCAGCACGCCCAGGAGTCCGCGCTGAAGGGCAACGAAACCGCGCTGCCTTACGCTCGCGCCGCTAGCCTGGAAAACCGCTAAGTAAGGAGGATCATGCGCGCGCTACCTCTCCTGTCGCTGCTGCTTGGCAGCAGCCTGACGGTACAGGCCCTGGCCGCCAACTCTTCGCCCGAGGCGAGCGAGTGGCTCAACAAGCTGGCAAGGGCCGAGCAGCAGCAGAGTTACCAGGGTTCCTTCGTCTACGAACGCAACGGCAGCTTCTCATCCCACGATATCTGGCATCGTGTCCAGAACGGCAAGGTCAGCGAGCGTCTGCTGCAGCTCGACGGCTCGGCCCAGGAAATCGTGCGGGTCGACGGCAAGGTGCAGTGCGTCAGTGGCAACCTGGTCAGCAGCGTGACCGCCGCGCCGGACAATGCCGCGCGGGTGCTCGATCCCCTGAAACTGATGAGCTGGTACGACCTGAGCGTGGCAGGCCAGTCACGCGTCGCTGGGCGCGACGCGGTGATTGTCTCGCTCACCCCGCGTGACCAGCATCGCTATGCCTTCGAATTGCACCTGGATCGGCGTACCGGCCTGCCTCTACGCTCGTTGATGCTCAACGACAAGGGCCAGTTGCTCGAGCGCTTCCAGATGACCCGCCTGGACACCGACGACGGGCCGACCGACGCCGACCTCAGCGCCGGTGCTTCCTGCAGGCCGGTCGAACAGGTCGCCTCCGGCACCTCCGAAAGTGCTGCCGGGTGGCGTTCTGACTGGTTGCCGCCGGGTTTCGAGCTGGTCAACAGCTCGGTGCGGCGCGACCCCGAGCGCAAGAGTACCGTCAGCAGCCTGATGTATGACGATGGCCTGGCCCGTTTTTCGGTGTTCCTCGAGCCGATCGGCAACGAGCCCGGTATCGATACCCGTGCCCAGCTCGGCCCTACTGTCGCAGTATCGCGGCGTCTGACCACGCCCAAGGGCAAGGTGATGGTCACGGTGGTCGGCGAGATTCCGCTGGGCACTGCCGAGCGTGTCGCCTTGTCGATGCGGGCCCAGGATGCCCAGGCGCGTCAATGACTGAGCAGTGCCCTGACAGCTCTTGTTACACAGAGCTGACATGAAATTAAGGCATTGTCATTTGCAATCCTGCCGCAAATTTTCTATAGGTCAGGCTTCTCGGAGTCTGGCCTTTCCTGCGTCTGCGGGAACCTTACTGCTAACTACGCTCGTTGTGACGGGAGCCGTATGTCAATACCACGCTTGAAAACCTACCTATCGATGTTCGCTGCCGTGCTGATGCTCGGCCAGGTGCTCAGTGCCCAGGCCGAGGAGTCCCTGCCGGACTTCACCACCCTGGTCGAGCAGGCCTCGCCGGCGGTGGTCAACATCAGTACCAAGCAGAAGCTGCCAGACCGCCGTGTCGCCGCCGGGCAGATGCCCGACCTCGAAGGCCTGCCGCCGATGTTCCGCGAGTTCTTCGAGCGCAACATGCCGCAGCAGCCGCGTTCGCCGCGCGGTGATCGCCAGCGTGAGGCGCAGTCGCTGGGGTCGGGCTTCATCATTTCCAGTGACGGCTACGTGCTGACCAACAACCATGTGGTGGCCGACGCTGACGAGATCATCGTCCGCCTGTCCGACCGCAGCGAGCTGCAGGCCAAGCTCGTGGGTACCGACCCACGCACCGACGTGGCGTTGCTCAAGGTCGACGGCAAGAACCTGCCGACCGTCAAACTGGGCGATTCGGAAAAGCTCAAGGTCGGTGAATGGGTGCTGGCCATCGGTTCGCCGTTCGGCTTCGACCACTCGGTGACCAAGGGTATCGTCAGCGCCAAGGGCCGCACGCTGCCCAACGACACCTATGTGCCGTTCATCCAGACCGACGTGGCGATCAACCCGGGCAACTCCGGTGGGCCGCTGTTCAACATGAAAGGCGAGGTGGTGGGCATCAACTCGCAGATCTTCACCCGTTCCGGCGGCTTCATGGGCCTGTCGTTCGCCATCCCGATCGACGTGGCGATCGATGTATCGAACCAGCTGAAGAAAGACGGCAAGGTCAGCCGCGGCTGGCTGGGCGTGGTGATCCAGGAGGTCAACAAGGACCTGGCCGAGTCGTTCGGCCTGGACAAGCCGGCCGGTGCCCTGGTGGCCCAGGTCCTGGAAAACGGCCCGGCAGCCAAGGGCGGCCTGCAGGTGGGCGACGTGATCCTGAGCATGAATGGCCAGCCGATCGTCATGTCCGCCGACCTGCCGCACCTGGTGGGCAGCCTGAAGGATGGCGAGAAAGCCAAGCTTGAGATCATCCGCAATGGCAAGCGCCAGAACCTGGATGTGACCATCGGCGCATTGCCCGAGGATGACGCCGACATCGGCATGGGTGCGGGTGCCGATGGCAGCGCCGAGCGCAGCAGCAACCGTCTGGGCGTATCTGTCGCCGACCTCAGTGCCGAGCAGAAAAAATCGCTTGAACTCAAGGGTGGGGTGGTCATCAAGGAAGTCCAGGATGGCCCGGCGGCCATGATCGGCCTGCGTCCGGGCGATGTGATCAGCCACCTGAACAACCAGGCCATTGCCTCGGCCAAGCAGTTCACCGAGATCGCCAAGGAACTGCCGAAGAACCGTTCGGTGTCCATGCGCGTGCTGCGCCAGGGGCGTGCCAGCTTCATCACCTTCAAGCTGGCTGAATAAGCGGATTGCAAGGTAGGAAAGGGCAGCCTCGGCTGCCCTTTTTCTTGAGCAAGCAGGAGTAAAGGTCCTGCGTGGGAGCGGGCTTGCCCCGCGATATTGTCAGATCAGGCAACAATTTCAACTGATCGGACGCCATCGCGGGGTAAGCCCGCTCCCACGCTAACCGATAGGCAGGTGACAAGGGTTCTCCCATATCCCTGCGGCTTGAGGTACAATTCCCGGCTATTTTTCGGCGGGCGTCCGGCTCGCAGCCTTTTCGAGTGTTGACCTGTGAGTGATTTGAGTCATATCCGCAATTTCTCCATCATCGCCCACATCGACCATGGCAAGTCGACGCTGGCCGACCGTTTCATCCAGATGTGCGGTGGCCTGTCGGCGCGCGAAATGGAAGCCCAGGTCCTCGATTCCATGGACTTGGAGCGCGAACGCGGTATCACCATCAAGGCCCACAGCGTCACGCTGCACTACAAGGCGCAGGATGGTAAAACCTACCAGCTGAACTTCATCGACACCCCCGGCCACGTTGACTTCACCTATGAAGTCTCGCGCTCGCTGGCGGCGTGCGAGGGCGCGCTGCTGGTGGTCGATGCCGGCCAGGGCGTCGAGGCGCAATCGGTGGCCAACTGCTATACCGCCATCGAGCAGGGCCTGGAAGTCATGCCCGTGCTGAACAAGATGGACCTGCCCCAGGCTGACCCGGACCGCGTCAAGGACGAGATCGAGAAGATCATCGGCATCGACGCCACCGACGCCGTGGCGTGCAGTGCCAAGAGCGGCATGGGCGTCGACGAGGTGCTCGAGCGCCTGGTACATACCATCCCCGCGCCGACCGGTGAGATCGACGCCCCGCTGCAGGCGCTGATCATCGACTCCTGGTTCGACAACTACCTGGGCGTGGTCTCGCTGGTGCGTGTGCGCCAGGGCCGCGTCAAGAAAGGCGACAAGATCCTGGTCAAGTCCACCGGCAAGGTGCATCTGGTCGACAGCGTTGGTGTGTTCACCCCGAAACACACCCAGACCGCTGATCTGAAAGCCGGTGAAGTGGGCTTCATCATCGCCAGCATCAAGGACATCCATGGTGCGCCGGTGGGCGACACCCTGACCCTGTCCAGCACCCCGGAAGTCGAAATGCTGGCGGGCTTCAAGAAGATCCAGCCGCAGGTTTACGCGGGCCTGTTCCCGGTCAGTTCCGACGACTTCGAGGACTTCCGCGACGCCCTGCAGAAGCTGACCCTGAACGACTCGTCGCTGCAATACATGCCGGAAAGCTCCGACGCCCTGGGGTTCGGCTTCCGTTGCGGCTTCCTCGGCATGCTGCACATGGAGATCATCCAGGAGCGCCTGGAGCGCGAATACGACCTGGACCTGATCACCACCGCGCCAAGCGTGATCTATGAGCTCGAGCTCAAGACTGGCGAGACCATCGTCGTCGACAACCCATCGAAGCTGCCGGACGTCTCGTCCGTCACCGACTTCCGCGAGCCGATCGTCACCGCGACCATCCTCGTGCCGCAGGAGCACCTGGGCAACGTCATCACCCTGTGCATCGAGAAGCGTGGCGTGCAGCGCGACATGCAGTTCCTCGGCAGCCAGGTGCAGGTGCGCTACGACATGCCGATGAACGAAGTGGTCCTGGACTTCTTCGACCGGCTCAAGTCCACCAGTCGCGGCTACGCGTCGCTGGACTACCATTTCGACCGCTACCAGTCGGCCAACCTGGTCAAGCTGGACGTGCTGATCAACGGCGACAAGGTCGATGCCCTGGCCCTGATCGTGCACCGCGACAACGCCGCCTACAAAGGCCGTGCGTTGACCGAAAAGATGAAGGAACTGATCCCTCGGCAGATGTTCGACGTGGCGATCCAGGCAGCTATCGGCGGCCAGATCATTGCGCGGACAACCGTCAAGGCGCTCAGAAAGAACGTACTGGCCAAGTGCTACGGTGGTGACGTCAGCCGTAAGAAGAAGCTGCTGGAGAAGCAGAAGGCCGGTAAGAAACGCATGAAGCAGGTAGGTAACGTGGAGATTCCACAGGAAGCCTTCCTCGCTGTGCTCAGGTTGGATAGCTAGGTCCTATGTCGCTAAATTTCCCGCTGTTGCTCGTCATCGCCGTCGCTGTCTGCGGTCTGTTGGGTCTGATCGACCTGCTGTTCCTGGCCCCGCGCCGGCGGGCGGCGATCGCCAACTACCAGGGCAGCGTCAGCCAGCCTGAAATGGCCGTGGTCGAACGCCTGAACAAGGAACCCTTGCTGGTTGAATACGGCAAGTCGTTCTTCCCGGTACTGTTCATCGTGCTGGTGCTGCGTTCGTTCCTGGTCGAGCCGTTCCAGATCCCTTCGGGGTCGATGAAGCCGACGCTGGAAGTGGGCGACTTCATCCTGGTGAACAAGTTCTCCTACGGCATTCGCCTGCCGGTGATCGACAAGAAGGTCATCGAGGTGGGTGATCCGCAGCGCGGGGATGTGATGGTGTTCCGCTACCCGAGCGACCCCAACGTCAACTACATCAAGCGTGTGGTCGGCCTGCCGGGCGACGTGATCCGCTACACCGCCGACAAGCGGCTGTTCGTCAATGGCCAGGCGATTGCCGAGCAGCTGGTCGGCAGCGAGCCGGGCACCCTGGGCAGCGCCGAGCTGTACAAGGAAAAGCTCGGTGAAGCCGAGCACCTGATCCGCAAGGAAATGACCCGCTATCGCATGCCGCCGGACCAGCAGTGGACCGTGCCGGCCGGTCACTACTTCATGATGGGTGACAACCGCGACAACTCCAACGACAGCCGTTTCTGGGATGATCCGAACATTCCCAAGGAACTGCACGGCATGGTTCCGGACCGGAATATCGTCGGCAAGGCCTTTGCGGTCTGGATGAGCTGGCCAGAGCCGAAACTCAGCCACTTCCCGAACCTGTCGCGGGTCGGGCTGATCCATTGAGTAACGACGGCGCTGTCCATGGACGGCGCCGATTGCATTTCTGACATAGGCTGTGTTCTCAGGGAACGAGGCTTTCGCCGTGCCGGCGTCTGACCACAGTCAAACCGTCTTTCAGGATGTTGATTTGAACAACGCGTTGAACATTGCCGGGGTCGCCCCATGAGTGGTTCCCTTGCACGCCTGGAGCGCAAGCTCGGCTATACCTTCAAGAATCAGGACCAGATGCTGCTGGCCCTGACCCATCGCAGCTACGCCGGGCGCAATAACGAGCGCCTGGAGTTCCTGGGCGATGCCATCCTCAACTTCGTGGTCGGCGAGGCGCTGTTCGAGCGCTTCCCGCAGGCGCGTGAAGGCCAGTTGTCGCGTCTTCGCGCCCGTCTGGTCAAGGGCGAGACCCTGGCGCGGCTGGCCCGCGGCTTCGACCTGGGCGAATACCTGCGCCTGGGCTCGGGCGAGCTGAAGAGCGGTGGTTTCCGTCGCGAGTCGATTCTTGCCGACGCCCTCGAGGCCCTGATCGGGGCGATCTACCAGGACGCCGACATGCAGACCGCACGCGAGCGAATCCTCGCCTGGCTGACCGACGAGTTCGATGGCCTGACCCTGGTCGACACCAACAAGGACCCCAAGACGCGCCTGCAGGAGTTCCTGCAGTCGCGTGCCTGCGAGTTGCCACGTTACGAAGTGGTGGATATCCAGGGCGAACCGCACTGCCGGACCTTCTTCGTCGAATGTGAAGTGGTCCTGCTGAACAAGAAAAGCCGCGGCCAGGGCGTGAGCCGGCGTATCGCCGAGCAGGTCGCCGCCGCCGCCGCATTGATCGCCCTGGGCGTGGAGAATGGCAATGACTGAGAATACTTCGACCCGCTGCGGCTATGTGGCCATCGTCGGTCGCCCCAACGTGGGCAAGTCCACGCTGCTCAACCACATCCTCGGCCAGAAGCTGGCGATCACCTCGCGCAAGCCGCAGACCACCCGCCATAACATGCTCGGCATCAAGACCGAGGGTGACGTGCAGGCGATCTACGTCGACACCCCCGGCATGCACAAGGCCAACGACAAGGCGCTGAACCGCTACATGAACCGCAACGCCTCGGCAGCCTTGAAGGACGTCGACGTGGTGATCTTCGTGGTCGACCGCACCAAGTGGACCGACGAGGACCAGTTGGTGCTGGAGCGCGTGCAGTACGTGACCGGCCCGTTGATCATCGCGGTCAACAAAACCGACCGCATGGAAGAGAAGGCCGAGCTGATCCCGCATCTGCAATGGCTGCAAGAGCAGCTGCCGAACGCCGAAGTGATGCCGATTTCCGCGCAGCAGGGGCACAACCTCGAAGCGCTGGAAGCCCAGATCGCCAAGCACCTGCCCGAGAACGAACACTTCTTCCCCGAAGACCAGATCACCGACCGCAGCAGCCGCTTCCTGGCCGCCGAGCTGGTGCGCGAGAAGATCATGCGTCAGCTCGGTGCCGAGCTGCCGTACCAGATCACCGTGGAGATCGAGGAGTTCAAGCAGCAGGGCCATGTGCTGCACATCCATGCGCTGATCCTGGTTGAACGCGATGGCCAGAAGAAGATCATCATTGGCGACAAGGGCGAGCGCATCAAGCGCATCGGCTCCGAGGCGCGCAAGGACATGGAAGTACTGTTCGACTCCAAGGTCATGCTCAACCTGTGGGTCAAGGTGAAGGGCGGCTGGTCCGACGACGAGCGCGCCCTGCGTTCGCTGGGTTACGGCGACCTGTAAACCCTTCGGCGGCACTGCCTCTGCTCCTGTGGGAGCGGCGATGCGGCGGCCCGACTTGCCTCGCGATGGTGAACGCGGGGCAAGTCGGGCCCCTCAACGCCGCTCCCACAGTCATGTCCGATATCGAGTGGTCTGTGATGGAACAACCCACCCCCCAGCCGGCCTACGTGCTGCACAGCCGCGCCTACAAGGAAACCAGTGCGCTGGTGGACTTTCTTACCCCGCAAGGCAAGGTACGCGCCGTGCTGCGCCGGGCGCGGGGCAAGGGCGGTAGCCTGGTGCGGCCGTTCGTGCCGCTGGAGGTGGAGCTGCGCGGGCGCGGCGAGTTGAAGAACGTCGGCCGTCTGGATGCCGTCGGTATTGCCGCCTGGTTGCACGGCGACGCGCTGTTCAGCGGGTTGTACCTCAACGAACTGCTGATGCGCCTGCTGCCCGCCGAGGCGCCGCATCCGGCGCTGTTCGAGCACTACACCCTGACCTTGCAGGCCCTGGCCGCCGGGCGTGCGCTGGAGCCGCTGTTGCGCTCCTTCGAATGGCGCCTGCTGGATGAGCTGGGTTATGCCTTCACCCTGGACCATGACGTCAACGACAGCCCTGTGGTCGCCGAAGGCCTTTATCGCCTGCAGGTGGATGCGGGCCTTGAGCGGGTCGAACTGTTCCAGCCCGGTTTGTTCAAGGGCGGCGAACTGCTGGCCCTGGCCCAGGCCGACTGGGAGGCGCCTGGCGCCTTGCTTGCCGCCAAGCGCTTGATGCGCCAGGCACTGGCGGTCCACTTGGGGCCCAAGCCATTGGTCAGCCGGGAACTGTTTCGCAAGCGCTGAGCACGACGTATGCTGTGGCCCTCAACTTTCAGGAGTGCCCCTTCGTGACTCACAGCAACCGCATGCTTCTCGGCGTCAACATCGACCACGTGGCGACCCTGCGCCAGGCCCGGGGCACCCGCTATCCAGACCCGGTCAAGGCCGCCCTGGACGCCGAGGAAGCGGGTGCCGACGGCATCACCGTGCACCTGCGCGAAGACCGCCGGCACATTCAGGAGCGCGACGTGCTGCTGCTCAAGGACGTGCTGCAGACCCGCATGAACTTCGAGATGGGCGTCACCGAAGAGATGATGGCCTTCGCCGAGAAGATCCGCCCGGCGCATATCTGCCTGGTGCCGGAAACCCGCCAGGAACTGACCACCGAAGGCGGCCTTGACGTCGCTGGCCAGGAGGCGCGGATCAAGGCGGCTATCGAACGCCTGTCGCGCACCGGTGCCGAGGTGTCGCTGTTCATCGATGCCGACGAGCGGCAGATCGAGGCCTCGCGCCGTGTCGGCGCCCCGGCCATCGAGTTGCACACCGGCCGTTACGCCGATGCCGAGACGCCGACCGAAGTCGCCGAGGAACTCAAGCGCATCGTCGATGGCGTGGCGTTTGGGGTTGGTCAAGGCTTGATCGTCAATGCCGGTCATGGCCTGCATTACCACAACGTCGAGGCCGTGGCCGCGATCAAGGGCATCAACGAGCTGAACATTGGCCATGCGCTGGTGGCCCATGCGCTGTTCGTCGGCTTCAAGGCCGCGGTGGCCGAGATGAAAGCGCTGATCGTCGCCGCTTCGCGCTGAGTCAATCGCGAGGTAAGTCCCTCCCACAGGCTTGCTGGAGCTTCTGTGGGAGCGGGCTTGCCCCGCGATAGCTTTACTCGGCCTTGAATACCAAGGTGAACCGCGTCGGCCCTTCGACCTGGCTCGTGACCTCGACCCGCCCCCCATGCAATTGCATGATCGACTTGACGATCGCCAACCCCAGCCCGGTTCCGCCCTCCAGCCGTGAACGCCCGGCTCCTGCCCGGTAAAAGCGTTCGAACAGGTGCGGCAGGTGCGTCTCGTCTATTCCCGTGCCCTGATTCTGTACCCACACGGCAATCTCGTTGCCCAGCCGCTCGATACCCACGGCGACCGGCTTGCCCTCTGGGGCATGGCGAATCGCATTGCTCAGCAGGTTCGACAGCGCCCGCTGGAACATCAACCGGTCCACCAAAGCCGTGCCCCAGCCTTGCAGGTGCAGGGAAATGCCCTTGAGCTCGGCACTGAAGGCGAACAGTTCACTCACCCGGGCCACTTCGTCCGCCAACGTCAGTGGCGTCAGGGCAACCTGGGTCTGCGGCTGGCTGACCTGGGCGAGGAACAGCATGTCGTTGATGATGCGGTTGAGGCGGGTCAGTTCCTCGACGCTGTCTTCGAGCGCTTCGCGGTACTTGTCGCCGTCACGCTCGCGGGCCAGGGTCACCTGGGCCTTGCCCATCAGGTTGCCGATGGGCGTGCGCAGCTCGTGGGCCAGGTCGTCGGAGAACTGCGACAGTTGGCGCACGCCCTGGTCGAGCCGGTCGAGCATGACGTTGATGGCGCGCGCCAGGTCGGCCAACTCACTGGGCAGACCTTGGTCGGGCAGGCGGTGTGCCAGGTCCTGGGCCGAAACCTGCCCGGCGATCCGGCGAAAGTGCCGCAACGGGCGCAGGCCGCGCTGCACCAGTTTCCAGGCGGCGATGCCGATCAGCACCAGCAGCAGCGGCAGGGCCAGCAGGGTCGAGTGCAGGTAGGCTTGCAGCAGGCTGTTGTCATCGCTGCGGTTGAGTGACATCAACACTTTTACCGGGGTGTCGTCGCGCAGGCGCATCAAGCGGCTGGCGGTGAGGATCTGATTGTCGCCGTCGTCGCGCCAGGCATGGAAGGTCAGCCGTTCGTCCGCTTCGAGGTTCAGCAAGTGCTGGGACTGCATGGCCGGGCCAAGGCTGAGCAGCGCTGGATGACGGCCATTGACGGCCAGCACGCTGAGGCTGAGGTTGTCATGGCCCATGACCAGGTCGAGCAGGGGGTGGGCCCGGGCGCTGAGGTCATCACTGCGCAGGTCCACCCGCAGGTTGTGCTCGACCTGCTGCATCTTGCGCGTCAGGTCCTTGCGTGCCCGGCTATCGAGTTCATGGTCGAGGGCGAATACCGCCAGGCACGCCAGCAGCAGCACCAGCGCCGCGCCCAGCAGGGTGACGCCCAGGCCCAGGCGCAACGACAGGCTGGGGCGCTTCACGCCCGCGCCTCGAGCACGTAGCCGACGCCGCGCAGGGTATGGATCAGCTTGTCGTCGAAGGGGTCGTCGATCTTCGCCCGCAGGCGGCGGATCGATACCTCCACCACGTTGGTGTCGCAGTCGAAGTTCATGTCCCACACCAGCGAGATGATCTGGGTACGTGACAGCACTTCGCCGCTCTGGCGCATCAACAGGTGCAGCAAGGCGAACTCCTTCGCCGTCAGATCGATGCGCTGGCCGTTACGCCAGGCGCGGTGTCGGCCGGGGTCGAGCTCGAGGTCGGCGACCTTCAATGTGCTCGGCTGCAGGCGCTGGTCGTTGCGCCGGAGCAGGCTGCGGATACGCGCCAGCAGTTCAGGGAATTCGAACGGCTTTAGCAGGTAGTCGTCCGCGCCGAGGTCCAGCCCCTTGACCCGATCGGCGAGCCGGCCGTGGGCGGTGAGCATCATGATCCGCGTGGACGACTCGGCGCGCAGGCGCTGTAGTACGCCCCAGCCATCGAGCCCGGGCAAGTTGACGTCGAGGATCACCAGGTCGTAGGGCTGCTGGCGGGCCAAGTGCAGGCCGTCGGTGCCGGTGTAGGCGCAGTCGACCACATAGCCGTTTTCGCGCAGGCCTTGCTGCAGGTAGTCAGCGGTACGGGGTTCGTCCTCGATGATCAGTAGGCGCATGGTCGGGCTCTGTGTGGAAAGGGGCGATTCTCGACCCTGTAGTGACATCAGGGTCAAGCGGCGAGGATGTTACTGGATGCGAATGGCGATAAGAGGAGGATTGCTGATTTGTAATCTGCAGGTCATATGGGCGACAGGCTTGTCGTCATCGCGGGGCAAGCCCGCTGCCACGCGTATCTGTGGGGATTTCAGGACTGTAATGTCCGCCTCACCTTGCTGTTAGCTGCGCCTTGCCATGATGGCCCTGTCGAAACGGTTATCACGAGGCAAGCACGATGAACCTGACCAAGTACTTGCTGCTGGCGATCCTCGCCCTGGGCAGCACCAACGTTTTCGCCGAGGGTGGCGCGGAGCGTTCCAAGCAATTCTGGCAAGCCTTCCGCGAGGACCAGGCGCGTCTGCATGGCGACAAGCAGCAGGCCGTGGCCGAGCGTGAGCGCAAGGCCGAAGAGAAGGCCCGCGAGCTGGCCAAGGATTGAGCACCACACGCCTGCGCCGCGACAGCTCCTCGGCGCAGGTGAGCCTGGGCGCCCGAATGGGCGCCTTTTTTATTTACGCGCCAGCAATGTGGCGCGGCGTGGCGCCGGCAGGCCTTCAATGGTCTTGCCGTGGTCATTGGGGGCGAGGAAATCGCCAAGCGACTGGTAGCGCATCCACTCGGTGCTGCGTTGTTCCTCGACGCTGGTGACGCTGACATCGACGCAGCGCACATCGCTGAAGCCGGCGCGGCGCAGCCAGCGCTCCAGGGCTGGCACCGACGGCAGGAACCATACGTTGCGCATCTGCGCGTAGCGGTCCTCGGGCACCAGCACCTGGTTTTCGTCGCCCTCGATCACCAGGGTTTCCAGTACCAGCTCGCCACCCTTGACCAGGCAATCCTTGAGCGCCAGCAAATGCTCGATGGGCGAGCGGCGGTGGTAGAACACGCCCATGGAGAATACGGTGTCGAAACCTTCGAGGTTGGCCGGCAGTTCTTCGAGGGCGAACGGCAGGTGCCACGCCGGCAGGTCCGGCAGGTACTGCTGCACGGCCTGGAACTGGCAGAAGAACAACCAGTTGGGGTCCACGCCGACGACCATGTCGGCGCCGGCACCGAGCATGCGCCACTGGTAGTAGCCGTTACCGCAACCCACGTCGAGCACGCGTTTGCCCTTGAGATCCAGGTGCGGGCCGACCCGCGACCATTTCCAGTCCGAGCGCCATTCGGTATCGACATGCACGCCGAACAGGTCGAACGGGCCCTTGCGCCAGGGCGACAGGCCCATCAGCGCCTGGCGCATCTGCGCCCGGGTGGCATCGTCGCAGGCGCAGTCCAGGCGCAGGCCGTCGACCAGGTCGATTTCGCTTGGGGTCAGTCGCGGCAGTGCCTCGAGGGCGCCGCGCCAGCGATCGAGGTCGCCGTGGCCTTTTTCCAGCTTGCTCTCGAGTTGCGCCTGCAGGCCTTGGGACCAGGTGGCAAGGGGTGTGCCCGCCAGGCGGCGGACAAGGGGGGACAGATCGATCATGGCAGGGCTATCAGCGAGGCAAAGTTGAGGCATTGGAACCAGGGCACGACCTTGGAGAAGCCGGCGGCGCGCAGGCGCGCTTCATGGGTTTCCAGGGTGTCGGGTTTCATCACGTTCTCGATGGCGCTGCGTTTCTGGGCGATTTCCAGTTCGCTGTAGCCATTGGCACGCTTGAAGTCCAGGTGCAGTTCGTTGAGCAGTTCCTGCTCCTGGGCGTCGGTGAAGCGCAGTTTCTCCGAGAGAATCAACGCGCCGCCCGGCAAAAGTGCCTGGCGGATGCGGGCAAGCAGGTCCAGTCGCTGTTCGGGGGCGACGAACTGCAGGGTGAAGTTCATTGCCACGACCGAGACCGGCTCGAAGGGCAGGGCCAGAATATCGGCCTCCAGCACCTGCGCCGGCAGCAACTCCTGGAACATCGAGTCCTGGGCTGTGAGGTACTGTCGGCAGCGCTCGACCATGGCCGCCGAGTTGTCCACCGCGATCACCCGGCAGCCGTCTGCGCGCACATGGCGACGCAGCGCCTGGGTCACTGCGCCCAGCGAGGCGCCGAGGTCGTACAGCGCGGAGTTGGGTTGGGCGAAGCGCGCGGCAAGCACGCCGAGGTTCTCGACGATGGTCGGGTAACCGGGCACCGAGCGCTTGATCATGTCCGGGAACACCTGCACCACGTCTTCGTTGAAGACGAAGTCGGGCACCTGCTCCAGGGGTTGGGCGAATAGGCGGTCGGGTTGTTTGCTCACGGTGGGTCCAGGCGGCTGGCAATCTACAGGGGCGGCATTCTAGCCAAACCACGGCAAGCTTGCATGACTGGCTGACCGGCGCCGTGCGCTCAGTTGACCCGAATGGCGCAATCGAAGGTCTGTACGGGACGTACTTCCGGGGCCCAGGGCTGCTGGTAGACCAGGATCAGGTGGCCCTCACCAGCGGCCTTGGCCTGGAAGCGCCAGCTGGAGAGGCCGCCGCTGCCGACGATGCCGGCTTGCTCCGGAGAGCTGTACACCTCAGGGCCGAGGCTGCGCAGGATCTCCGAAGCCGGGTTCTGCACCAGCCAGCGGTAGCCGGTGGTGGGGTTGCTTGGCAAGGTGAGGGTCAGGGTCTGGCCGACCTGCAGGCGCTTGGGGCATTCGCTTTCGCCGTCCAGTTCGACGGTGCGTTGCGGTTGCTGGACGCAGGCGGTGAGCAGGGCCAGGGCGGCGGGGACGAGCAGGCGAGGGAGGGACATGTTGGCTCCTGAAGCTGGAATGGCCTGAGGATAACCGAAGCTGTCGGAAGTTTGTGTGGTGGTGGCGGATTCATCGCGGGGCCAGCCCGCTCCCTCAGCGTATGCGTGGGAGCGGGCTGGCCCCGCGATGACGGGCTGTCAGAACAGCACTTTCGCCACGTCGGCAAAGCGCTTGGCAAAGTGCACGCTCAGCCCGTCCTTCAGATACTCGGGCAGTTCTTCGAAATCGCCACGGTTGGCCTCCGGCAGAATCAGTTCGAAGATCTTCTGTCGCCGCGCGGCGATCACTTTCTCGCGGACCCCGCCGATCGGCAGAACCTGGCCGGTCAGGGTCAGCTCGCCGGTCATGGCCACGCCTTTCTTCGGCGGCTGGTCGCGAGCCAGCGACAGCAAGGCACTGGCCATGGTCACGCCGGCGCTGGGGCCATCCTTGGGGGTTGCGCCCTCGGGCACGTGCAGGTGAATGAACGCCTCGTTGAAGTAGCCGGGCGTGCCACCGAACTGCTTGAGGTTCGAGCTGATGAAGCTGTATGCGATCTCCGCCGACTCCTTCATCACGTCACCCAACTGCCCGGTGAGCTTGAGACCGCGGTTGAGGCTGTGGATGTGGGTGGCCTCGATCGGCAGGGTGGCGCCGCCCATGCTGGTCCAGGCAAGGCCGGTGATAACGCCCTTGCCGGCCAGCACCTGCTCGCTGCGGAACACCGGCATGCCCAGGGCGGGCTCGAGGTCCTTGGCGGCAATCTTGAGCTTGGCGTCCGGGTCTTCCAGCAGTTTGACCACCGACTTGCGCACCAGCTTGCCCAGCTGTTTCTCCAGCTGGCGCACACCGGCTTCGCGGGCATAGCCCTCGATCACCGCGCGCAGCGCGGCGTCGTTGATGCTCAGGCTGGTCTTGGCCACGCCGGCCTTGTCCAGCTGCTTGGGCCATAGGTGGCGCTTGGCGATGGCCAGCTTCTCTTCGGTGATGTAGCCGGAAAGGCGGATCACTTCCATGCGGTCGAGCAAGGGGCCGGGGATCGAGTCCAGGGTGTTGGCGGTGCAGACGAACAGCACCTTGGACAGGTCCAGGCGCAGGTCCAGGTAGTGGTCGAGGAAGTCGACATTCTGTTCCGGGTCGAGGGTTTCCAGCAGCGCCGAGGCCGGGTCGCCCTGGTAGCTCTGGCCCATCTTGTCGATCTCGTCGAGCATGATCACCGGGTTCATCACCTCGACCTCCTTCAGAGCCTGCACCAGCTTGCCCGGCTGGGCGCCGATGTAGGTGCGGCGGTGGCCCTTGATCTCGGCCTCGTCACGCATGCCGCCGACGCTGAAACGGTAGAACGGCCGGCCCAGGGATTCGGCGATGGACTTGCCGATGCTGGTCTTGCCTACCCCGGGCGGACCCACCAGCAGCACGATGGAGCCGCTGATCTCACCCTTCCAGGCGCCGACGGCAAGGAACTCGAGAATGCGTTCCTTGATGTCGTCGAGCCCGGCGTGGTGGCGGTCGAGTACCTTGCGCGCGTGCTTGAGGTCGAGCTTGTCCTTGCCGTACACACCCCAGGGCAGCGCGGTGGCCCACTCCAGGTAGTTGCGGGTGACGGCATACTCCGGCGAGCCGGTTTCGAGGATCGCCAGCTTGCCCATCTCCTCGTCGATGCGTTTTTTCGCTTGCTCGGGCAGGGTCTTGCCCACCAGGCGCTGTTGGAACTGCTCCACGTCGGCGCTGCGGTCGTCCTTGGTCAGGCCCAGCTCCTGCTGGATGACCTTGAGCTGTTCCTTGAGGAAGAATTCGCGTTGGTGCTCGCCGATCTGGCGGTTCACCTCGGCGGAGATCTCGTTCTGCAGGCGGGCGACCTCGACCTCCTTGCGTAGCATCGGCAGGACCTTTTCCATGCGCTTGAGCATGGGCACGCAATCGAGCACTTCCTGCAGCTGGTTGCCGGTGGCCGAGGTGAGGGCGGCGGCGAAGTCGGTCAGTGGCGACGGATCGTTGGGGCTGAAGCGGTTGAGGTAGTTCTTCAGTTCCTCGCTGTACAGCGGGTTGAGCGGCAACAATTCCTTGATCGCGTTGATCAGGGCCATGCCGTAGGCCTTCACTTCGTCGGTGGGCTCCGTCGGCTGGCGTGGGTAGTCGACCTCCACCAGGTAGGGCGGGCGGTGGTGCTTGAGCCAGGTGCGGATGCGCACGCGGGTCAGGCCCTGGGCGACGAACTGCAGCTTGCCGCCTTCGCGGCTGGCGTGGTGGACCTTCACCAGGGTGCCGTATTCGGGCAGGGCCTTGGTGTCGAAGTGGCGGTGGTCTTCCGGTGGGGTGTCCATGAAGAACAGCGCCAGGGAGTGGTGCGGGGTCTTGGCGACCAGATCGAGGGTTTCGGCCCAGGGTTCTTCATTGACGATCACCGGCAGCACTTGCGCGGGGAAGAACGGGCGGTTGTGGATCGGGATCACGTAGACCTTGTCCGGCAGTTGCTGGCCGGGCAGGGCGAGATGGTGACCGGGGGCGGTCGCGGGATCGAGATGTTCGACTTCGCTGTGTTCGTCGGGGTGTTCCGGGAAATCCTGCTGGTCGCTCATGGGGCACCTGCGTGAATGGCTATGGTGCTTAGATGGGGCGGTGGTTGGCAGGTTTCAATGGTAGACGAAGGGGGGAGAACTGCGGAGGGAAACAATAGCGGGGCAAGCCCGCTCCCTCGATGGGAGCGGGCTTGCCCCGCGACAGGCGTGACGCTTACTCAGCCAATTTGTAAGCGATGATGTAGTCGCCCATTTTCGTGCCCAGCGAGCCATGGCCGCCTGCAGTCACCAGCACGTACTGCTTGCCATCCTTGCCGGTGTAGCTCATTGGCGTGGCCTGGCCGCCTGCCGGCAGGCGAGCCTTCCACAGCTCCTGGCCGTTCTTCACGTCGTAGGCGCGCAGGTACTGGTCCAGGGTGCCGCTGAGGAAGCCGACACCGCCGGCAGTGACGATCGAGCCCCCCATGCTTGGCACGCCCACCGGCATGCCGATCGGTACCGGGGTGCTGTCACGGGTGGTGCCGTTCTTGTGCTTCCACACCACTTTGTTGGTGAACAGGTCGATGGCTGCCACGTAGCCCCAGGCCGGCGCCTGGCACGGAATGCCCAGCGGCGACATGAACGGATGCATGGTCACGGCGTACGGCGCACCGGTGTTCGGCTGCACGCCGCTGGTCTCGCTTTCGCGCTTGCTGCCTTCTGCGACCTGCTCGCGTGGGACCATCTTCGACACGAAAGCCATGTAGTTCGGCGAGGTGAAGAGGATCTGGCGCACCGGGTCGACCGAGACGCTGCCCCAGTTGAACACGCCGACGTTGCCCGGGTAGACCAGGCTGCCCTGCTCGGAGGGCGGGGTGTACTGGCCTTCGTAGCGCAGGCTGCGGAACTGGATGCGGCAGAGCATCTGGTCGAACGGCGTGGCGCCCCACATGGCCTGTTCGGTCAGGTCAGGGCCGAGCAGGTTGAGGTCGGAACGGGCCTGGGTCGGTGCGGTGTGGTCGCCCTTGACCGCGCCTTGGGGGACCGGGATCTCGCGGATCGGCACGATCGGCGTACCGTCGCGGCGGTCGAGCACGTACAGGCTGCCTTGTTTGGTCGGCACGATGACCGCCGGCTTGACGCCGTCGTCGGTCTTCAGGTGCACCAGGGTGGGCTGGCTGCCGACGTCCATGTCCCACAGGTCATGGTGGGTGAACTGGTAGTTCCAGCGCGCCTTGCCGGTGGCCAGGTCCAGGGCGACGATGCCGGCGCTGTACTTTTCGGCGCCGGGGGTGCGGTCGGCACCCCACTGGTCGGGCGTCTGGTTGCCCAGCGGCAGGTAGATCATGCCGAGGTCTTCGTCGACGCTGGCGATCGACCACATGTTGGCCGAGTTGCGGCTGTAGAACTTGCCGTCGGCCAGGGGCTTGGTGTCTTCGGGGTTGTTGCTGTCCCAGTTCCACACCAGATGGCCGTCGTGCACGTCGTAGGCGCGGATTACGCCGGACGGTTCGTTGGTCGATTCGTTGTCGGTCACATGGCCGCCAATGATCACCAGGCTGCGGGTGATCGCGGCCGGCGAGGTTGAGTAGTAGCCACCGGCGGTGAACGGGCCGATGCCACGGGTCAGATCGATCACGCCCTGGTTGGCGAAGCCTTCGCAGACCTTGCCGGTGTCGGCGTTGATAGCGATCAGGCGGGCGTCGGCGGTGGGCAGGTAGAGGCGGCGCGGGCAGGCCTGAGCCACGGCAAGGCCTGCGTCGGTGATCTTCGGCGCGGGGCTGCCATCGCGGCTGACGTAGCTGTTCTCGTCATAGTACGAGACGCCGCGGCAAGTCATGTGGGCGAAGCCCTTGAAGGTGCCGGTGGGGCTCTTGACCTGCGGGTCGTAGCGCCAGATCTCGGCGCCGGTGTCCGGGTCAAGCGCCAGCAGGCGGCTGTGGGCGGTGCAGGCGTAGAGCATGCCGTTGACCTTCAGCGGCGTGTTCTGGTTGGTCAGCTCCACCGGGTCGTTCTCGGTCGGCAGGTCGCCGGTGCGGATGCGCCAGGCCTCTTCCAGGCGGTAGGCGTTCTGCGGGGTGATCTGGCGCAGCGGCGAGTAGCGGTCGCCATGCTCGGTGCGGCCGTAGGCCTGCCATTCACCGTCGGGCATGGCCGGGGCGGCGCTGCCCATTTCGCTGTTGTCGCGGGTGAACTCGCCACGGATCTCGCCCGGGTGGGTGAACTGGCTGGCCAGGGCGGTGGCGCCGGAGGCGACCACGGCGACGCTGAGCAGGGCAGTGTTGACCTTCGATGCAGGGCCCACCAGTGGGCGGCGCGCCCACGGCAGCAGCAGGACCACGCCGATGGCGAACCAGATGGCCAGGCGCGGTACCAACTGCCACCAGTCAAGGCCCACTTCCTGCAGCGCCCAGGCGGTGCTGCCCAGCAGTACCAGGCCATACAGGCCCAGGGCGATGCGACGCTTGGCCAGCAGCAGGATGCCGGACAGGGCGAAGCCGATACCGGCAATCAGGTAGTAAAGCGAGCCGCCCAGCTGGCTCAGCTTGATGCCGCCGGCCAGCAGGGCCAGGCCCATCAGCAGCAGCAGCACGCCCATCAGGCGCGGTAGCCAGCGGGTTCCATTCTTGGCACCGTCAGTGCTCATCGTCTGTTCTCCGTAGTGTGAAAGGGTCGGGTTAGAAACTGCTCTGGATCTTCAGGCCGCCGATCAACGCGTCGTCGACCCGCGACACCCCGCCCGGATGGCGGATGTACTGCAGGTTCGGGCGTACGGTGAGCCAGTCGGCCAGGTGGATGCCGTAATAGAGTTCGGCGCTGTACTCGGTGTCCTGCACGGGCAGGAAGCCGGGGTTGTCGTAGTTGTCCAGGCTGTTTGCCTGGTTGATGAGGCGGGCGTTCTTGCGGTAGCCGGGGTTGACGTGCACGCGGGCCAGGGCGAAACCGATGTCGTCCTTGGCGCGGGCATCGAACGGCCCTTTGTAAACCACACCTGCCTGCACATAGTTGTCGATGGCATTGGTCTTCTTGTCGTGCACCGTGGCGTTGGCGAACAGGCTCAGGCCGCGCGACTGGTCGGAGGCCAGCGCGGTCACCTGCTGCTGGGCGCCGAGCCACAGACCGTGCTTGCTGGAGCTGCTGCGATAGGCGGCGTCGCTGATGGCGGCCGGCGTACCGTTGCTGTCCTTGAGTACATCCTGTGCCTTGGCATTACTGTAGTAGTAGCCGGCGCGATATTCCCCTTTCAGGCCATTGACCCGTGGGCTCCAGACCAGTTCGATCGGCATCACCGCGCCCTGGGTGCCGCTGCCGCTGAGCTTGAAGCCGTTGCCGCTCTCGAGGTTAGAGGGGTTCTGTTCGAACACCCCAACCTGGGCGTAGAGCGCGTCATTGAGGTTGTAGCGCACGCGCAGGGCCCACTGGCTGACCGGCCAGTTGTACCAGATGCCGCCGGCCCAGTTGCCCACCTGCGAGCCGCAGAACGCCAGGTTCTGGAAGTCGCAGGGGAAGCTGTTGAAGTCCTCGCCTTCGCCGAAGCGGCCGAATTTCACGTCCAGCGCGCCATCGAAGTATTTCTGCTTGATCCACATCTGCGTCAGTCGCCAGGTCTGGCCACGGCCCCAGACTTCCTGGGCCGAGGTGAAGCCGCCGACGCGCGGGTCGTTGATGCGGTCGTTGCTGATGTTGTTGCCGTGGCGTTCGGTGACGGTCAACTGCATCTCGGTGTCGTGCCAGCCGAGGATCTTCTGCAGGTCCATGTTCACGCCGAAGGTGAACTGGTCGCTGTAGCGTGCGGCGCGGTCGTGGCTGTAGCCGCCGTGCAGGTTGCTGCCCATCTCGCCGGTGTAGCCGAGGGTGAAGTCGTAGCCCTTCTCCAGCAGTTCGCTGCGGGTACCGCCCCAGTCGCCGAGCATCCACTTCGAGTCCTTGGCGAACATTTCGCTGGCACTGGTGGCAGGGGACAGGGCACCGAGGAGGGTGGCGAGGGCGAGGCCGGAGTAACGGGTATTGGGCAGCTGGAGCATGAGATAGCGCTATCTTTTGATTGTTGAGGAAACGGCAAGCGCAACGAGGCGTGAAAGCATCGAAGGGAAATGGCTGCGTTTGAGGAACGATGAAGCGATTCAGCTTGCGGCGGGGAGGATATAGGGGAAGTTGTAAGAAAAAAAGACAAAATGTCGCAGGGGATTGTTGCTGATGGCGTAACAGTCACCTTCCCCATCGCGGGGCAAGCCCGCCCCCCAGCGTGGGAGTGGGCTTGCCCGCGATGCCGTCAGAACGAGGTGCGCAAGCCAACCTGCACACTACGCCCCGGCGCCGGCGCGATATCGCGCAGGATCGAGCTGGCATAGCGCACGGTCTGGTCGGTGAGGTTCTCGCCGCGCACGAACGCCAGCCATTCACTCTGGCCGATGTCGAAGCGATACCCCAGGCTTGCGCCAAGGGTGGTGTAGCCGTCGGTGCCGGTTTCGTTGGCCGGTTTGCGCCGTTGCGACGCGGCATGCTGTACATCGACCCGCGCTTGCCAGCGATCCAGTTCCCAGACCAGGCCGCTGTTCAGGCGCAGCGGTGCGATACGCGGCAGCGGCTCGCCGCTGTCGAGGTTCTTGGCCCGGGTGTAGTCGCCGGACAGTTCCAGGGCGAAGCTGCCGTAGCGATTTTCCAGCAACTTCCAGCGGTCCTGGGCCTCGATACCGTAGAAGCGTGCGCGCACACCCTGGTAGGCATACTCGGGGATATCACCGTGATCGTGATCATGGTCGTGGTCATGATCGTCGCCATGGTCGTGATCATGGCCTTCACGCAGGTTGCCGGTGCCGATCAGGCCGATGTAGTTGCGAAAATGGCTGTAGAACACACCGACGCTGCCCTTGTGGGTGCCGTTGTCGAAGCGCAGAGCCAGGTCGCCGGAGATGGCCTTTTCCTTGTTCAGGTTCGGGTCACCGATCTCGTAGGCGCCGGTCGCCACGTGGGCGCCGTTGGCATACAGCTCGTAGAAAGTTGGCGCGCGCTCGGTGTAGCCGAGGTTGGCGGCCAGCGACCAGATCGGGTCGAGCTGGTACACCGCGCCCGATGACAGACTGAAGGCATTGAAGCTGCTGGCGCTGTCGGCTCCGGCAAAGGTTTCGTTGCCCTTGGCATCCGGATCGACCCGGGTGTGTTCCATGCGCGCGCCCAGGCTCAGGTTCAGGCGCTCGGTGGCCTGCCATTGCTCGAGCAGGAACAGCGCCAGGCTGTCGGTGTCGGTGTGCGGGACAAAGGCTTCCTCGCCCAGTGCGGAGAACTCGTTGCGGCTGACCTGGGCACCGATCACGCCCTCGACCGGCCCCAGCGGCTGGTGGCGGGCCTCGATGCGCGCTTCGTAGCCCTTGTTCTTGAAGGTGGTGTGCACGTCACCGCTTTCGATTTCACGGTGCTGGTAGTCGGTGTAGCCGGCATCGACCTTCACCGAGCTGAATGGTCCGTCCAGGTCGCGCAGTTCCGAGGCGAAGCCGTAGTGGTCCTGCTGCATGTCCAGGCGCACGCCGGGCTCGGCTACCGAGCCGTAGTTGCTGTCATAGCGGCTGTAGGACAGGCCGGTATAGCCGTGATCCCAATGATAGGAACCACCGATCGCGCCGCCGTCCTGGCGTCCGTCGCTGTTTTTCAGGCGGTGCTTGCTGCCGGGCTCGTCGGCGTCGCGCACCTTCGAGCTGCGGGCATAGCCGGGGATGCGCAGGTCGTTGAACTGGCGGCTGTTGGCATCCAGGTGCAGGGCGAAGGCGCCGTTGCCGGCCTCCAGTTTGCCCGCACTGCTGCGCGTGGTGTCGGCACCGCCGTAGCGCAGTTCGCCCGCGCCATGGATGCCTTCAATGGGCGAGTCGGGGATGCGGTTGTCGAAGGTGTTGACCACCCCACCGATGGCGTTGCCGCCGTAGAGCAGGGCGGCCGGGCCGCGGACGATCTCGACCCGCTCGACGGTCACCGGGTCCAGCGGCACGGCGTGGTCGTAGGACAGCGACGAGGCGTCCAGGGCACCGACGCCGTTGCGCAGGATACGAATGCGGTCACCGTCCAGGCCGCGGATTACCGGGCGGCTGGCGCCAGGGCCGAACCAGGTGGAGGCGACACCAGGCTGTTTGTTGAGGGTCTCGCCGAGGCTGCCCTGTTGCTGCTGCAGCAGGTTGTCGCCTTCAAGGACGGTGCTCGGGGCAGCCAGTTGGGCGTTGCCCAATGGGTTGGCGGTAATCACCTGGGGTTGCAGTTCCACGGCCTGGCTGGAAGTCGAGGCCAGCCAGAGCGCGACGGCAAGGGGGGAGAGGTGCAGCGGCATGTGACGCATGGGGATGTGGCGTTCCTTGGCAGATTCTTTGTGTTGTTACAATATAACATCACTATTTCAGCACAAGGCTTCCCGTGCTTGCCAGTGGTTTTTGTCCAGTGCTCCGGTCGTGCCGCTTGGGAGCCTCTGAATCGCGGCGGGCAACCATGGCCCATCAGGTTCGGCACGTTGCAACGAATGTAGGAGCGGATTCATCCGCGATGCGCCGCGTGGGCGGCGCTCGATTGTCCGGACGGCGCAGTTTTGTCGACGAACGCATCGCGGATGAATCCGCTCCTACACTCATGTAAGGTGCGCACCTTCCCGAACCTGGAGCACTGCATGAGCACGGCCAACCATAACGCGCTGCACGGCAAGACCCTCGAACAGATCCTCACCGAGCTGGTGGCGCACTATCAGTGGCAGGGTCTGGCCGAACGCGTCGACATCCGCTGCTTCAAGAGCGATCCGACGATCAAGTCGAGCCTGACCTTCCTGCGCAAGACCCCCTGGGCACGGGAGAAGGTCGAGCAGCTGTACGTGAAGCTGCAGCGCAAAGGCTGATGCCGCGCCGGCCTTGGCTTGCCCTGGCGGCTGTGCTCGGCTGGGCGGGGCTGGCGATCCAGCTGTACCTTGTACTGCTGGCACGTTGGCAGGAGCAGGCCAGCCTGGTCGGCGGGATGGTCAACCTGTTCTGCTATTTCACCGTGCTCAGCAACACGCTGGTGGCCACGGTGCTCAGCCATGCCGCGTTTGGTCGCGAGTCGGCGGCCAGGCGCTGGTTTCTTTCCCCGGTGGTCAGTTCGTGCGTTGCGGCCAGTATCGTGTTGGTGACGCTGGCCTACAGCCTGTTGCTGCGCCACTTGTGGCAACCCCAGGGCTGGCAATGGCTGGCGGACGAATTGCTGCACGACGTGATGCCGCTGCTGTTCATCCTGTACTGGTGGTTCGAGGTGCCCAAGGGGCGGCTACGGCTCTGGCATCTGGCAGCCTGGGCACTGTACCCGATGCTGTATTTTGCCTTCGTGCTGCTGCGCGGGCATGAGATCGGGGTGTATCCCTACCCGTTCGTCGATGTGGCGCGGCTGGGCTATGGGCAGGTACTGATGAATGCAACAGGGGTGCTGGCAGGGTTCTGGGCGATCGGGCTGGTGCTGCTGGGGCTGGACCATTGGCGAGGACGGCATTGAGGCAGCAGCACCCTCGGCAAAAGTGTTTATTTCGCCACCCTCGTAGTATCGCGTGTAAGCATTCGCTTACTCGTCATGTAAGTGATTGCTGTAGGGATCAGTAAATCAAAGTCGTTTCCAGTGGCGTAATTTTTACAAGTACTTGAAATATATGTTTTTTATAAATTTCAGAAGATGTTACGCCTGAATCATCCTGAGATATTCGTTGCTTGTCCCAAGGCCGGGAATCGCTAGTATTCGAACTGTGTCTACGGACTGACACAGGCTCTCACGGATGATGGCCAAGGACATCGCGGGACGCGATTCATCAGGACGATGATTGGGACATACAGGGACTACGGAAAAAATGTGGGCGGGTCAAACCGCCCCTTTTTTTGTCTGCTGAAAATGAAAAAAGGCCCTCGCGGGCCTTTTTCGTACCTGGGCGCTGTCAGCGCTCCAGATCGGCAATCTTGCCAGGCTTGCCATCCCACTCTTCGGCGTCCGCCAGGGCGTCTTTCTTCTCGGTGATGTTCGGCCAGATTTCGGCCAGCTCGGCGTTCAGCTCGATGAAGTTCTCCATGCCGGACGGCACTTCGTCTTCCGAGAAAATCGCCTGGGCCGGGCACTCAGGCTCGCACAGCGCACAGTCGATACATTCGTCCGGGTGAATCACCAGGAAGTTCGGGCCTTCGTAGAAGCAGTCCACCGGACAGACTTCCACGCAGTCGGTGTACTTGCATTTGATGCAGTTGTCGGTGACGACGAAGGTCATTTCTAATTCTCTCCTCAGGCGACGGCAGCTTGCCCTTCCTTCCAGGGCAGCGCGGTTCACGGTGCTGGCTGCAGACCAGGCTAATAACCTGCAGCCTTCGCAAACCGCGCCGGATTCTACCAGCTTGCGCGGTGGGCCGTTATAACAGGTTTTTCAGTTGATATAGCATTTCGATAGCTTGGCGCGGCGTCATGTCGTCCAGCTCCAGCTTGCCCAGCTTCTCGATGGCCGGGTGTGGCAGGCTGGCGAACAGGTCGCTCTGGTGCGGCACGTGAGGCGTATTGTCGCGCGGCGTTGCAACCGGCGCTTCATGGGGCAGGCTGGTGGTCTCCAACCGGCCCAGGTGCTCGCGGGCACGCTGGATCACCGCCGCCGGCACGCCCGCCAGTTGCGCCACGGCCAGGCCGTAGCTTTGGCTTGCGGGGCCCGGCAGCACATGGTGCAGGAACACGATGCGTTCATTGTGTTCGGTGGCATTCAGGTGCACGTTGGCCACCAGCGGCTCGCTGTCCGGCAGCACGGTCAGTTCGAAGTAGTGGGTGGCGAACAATGTGTAGGCGCGCAGCTGGGCCAGGCGCTCGGCGGCGGCCCAGGCCAGCGACAGGCCATCGAAGGTGCTGGTGCCGCGGCCGACTTCGTCCATCAGCACCAGGCTGCGGTCGGTGGCGTTGTGCAGGATGTTGGCGGTTTCGCTCATCTCGACCATGAAGGTCGAGCGCCCGCCGGCCAGGTCGTCGCTGGAGCCGATACGGGTAAAGATACGGTCCACCGGCGACAGCTCGCAGGCGGCTGCCGGGACGAAGCTGCCGATGTGCGCCAGCAGCACGATCAGCGCGGTCTGGCGCATGTAGGTGGACTTACCGCCCATGTTCGGGCCGGTGATGATCAGCATGCGCGTGCTGTCGTCCAGGCCCAGGTCGTTGGCCACGAATGGCGTGGTCAGCACCTGCTCGACGACCGGGTGGCGGCCCTGCTCGATGCGCAGGCACGGCTCATCGACGAAGCTTGGGCAGTTCAGGTCGAGGTTCAGGGCGCGTTCGCCCAGGTTGCTCAGCACATCCAGCTCGGCCAGCGCCGCGGCGCTGTCCTGCAGTGGCGCCAGGTGCCCGATCAGGGTTTCGAGCAAGGCATCGTAGAGCATCTTCTCGCGCGCCAGGGCACGGCTCTTGGCCGACAGCGCCTTGTCCTCGAACGTTTTCAGCTCGGGGGTGATGAAACGTTCGGCGCCCTTGAGCGTCTGCCGGCGGATATAGTCGGCGGGTGCCTGTTCGGCCTGCTTGGTCGGCAGCTCGATGAAATAGCCATGCACGCGGTTGTAGCCGACCTTGAGGTTGGCCAGGCCCGTGCGGGCCTTCTCGCGGGCTTCCAGGTCGATGAGGAACTGGCCGGCGTTCTCGCTGATCGACAGCAATTCGTCCAGTTCGCTGTCGTAGCCGGTCTTGAGCACGCCACCGTCGCGGATCACCGCCGGCGGGTTATCGATGATCGCCCGCTCCAGCAGGCCGGCCAGCTCCGGGTAGGTGCCGGTGATCGCGGCCAGGCGCGCCAGGTGCGGTGCCTCCAGTTCGGCCATGGCGTTCTGCAGCTCGGGCAGGGCGCCGAGGGCGTCGCGCAGGCGCGCCAGGTCACGCGGGCGGGCGTTGCGCAGGCCGATGCGCGCGAGGATCCGCTCGATGTCGCCGATTTCCTTGAGCTGCGGCTGCAGCTTTTCGAAGCGATAGCCGTCGAGCAGGCAGCGGATCGAGTCCTGGCGCGCCTTGAGCACCTTCAGGTCGCGCAGCGGACGGTTCAGCCAACGGGTCAGCAGGCGGCTGGCCATGGCGGTCTGGCAGCGGTCGATCACCGATTGCAGGGTGTTGTCGCGACCACCGGCCAGGTTGATGTCCAGCTCCAGGTTGCGGCGGCTGGCGGCATCGAGGATGACGGTATCGTCAAGGCGCTCGTGGCGCAGGCTGCGCAGGTGGGGCAGGGCGGTGCGTTGGGTTTCCTTGGCATAGCTCAGCAGGCAGCCGGCGGCGCCGATGGCCAGGGTCAGCTTGTCGCAGCCAAAGCCCTTGAGGTCCTGGGTGGCGAACTGCTGGCAAAGGCTCTTGCGTGCCGAATCACGGTCGAAGTCCCACGGGGCGCGGCGCCGTGCGCCACGGCGCTTCTCCGCTGGCAGGCCCTGCGGCCAATCATCCGGGATCAGCAGCTCCACCGGGTTGATGCGCTCGAGCTCGGCCAGCAGGTTCTCCCAGCCCTTGATCTCCTGCACGGTGAAATTGCCGCTGGTGATGTCCAGCACCGCCAGGCCGAACAGCCGCTCGTCGCCGAGCAAGGCGGCAATCAGGTTGTCGCGACGCTCGTCGAGCAACGCCTCGTCGCTGATCGTGCCCGGGGTGATGATGCGCACCACCTGGCGCTCCACCGGGCCCTTGCTGGTAGCCGGGTCGCCGATCTGCTCGCAGATCACCACCGACTCGCCGAGCTTGACCAGCTTGGCCAGGTAGCCTTCGAGCGAGTGGAACGGAATCCCGCACATGGGAATCGACTGGCCCGCCGACTGCCCGCGGGCGGTCAGGGTGATATCCAGCAGTTTCGCGGCTTTCTTCGCATCTTCGTAGAAGATCTCGTAGAAGTCGCCCATGCGGTAGAACATCAGCTGGTCCGGGTGCTGGTTTTTCAGCTTCCAGTACTGCTGCATCATCGGGGTGTGTGCGGAGAGATCAGACATTCAGGGCCTTACAGCGGGTGGTCTGGTGGCAAATTTCGAAACCGTCAATGGTACAGGCTTTTTCCGCTGGGCGCAGGTTGGATGGGTGGGGCAAATCTGCGCGGGCTGTCAGGCGTCGGCCCTAGCCCGGGTGGCCGAAGAACTGGTTGAGGAGGATCAGTTCCATGATCACCACCAGCACGCAGAACATCACGAAGCCTCGGCTAAAGACTCGCCGTGGCCGTTCAAAGGACGGCCAGTCCTGGATGTTCAGGGCCGCCATCAACGCAATGATCAACCCGACAAGCAGGTAGGTGGGCCAGCGGCGTCGCGGCGAAAGGTCCATGCCGTTTTCCGATCCATGGTGAGGGATGGCGACGATAGCGATGGCCCGGGGGAGGGGCAACCCTTGTTTTCCGCTTGCCTGGCCATTGCATTTGCGCTGTTACGGTTGCATTATGCGCATTATGCAAAAACGCAACGTAGCCTCCGTACTTAGAGAACTGCTCGCCCGCCACGGCCTGTCCCCGACAGAGCTGCATCGGCGCACGGGTGTACCTCAATCTACCCTGTCGCGGATTCTCAGCGAGAAGATCGTCGATCCTTCGGACAAGCACGTCTCGAAGATCGCCGAGTACTTCGGCGTGAGCACCGACCAGTTGCGCGGCCGTGTCGAACTGGGCGAGTCCCGTGACGCGGCCCCGCTCGCCCAGGGCCACGCGGCCCTGAGCGATATCAGCCTGTGGGACGATGAAACCCCCGTCGAGGACGACGAGGTATCCGTTCCTTTTCTTCGTGAGGTCGAGTTGGCAGCAGGATCAGGAAGATTCGTCATCGAGGAAAGCGAGAACGCTCGCTTGCGCTTCGGCAAACGCAGCCTGCGTCACAATGGCGTGCAGTTCGACAACGCCAAGTGCGTGACGGTGCGTGGCAACAGCATGCTGCCGGTATTGCGCGATGGCGCCACGGTCGGGGTCAACACCGGTAAAAGCACCATCGGCGATATCATCGACGGTGACCTTTATGCCATCAACCACAATGGCCAGCTGCGGGTGAAACAGGTGTACCGCCTGCCTACCGGCATTCGCCTGCGCAGCTTCAACCGTGACGAGCACCCCGACGAGGACTACAGCTTCCAGCAGATGCAGGAAGAACAGATCAGCCTCCTCGGTCACGTTTTCTGGTGGGGCATGTACGCCCGTTGATCCCCAGCCCTCGATAAAAACCCGCCTTGGCGGGTTTTTTTTCGCCTTCAGAAACCCCCTACACCCACGTCAGATCAGGCCTCCATGCATAAGAGCAAAGGCTGATGCATAAAAATTTGAATTTGTGCATTGACTGCATATGCATGAATGCATAAAATGTATCCCAAGCCGGACGAAACCGGTTGAGAAGCAGGCAGCGATGAACAGGCCTCGACTGTTCAGAGGGTTGGCAACTGGCCCGGGTGTGCAGCGTAAAGCACCACGATCAGTTATCCGGCGGGCAGGCGGCCGCGGTCGGAGTCACCAATTTGAAGCGCAACCGCACGGCGTCACCAGTCGTGGCCGGCGGTTACACCGCGCATTACTGAAAAGCCTGCAAGGCGGGCTTTTTGGAATGCCGAGTCAAGCCAATCACGACCCGCCGGTCTGTCGCTGGCGGGCAACACGCAGGAGACAGGAACGTGACGAACGAGCAACAGACGTTGCTGGAGATGCCGCTCTGGCTGGTGATCCTCCTGGCATTGCTGGGCGGACTTTCCGGCGAGATGTGGCGCGCCGACAAGGCCGGCGCCCGTGGCTGGGGGCTGCTCAGGCGGCTGGCGCTGCGCTCCGGGGCCTGCATGGTCTGCGGGGTGTCGACGGTCATGCTGCTGTACGCCAGCGGCATGTCGATCTGGAGTGCCAGCGCCTTTGGCTGCCTTACCGCCATGGCCGGCGCTGACGTGGCCATCGGCCTTTATGAGCGCTGGGCCGCGCGGCGGCTGGGTTTGGGCGAGCAGTCCACAGTGGCGCACCAGGACGAAGAATGAACGTGGCAACAAGGAAGAGAGGCGGATGTTCAACGAATTTCGCTGCGGTAAATGCAACCGCTTGCTGGCCCGCATCGGCGGGTCGGCGTTGGTCCAGATCAAGTGTTCGCGGTGCGCGACCTTGAACCACATGAAGGCCACGGGCCTCGACAACGTGCCGACGAGCGATCAGGACGGGCCGCAGAGCCCGGCTCCCCTTCAATCGATTCAGTAGGAGAAACACATGGCAGGTCGTACCCGCATTCCTTTCAACGGCGTCGGCACTTCGGTGCTGCCCGCTTACCAGACCCTGTCGGCGGGCCAGTACCTGCTGTCGCCCAACCAGCGCTTCAAGCTGCTGCTGCAGGGCGATGGCAACCTGGTGATCCAGGACAACGGCGCCACCGTCTGGGTCGCCAATGAACAGCAACCTTTCAGCTCGACCATCCCCTTGCGCAACAAGAAGGCCCCGCTGGCCTTCTACGTGCAGTACGGCGCCTTCCTAGACGACTACTCGCGGCGCCGGGTTTGGCTGACCGACAACAGCACTTTCACCAGCAAAGACCAGTGGAATCGCACCCACCTGGTACTGCAGGACGACGGCAACATCGTGCTGGTCGACTCCCTGGCGCTGTGGAACGGCACATCGGCTATCCCGCTGGTGCCTGGCGCGGTGGACTCGCTGCTGCTGGCGCCTGGCTCCGAGCTGGTTCAGGGCGTGGTGTATGGCGCGGGCACCAGCAAGCTGGTGTTCCAGGGCGACGGCAATCTCGTGGCCTATGGCCCGAACGGCGCGCCCACCTGGAACGCCGGCACTCAAGGCAAGGGCGCCGTGCGCGCAGTGTTCCAGGGTGACGGCAACCTGGTGATCTACGGCACTGGCAACGCGGTGCTGTGGCATTCGCACACCGGCGGCCATGCCAGCGCGGTGCTGCGCCTGCAGGCCAACGGCAGCATCGCCATCCTCGACGAGAAACCGGTGTGGGCGCGCTTCGGCTTCCAGCCGACCTATCGCCATATCCGCAAGATCAACCCTGACCAGAAGCCGATCGACATCTGGACCTGGCACTTCTGAGTCGGGCGCCGGGCCTTTGCGGGCCCGGCCTTAGCCGAACCGAGCGTTCAAGGAGCACACGCATGAGCGAACTGGCCCAGTTGTACGTGGCCGTCACCTCCACCCTGCGGGCGGCGTTGCCGGCCTTCGCCACAGTCGCCACGGAGGGCGACGACATTACCGAGCCGGCACTGCCGGCCTTGGTCCATGGTGTGTTGCGTATGCGTGGCGACGAGGCGCTGCGTGATGGTCGCTCATTGCTGATGACGACCTTCGAGGCCCGCGTCACCGCCCAGGGCACCCCCGCGCAGGCACGGACGCAGGCCGGTGTGCTGGCGGCGCAGCTGATCGATGTGCTGCGCCAGCAATCCTGGGGGCTCGATTACGTCGAGGGCGCACGGGACATCCTCGCCGAAGCCGAGGGCACCACCTGGCGGGTGCAATGGGATCAACCTGTCCTGTTAGGCACTGTCCAGTGGCCTTGGCCCGACCAGCCGGCGGGCAGCCTGATGCTGGGCTTTGCCCCGGACACCGGGCCCGGCAACCAGGACAAGTACCTGTCACCGGAGGACCTGGCATGAGCTACGCCAGCGCCATGCACGATCGCATGCTGGCCAGCCTGGTGATCCCCTGTCGGGTGGTCGCGGTCGACCTGGCCGCCGCCCGGGTGCGGGTGTCCGACGGCGGCGGCTGGACCAGCGCCTGGGTGCGCTGGCATGCCCAGGCTGCCGGCAAGGCCCGCCACTGGCGGGTACCGAGCCTGGACGAGCAGGGCGTGCTGATCAGCCCCAGCGGCGAACCGGCACTGGGCACCTTCGTCCCGGGGTTATACGGCAATGCCGGCACGGCGCCGGACAACCGCGACCATGTCGAGGTCTGGCGCTTCGACGACGGTGGCTCGCTGGCTTACGACTGGCAGGCCAAACGCTATGACATCCAGCTGCCCAGCGGCCAGGCCACGGTCAAGGTCGGCGCCAGCACCCTGGTGGTCAGCGACAACCTCATCACCCTCGAAGCCGCGTCGATCACCCTCTCCGGCAACGTCTCCATCAACGGCCCGCTGACGGTCAGCGGCGATATCAATGGCGGTAGCCGGATCATCGATACGGCCGGCAACACCGCCAATCACAAGCACTGAACAAAGGCCTGGAGCCCAGCAAGATCGCCATTGAGCGACATGAACGCGGCGTCTGCCGCGCCCCATCATTTCGACTCAAAAGGTAAAGCAACATGGAAGCAGTAAAAGTCGGCAAGCATTTCTTCAACGCCCACCCAACCGCCGTCAGCCAGGTCTTCAGCGCCGCGGACAACAAGGATGGCGTGTACCTGCGCACCGCCACGCTGTGCACCGGTGGCGGCATCCTCAACCTGTACACCGGCCCGAAGGCGCCGGCCTACATCGGCGACATGAGCGTCCACGCCATCATGGGCGGGATCAATGGCGGCATCGATTCGCAGTACACCCTGCCTTATCCGCTGTTCATCCCGGCGGGCTACGGCCTGTGGACCGTCGCCAACAATGCCACGGCGGCCATCGCCCTGACGTACGACTTCGTGTCCTGAAGCGGCTGCCCGGCCTGGCCGGGCAACCCATTCCTTTCTGCCAGGTGATAACCATGCGCTATCCGAACAGGCTACCTGGAGCCTCAATCCCAGGAGGTGCCCCATGATCGGCATGGACCGCCGCACCGGCCAGCCCCTGTCGGGCGTGACCCACCTGCGTCAATCCATCGAAGACATCCTCACCACGCCGCTGGGCAGCCGGCGCATGCGCCCGGAGTACGGCAGCCAGCTGCGCCGCTACGTCG
Organism: Pseudomonas sp. 2848; assembly: GCF_003253945.1. Classification (NCBI taxonomy): domain Bacteria; kingdom Pseudomonadati; phylum Pseudomonadota; class Gammaproteobacteria; order Pseudomonadales; family Pseudomonadaceae; genus Pseudomonas; species Pseudomonas sp. 2848. The sequence continues at coordinate 538,198 of NZ_QKZD01000001.1, forward strand.
ACCTGCCGGTCAACGAAGGCTGGAAGAGTGCGGTGCAGGCCGAGGTGGCCAGGGCCCTGGGGCGTTGGGAACCGCGGCTGAAGCTGGAGCGGGTCAAGGTCGTCGCCGTACTTGATGGCCAGGTCAGTCTGGCCTTGAGCGGTCGTTACCTAGGGGATGACGCCCTGGTGGAGGTGACCGTATGAGCCAGGTCGACCTGTCGAAACTACCCGCGCCGCAACTGCTCGAAGACCTTGATTTCGAGGTGCTCTACCAGGAAGACCTGACTAGCTTCCGCACCCAGATGGGTGAAGGCTGGACCGCCAGCCTGGAAAGCGACCCGGTGACCAAGCTGCTCGAAGTGGGCGCCTACCGCAAGCTGCTCAACCGAGCGCGCATCAACGACGCGGCCAAGGCGCTGCTGCTGGCCTACGCCCAAGGCAGCGACCTCGACCAACTGGCGGCCAACGTCAACCTGCAGCGCCTGGTGATCCAGGTCGCGAACCCGAGCACGATCCCTCCGACCGAGGCCATGCTCGAATCCGACGACGCCCTGCGCGAACGGGTGCAGCTGGTCTACGAAGGCCTGACCACCGCCGGCCCGCGCAACAGCTACATCCTGCATGCCCGCAACGCTTCGGGGCGCGTCGCCGACGCGACCGCCGAAAGCCCGTCGCCGGCCGTGGTGGACGTCACCGTGCTGAGCCTGGACAACGATGGCGTGGCCAGCCCCGAGCTGCTGGCCCAGGTCAAGGCCTACCTCAACGACGACGATATCCGCCCGGTCGCCGACCGGGTCAACGTGCGCAGCGCCGAGGTGTTGCCGTACCGCGTCGAGGCGGTGCTGCACATGGCCGACAACGGCCCGGAGTTCGAGGCGATCCTCACCGAGTGTCGGCGCCGTCTCCAGGCTTGGGTCAACCCGCGCCGACGCCTGGGCGTCGAGGTCGCCCGTTCGGGGATCGACGCGCAACTGCATATCGACGGCGTGAGCCGCGTCGAGCTGGTCGGTTGGAGCGATATCCGCCCGAGCAAGGCCCAGGCCGCCTGGTGTACGGAAATCGAACTGCGGCGGGGTGGCTGACATGCAGAGTCTTCTGCCGCTCAACCGCACGCCACTGGAGCGGGCCATCGAGGTGGCCGCCGACGAAGACCTCAAGGCCGCCTTGCGCACCCTCTACAACCCCGACACCTGCCCGGCGCACCTGCTCTACCAGCTGGCCTGGGCCTGGTCGGTGGACCGCTGGGACGACAGCTGGAGCGAGGCGATCAAGCGCTCGGTGATCCGCTCGGCGTTCTTCGTCCACGCCCACAAGGGCACCCTCGGCGCCCTGCGGCGGGTGGTCGAACCGTTCGGCTACCTGATCGAGGTGCAGGAATGGTGGCAGACCCAGCCGGCCGGAGTACCGGGGACCTTTGCGCTGAAGGTCGGGGTGGCGGACAGCGGTATCGACGAACAGACCTACCAAGAGCTGACCCGATTGATCGAGGACGCCAAGCCGGTCAGCCGGCACCTGGTCGGGCTCGACATCAGCCTCGAAAGCCACATCCCCGCCTATCAGGCCGTCGCGCTCTACGACGGTGAACTGCTGGAGGTACTTCCCTGGCAGGCATCGGACATCGACATACACCTGGGCGCTTACAACCTGGTGAACGACCACACCTCGGACATACTGGACATCTACCTCAATGGCTAACTCAACCACCCAATTCGGTGGGTTCCTGACCAACGTGGGCATCGCCCAACAGGCCAACACCGCCGTGCTGGGGCTGCCCTGGAACATCACCCACATGTTGATCGGTGATGCTGGCGGCGAGCCTTCGCAGACCCCCGACCCAACGCCCAAACCAACCCAGACCGCGCTGGTGCGCCAGGTCTATCGGGCACAACTCAATGCCCTGTATCAATCGCCCGCCGACCCTGGAGTGCTGGTGGCCGAACTGGTTCTGCCACCGGAAACCGGCGGCTGGTGGATCCGCGAGCTGGCGCTTGAAGACGCCAACGGCAACTTCATTGCCGTGGCCAAGCCGGCCCCCAGCTACAAACCACTGTTGGCGCAAGGCTCCGGACGTACCCAGACCATCCGCATGCATGTGGTGTTCGGCAACCTCGCCAATGTGACGCTCAAGATCGACCCGAGTATCGTTCTGGCCACTCGCGATTACGTCGACAAAGCCCGCGAAGCGGCCGAGTTGTATGCGCGTAACCAACTCAAGGCGCATCTGGAGGCAGCCGACCCGCACCCGCAGTACCTGCGCCGCGCCGATGCCGGCAAGGATGTCGGGCCGCTGGCTTGGCTCGGTAGTGCAACGGGCACCGCCAATGCGCTAGCGCTCAAGCTCAGTAACAGCGAGTCGGTACTCAAGGCCTATGCCGCCGGTCAACGCTTTCAGTTCCGGGCCAGTGCCACCAATACCGGCGCCGTGACGGCAGGTATCAATGGCCTGGCAGCCGTAGCGGTGAAGAAGCCTGGCGATAGTGGTCTAGTCGATCTGGTGGGTGGCGATATCCGCGCCGACGCCTTGTACGATTTGAACTACGACGGGACCTACTTCCAGCTCGGTGGTGGCGTTGGCGCCAGCAAGGCGTTTGAGCGTTTCTCGTTCGAGGCGTCGGTCGACCAGACGGTCTTCAGTTGTGTACACACCGTCGGCAGCACCATTGTGCTGCGCAACGGCCGCGAGATCACCGATTACCTCTCCGATGGCGAGAAGGTAACGCTGCGCAGCCCCTGCACCATGGGCGATGCCGTAGAGATCCTGGCGTTTGCCGCGTTCAGGTCCGTTGACGGCTACAGCAAGGCGGAAGTTCAGGCGCTGCTTAAAACAGCGTCGGCTTTGCCGGTAGGTTCGATGCTGCCATTCCCGCGTGGTGTGGTGCCTGCGGGGTTCATCGAGATTGACGGTAGCTTGCAGAAAAATGCGACGTATCCAGATCTCGCCGCCTACCTGGGCGGCGCTTTCAACAAGAGCAATGATCCTGAGGGCTACTTCCGGCTTCCCGACACGCGCGGTGAGTTCCTCCGTGGATGGGACCATGGGCGCGGGGTCGATTCGGGTCGAACTATTGGTAGCTGGGCCGGTGACACTCTGCTCGATCACCACCATGCGGTGATTTCGGCTGATGCCGGTACTGGAAGAATGCCCTACGAGGCAAATGTTGCCGGCAGTGCGTCAGGGAACCTGGGCGCAACCGCAATGGCAGCGGGTAGTTCGGTACTCCATGCAACACTCGTATCAAGTGTGTTCGGCCCGACAGTGGCCAAAGGCGGTACTGAAACCCGCCCGCGCAGCCTTGCCGTGATGTGGTGCGTCAAGGCCTGGAATGCGCCGGTAAACCAGGGGCAGATCGACATCGCAGCCCTTGTTGAAGAACTGACTGCGTTGCGTTCTTCAACACCCCTGGGCGCGATCCTGCCATTTCCCAAGGCTGAGGTACCGGCAGGCTACCTGGAGCTCGACGGTAGCCTACAAAGTGCTGCGACCTATCCAGACCTGGCGACCTACCTGGGCATGACCTACAACACGGGCAGCGAACCAGCGGGCTATTTCCGGCTACCCGATTATCGAGGCGAGTTCCTGCGTGGCTGGGACCATGGGCGTGGAGTCGATGCCGGTCGAGCGATTGGGTCGCAGCAAAATGGCAGCCTTCAAACACTCGATTCGACCAATATCACGCCGACCGTAACAGGCCTGTACAACGCGACCATCACGCCTGAGTCCAGTGCACGCGCCGCTTTTGGGCTCGACCTGGCCAATCCCGTGAACTATCCCTCTGCTAGCTACGCCGGCGTTACTGGAACGGCGGGTACGCTTGCGGCTGAGGGGCAAAACTTCGGGGTCACCCGCCCACGCAACTTGGCCGTCATGTGGTGCATCAAGGCCTGGAGTGCGCCGGTGAACCAGGGCATGGCCGACGTTGCTGCGTTGATTGCCGAAGCAAAGGCGCTGACGAAGGCATCGGCGACCGTGGGTGAGGCGCGCGGTGTACGCATGGATATCGTGTCGGCATCTGGCACGGCGACTGTTCAGGCAGATGAACTGGTGGTCAAGAACGCCCTGGGCGGGCTGGGTTGGTCGGTTCCGAACGTCTCTGTGTCGTTGAACCTGGGCACGGTCGGCGCCGGTGGCATGAATACCGGCACTGCGCCGGCCAATGGCTATGTGGCCCTTTATGTGCTCTACAACCCCCAGGCCAGAACGAGCGCCGCGATAGCGGTGAACGCCAGCAAGGATGTGGCAGCCGAGGTCTTTGCCGGGCCATGGCCCTCTGGCGGTTTCAGCGCCTCGGCACTGGTGGCGGTAGTGCCAACCGATGGTGCCGGGAGAATGCTCCCCGTGGTGGTGCGGGGGCGTTTGGCCGCGCCACTGCCCACACAACCTTACCTGGGCGCTGCAGCCGTTAACATGGCTCCGGTCTCGTTGGCGGGCTCCGTGCCACCCAATGCAGTATCAGCCGAGGGGCTGTTTTCAGTCAGAAGTTCACAGGCGGGTGCGATCTCCATCGAGTTGTACGCAACGTCCAGTGCCAATGGCATCAAGCGCAACACCGCAACGATTCCGGCAAACGGCGCCAGCTCCATCATGTTCGAAGGCTTGCCGCTTGTGACGCGCCAGCTCATGTACATGACTACCGTCAACCAGACCCAGGGGACGCCCGAATACAGCGTCTACATCACGGGGTATCGCATATGAAGTACTTGAGTATCTTGGAGGGGGAGGTGGTTAGTGTCTTTGCCTGCCCTCAATCACCTGAGTTCTGGCCGGGCATCGTGGAAGTGGAAGACAATGACCCACGTTACCTTGCGTTTCTGAACCGACGGCTACCTGCAGGGCAGAACGATGACCGCGTGTGGCGTGACGCCAAGCTGGCCGAGATGGCCTGGCTGCGGGACCGACACCGCGATCAGGTGGAAATGGGCATCGATACCACGCTCGATGCGCAGCAGTACAGCGCACTGATGGTGTATATCCAGGCGTTGCGTGACTGGCCTCAGGCCAGTGAATTTCCTCAGATCGAACATCGCCCCGCGGCACCTGAATTTCTTGTGCAGCCAGGGAGGTCGGCATGAGCCGCAGTGATGTTTTTGCAGCCATCGAAAGTGGAATGCTTTCGGTGCAGGGTATCAACAACACGGTCATTCGTGCCAACAAGGTGCTGGAAGCTCACGAAACCGGTTTTCTACTGGCAGACGCCTCGGCAGGCCAGACCATGATCACCCTGCCCAAGGCGAGCCAGGTCATGGACGTGCGCATTCAGCGCGTCGACAACAGTGCCAACGCCTTGCTCGTGTATGCCGCCAACGGCGAGAAAATCAAGTTCCATACCCACCTTCGCCCTGAAGGCTATCCCTTCTGCATGGTGCTGGGCGGTGGTGATTTCTGGCACTTGCGCAGTGATGGCGCAGGCAACTGGCTATTGCTGGACCGCATGGACAACACCCCATTGGGGCGTGTCGTGTTCGAAACCTCGACCGCGCTGAACCCAGGGGGCTGGAGCATCCCTAATGCAAGGCTGCTGGCGCGGGGTGACTGGCCATGGCTGTGGGATCACGCACAGCAGTCGGGCATGTTGGTGAACGAAGCGCAGCGCGTGGGCATGGAGGGCGGTTGGACACGCGGAGACGGGGTAACCACGTTCCGCATTCCTGAGCTGCGTGGTGAGTTCCTGCGATCTCTGGATGAAGGCCGTGGTGCGGACCCCGCGCGAGTCGCAGGTTCATACCAGCTTGCTTCGCTGGTGCATGGGGAAATCGTCGACGCAGTGTCGTCCTTTCGGCGCATGCAAAACATGAAACCTAAGTATTTCGATGGTCCTGACACCAATGAAGTCGTGGCGGTTTCGACCACTTCCGCATCCGCAACCACACAAACGCTAGCCGCCAACAGTGTCTATTTCGGTGCTGTGAGGCCTCGCAACATCGCGTGTCCGAGCCGTATCAAGCTCATCTGAAGCGGCTCGGCTGCCACCACCACTTGCTTCCCACATCAACCCTTTCAGGCCCTGCAAGCGCGGGGCTTTTTTACATCTGAACCTTTACATCAAAACCTGGAGCACACCTACATGAGTGGATTCTTCCACGGCGTAACCGTTACCAACGTCGACACGGGCGCCCGCAGTATCGCTCTGCCGTCATCCTCGATCATCGGCCTGGTCGACACCTTCACCGAAGGCCCGGGCATCACCGCCAAGGCCAATGACCTGGTGCTGATCACCAGCGAGCGCGAAGCGGTCGCGGCGTTCGGCCAGGACGCGGCGATCACCAAGGCTTGCCGCGCCATCTACAGCCGTGCCAAGACGGTTATCGTCGCCTGCGGCGTGGCCAAGCTCGAAGACGCCGCCGAGCAGACCTCGGCGATCATCGGCAACGTGCTGGCCGACGGCAAGCGCACCGGCCTGCAAGCGCTGCTCGACGGCAAGAGCCGTTTCAACGCCCAGCCGCGCCTGCTGGTCACCCCCAAGCACAGCTCCACCCAAGCCGTCGGTACCGCCCTGGTAGCCCTGGCCGACAAACTGCGCGCCATCGCCATCATCGACGGCCCCAACACCACCGACGAAGCGGCCATCGCCTACGCCAAGAATTTCGGCGCCAAGCGTGCTTTCCTGGTCGACCCGGGCGTGCGCTACTGGGACAACGCCGCAGAGGCCACCGTTGACGCGCCGGGTTCGGCCTGGGTCGCCGGCCTGTTCGCCTTCACCGACCGCGAGTACGGCTTCTGGGCGTCGCCGTCGAACAAGGAGTTCGTCGGCATCACCGGCACCACCCGCGCCGTGGAGTTCCTCGATGGCGACGACACCTGCCGCGCCAACCTGCTGAACAACGCCAACATCGCCACCATCATCCGCGACGATGGATTCCGACTGTGGGGCAACCGCACCCTGTCGAGCGACCCGAAATGGGCCTTCGTCACCCGCGTGCGGACCATGGACATCGTCATGGACGCGATCCTCTACGGCCACAAGTGGGCCGTCGACCGCTCCATCACCGCCACCTACGTCAAGGACGTCACCGAGGGCCTGCAGGCCTTCATGCGCGACCTGAAGAACCAGGGCGCGATCATCAACTTCGAGGTCTTCGCCGACCCGGAACTGAACACCGCCAGCCAACTGGAGCAGGGCAAGGTGTACTGGAACATTCGCTTCACCGATGTGCCGCCTGCCGAAAACCCCAATTTCCGCGTCGAAGTCACCAACCAGTGGCTGACCGAAGTCCTCGATTCCGCCGCTTAAGGAGCGCACCTACATGGCAATGATTCCCGAAACACTGGCCAACCTGAACCTGTTCGTCGATGGCGTCAGCTTCCAGGGCGATGTGCCCAGCCTGACCCTGCCCAAGCTCACCCTGAAGATGGAAGAGCACCGCCCCGGCGGCATGGACATGCCGGTCGAGATGGACCAGGGCATGGAGAAGCAGGAAGCCGCCTTCACCACCACCGGCGTGCGCCGCGAGTCGCTGAAGTTCTTCGGCCTGGCCGATGGCACCGCCTTCAACGGCACCTTCCGCGGTGCCTTCAAGGGCCTCAAGGGCAAGATCAACCCGGTCATCGTCACCCTGCGCGGTTCGCTGAAAGAGATCGACATGGGCGACTGGAAGTCCGGCGACAAGGCCGAGATCAAGCACAGCGTCGCCGTCACCTACTACAAGCTCGAAGTCGATGGCCGCCTGGTCTACGAAATCGACGCCCTGGGCATGAAGCGGGTGATCGACGGTGTCGACCAACTGGCCGCCCAGCGCGCCGCCCTGGGTCTTTAAGGAGAACGTTCGATGGCTCAAGCGAAGAAACTGCCGCAATGGCTGACCGTCAACGCCGAGCGTGTGACCGTGCGCCTGTCGCGCCCCAGCGAAGCCAATGGCGTGCAGGTCGACAGCCTGTCGCTGCGTGCACCGACGGTGCGTGATATCCGCAACGCCCAAGCTGGCGGCGCAGTTGACGACGAGCAGCGCGAACTGAACCTGTTCGCCTCGCTCGCCGAAGTCGGCGTCAAGGACCTCGAAGGCCTTGCCCTGAAGGACTACAGCCGCCTGCAGACCGGCTATTTTCGCCTGGTGCAGGACGACGAGGTTTGACCCTGCCCGGCAGAAGGCCGCCGCCAGGCGGCTGGCCAAGGAGCTGAACTTTTCCGCCAGTGAAATCATGACCATGTCGTACAGCGACATGGTCTGGTGGCTGGCGGAGTGACAAGGAGGAACCTATGGCGAACACACAGGTGTTCACCCTCGGCGTCACCAGCAACCAGACGTTGGGCAGGTCCGCCGAGCGCTTGCGTATTCAGGTCGAGCACCTGCGCAGGCAAGCGGATGGTACCCGGCTCGGACGGTTGATCGGCGAGGTCATCCGCCTGGGGCTCGAACTGGACAAGGTGGACCAGGCCGAAAGGCGGCTGGATAACGACCAGGCAGGAGCCCATGAGGCGCAGATCGAGCGATTGCGCCATGAGGGGAATGAGGTCGAGCGCTTGCGCAGGCTGTATCTGTCACTTGGACGCAAACCGTTGGAACTGCGTTCGGTGGTGGTGGCCTCGAGTGCGGCCGTCGCCAAGGAATCAGCAGTTCCGACGTTGGCGCAGCGCAAGGCGGCCTTGCTGGAGGGGACGAGCACCGCGCCACGGCCGGCCCGGGGTGATCCGCCCGAGGCGCGCAGTGCGGAGCAGGGGCGTGTGCCTCTGGAGTCGGCGAATGCGGGTTTGACGGTGCTCAAGGCTGGAGCGGTAGGTGCCGGTACTGTCGGTGTCGCCGCTGGCGCTGCCTGGGGAGCACGTTCGTATTATCAAAGTCGAACGCCGGAAAGACGAAGCGAGATCACCAAGGGCTTGAAGGAGAGCGGTGGCAAGGCGGCGGCCAAGGGCGTCACCAAGCTTGGCTTGGCCATGCTCAAGGATAAGGGCGAGGACAAGGCCGAGGCTGCTGGTGCAGCCCTTGGAGGCGTACTCGGCAATCTGGGAGCGGAGCTCCTGGGCGGCCTGACCAAGAACAAGCAGATCCAGAAGTACGGCGGTGAGATCGGCGAAATGATCGGCGAAGGCGTCGGTGGGTTGATCGGCAAGACGGTTTTCGGCTGGTTTTCCGATACGCCCGCCGCCAACGATGCCTCAGGCACGGACAAGGCTGCGGCTGATGCTTCAGCGCAACGTTCTGTCGATGCGCCCGAGGGTACCGCCACGCCGCCAGGAGAGGCCCGAAGCGCCGCACTTGAGAGCGCTGCTGCAGCTAAAGAGCTCCCCCCCGAGGGCCCCGCCAATGGTGCTCGGGAGATCATGAAGGGCGGATTGATCGCGGCAGGTGCGCTGGGTGGTACCGCGTTTGCCGCCTGGGGCGCGCGGACCTACCAAGGGCAATCTCCCGAACGACGCCCCGAGATCACTAGCGGTCTGCGGGAGAACAGTGGCAAGGCCGCCGCCAAGGGCGCCACCAAGCTTGGCCTGGCCATGCTCAAGGACAAGAGCGAGGACCAGGCCGAGGCGGTGGGGGCTGCTTTCGGGAGCGTACTGGGGAACCTTGGAGCGGAACTGCTCGGAGGCGTGACCAGGAACAAGCAGATCCAGAAGTACGGCGGTGAGATCGGCGAGATGATCGGCGAAGGTCTTGGCGGCCTGGCTGGCAAGACGCTCCATGGCTTGTTCTCCGACAAGCCAGCCGCCAACGATGCTCCTGCCGATAAGGCCAAGATTCCTGCCGCTGCCACTCGCATGCCTGAAGCCAGTGACGATGTCGAGGAGCCGGAGGAAGAGGAGGAGGAAGAAGAGGTCGACGAAGCCGAGGACGAGGCAGCCTTTTTCGAGGCCCAGGAAGCGGTACCGGACATCCCGCCAGCCAGCGCGGCCGGACTCGCCGGTACTGCGCTCACGGGCCTGGCGGGCAGGGCAGGGGCCGGCAATGCCGGCGCCTCGGTGGCAAGGCGAGTGTTCAGGCGCATCCCAGGTGCCGCTTTGCTCGACACCGGTTTGCAACTTGCCCAGACCTACAACAGCGATGCCTCGCCCGAGCAGAAACTCGAGGGTTATGGCACCGCCGCTGGTGGCCTGGGAGGCGGTTTGGCCGGTGCTGCGGCCGGTGCTGCCATCGGCTCGGTGGTACCGGTGATTGGCACCGCGATCGGTGGCCTGATCGGTGGCGTGCTGGGCAGCATGGGAGGTGAAAGCATTGGAGGCTGGCTGGGCAAGGCGCTGGGTTCGGGCAAGGAAGAGCCTGCCGCCAAGCCGAGCCTGGGGGAGGCAGTACGGGCAATGGATAGCCCTGCAGCACAGCCGCCGCTACCCGCGCCGCCGGTAGCGACGGCAACGCCAGCGGTCCCACCCGCGCCAATCAACCAGCAGTTCACCTTCACCGCCAACATGCCGGTCACCTTCAGCAACAGCCTCGATGACCCTTCCGTATTGCAACAGCTGGAGGCCATCGCCCGTCGTCAGCTGGAAGAGTTGATGCGCCAGGCTCGTTCGGCGCAGTTGGCCGACACCCCACATATCGCACTTTAAGGAGGATCCATGACCTATTTGGAGCAGCTGCAAGCCACGCTGCACGCCCTGGTCAAGGCGGGAGAGGCAGGGCGTCGGCGTGCCGACGCCATGCTCGATCCGATGAACGACGCGATCGGCCATATACAGGGCGCTGTGGGTGAACTGGAAGGTTTGCCGGTGGTTGGTCCGATCATCGGCGCCAAGTTGCAACGCACGATGCGTGCAATCAGCAATGCCCAGGCCAGGGTCGCCAAGGTGGTGGCCAAGTACGACCAGGCGGTGGCGGTGGTACGTCAGGTGCGTGATCGCATCGACGGTTTTGCCGCCCATGCCGCCAAGGCCGGGGCAGCGATCCGCCGGGTGGTGGGGGAGGTGCGTTCGACCGTGAACGGCGTGCTGTCGACGCTGGGCTTCGCGCCCGAGGCGACGCCAGCCGCCGAAGCGGTCAAGCCATTCCCCCACCTGCTGGTGATGCAACCACTCAAGGCCGGTTCAGCGCCGTACTACTTCAACCTCGACACCGCCGCCTTCGACCAGTTGCGCCGGCAGACCCGCTTCCGCTGGGCCGGCCAGGAGCGGCTGAGCCGCGACACCGCGCAGCAGGCGGTGAGCCTGGGTGAAGAGACCATCAGCATTCGCGGGGCGATCTTCCCGGGTTTCAAGGGTGGCCTCGGCCAGTTGCAGACGCTGCGCAGCATTGGCCGCCAGTTGCTGCCGCTGTCGTTGACCACTGGCTACGGCGAGGTGCTCGGCACCTGGTGCCTGACCAGCATCGAGGAAGAGCAGAGCGTCCTGCTGGCCGGCGGCATTCCGCGCAAACAAGGGTTTTCACTGGAGTTCGTGAGCTATGGCCAAGACCTGCACAACGTCTGAGGGCGACCTGCTCGACACCCTCTGCCAGCACTATTACGGCCACCTGACCGGCACGGTCGAGGCCGTGCTGGATGCCAACCAGGGGCTGGCGGACGAGGCGCAGCCGTTTCGCGCCGGGGTGAGGATCCTGTTGCCGGAACTGCCGATGACGACCAGCGAAACCTTGCAACTGTGGGACTGACATCGGAGCCTCAATCGTGCAACCCCAATTCCGTATCACCGCCGACGGCAACGACATCACCAACCTGATCAACGACCGTCTGCTGCTGCTGCGCACCACCGATAAACCTGGCCTCGAGTCGGACGAATTCGAACTGCGCATCGATGCCCGTGACGGCAACGTGGCGCTGCCGGCCAGGGGCGCGCTGCTGGAGGTGCACCTGGGCTACGCCGGCCAGCCTTTGAGCCGACTGGGCCGCTACACCGTCGATGAGGTCGAGCTGTCGGGCCCGCCAGACACCCTGGTGATCCGCGGCAAGGCCAGCGACCTGCGCGGCAGCGGCAAGACCATCCGCAGCGGCAGCTGGGAGAATACGACGCTGCAGCGCATCGTCGCCGAGATCGGCGCCCGCAACGGTTGGCAGGCGGTGTGCCCGGTGGCCGTGCAGGTGCCGCGGGTCGACCAGTACAGCGAGTCGGACTTCAACTTCGTCACCCGCCTGGCGCGCCAGCACGACTGCACCGCCAAGCTCGCCAATGGGCAACTGCTGGTGCTGCCGCGCCAGGGCGGACATAGCGCCAGCGGCAAGCCTCTGGAGGTGGTGGGCATTACACGTAACCAGGTCAGCCAGTGGCAGTTCCGCCTGGCCGACAAGAGCACCCACAAGGCCGTCAGGACCCGCCACCAGGACAGCGCCAGCGGGCGCCTGCAGGCGGTGGAACTGGCCAATGGCGATGCTCCGGACGGCCTGCAGCCGGTCTACACCGACCGTCACCTGTACCCCAACCGTGCGGCGGCGGAACAGGCCGCCCGTGCCCGACTGGCCAGCTTCAACCGCGACACCGCGAGCGTACGTCTCGATATGCCTGGGCGCACCGATCTGTTCGCTGAGCGTGCCATCGATGTCCAGGGCTTCCTCGCCGGGCTCGATGGCCTCTACCTGATCGAGTCGGTTGAGCAGGTGTTCACCAGCAGTGGCTGGCGTACCACCGCGCAATGCAATGGCGGGCGCCAGGGCAAGGCCAAAGCCAAGGGTTCCGCGCCTCGGCGGGCGGGTTCGCTCAAGGCCTGAGGCAGGGTGGTGAGGGTTTCCCGATGCCTGCCGGCTGCGGCGCTCCCTATAGTCGCTGTCAGCCGGCCGCATCACCCTGTTTCCGAGCTCCAGATCAGCTGCGGCGGTCGCCACACCTTGAATCCTGTGAAAGCCAAGCGCTTCGAGCCATCGCCCATGAGCGAGCTACAGGCGGCACCGGCCGCCTTTCGATCAGACCGCAATGGAGAATGCACCGATGCCGCTCACTGAACAGCAACTCAAGCAGATCTACCCGCTCGCCGGCCAACGCGCCGCCGCGTTTTTGCCGGCGCTGAACACGGCAATGGCCAACTGGGAGATCGACCACCCCAAGCGCGTTGCCGCGTTCCTGGCCCAGGTCGGCCATGAGTCCGGCCAATTGCGCTATGTGAAGGAGCTGGGCAACGACAAGTACCTGGCCCGCTACGACACCGGCAGCCTGGCGCTGCGCCTGGGTAACACGCCCGAAGCCGACGGCGACGGCCAGCGCTATTGCGGCCGTGGCCTGATCCAGGTGACCGGGCGTAACAACTACCAGGCCTGCAGCCGTGCGTTGTTCGGTGACGAGCGCCTGCTGGCGCAACCGCAGATGCTTGAGCAGCCGCGCTGGGCCTGTGAATCTGCCGCCTGGTTCTGGCACTCGCGTGGGCTCAACGCCCTGGCCGACCAGGGTGAGTTCAACCGCATCACCCGGCATATCAACGGCGGCCTGAACGGCTTGTCCGAACGGCTCGAACTGTGGGCGCGGGCGCGGGAAGTGCTGTGCTGAGCCGCCTGCAACTGGCGGCGTGCGTCGGGCTGATGGTGTTGTCCGCTGCCGTGGCCTGGCAGGCGCAGGGCTGGCGCCTTGGTCGCCAGCTGGCCGAGCAGGAACAAGTGCTGGTGCAGCAGCGCCTGGACCAGGCCGAGGCGCTGCACGGCATGCTGCTGGCCGAGCGCGAGCAGCGCCAGGGCCTTGAACAACGCCTGCAGGACACTGAAACCAAACATTTCCAGGAGTTGACCGATGCCCAGCACACTCAGGCTCGCCTGCGTGACCGCCTTGCTACTGCCGATCTGCGCCTGTCGGTCCTGGTCGAGCGCGACACCACCTGTGCCCCAGTGCCTGCCGCCACCGGCGCCGGCGGCGTGGATCATGGCTCCGTACGCGCCCGACTTGACCCGGCGCATGCTCGACGAATTATCGCCATCACCGACGACGGCGATCGTGGACTGATCGCCTTGCGGGCCTGTCAGGCTTATGTGCGCGCACTGTCGCACTGATCTGCATTTCTTATCTTTTTTCCGTCAGGGCGTTGATCGATGAATTGCGCAAGCTGGACGATTACGACGTGCCAGCGGCGCTGGATGTCGAGCTTTCTCTCTTTACGGCAGCGCTGGCGTTGTATGTCGACCTCAAGGCGCAGGAGCAGTTGAGCGCGAAACTCGATGCCCTGGAAAAGGCCCGGCGTGACGCCGCGGAAAAGGAGGCCTACAAGGATGCCGCCACCTACGCCAGCGACATCGGCAAGGAAATCGCCAGCCGTTACGGTGAGCGCGTATCGCAAGCCGCCCGGGAGCTTCAGAAGGATATCTCGGGCAAACAGGTGCGCAGCTACCAGGATGCCCTGAAGACATTCGAGAAAATGTCGAGCAACCCTGGCTGGAAGCTCAATGGCAAGGATGCGGCTGCTGTCGCGCAAGCGTTGCGCGCACTGGACAAGGCGACCTTGGGCGATAACATGACGCGCCTGGGCAAGGCTTTCGGCGTTACCGGCGGGGCCATCCAGGCCCAAGGGCTTGTGGAGGCGGCCGCCACAGGGTTCCAGACGGGAGAGTGGAAGCCCTTCCTGCTGGAGATGGAGAGCGCCGTGCTCGGCAAGATCGCAGGCAGTGCGGCCGGGGCCATGCTCGGCATCACACTCGGTTTGCTGGGGGTGACGGTGACGGGTGGCGTGGCGCTGGTCGTCGGGGGTGTGCTGGTTGGCCTGGCCAGTTCCTACTTCGACCCGGAGAAAGTTGATCAGATCAACAACTGGGTAATGGACGCCGTAGGCGCCTGACGCTGTTCACCAAGGAGCGCGTTGCGCTCCTTGGCTTAATGCATGCAATGAACAGGATGTCATGAAAACCACTGAAAAAGCGGGTCTGCTCAAACTTTGCCAATGGCTACTCATCCTGGTGAGCGTGCTGCCAATCTTCGCGATTGCCCTGTGGTTGCCAACCCAGGCCCAAGGCCAATTGCCGATCACGCTCGAGCAGTTCCTGGTACAGCACCTGCTGGGACGTGTCGGTCCCTGGTCATCAAACTTCCCTCTGGAATCCATGGCCATCGCCAATTACATCGCGGTTGCCGCCCCCCTGTTTGCCGCCGGGCTTGTCGTGATCCTGCGCCAGCCCGGCTCCGGCTTGCCTGCTCGCTTGCCCGTACTGCCATGGCATCGCTACCTGTTGCTGTACCTCGGCTGGGCAGCGCTTATCAGCTTCATGGTGCATTACAACTACTTCACCTCTGTGGATTTTGCCCATCACCGCGGCAAGTTTCGCGGTTTCGGCTTCAACCCGGTGCTGTTTGCATGCTTTGCCGCGAGCATGCTGATGGCGTTGGAGTATCTGCTGCTCCTGAGCTACCTGCTGTTCATTCATTACCCGGTCGGCTGGCTGCTGCGATGTGTGGGCAGGTCACCGGGGTGTTAGGGTAGGGTCCATTCTTCACAGGAGCCCATCATGGACCCGATCACTGTTCTCTCCACCCGCCTGGGTGAACACCTGCGGCGCTTCAATGCCCAGGTGACCACCGCCGAGTCCTGCACCGGCGGCGGCATCGCCGAGGCCATCACCCGTATCCCCGGCAGTTCGGCCTGGTTCGAGGCCGGCTACGTCACCTACTCGAATACCCAGAAAACCCGCCAGCTAGGTGTACCCGAGGTGTTGTTCGCCGAGGTGGGCGCGGTCAGCCAGGAGGTGGTCGAGGCCATGGTACGCGGCGCTCAGGCTGCCAGTGGTGCGCGCTTTGCGGTCGCGGTCAGCGGCGTGGCCGGCCCCGACGGCGGTTCAGCGGCCAAGCCGGTGGGCACGGTGTGGCTGGCCTGGGCCGACGGCGACCACGTGAGCAGCGAGCGCCGCCACTTCGACGGTGACCGCGAAGCGGTGCGCCGACAGACGGTGATCGCCGCGTTAGACGGCTTGTTACAGCTTGGTGCGGAGTAATTCGCCCGACGGGGGTTTGCGGAAACGAATCCCTGTGGAATAATACTGGCTACTTATACAGTTATTCCGGCCGTCAGGGCCACGTCGAACACGTGAGGATTTCAATGGACGACAACAAGAAGCGCGCCTTGGCTGCGGCCCTGGGTCAGATCGAACGCCAATTCGGCAAAGGCGCGGTCATGCGCATGGGCGACCACGAGCGCCAGGCGATCCCCGCCATCTCCACCGGTTCGCTGGGCCTGGACATCGCCCTGGGCATTGGCGGCCTGCCGAAAGGCCGTATCGTCGAGATCTACGGCCCGGAGTCTTCGGGTAAAACCACGCTGACCCTGTCGGTCATCGCCGAAGCCCAGAAGAACGGTGCCACCTGCGCCTTCGTCGACGCCGAGCACGCCCTGGATCCTGAGTACGCCGGCAAGCTGGGTGTCAACGTCGACGACCTGCTGGTCTCGCAGCCAGACACCGGCGAGCAGGCCCTGGAAATCACCGACATGCTGGTGCGCTCCAACGCCGTCGACGTGATCATCGTCGACTCCGTGGCCGCGCTGGTGCCCAAGGCCGAGATCGAAGGCGAGATGGGCGACATGCACGTCGGCCTGCAGGCCCGCCTGATGTCCCAGGCGCTGCGCAAGATCACCGGTAACATCAAGAACGCCAACTGCCTGGTCATCTTCATCAACCAGATCCGTATGAAGATCGGCGTGATGTTCGGTAGCCCGGAAACCACCACCGGCGGTAACGCCCTGAAGTTCTACGCCTCCGTGCGCCTGGACATTCGCCGTACCGGCGCGGTCAAGGAAGGTGATGAGGTGGTTGGTAGCGAAACCCGCGTCAAGATCGTCAAGAACAAGGTCTCGCCGCCGTTCCGCCAGGCCGAGTTCCAGATCCTCTACGGCAAGGGCATCTACCGCAACGGCGAAATCATCGACCTGGGTGTTTCCCAGGGCCTGGTTGAAAAATCCGGTGCCTGGTACAGCTACCAGGGCAACAAGATCGGTCAGGGCAAGGCCAACGCCGCCAAGTACCTGCAAGAGAACCCGGCCATTGGTAGCGAGATCGAGAAGCAGATTCGCGACAAGCTGCTGACCGCCGGTGCAGCCGCCGCTGCAGCAGCGGCCGCCAAGGCCGGTGCCGCCGAAGCCGATGCCGATGATCTGGCTGACGCCGACGCCGGTTATTGATCTGCCTTCATGTCCGTCGTACTCGACACCCCCGTCGCCGTTCGGCGGACAGCCATGGACCTGCTCGCACGCCGCGAGCATGGTCGCGTGGAGCTGACCCGCAAGTTGCGCCAACGCGGCGCTACCGATGAATTGATCGAGCCCGCGCTCGATCGGCTTGCCGAGGAGGGGCTGCTCAGCGAGGCCCGCTACCTTGAAAGCTTCATACGCTATCGTTCCGGCTCAGGCTATGGCCCTGGGCGTATCCGTGAGGAGCTTGGCCAGCGAGGTCTGGACCGTGGCGATATCGACCAGGCACTGCGTGATAGCGGAGTGGACTGGGCGGTGCGGTTGAAAGAGGTGTGGCAGCGCAAGTTCTCTGGGCAACTTCCCCATGATCCACGCAGCCGCGCACAACAAACGCGTTTTCTCGCCTACCGTGGATTTTCCATGGAAATGATCAGCCGGCTGCTCAGCGGGCGCGATCTTGACGATTATTGAAGCGTGACCAGCATTGATGGCCCACATGGCTGACCCCGACCGGGGCCAGCCATGTGGGCCATTTTGCGTTCAGTTCACCCGCAGGGCTTCCCGGGCTCGTTGGGTGGTGTGCATTGGCTGGGGTTTGGCCCAGTTCTCCGACAGGTTGATGAAGTCCACCAGTTCGCGCAGGCGACCCTGGTCACGGCCGTTGAAGGCAAAGGTCAGGCGTGTCAGGTGGCTGAAGTTGCCTTCTTCGTGCTCCGTGCCACTGTCAGGCTGCTGGTGATACCTGCCGCTCAGGCGCAGGTCGGCAAAACCTTCCTCCACGTCATGCAGCGCGGCCTCGCTCAAGGGGTGGTGCATGCGGATGACGAACTGGTTCTTCAGCCATCGGCTGGAGTGGTAGTTGCTGTAGAACTGGTTGATTTCTTCCACCGCCTCGTCGGCACTGTGCACCAGGCGTACCAGCTTGAGGTCGCTGGGCAGGATGTAGCGGTTTTCTTCCAGTTGACGGCTGATGAAGGCCAGGGCGTCCTGCCAGAAACTACCGCCGGGCGAGTCGAGCAGCACCACCGGAACCAGCGGGCTCTTGCCGGTCTGGATCAGGGTGAGTACTTCCAGCGCCTCATCAAGGGTGCCGAAGCCTCCCGGGCAGAGCACCAGCGCATCGGCCTCCTTGACGAAGAACAGCTTGCGAATGAAAAAGAAATGGAACGGCAGCAGCTTGTCGGTGCCATTGACGGTGGCATTGGCATGTTGCTCGAAGGGCAAGGTGATGTTGAAACCCAGGCTGTGATCGCTGCCGGCGCCTTCGTGGGCGGCGGCCATGATGCCGCCTCCGGCGCCGGTGATCACCATCAGGTCGGAACGTGCCAGCGTTGCGCCCAGTTCCCGGGCCAGCGCATACATGGGGTGCTCCAATGGCGTTCGTGCCGAGCCGAACACGGTGACTTTGCGCCGCCCCTTGTAACGCTCGAGGGTGCGGAACGAATGGTCAAGTTCACGCAGGGCCTGCAGGGTTATCTTTGCGTTCCAGCGGTTGCGGTCGTCGTGGGCCATGCGCAGCACGGTCAGCAGCATGTCGCGGTACAGCGGCAGGTTGGGGCTGTTCGGGGCAACCAGTTGCAGTTGCTCGTCGATCTTGCTCAGGTCGATGCCGTGGTCCCTGAAATGGTTGAACAGCAGCTCGTTCGATTGGTAAGGCATTCAACGTCTCCTTCTGCAGCAAAACCTCTGACCGGGTCGATGGCAGGTCCCGGCCGCGACACTGCGTGTGTCGCTGGCTGCTGTGGCTCGAGTGTGCCCCCCGAGCGTTGCAGTAGGCCTTCAAGGCCATTGTTGCAGTGGCAGTTCCATCGCGTTGTCGTTGTTATGGGTACTCGTTATCAATCTAGACGCTGGGGCGCACTCGTGCCGCCACAGGCGTGCAATACCGCCTGTCAGACTGGATCCGATGATGGCAGCGCTTTGGTTAACTGGAGGCGCAAGAGTGATGCAGCGAGGTGGCGGTATGCACCGGCTGGTGATCGAGGTGGACGGGCAACTGTTGCAGTTGCTCGAGCGCGAGGCGAAGGTTCATCACCTGAGCTTGGAGGGGGAGTGCTTGCGTCGGCTGCAGGGGGGCGAGGGGCACTCGCCTTACCTGCTGGCCCTGTTGGCCGAGTTGCGCGCCGATGATGAGCAGCGGCGCGCCAGAGACAGCGATCAGCTGGCCTGAATCACTTTTTCTTGTTGCCAGCTGCGCAGCTGGCAGCGTCGAATGCCTGGTCCATGACTGGTTGGTTGGTCTTGTACACGGTGAAGCGGTAGACCATCACCGCGCCCTTGGACATCAGCTGACGGTAACCATTGTTACGGCAAACGCTGTCACCCAGCTGGCTGCGCACCTGCGCGGGGTTGGCCTGCATGCCTTGCGCATGCTTCTGGCGCACGCTCAGGTGATTGACCAGCGCCTTGCCTTCGACGGTATAGCCCTGGTCGAGGATGTCTTCGTTGATGGCCCGGGGGGTACCGACGCTGCTTTCCTTGGCGACCTTCTGCAGCATCTGGGTCAGCTCGTATTCCTGCTTGGAGGCAGCCTGGGCGGCCAGGGGCAGGGCGAGCAACAGGCTCAGGGTCGGGACGATAAGACGCAGCATGAATCTCTCCTGGTTCGATGACTGGCGCTTTGACCTGCGCCGGCGGGCGGCGTTCCATGAAACTGCTGGGGTTCCCCGGCCGCCTGAGCCGCTGATTATAAAGGAGCGGCCGCAAGGGCTGCACGGCAAATGACGCGTGCTCTGGTAGACTCGCGTTTTGTTTTCACCGAGTCGTCGTCGTGCCCCTTCCATCTTCCTGCCAAGGCCTGCAGCCATGAGCCACGCGGTAGCGCGGCTGCGCGCCGAGCGCCTGGCGCGCAGCATCAAACCCTTTGTCGCCCGCGGCTCGCGAGCCGAGCGCTGCCCGGATTGCCGGGTGATCGCCACGCACTGCCTGTGCGCGTGGAAACCGCGGGTGCCGGCAGACGCCGGCATGTGCCTGCTGATGCATGACACCGAGCCACTGAAGCCGACCAACACGGGGTGGCTGATTGCCGACGTGATCGAGGATACCTCCGCCTTCGGCTGGCTGCGTACCTCGGTGGACGAAGGCCTGCTGGCGTTGCTGGACGATCCGCGCTGGCAGCCTTACATCGTCTTCCCCGGCGAGTTCGTCAAAGAGGACCGTGTGGTCAGCGAGGTGCTGCGCGAACCGGGCAAGCGCCCACTGTTCATCCTGCTCGACGCTACCTGGACCGAGGCGCGCAAGATGTTCCGCAAGAGCCCCTATCTCGACCGTTTCCCGGTGTTGAGCCTGCAGGCCGAGCAGATGTCGCGTTACCGCCTGCGCCGCTCCAAGCGTGACGACCACTTCTGTACCGCCGAAGTCGCCGCCATGTGTCTGGAATTGGCCGGCGACAGCCAGGCCTCGCAGGCCCTGGATGCCTACCTGGATGTATTCAGCCTGCACTACCTCAGCGGCAAGCGGCGCCTGGCGCTGGATGAGCAGGACGAGGTCCACCAGCGTTTGCATACCTTCCTATAGTCCAAGGGGCAGGCGCGGCGGATTGGTACATACTGTCGTGGCTGGCAGCCAGGGTAGGCGGGGACGACCGGGCAATTGGCTTGACCACCCGGGGCGTGCTCGGCATCCTTGGCGCCGCTTCGGGCACGACGAAGCTGCTGTTACCCCGGACTTCGCCGTGCCATCCCGGCCGGCGGCCCTGCCGTTCGCGCCATGAGTTACCCGCCAGGCGTCTCCCGTACCCCCTGCGCCTGGTACAGAACAGGATCCCTAGATCGATGGCCACATACGAAATCCTGATTGCCGATGACCACCCACTGTTCCGTAGCGCACTGCGCCAGGCCGTTACCCTCGGCCTGGGCCCGGATGTGCGCCTGGTCGAGGTGGCGAGCATCGCCGAACTGGAAACCAGCCTGACCGAAAAAGCCGACTGGGACCTGGTCCTGCTGGACCTGAACATGCCCGGTGCCTATGGTTTCTCCGGGCTGGTGCTGCTGCGTGGCCAATACCCGCAGATCCCGGTGGTGATGGTCTCGGCCCAGGAAGAGGCGGCCGTCGTGGTGAAGTCCCGCGAATTTGGCGCCAGCGGTTTCATCCCCAAGTCCAGCGAGCTGAGCAAGATCCAGGAAGCCGTGCGCAATGTGCTCGACGGCGATGTCTGGTGGCCGCCGCAGGCGTTCGAGAAGGTTGACGTGTCTGCCGAGGCCAAGGCCGCCAGCGAAGGGCTGGCCAGTCTCACCCCGCAGCAGTTCCGCGTGCTGACCATGGTCTGCGAAGGGTTGCTGAACAAGCAGATCGCCTATGAGTTGAGTGTCTCGGAAGCGACCATCAAGGCTCACGTTACGGCGATCTTCCGCAAGCTTGGCGTTCGTACCCGGACCCAGGCCGCGCTGTTGTTGCAACAACTTGAATCGGTTTCGGCCAGCTAAATCCCTGCGCCTTCACGCTTTTTTGACTGCGGTTGAACTAGCCTGCTGGCCTTTTTTCGGTGAAGTGACTGACACACATGTCGCCATTCAAGGGCCAGACCGGCCTCAAACGTATCTTCAATGCCGCCGGCTACTCGCTGGACGGCCTGCGTGCCGCGTTCAAGGGTGAGGCCGCGTTTCGCCAGCTGGTGCTGGTCAACGTGCTGTTGATCCCCACAGCCTTCTGGCTGCCGGTGAGCCGCGCAGAACGGGCGATCCTTATCGCCGTGTGCCTGCTGGGGCTGATCGTCGAGCTGCTCAATTCGGCGGTGGAGGCGGCGATCGATCGTATCTCCCTCGACCGTCACCCCTTGTCGAAGAACGCCAAGGACATGGGCAGTGCCGCGCAACTGGTGGCCATGAGCATGGTCGCGCTGGTCTGGGGCGTGATCCTGCTCGGCTGACGTTCAGGCGATCGGCGGCAGCACGATCTCGTCGCTGCGCTGCACGCCAGCGGTGAAACTGCGGCACAGCTCGAGGAACTCGCGCATGGCCGAAGTCTGGTACTTCTGCTTGTGCCAGATGAAGTAGAACTGCCGCGACAGGTCCAGTGCCGGAGTTTCCACCGGTACCAGGCTGCCGCGGCGGAAAGCGTCGCGCAGGGCCAGGCGCGAGATGCAGCCGATACCCAGGCCCGACTCCACGGCCCGTTTGATTGCTTCGGTATGTTCCAGCTCCAGGCGGATGTTCAGGTTGGCGCGATGATGACGCATGGCCTGGTCGAAGGTCAGGCGCGTGCCCGAGCCTTGTTCGCGCAGGATCCAGGCTTCATGGGACAGCTGCTCGATATCGGCATGGCCGGCTTTGGCCAGCGGATGCTGCGGCGCGCAGAACACCACCAGCTCATCCTCTACCCAGGGCTGCACCTCCAGATCGGGGTGGTTGCAGTCGCCTTCGATTAGACCCAGGTCAATTTCGTAATGGGCAACCTGTTGCACGATATGCGCAGTGTTCTGCACGTGCAGTTTGACCTGGCTTTCCGGATGCACCTGCATGAAGCTGCCGATCAGCAAGGTGGCCAGGTAGTTGCCGATGGTCAGGGTGGCGCCGACGGCCAGCGAGCCGAACCCCGACTTGCCGTTGAGCAGGTCTTCGATTTCCTTGGCCTGGTCGAGCAGCGCCACGGCCTGGGGCAACAGTTGATGACCCAGGGCGTTGAGGCTCAGGCGTTTACCGGCACGGTCGAACAGCTGGCAGCTGGACTGGCGCTCCAGTTCGGTGATCGAGGTGCTCGCCGCAGATTGCGACAAGGCCAGTACGCCCGCGGCCCTGGACACACTCTGGTGCTGGGCGACGGCGACAAAGACCTGGAGCTGACGAAGTGTGAATCGCATATCTATATAACCGATAACACATATCTTGATAATTCAGTTAACAGATATTGTCGCTGCCCCTAAACTATCGCGCAACTGCGCGTCTTGCGCGCGCCGCGTTTTCCTTCAGGAGCCCCATCGATGAGCAACATGAACCACGAACGTGTCCTCAGTGTGCACCACTGGAACGACACTCTGTTCAGCTTCAAGTGCACCCGTGATCCGGGCCTGCGCTTCGAGAACGGTCAGTTCGTGATGATCGGCCTGCAGCAGGACAGCGGCCGTCCGCTCATGCGCGCCTACTCCATCGCATCGCCGAACTGGGAAGAGCACCTGGAGTTCTTCAGCATCAAGGTGCCGGATGGTCCGCTGACCTCCCAGCTGCAGCACCTGAAGGAAGGCGACGAGATCATCATCAGCAAGAAGCCCACCGGCACCCTGGTCCTTGACGACCTGAACCCGGGCAAGCACCTGTACCTGCTGAGCACCGGCACCGGCCTTGCGCCGTTCATGAGCGTCATCCAGGACCCGGAGACCTACGAGCGCTTCGAGAAAGTGATCCTGGTACACGGCGTTCGCTACGTGAACGAAGTGGCCTACCGCGAGTTCATCACCGAGCACCTGCCGCAGAACGAGTTCTTCGGTGAGTCGGTGCGCGACAAATTGATCTACTACCCGACCGTGACCCGCGAGCCTTTCGAAAACCAGGGTCGCCTGACCGATCTGATGCGCAGCGGCAAGCTGTTCAGCGATATCGGCCTGCCACCGATCAACCCGCAGGACGACCGTGCCATGATCTGCGGTAGCCCGAGCATGCTCGATGAAACCAGCGAAGTGCTGGACAGCTTTGGCCTGAAGATCTCGGCGCGTATGCGTGAGCCGGGCGATTACCTGATCGAGCGAGCGTTCGTCGAGAAGTAAGGCCAGCGGCATGAATGAAAAAACGCAGGCTTGGCCTGCGTTTTTTTATGCTCGGAGAAAAGGTTTGCCGTGTCGGCCCTATCGCGGGGCAAGCGACTTGCCCCGCGATAGGGCCCGCAACCACACCGGATCACTCTGGCGCCACCTCCAGCACCCGGATCACACCCGGTTGCGGATAATGCCAGCGCACCTGCACATCCCAGAACTTGACCCCATATACCCGCTCGGGCGGCGGCACCTGGTAGGCTGGGCGTGGGTCCTGGGCCAGGCACTGTTCGATCAGCTCGACCAGCGGTTCGCCCAGGCGCAATGCGTGGGTGTGGGCCTGAGGCAGTGCGCCCTCGCTCCATTGCACGCTGATCGGCTCCGGTGCATCACTGGCCATCAGGTTCGATGCCTCGGCGACGCTGTCCGCATACGGCACATAAGGCTTGATATCCAGCACCGGGGTGCCGTCCAGCAGATCGATCCCTGACAGCAGCAGGCGCCCCGGTTCGACGCCGTCCAGGCGTACCACCGACTGGCCGATGCCGTTGGGCCGATGGGTTGCCCGGGTGGCGAACACCCCCATGCTCTTGTTGCCGCCCAGGCGCGGTGGGCGCACCTTCAGGCGTGGCTTGTCTTCCAGTGCCTGGTGGAACAGGAACAGCAACCATACATGGCTGACCTGTTCCAGGCCTTCGACGGCATCGCCCTGGTCAAAGGGCGGCAGCAGCTCCAGCACGCCACGGGCGGCCGGCGCCAGCTGGGGCTGGCGCGGGATGGCGAACTTCTCCTTGAAACAGGAGCGAACGATGCCGACCGGCGAGACGGTATGCTGCATCTTGGCTCAGCCGCGCACGCGAAGGGTCAGGCCCTTGAGGAAGTTGCGCAGCAACTGGTCGCCGCAGGGGCGGTAGTTGTCGTGGCCGACCTTGCGGAACAGCGCGCTCAGCTCTGGTTTGGACACCGGGAAGTCGACGGACTTGAGTACCGCATGCAGGTCGTCCTCCTTCAGCTCGAAGGCCACGCGCAGCTTCTTGAGTACGGTGTTGTTGGTCACCGGCACTTCGATCGGCTGCGGCGGGCGGCTATCGTCGCGGCCGCGACGGTGAATCACCAGGCCGTCGAGGAAATGCGCCATCACCTTCTCCGGGCAGCGGACGAAGCCGGGTTCCTCTTCCTTTTTTACATAGGTGGCGATGGCCTCGGCGGAAACCTCGAGGCCCGAGAGCTTGATGATCTCGGCCATTTTCTGGTCGTTGGCCTTGAGCATGTAGCGCAGGCTGCGCAGTACATCGTTGTGGTTCATTGCGGCGAATCCTGTTCTGTTGCCGCGTCAGTCATTGCGCGGCGGTAATGCTAGAAGCGTTCTGTAGCGGCCACGTAGCGCCACTGGCCCAGCGGCAGCTTGCCCATCGACACCCCGCCAAGGCGAATGCGGCGCATCGCCAGGACCTTGAGGCCAGCGGTTTCACAAAGCTGTTCGATCAACCCCGGTTGCGGGTTCTTCAGCACGATGCGCAGGTGTTGCTCGTTCTGCCAACTGGCCTTGGCCTTCGGCAGTTCGACACCCTTGCGTTCCACGCCGCGGGCCAGTCGCTCGAGGGCGCCGGGTTTGGCTTCACCACTGACCTGGACGATGTATTCCTGCTCCATGCGGCGCAGGTCGGCCTCCAGCTTGCGGGTTACCCGCCAGTCCTGGGTGAACAGCTGCAGGCCACTGGCGCCGGGCAGCAGCGGGACGATGCAGGCCTGGCGGGCGAAATGCCCATGCAACGGGCGCACGCCCTCGCGGTGCGCTTCGCTGAGGCTGGCCATGCTGATGCTGGCCAGGGCGCTTGCGGTGTTTTGGCCGGCCTGCTGGTTGAGCAGCAGGGTGACCGGTTCGAGTGAATCGGCACGAGCGCCCGGCAGCAGTTCGACCTGCTGTTCGGCGACTTTGAACTGGGGTTGTTCGACCACCACGCCATCGACCGTGACCCAGCCACCCTCGATGTACAGTTCGGCCTCGCGGCGGGAGCAGCCAAGCTGTTCGATGAGGCGTTTGGAGAGACGAATGGGTTCGGACATGGACACGGGCATCACGCGGTAGGGAAAGCCTTCATTGTACCTGCCTGGGCGAGGTAGCGGCTGCAAATCGATGTCATTTGCGCCATTTCGGAGCGGAGTAGTGGTTTCCTGAGCTTGCGTACTAGGACGTTGTACGAACAAGCCTCATATGGAGTAGGGGATAGGGCTGCCCTAGGCCGTCGGTTTCCGAACGGCCATAGATCTCGAAGCCTTCATGCAGGTAGAAACCCAGGGCTTGCGGGTTCTGTTCGTTGACGTCCAGGCGCTCGGCGTTCAATTCGTGCACCGCGTGGCGCAGCAGGCGCCGTCCGATGCCCTGGCCACGGTGTTCGGGCGCGACGAAGAGCATGTCGACCCGGCCGTTTGCCACCCCGGCAAAGCCGAGGATGTGCCGCTTGCTGTCCTTGCAGCAGACCAGCATCACGGCATCGAGGTATTTGCGCAGCACGTGCTCGCGCAGCAGCAGAATGTAACCCTCGGGCAGGAAATCGTGGGTGGCGCGAACCGACGCCTCCCACACCCGGACCAGCTCGGGATAATCGCTCAGATGAGGTGTGTGCAGCGTGACGGCGGGCGACATCCTGTGATCCTCCGGGAGGCCATTGAGGAAAACATAGATGCAAAAAAATACCCCGCCAGCGGGCGGGGTATTTTCAGGCGGGTTTCGCTCAGATGGGCTCGGCCCACATGTCGTACTCGTCGGCGTCGACGATGCGGCAGCGGACCTTGTCGCCCGGCTTGAAGCCGTGGTCGCCGTCGATGAACACGCTGCCGTCGATCTCCGGCGCGTCGAAGAAGCTGCGGCCCACCGAGCCCTGTTCCTCGACTTCGTCGATCAATACCTCGATTTCCTTGCCGATGCGCTGTTGCAGGCGCGCGGCGCTGATCGCCTGCTGGTGGGCCATGAAGCGGTCCCAGCGGTCCTGCTTGACGTCGTCCGGCACCTCATCCAGGCCCAGGTCGTTGGCCGGGGCGCCTTCGACCGGCGAGTACTGGAAGCAGCCGACGCGGTCGAGCTGGGCTTCGGTCAGCCAGTCGAGCAGGTACTGGAAGTCTTCTTCGCTTTCGCCGGGGAAGCCGACGATGAAAGTCGAGCGGATCACCAGTTCCGGGCACTGTTCGCGCCAGTTCTTGATGCGCGCCAGGGTGCGGTCTTCGAAGGCCGGGCGCTTCATCGACTTGAGCACCTTGGGGCTGGCGTGCTGGAACGGGATGTCCAGGTACGGCAGGATCTTGCCGGCGGCCATCAGCGGAATCACGTCGTCGACGTTCGGGTACGGGTAGACATAGTGCAGACGCACCCAGGTGCCCAGGCTGCTCAGCGCCTCGCACAGCTCGAGCATGCGGGTCTTTACCGGGCGGCCGTTCCAGAAATCGGTCTTGTACTTGACGTCCACGCCGTAGGCGCTGGTGTCCTGGGAGATCACCAGGATCTCCTTGACGCCGGCCTTGACCAGGCGCTCGGCCTCGCTCAGGACTTCGCCGACCGGGCGGCTGACCAGCTTGCCGCGCATCGACGGGATGATGCAGAAGCTGCAGCTGTGGTTGCAGCCTTCGGAAATCTTCAGGTAGGCGTAGTGGCGCGGGGTCAGCTTGACGCCCTGGGGCGGCACCAGGTCGATCAGCGGGTTGTGGTCCTGGCGCGGTGGCACCACTTCGTGCACGGCATTGACCACCTGCTCGTACTGCTGCGGGCCGGTGACCGACAACACGCTCGGGTGCACGTCACGGATGCTGCCTTCTTCGACACCCATGCAGCCGGTGACGATGACCTTGCCGTTCTCCTTGATGGCTTCGCCGATCACTTCCAGCGACTCGGCCTTGGCGCTGTCGATGAAGCCGCAGGTGTTGACCACCACCACGTCGGCATCCTCGTAGGTAGGCACGACTTCATAGCCTTCCATGCGCAGCTGGGTCAGGATGCGCTCGGAATCGACCAGGGCCTTGGGGCAACCCAGGGAGACGAAGCCGACCTTTGGGGTGGCGGGAGTGGTGGACATGGCTAACCTCGGTATTGAATACAGGTCGCCCGGCCGGTAACGGGGGCGATCCTGGCGGGCGCTTTCGGCGCCTCTGATCAAAAAGTGCGCAATTCTAGCGAGCACAAGGTCGCTTTACCAGCAGAAATACGACGAACGCTGCGCTATGCTTCGCGCCGTTGCGCCGGGGTATCCGGGAGGGCCCGGCGCGGGTAGGCATTCAACCGGTCTAATAGGCCGTCTGCGGGAGTGGTCGATGGTTCAGGCAAGCAGTCATGCCGAAGGCGGGCACGCGGGGAAGCAGGGGGCAGCACGGCCGCTGGGCCTGCTCGTGGCGGCCGTTGGGGTGGTCTATGGCGATATTGGCACCAGCCCGCTGTATACCCTCAAAGAGGTCTTTACCGGTGGTTATGGCGTACAGGTCAACCATGATGGAGTGCTGGGCATCCTGTCGTTGATCCTCTGGTCGCTGCTGTGGGTGGTTTCGTTCAAGTACGTGATGTTTATCCTGCGCGCCGACAACCAGGGCGAGGGCGGCACCATGGCCCTGACCGCGCTGGCGCGGCGCGCCACGGCGCAGTATCCGCGGTTGCGCATGCTGATGGTCGGTTGCGGCCTGATTGGCGCCTCGCTGTTCTACGGCGACAGCATGATCACCCCAGCGGTGTCGGTGCTGTCGGCGGTGGAGGGCATGGGCCTGGCGTTCGAGGGTATCGACCACTGGGTGGTGCCGATTGCACTGGTGGTGCTGGTGGCGCTGTTCCTGGTGCAGAAGCATGGCACCGAGAAGATCGGCAAGGCGTTTGGCCCGATCATGGTTGCCTGGTTCCTTGCGCTGGCGGCGCTCGGTGTCCATGGCATCTTGCAGAGCCCAGAGGTGCTGAAGGCGTTCAACCCGGGCTGGGCCTTGAACTTCTTCATCGTCCACCCTGGCATGGGCGTGGCCATTCTTGGTGCCGTGGTGCTGGCGCTGACCGGTGCCGAGGCCCTGTACGCCGATATGGGCCATTTCGGCCGCAAACCCATTGCCCGTGCCTGGTTCGCCCTGGTGCTGCCGGCGCTTGTGCTCAACTACTTCGGCCAGGGCGCCATGCTGCTGCAGAATCCCGAGGCGGCGCGCAACCCGTTCTACCTCTTGGCGCCGTCCTGGGCTTTGCTACCGCTGGTGGGGCTGGCCACGATGGCCACGGTGATCGCCTCCCAGGCGGTGATCTCGGGGGCCTTCTCGCTGACTCGCCAGGCCATCCAGCTGGGCTATGTGCCGCGCATGCAGATCCAGCACACCTCCAGCGACGAGCAGGGGCAGATCTATATCGGCGCGGTGAACTGGGCGTTGATGGTCGGCGTGGTGCTGCTGGTGATCGGCTTCGAATCCTCCGGCGCCCTGGCGGCGGCCTACGGCGTGGCAGTGACCGGCACCATGCTGATGACCACCATCCTGGTCTCGGCGGTCATGCTGCTGTTGTGGAAGTGGCCGCCGGTATTGGCTGTACCGCTGCTGCTGGGCTTCCTGTTCGTAGACGGGCTGTTCTTCGCCGCCAACGTGCCGAAGATCGTGCAGGGCGGTGCTTTCCCGGTGCTGGCGGGTATCGTGCTGTTCGTGTTGATGAGTACCTGGAAGCGTGGCAAGCAGATCCTGGTCGATCGCATCGATGAAGGCGCGTTGCCGCTGCCGCTGTTCATCAGCAGCATCCGCGTGCAGCCGCCGCATCGGGTCGAGGGCACCGCGGTGTTCCTGACCGCGCGCTCCGATGCCGTACCGCACGCGCTGCTGCACAACATGCTGCATAACCAGGTGCTGCACAGCCAGGTGGTGTTGCTGACGGTGGTCAGCGAGGACCGGCCGCGGGTGCCGGAGCATGAGCGTTTCGAGGTGGAAGCCTATGGTGACGGGTTCTTCCGGGTGCTGCTGCACTTCGGCTTCATGGACGAGCCGGACGTACCGGCGGCGCTGAAGTTGTGCCACTTGGACGAACTGGACTTCAGCCCGATGCGCACCACCTACTTCCTGAGTCGGGAGACGGTGATCGCCTCCCGCCTGGAGGGGATGTCGCGCTGGCGCGGGAACCTGTTCGCGTTCCTGCTGAAGAATGCCAACGGCAACCTGCGGTTCTTCAACCTGCCGCTCAATCGGGTAATCGAGTTGGGGACGCAGGTCGAGATCTGAGGGCACAAACATCGCGGGGCAAGCCCGCAAGGCTTGTGTGATCCTTATGGGAGCGGGCTTGCCCCGCGATGGGCCGCAAAGCGGCCCCTTTCCCTATCATTTCTCAGCGACGTTGGCCTTTCCCTGGCGGGTCTCGATCTCACCGATCAGGCGCTTGGCCAGCGCCGGGTAGTTTTCGTCGAAGTGGTGGCCGCCGGGCAGCTTCATGCGCTCACCCACGGCGGTCTTGTCGGTGCAGCCGCTTTCGTCGGTCTCTTCCACGCCATAGATGCACACCACCTTCGCCGCCGGCAACCTGGCCATCTCCGGCCCGGTCGGGGCTTCCTGGCCTTCCTTGCCGAGCCAGCCCTCCACCTCGATCTCGAAACTGCCGCTGCGGGCGAACGCCAGCAGGATCACCGCATCGATGCGCTTCTGGTCGTCTGGCGACAGGCGGTTATAGATAGCCGGCAGCACGTCGGCGCCGAACGAGTAACCGGTCAGCACGAAGCGCTTGGTGCCCCATTTCTGGCGGTAGTGCTGCATCAGCTCGGAGAGGTCGGCGGCGCTCTGCTCCGGGGTCTTGTGCTGCCAGTAGTAGCGCAGGGTGTCGATGCCGACCACCGGGTAGCCAAGCTTGGCCATCTCGCCGGCCACATCGCGGTCCAGGTCGCGCCAGCCGCCGTCGCCGGAAAGGAACAGGGTGACGGTGTCGGTGGTCTGCCCGGCCGGGACTTCCACCACCGGGATGGCCAGGGCGTTGCCATCGTGGCCGACCAGGGCCTGGGTCAATTGCGCCTTGAGTACCTGGGGCAGGTGAATGTCGTAGTCGGCGATGCTGGTTTCGGCGTTGGCCTGGTCGCGCACGAAGGCGGCACTGGCGTCATCCGGGTTGTCGTTCCAGGCCACGTTCCAGTGACCGTGGGCGGCGGACTTGGGCAGGGCGGCCTGGCAGCCGGGCTGCTCGACGGTGAAATCCACCGAGATGGCTCGCGCCTTGTCGTCGCTTTGTGCGGCCAGCCAGCGCCAGGCCTGGGCAGCGCCCGGGCCGATACCGGCAACCAGGGTCGGTTTGTCGGCCAGTCGAGTCAGGGCCTGGTCCATCACGACCTGCTGCTTGGCGCAGTCAGCCGGTGGCAGGATCACCTGCACCAGTTGCGCCTCGCCGGCCTGGCTCAGGTCGAGCAGTTGCTTGTCGGTCAGGGCTTGGTCCTGTGGCACGCCGATGGCCACTCGGGCCTTGGCATGCACGCCGGGCGTGGCGCGGGTCAGGGCGCTGCCGTCGTCCAGCGTGAGGTGCTCCAGGCGTGCCTCGGGGGCCGGGCGGGTCCACAGCCAGAAGGCCGCACCGCCGGCCAGCACGGTGAGCAACAGGGGAATCAGTACGTACAGCCAATAGCGTCGGATCATCAACGTTTCACCAATCCAGTCAGGCCGCCAGCGATCAGGGCGGCGGTGTCAGCCAGTGCAACCAGCGGGTCGAGCCCGGCCGGCACGGCCATGTAGCGGGGTTCCCAGTCCGGCTGGAACTTGTCCTTGAAGCGCCGCAGGCCCTGGAAGTTGTAGAGCTGTTCACCGCGCTGGAACACCATCGAGCCCAGGCGCTGGGTCAAGGGGGCGCCACGCCGCGGCTGCAAGCCGGAAAGGGGGACCATGCCCAGGCTGAAGCGGCCGTAGTCGTGGCTTTTGTAGTGCAGGATCAGACCGACCATCATGAACTCCATGGTCAGCTTCGGTGCTTCTGGATGCGCGCGCATCAGGTCAAGGCTGGCCAGCTCGTTGCTGTGGGTCTCCAGCAGGTTGGCGAAGGCCACCGGGCGGCCCTGGAAGCGGATCAGCGCGATGCGGAAATGCTGCAGGTACTCGGGGCTGAAGCGGCCGAGGGAGAAGCCTTTTTCGCGCACGTTCTTGCCGCTGAGCCAGGCGTCGGAGATCTCCTTGAGTGCCTCCAGCGGGGCGTGGCCAGGCTCATGGATTTCCAGGGCCAGGCCGTCGCGGCCGCCGCGGTTCCAGGTGTAGCGCAGGTCCTTCATCTCCTTGCCCTTGGCGTCGATATCGAAGCGGCGCAGGTCGACCCGCGCTTCCTCGCCGAGCTTGATCGCGGTCAGGCCGATGTCCATGTAGAACGGCAGGTTCTCCGCCCGCACCTGGTAGAACACCGGGCGCGCATGGTGCAAGTCGCACAGGTCGCGGAACTGCCAGATCATTTCGGCGCGTTCCTGCGCCGGGCCAATCGGGTCGTACAGGGCTACCAGGCTGCGGCCGCGACGGGCATACATCAGGAAGGCGTTGTCGTTGGGGTGGAACAGCAGCGCCTTGTCACCGGTCAGGGCCAGGCCGCCATCGGGCTGGTCGGAGGCGAGCAGGATGCGGTTGGCGCGCTGCAGTTCGTCTTCGCTGGGCAGATGGATCACTGGCCGGGCGGTGCGCAGAAGCCAGGTCAGGGCGACGATCACCAGCAGCACGGCGCTGCCCAGCGCGGCGCGCAAGCCCCGAGGCGCATCGGCATCAAGGGTGAACTGCCACCACAACTTATGGGTGTAAGGCACGTCCTGGTAGGCGAACAGCAGCAGCCATACCGAGGCGCCGACCACGCAGGCGCTGGCCACCAGGTACACCGGCGAGAACGGCAGCTCCAGCAGGCGGCTGGGGCGGTAGAACGAGCGGCGGAACAGGGCGAGCAGGGCAGCGGTAAAGCACATCAGGCTGGCTTCTTCCCAGTCGAAGCCCTTGAGCAACGACAGTACCGCGCCCACCAGCAGCAGCACGGTGGTCAGCAGCCAGGCGGCCGACAGGCGCCGGCGCAGGCCCTGGGCGAGCAGCAGGCAGAGCACGCCGATCAGGCTGGCGCCGAAGTGCGAGGCATCGATCAGGCGGTGTGGGATCAGGAAGCCCATGTGTTCCAGGCGGCTGTCGATCTCCGGGGTGGCGCCGGAGAACAGCAGCACCACGCCGGAAAGGAACACCAGGATCGCCAGCACCGGCGCGGCCAGGCCCGAGGCTGCGCGGATCGCCTGCTGGGTGACCATCAGCCGGCGGGCTTCGTTGGCCAGCAGCAGTACGCAGGCCACCAGCAACGGCAGCACCACGTAGATCAGCCGGTACAGCAGCAGGGCGGCCGCCAGTGGTGCCGCGCCCAGCTGGTTGGCGAACGCGGCCAGCAGGATCGCCTCGAATACCCCGACGCCACCCGGCACATGGCTGAGCACCCCGGCGGCGAGGGCGAGCAGGTAGACCAGCACGAACGCGCCAAAGGGCGGGGCTTCGGGCAGCAGCAAATAAAGCACGGTGGCCGCAGCGGCGACATCCAGGGCGGTGATCAGCAGTTGCAACGCAGTCAGGCGTGCGCCTGGCAGGCGCAGGGTGCGGCGCCCGAACTGCACCAGCAGGTTGTCGGCCAACGGCTGATCAGGCAGGCGACGGCGGTACAGGCCCACGACCAGGGCTACCGCCGCGCCCAGCACGGCGACGGCGATGCCGCCCAGCAGCGGTGCAGGCAAACGCAGCGCCGTTGCCGCTGCCGGCAGGTCGCTCAGGGTGGCCAGTGCGGCCAACGGCGGCAGCGCGCAGCCCAGCGAGAGGCTGGCGAACACTGTCATGCGCGCGACTTCCGCGGCGCCCAGGCCTTGGCGGGCATAGAGGCGATAACGCACCGAGCCGCCCGACAGCATCGACAGGCCTATTGCATTGCCAATGGCGAAGGCACTGAAGCCCCCGAGCACCAGGGTGCGGGGTGGCAGTTGCACGGCGGCGTAGCGGCTGGCCGACCATTCGTAACCCAGCAGGATCACGAAGCCGGCCAACGTGGCCAGCAGCGCGCCGAGCAGCGACTGGGTCGGCACGCTGAGCATCGCATCATGCAGGGCGTAGATATCCAGTTCGCTCAACAGATGGCGGCAGGCAATCAGGCCCATGGCGAACAGCAGCAATGTCAACGCCAATCCCAGCGGCTGACGGTACTTGCTCAGGCGTTCCAGCCAGGGCAGGCGCTGCGCCGCCGCCGGCAAGGCCGTGGTCAACGGTGCCTGGGGCTCGGGAGTGGGGGCGGTCATGGAGTGCCTCGTGCGCAGCGCGCGAGGTAAAGGCAAGGTGCGGCCAAGTGAAAGTCCCTTTGGAAAAACGTATCCGAATATTACTCCGCGCCGGCGGCTTAATCTGTTTCAGGATAGTTAAAGATAGTTCATTCAGCCGTCTGCAAGGGCTGGAACCAGGGCTTGGCGAGGAGGAGTCGAAAGGGTAGGGGCTGAATGCAACAAACCCCGCACTGTCTTGCGACAGGCGGGGTTTGTTCTGACGAATATGGTTGCGGGAGCCGGATTTGAACCGACGACCTTCGGGTTATGAGCCCGACGAGCTACCAGGCTGCTCCATCCCGCGTCAGAGGGGCGCATTCTACGCATTTGCCATGGCTTGTCAAGGCTTGATATGACATTGGTTGCGATTGGAAAAACAGCGGCCAATAAAAAAGGCCACTGCGTGAACAGTGGCCTTTTCTTGAATCTGGTTGCGGGAGCCGGATTTGAACCGACGACCTTCGGGTTATGAGCCCGACGAGCTACCAGGCTGCTCCATCCCGCGCCTGTGGAATCGAATTCTACGGATTTCCCAACCGCTGTCAAGCGTTACTGCTTGATTTTTCGTAGGTTTTTCTTTCGTTGGAAATATAGAGGCAATAAAAAAGACCACTGCGTAAACAGTGGCCTTTTCTTGAATCTGGTTGCGGGAGCCGGATTTGAACCGACGACCTTCGGGTTATGAGCCCGACGAGCTACCAGGCTGCTCCATCCCGCGCCTGTGAGATCGAATTCTACGGATTTTCCTTTGGCTGTCAAGCATTTCCTCAAGAAAATCCTTTTTCGTTCAAACCCTTAGCGTGCCAGATCGCGCCGCAGCTCAGTGGCGACGGGGCTTGCAGGCCGATTGTCCGGTCCAGGCTGTCTCGTCCGTTGGCCATACGGTAATATCTGTATGAATTTACAGTAGTGGCTGTCATCCATGTCCTTACGCAAGATCATCCACATTGATTGTGACTGCTTCTACGCCGCCATCGAGATGCGCGATGACCCACGCCTGGTCGGTCGCCCCATGGCCGTGGGTGGGCAGCCAGGTCAGCGTGGCGTGATCGCTACCTGTAACTACGAGGCGCGTGCCTACGGCGTGCGGTCGGCTATGGCATCGGGGCATGCGATGAAGCTGTGCCCCGACCTGGAAATCGTCAAGCCGCGTTTCGAGGCTTACCGTGAGGCGTCCCGGGAGATTCACGCGATCTTTCGCGACTACACCGAGCTGATCGAACCGCTGTCGCTGGACGAGGCTTACCTGGATGTCAGTGACAGCCAATGGTTTGCCGGCAGCGCCACGCGGATTGCCGAGGACATTCGCCGACGGGTCGCCCAGCAACTGCATATCACGGTGTCCGCAGGTGTGGCGCCGAACAAGTTCCTGGCCAAGATCGCCAGCGATTGGCGCAAGCCCAATGGTTTGTTCGTCATTACCCCGGATCAGGTGGAGGAATTCGTTGCGCAGCTACCGGTGGCGCGCTTGCATGGGGTTGGCAAGGTGACTGCGGATAAGCTCTCGCGGTTGGGAATCGACACATGCCTGTCGCTGCGTGATTGGCCGCGGTTGGCATTGGTGCGCGAGTTCGGCAGCTTCGGCGAGCGCTTGTGGGGGCTGGCGCGGGGGATCGACGAGCGTGCGGTGCATAACGACAGTCGGCGGCAGTCGGTCAGCGTCGAGAACACCTACGATCATGATTTGCCCGACCTGAGCAGTTGCCTGGAGAAGCTGCCTAACCTGCTCGCCAGTCTGAATGAGCGGATTGCGCGCATGGATAGCAGCTATCGGCCCGACAAGCCTTTCGTCAAGGTCAAGTTCCATGACTTCAGCCAGACCACGCTGGAGCAGGCGGGGGCGGGGCGAGACCTGGAGAGTTACCGGCAGTTGCTCAGCCAGGCGTTTGCCCGGGGTGGCAAGCCGGTGCGGTTGCTGGGGGTGGGGGTGAGGTTGCGGGATCTGCGCGGGGCGCATGAGCAGTTGGAGTTGTTTCGGGACATATAAAGAAGAAGGGGCCACAGATGGCCCCTCCTTTTGGTTTTACTGCTCGCCCGGATCGGCAACTAGTCGCCCGGTGGCCTTGGTCAGTGCCTGCAGAAATTCCTGCTGCAGCTCCGGATCGTTGCGCGTGAGTTCGATCAGGCTCTGTTCCAGTTCGCTGGCTTCTTCTTCCAGGCCCAGTTCCGACAGGCGCTTGACCCGGTGTACCCACTGGCCGACATCGTCGTCCTCGAGGTCATCGAAAATCAGCTCGTGGGCCTCGAGCAACTTGCCGCGCAAATTGCCGCTGACCAGCAGGCTGGCATCGCCTCGTACCTGGTTTTCCTCATCCACCACCTGCAGGTGCAGGGTGCCGATATGGTTGAGGTTCTGCTCGGAGAACGGGCTGTCGAGCAGGTTCAGGCGCAGTACGCCATGCTTGTCGGTGGTCAGCTCGTGGGTCATCTTGCCAGCCTTGACCTCGACCAGACGCTCGTTCCACGGCAGGCTGATGAACTCTTCGCGCTTGCCCTTCTCGACCTCGTCGATGCCCGCCAGGTTCTGCTGGGCACGGCCGTTGGACGGTACGTTCATGAACGGGTTGACGCCCGCCACGCCATAGCTCAGCCAGTCGTGGGTGATGCTGTCCGGCAGGTTGCCCAAGGCGAACACATTGGCCACATTGGCGCCGATGCCTGCCACCACGGCCACCGCGCCCAGCGGGATCTCGTAGACCTCCCGCCAGGGTTGGTAGGGGGTGTAGCGGTCGTAGCGGCGGGTCACTTCGAACTCGGTGACCTCGAAACGCTTGAGCTCATGAATGCGCACGCGTCGCTGCGGAAGCTCCATCACCTTCGGCTCGCCGACATCGATCTGCAGACTGTGCTCGAGCAGTTTGCGCTCGACGCGCTCCTCATGGTCGCTGCGCTGGGACATCTGGTTGGCGCAGCCGCCGAGGAACAGGGCGCCGCACAGTGCGGCGCCCCCCAGGGTGTAGGTACTTCGCTTGGACATGATCACTCGCGTAACGGGTTATCAGCGGCGGATGCGGGCCTGCAGGAAGGTCAGCACTTCATTGAGCGGCAGTGCCTGGGCCTCCGACTCGGTGCGGTGCTTGTATTCCAGGTTGCCATCGGCCAGGCCGCGGTCGCTGACGACGATGCGGTGGGGGATGCCGATCAGTTCCATGTCGGCGAACTTGATGCCGGGGCTGGTCTTCTTGTCGCGGTCGTCCAGCAGGACTTCGAAACCGGCGGCGGTCAGTTCGGCGTACAGCTTGTCGGTGGCTTCACGGACCACATCGGTTTCGTAGCGCAGCGGCACCAGGGCGATCTGGAACGGGGCCAGGGCGTCGTTCCAGATGATGCCCTTGTCGTCGTGGTTCTGCTCGATGGCGGCGGCGACCACGCGGGACACGCCGATACCGTAGCAGCCCATCGACAGGACTACAGGCTTGCCGTTCTCACCCAGCACCTGGCACTTGAGCGCTTCGCTGTACTTGGTGCCGAGCTGGAAGATGTGGCCGACTTCGATGCCGCGCTTGATGACCAGGGTACCCTGGCCGTCCGGGCTCGGGTCGCCCTCGACCACGTTGCGCAGGTCGGCGACCTGTGGAACCGGCAGGTCGCGTTCCCAGTTCACGCCGAAGTAGTGCTTGTCGTCGATGTTGGCACCGATGCCGAAGTCGCTCATCAGGGCGACCGAGCGGTCGATGATGCACTCCAGCGGCAGGTTCAGCGGGCCGAGGGAACCTGCGCCGGCACCGATGGCGGCACGCAGTTCGGCGTCGGTGGCCATCACCAGCGGGTCGGCGACTTGCTCCAGCTTGGTGGCCTTGATTTCGTTGAGCTCGTGGTCGCCGCGCACGATCAGCGCGACCAGCTTGCCTTCCTCGGCACCATGCACGATCAGGGTCTTGACGGTCTTCTCGATCGCCAGGCCGAAGTTTTCCACCAGTTGCGCGATGGTCTTGGCGTCCGGGGTATCGACCAGGCGCAGCTCTTCTGTCGGCGCCGGACGCACGGTTTCGCGCGGAATGGCTTCGGCCTTCTCGATGTTGGCGGCGTAATCGGAGCTGTCGCTGAAGATCACGTCGTCTTCGCCGGAGGAGGCGAGCACGTGGAATTCGTGGGAGTAGCTGCCACCGATCGAGCCGGTGTCGGCCTGCACTGGACGGAAGTCCAGGCCCAGGCGGGTGAAGATGTTGGAGTACGCCAGGTGCATGCGGTCGTAGGTTTCCTGCAGGGAAGCCTGGTCGGCATGGAAGGAGTAGGCGTCCTTCATGATGAACTCGCGGCCGCGCATCAGGCCGAAGCGCGGACGGATCTCGTCGCGGAACTTGGTCTGGATCTGGAACATGTTCAGCGGCAGCTGCTTGTAGCTGGACAGCTCGTTGCGCGCCAGGTCGGTGATGACCTCTTCGTGGGTCGGGCCGACGCAGAATTCGCGCTGGTGGCGGTCTTTCAGGCGCAGCAGCTCGGGGCCGTACTGCTCCCAGCGGCCGGATTCCTGCCACAATTCAGCCGGCTGGATGCTCGGCATCAGCACCTCGAGGGCGCCGGCGGCGGTCATTTCCTCGCGTACCACGGCTTCGACCTTGCGCATTACCCGCAGGCCCATCGGCAGCCAGGTGTACAGGCCGGAGGCCAGCTTGCGGATCATGCCGGCGCGCAGCATGAGCTGGTGGCTGATGACCACTGCATCGGCCGGGGTTTCTTTCTGGGTGGCGAGCAAATATTGACTGGTGCGCATGGTGAGCCGTGTCGATTGCCTGAATGTGAAATGACCCCGCATTGTACGGGGGCGAAACGAAAGCGTACAGAATGCAGCACTGGCGCGGTTCTGTCAGCCAAGAAAAAGCCCGGCGATCGCCGGGCTTCTTCATCTTTGGGCATCGCAAACCTGGGTTTACAGGATGCTCAGCGGGTACTCGACGATCAGGCGCAGTTCGTCCAGCGAGTTGGAGTAGACCGCGTCGGAGGAACGATAGGTGGCCTGGCGGACACGGAAGCTCAGATCCTTGGCCGGGCCTTCCTGCAGGACGTACTTGATGTCCACGTCGCGTTCCCATTCCTTGCCGTCGTTGGTGTCGGCAGTGTGGGCGCCGGTGCCGCGGACGTAGCGGGTCATGAAGGTCAGGCCTGGTACGCCGAATTCTGCGAAGTTCAGGTCGTAGCGAACCTGCCAGGATTTTTCGCCTTCGGCGTTGAAGTCCGAACGGGCTACCGAGTTGGCCAGGAAGATACTGCCGCCACCGTCGATGCCATAGGCATATTCGCCATCACCGGTGACTTTCTGGTAAGCCAGGGTAAAGGTGTGGGCGCCGATATTGTACGCACCGGAGAAGCTGTAGGCGCGGTTGTCGAGTTTGTCGCCGTCGGCGGTGGCGCGGTATAGGTTGTCGCCTTCGCCTTTGGTGTCATAGATGTTGAAGTCGAACACCAGGCCTTGCTTGTCCGAGATCGGCAAGGCCCAGTTGACATTGGCGTAGTACTTGCGCCAGTAGTCTTCGACCTTGGAGTAATAGAGGCTGGTCGACAGGCTG
This sequence comes from Pseudomonas sp. 2848, assembly GCF_003253945.1. Taxonomy (NCBI): domain Bacteria; kingdom Pseudomonadati; phylum Pseudomonadota; class Gammaproteobacteria; order Pseudomonadales; family Pseudomonadaceae; genus Pseudomonas; species Pseudomonas sp. 2848. Next base: position 577,571 of record NZ_QKZD01000001.1, read on the forward strand.
TCGGTAAAGGAGTAGGAGCCACCGAAGACGTCTGCTTCCTTCAAGCCGCGGCGACCCAGACCGTCACTGATACTGTCGCGGTCGGTTTCCGCTTGGGCTCTCATGCTCTTGAAACGGCCGGCATGCAGGGTCAGGCCTTTGATTTCATTGCTGGTGAGCAATGCGCCTTGCGCGGTTTCGGGCAGCAGGCGGCTGTCATCGGTGGCGAACACTGGCAGGGCGGTAAATTGGTCGCCGACCTTCAGGACGGTGTCGGAAATACGGAATTTAACGGCGGCGCCACCCTTGGAATAGTCATCCTGGGAGCGCTGGTCGGACCCGGTAGGGAACAGGCCGGTGCCCGAGTAGCCGCGGCCACTGTCAAGCTTGATGCCCAGCAGGCCGATGGCGTCGACGCCTACACCCACGGTGCCTTGGGTGAAGCCCGACTCGAAGGTGCCGATGAAGCCTTGACCCCATTCGCGCTGGTCGTGGCGCAGGCCGGCGAGTTTGTTGCCGGCCGACTCGGTGTTGCGATAGTCACGGCTGAAGTACAGGTTACGCATCTTGACGTTCAGCTTGCTGTCTTCGACGAAACCTTTCGACTCATCCTGCGAAGAGGCGACAGCCATCTGCGAAGTCCCTGCCGCTACGGCCAGGGCGATCATGCTCCACTTCATCACGCGCATCGTGATTTGCTCCTTTGGTTTTTAGGAAGAGTACCGCCGCACCCAAGTGTTTTAGTTATAGGGCCGGCTCTTTCTTGTTATGTCGGCGAAAATGTATATCACGCGGACTATTCTTGGCGATATGGGCAGAAACAACCTTTCGGTAACTTTATGGCCATGTCGCTGTCAGTTGTCTCCATGTCGCAAATCACGCCTGTCATATAAAGGCGTACAACGCCAGCGCTGTCTCGAAACCGTCATTTTTGTATAAATACAAAGTACGGCTTGTGAAACTCCCTGGTTATCCGATGCCGCTGTTGTTATTTGTCGCATTCACCCTGCAGTGCAGGGAGCGTGCCGACTTGGCGAGTAACGAATGCAACAAGCATGCTCAAAATCACGAACCTTTGATGAAATTTTCACAAAAGCCCTGCCTGTAGCCGGAAAACCTCCGAAAACACGGGGTGCGACCGGCTTGGCGGCTGTTCACGGTGATCTCTGGCGTATGCGCGTGAAGCTGCCTTCCAAGTCAAGGTGTTACCGGCGATTGTTTATCCTGGCTGTTTTATGTGACGGATGTGTGGTGGAGGTCTGACGAGCGGCATCATTTTGGTGCGAAAAGTAGCGCTGTGTTACCGAAGCGGGGCGCCGATGTTGTCATTCGCGTGCTACAAATGGCTCGAATCGACGTCGGCGGGTGTGGCGAATGCCGAAGCAGAGTATCCTTGCGCCCCTGTGCCCGGCCGGTTGGAAGGGCTGTATCGCTAGTAAGGAGGTTTGCCGTGTTCACCCTCGATTCGCGTCTGCAGGAGGATTCCCTGGTATTGGGCGACCTGCCGCTGTGCCGCCTGCTGCTGAGCAAGGATGCCAACTACCCGTGGTTCATCCTGGTGCCGCGCCGCGCCGATATCACTGAAGTGTTCGAGCTCGAGGAAGCGGACCAGCAGCAGTTGTGGGTCGAGACGAGCGCCCTGGCCGAGGCGTTGAAGGATGCCTTTGCCGCCGACAAGATGAACGTCGCGGCCTTGGGCAATGTGGTCAGCCAGCTGCACATGCATGTGATCGTGCGCCACCGTGGTGATGCCGCCTGGCCCGCCCCGGTCTGGGGCAAGGTGGCGGCCATCGGCTACACCCAGGAGCAGCTCGACGGTATTCGCCAGCAAGTACGTGCGCTGCTGGGTGAGAGCTTCAAGGAGGCTTGAGGATGTCGCAGGAACTGGAAATGCGCATGATCGAGCTGGAGACCCGCCAGGCGTTTCAGGATGACAGCTTGCAAGCGCTAAATGATGTGATTGTCGAGCAGAGTCGAGTGATCGAACGCCTGCAATTGCAGATGGCGGAGCTGATCAAACGCTACGAAGAGGTGGCCGGCCAGCAGGGCGGCGGGGAAGAGGAAGCGCCGCCGCCTCACTATTGAGCACGGCGGCGGTACAGGTTCAGCGGCGCGCGACGGCGACCACGTCTTCGGCCTGCAGGCCTTTGTCGCGGTGCATCACCGAGAACTCCACGCGCTGGCCTTCGACCAGCACCCGGTGGCCTTCGCCGCGGATGGCGCGAAAGTGCACGAAGATATCGTCACCGGAGTCGCGGGAGATGAATCCGAAGCCCTTGGAGGTGTTGAACCACTTCACGGTACCGGTATCGCGCTGGCCGGCCTCCGTGGGATTGCCCTGGCTGGTGCGGGCCTTTCGCGTGCCGCGAACGAAACCGGCCACCAGGTGCAGCACGCTGGCGAGGAAGGCGCAGGCCAGTGCTGGCAGGTTGCCAAGCTCCGGGCGGGCCAGCAGGGTGAGAGTCTGCAGGACCACGGCCACGACCAGCAGGATACTGGTGGCGTGTTGCAGTTGTTGGCGCATGCCTTTGTAGTACTGCGGCAGTACGGGGGCAATCACCAGGTTGAGCAGGCCGAGCAGCGCCAGGTAGACAGCCTCGGGTTGCTGCAGGAAGGGTGTTGCGTCAGTTTTCAAGGTGGGTATGAGCGATAGCAGCAAAGCCGCCACGCCCGTCACCAGATGGACGATCTTGAACATTGGGTTTGGCTCACGTTGATAAGGCCGATCACAGGATGAGCTGGTCGCACGGTGCGCGTGAACTGTAGGCGCGAAAACGTGACGGGCCAGCCTATGCACCCGGCACTGACAATCCGCACGGGTGGCACACTGCCTATTTAACAGCAAAGACGGGGGCTTCTCAAACCGATTGGCGCCGACGGCTGTCCATGCAGCCTTGTGCCGCATGCGCCGGCGGGCAACTCTTGTTAGAGTGGTTGCTGCCCGCTTGATGATCAAGCCTTATGGAAAGGGGAGCTTCATGGCAATCGATATCGGTATCAGTGAAGAAGATCGCAAGTCCATCGTCGATGGGTTGTCCCGCCTGTTGTCGGATACCTATGTGCTGTATCTGAAAACCCATAACTTCCATTGGAACGTCACCGGTCCGTCGTTCCGCACCCTGCACCTTATGTTCGAGGAGCAATACAACGAACTGGCCCTGGCGGTCGACTCGATTGCCGAGCGCATCCGTGCCCTGGGCTTCCCGGCGCCGGGTTCCTATGCCTTTTATGCCCGCCACTCTTCGATCAAGGAAGAGGAGGGCGTGCCGCCTGCCGAAGAGATGATTCGCCAGCTGGTTCAGGGGCAGGAAGCCGTTGTGCGCACCGCTCGCAGCATCTTCCCGGTGGTGGACAAGGTCAGCGACGAGCCGACTGCCGACTTGCTGACCCAACGCATGCAGGTGCACGAAAAAACAGCATGGATGCTGCGCGTCTTGCTCGACGGGAACTGATTGCCGCTTGACCGTCGTTTGATCCAGCCAAGCCAGGCCCGATGCCTTCCCCGGTGTCGGGCCTGCACGTTTGTGGGGAAGGCTTTGCCGCTGCTATCGGCATGACCGGGTGGCGCTTCATGAAACACATGGATCCGTTCGCAGGGCGGGCGGGGTGTGGTTTCGAGATGATGGAGCGGTGCGGTGGACAGTCTGATGCGGGGTATCGACGGCAATACGAGGCACAGGCAGGGCGCGGGCAGCCCGCGGATCGATCCGTTCAGGCGGGACTTCGACATGGCGCAGGCGGGGCCTGTATCACGCTCGGTACGGCTCAACGGTTTCGCCACCTGCCTGCGTCTGGAGGTAGTCTATTGGCGCATCCTGGAGCGTATCGCCCAGGCCAACCGCTGCTCGGTGAGCGCGGTGCTGTCCTATGTGGACCGCGAGGTGCACCTGCGCCATGGCGGGGTGAGGAATTTCAGCGGGCTGGTCCGGGTGATCTGCGTCACCTGGTTGCAGGAAGCGCGGGACGTACACTGATCGCCGGGCTGCACAGCACTCCTTAACCATATATAATCCCGCTTTTTGCTGCCTTGGGCAGCGTGCGATGTGGTTGACGAGAGACGCCATGCCCCTTTACGACTATCAATGTGCATCCTGCGAACACCGCATGGAGGTGTTGCAGAAGATCAGTGCCGCGCCGCTGACCGATTGCCCGGCATGCCAGGCGCCGGCATTGAAGAAGCAGCTGTCGGTCCCCGGCTTCCGCCTGAGCGGCAACGGCTGGTACGAGACCGACTTCAAGACCGGGGCGAAAAAGAATCTGGCAGGCGGCGACAAGGCCGACTGAGTTGAATTGCACCGACCAGGTCTTGCAGTATTAGCCCCTTGGGCGGCCAAGACCTCCACCGAACATACGAATCACGAGAAGCGAAACCACGACCATGATGCGCAGCCATTATTGCGGCCAACTGAACGAGTCCCTGGACGGCCAGGAAGTCACCCTTTGCGGCTGGGTCCATCGTCGCCGCGACCACGGCGGGGTGATTTTCCTCGACATCCGTGACCGCGAAGGCATGGCCCAGGTGGTGTTCGATCCTGATCGCGCCGAAACCTTCGCCGCCGCCGACCGTGTGCGCAGCGAATACGTCGTGCAGATCACCGGCAAGGTACGCAAGCGCCCGGATGGCGCAGTGAACGCCAACATGGCCTCCGGCGCCATCGAGATCCTCGGTTACCAGCTGACCGTGCTCAACGAGGCCGAAACGCCGCCGTTCCCGCTGAACGAATACTCCGACGTGGGCGAAGAAACTCGCCTGCGCTACCGCTTCATCGACCTGCGTCGCCCGGAGATGGCCGACAAGCTGCGCCTGCGTTCGCGCATCACCAGCAGCATCCGTCGCTTCCTCGACGAGAACGGTTTCCTCGACGTCGAGACGCCGATTCTCACCCGTGCCACGCCGGAAGGCGCCCGTGACTACCTGGTACCGAGCCGTACCCACGCTGGCAGCTTCTTTGCCTTGCCGCAGTCGCCACAGCTGTTCAAGCAGTTGCTGATGGTCGCTGGCTTCGACCGCTACTACCAGATCGCCAAGTGCTTCCGCGACGAAGACCTGCGTGCCGACCGCCAGCCGGAATTCACCCAGATCGACATCGAGACCAGCTTCCTCGACGAGTCCGAGATCATGGGCCTCACCGAGAGCATGATCCGCAAGCTGTTCAAGGAAGTCCTGGACCTGGAGTTCGGTGACTTCCCGCACATGACCTACGAAGAGGCCATGCGCCGCTATGGCTCCGACAAGCCGGACCTGCGTATCCCGCTGGAGCTGATCGACGTTGCCGACCAGCTCAAGGATGTCGACTTCAAGGTCTTCGCCGGCCCCGCCAACGATCCGAAGTGCCGCGTCACCGCGCTGCGCCTGCCGGGCGGCGCCAGCATGCCGCGCAGCAAGATCGACGAGTACACCAAGTTCGTCGGCATCTACGGTGCCAAGGGCCTGGCCTACATCAAGGTCAACGAGCGCGCCAAGGGTGTCGAGGGTCTGCAGTCGCCGATCGTCAAGAACATCCCCGAGGCCAACCTCAACACCATCCTCGACCGCGTTGGCGCGGTCGATGGCGACATCGTGTTCTTCGGCGCCGACAAGGCCAAGATCGTCAGCGAAGCCCTGGGCGCGCTGCGTATCCGCCTGGGTCATGACTTCGAGCTGCTGACCTGCCAGTGGGCACCGATGTGGGTCGTCGACTTCCCGATGTTCGAAGAGAACGAAGACGGCAGCTTCACCGCGCTGCACCACCCGTTCACCGCGCCGAAGTGCACCCCCGAGGAGCTGGAGGCCAATCCGGCCACCGCGCTGTCGCGTGCCTACGACATGGTGCTCAACGGTACCGAGCTGGGTGGCGGTTCGATCCGTATCCACCGCAAGGAAATGCAACAGGCGGTATTCCGCCTGCTGGGTATCGAGGCGGCGGAACAGGAAGAGAAGTTCGGCTTCCTGCTCGACGCCCTGAAGTTCGGCGCACCGCCTCACGGTGGCCTGGCCTTCGGCCTGGACCGCCTGGTCATGCTGATGACCGGCGCGCAGTCGATCCGTGAAGTGATCGCCTTCCCGAAAACCCAGAGCGCCGCGTGCGTCATGACCCAGGCCCCGGGCATGGTCGACGCCAAGGCCCTGCGCGAGCTGCACATCCGTCTGCGCGAGCAGACCAAGGTCGAGTAACCTCGACTACGGGCGCACGTGTTGCGCCCACGTATTCATGCGTTCCGCCCTTCGGGGCGGAACCTGTTTCTGTTTCAAGGATTTGGAGTCGTTATGGCCGGTCATTCCAAGTGGGCGAACATCAAGCACCGCAAAGAACGCCAGGATGCCAAGAGAGGCAAGATCTTCACCAAGTGGATTCGCGAACTGACCGTCGCTGCCAAGCAAGGTGGTGGTGATCCGGCGTCCAACCCGCGTCTGCGCCTGGCGCTGGACAAGGCCCTGGGTGCCAACATGAGCCGCGACATCATCGACCGCGCCGTGGCCCGTGGTGCCGGCACCAACGAAAGCGACAACGTCGAAGAGCTCAGCTACGAGGGTTACGGCCCGGGCGGCGTGGCGATCATGGTCGAAGCCATGACCGACAACCGTAACCGTACCGCTGCGGCCGTGCGGCATGCCTTCACCAAGTGCGGCGGCAACCTCGGTACCGACGGTTCGGTGGCCTATCTGTTCGAGCGCAAGGGGCAGATCAGCTTCGCCGCTGAGCTGAATGTGGACGAGGATGCACTGATGGAAGCCGCGATGGAGGCCGATGCCGACGACGTGGTGGTCAACGACGACGGCTCCTTTGACGTGTTCACCTCGTTCAACAGCTTCTATGCTGTGCGCAACGCCCTGGAAGAGGCCGGTTTCAAGGCGTCGGACGCCGAGATCGTGATGCAGCCGACCACCAGCGCCGAGCTGGACCAGGACGGTGCGGAGAAGGTGCTCAAGCTGATCGACATGCTTGAGGACCTGGATGACGTGCAGAACGTCTACTCCAACGCACAGATCTCCGATGAGATCATGGAAACGCTGGGCTGATCGTTTCGGCTATCGGCTGTAGCGCGGGGCAAGCCCGCTTCCACAAGGCCTGCGCCAGATTGCGGCGTAGCCTTTGTGGGAGCGGGCTTGTCCCGCGATAAGGCCGGCAAATTCGCACACCTTTGTAGGCGCTATGACTCTCATTCTTGGTATCGACCCCGGCTCGCGCATCACCGGTTTTGGCGTGGTCCGCCAGACTGCCCGTGGCTGCGAGTATGTGGCGTCGGGCTGTATACGCACTGGCGGCGGTGAGCTGCACGAGCGTCTGCAGATCGTCTTTCGCGGTGTCAGCGAAATCATCCGCCAATATGAGCCGGTGACCATGGGCATCGAGCGGGTGTTCATGGCGCGCAACGCCGATTCGGCGCTCAAGCTTGGCCAGGCCCGGGGGGCAGCCATCGTCGCCGCCGCCGAGGCGGGCCTTGAGATCGCCGAATACACCGCCAGCCAGGTCAAGCAGGCCGTGGCCGGCACCGGCGGCGCCAACAAGGAGCAGGTGATGATGATGGTCATGCACTTGCTCAAGCTGACCCAGAAACCGCAGATCGATGCCTCCGACGCCCTGGCCATCGCCCTGTGCCATGCCCATACCCGCTCCAGCCTCATCCCCCACGGGTTGGCGACGGCTCGGCGTCGTGGCGGACGCTTGCGTCTGTAACCGCTTCATGCGGTGATACACATTTTGTCCGGGTGAAGCACTTTCCCGGCGCATTTGCTGATAGGGTGGACCGGTTTTCGACCGGCACCCCAGAGGAAGGATCGGAACGTGATTGGACGTTTGCGTGGCACCCTGGCGGAAAAACAGCCGCCGCACCTGATTGTCGACATCAACGGCCTGGGCTACGAGCTCGAAGTGCCGATGACCACGCTGTACCGCCTGCCCAAGCTGGGCGAGACCGTCACCCTGCACACCCATCTGGTGGTGCGTGAAGACGCCCATCTGCTGTACGGCTTCTTCGAAAAGCGCGAACGCGAGCTGTTCCGCGAGCTGATCCGCCTCAACGGCGTTGGCCCGAAACTGGCGCTTGCGCTGATGTCGGGGCTCGAGGCCGATGAACTGGTGCGCTGCGTCCAGGCCCAGGATGCCTCGGCGTTGGTGCGCGTGCCCGGTGTTGGCAAGAAGACCGCCGAGCGCCTGCTGGTCGAGCTCAAGGATCGCTTCAAGGCCTGGGAAACCTCGCCGGCCATGTTCACCCTGGTGTCCGACGGCCCGATGCCGGTGGCCAGTGCCTCCAATGCCGAGGTCGACGCGGTCAGCGCCCTGGTGTCGCTGGGCTACAAGCCGCAGGAGGCCAGCAAGGCGATTGCCGCCATCGAGGGCAAGGCCAACCTCAGCAGTGAGGAGCTGATCCGTCGCAGCCTCAAAGGGATGATTACCAAGTGATCGAGACCGACCGCCTGATCGCCGCCTCCGGACGCGACCGCGAAGAGGTCCAGGACCGTGCGATCCGCCCGCTGAGCCTGGACGAATACATCGGCCAGCCGGTGGTGCGCGAGCAGATGTCGCTGTTCATCCAGGCCGCGCGTGGGCGCAGTGAGTCGCTTGATCACACCCTGATCTTCGGTCCGCCGGGCCTGGGCAAGACCACGTTGGCCAACATCATCGCCCACGAGATGGGTGTGTCGGTGAAGAGCACCTCTGGCCCGATTCTCGAGCGCCCTGGCGACCTGGCGGCGATGCTGACCAATCTCGAGCCGCACGACGTGCTGTTCATCGACGAGATCCACCGCTTGTCGCCGGTGGTCGAGGAAGTGCTCTATCCGGCGATGGAAGATTTCCAGCTGGACATCATGATCGGCGAGGGCCCGGCCGCGCGCTCGATCAAGCTCGACCTGCCGCCGTTCACCCTGGTCGGCGCCACCACGCGCGCCGGCATGCTGACCAACCCGCTGCGTGATCGCTTCGGTATCGTCCAGCGCCTGGAGTTCTACAGCGACAGGGACCTGGCGACCATTGTCAGCCGTTCGGCCGGCATCCTCGGCTTGCCCATGGACGACAAGGGCGCGTTCGAGATCGCTCGCCGGGCCCGCGGCACGCCGCGGATCGCCAATCGCCTGCTGCGGCGGGTGCGCGACTTTGCCGAAGTGCGCGGCAAGGGCGAGATCACCAAGGCGGTCGCGGAGATGGCGCTGAACCTGCTGGATGTCGACGAGCGTGGCTTCGATCACTCCGACCGGCGTTTGCTGCTGACCATGATCGAGAAGTTCGACGGTGGTCCGGTGGGGCTCGACAATATTGCCGCGGCGATCGGCGAGGAGCGCCACACCATCGAGGACGTGCTCGAGCCCTATCTCATCCAGCAGGGCTATATCATGCGTACCCCGCGGGGCCGTGTGGTCACCCGGCACGCCTACCTGCATTTCGGCCTGAACATTCCCGGGCGTTTCTGCGAGGGTGGGGAATATGCAGCGCAAGACGACGAATGACAGATCGAATCGGCATTTTCGTGGTCCTACCGCTGGCATGCCCTGGGCTCGCTGGCAATACGACATTATCGATGCAAAAACAGTTGCCGCAGCGGATTGGCAAGCACAGGAGTAAGCACTAGAGTATGCGCGCGCAAAATGGGCTGGAACCGTTCGCACACCGCTGTCGCGTCTATTACGAGGATACCGACGCCGGTGGCGTGGTGTATTACGTCAACTACCTCAAATTCATGGAGCGCGCGCGCACCGAGCGGCTGCGTCACCTGGGGTTCTCCCAGGCCCAGCTGGCGCAGGACAATTTGTTGTTCGTGGTCCATTCCAGCGAGGCGCGCTATCACGCGCCGGCCCGCCTGGACGACGAGCTGCGGGTAACCGCGCAAGTACTTGAATTGAATCGTGCCAGCCTGCGCTTCGTGCAGCAGGTGTGGCGAGCAAAGGATGAAGTGCTGCTCTGCGAGGGGCAGTTCCTGGTGGCCGCCGTGCGCGCCGACACTTTCAAACCCCGGGCCATTCCCCCAGAACTGCGCGACGCCTTCCTGGCGGACGGCACGGGTACTCAATCGAACGCAGGAGAATAAGCGTGGAAGCAAACGTCGTCGACCATACCTCCATGTGGAGCCTGGTCGCCAATGCCAGTGTCGTGGTTCAGCTGGTAATGCTGACCCTCGTGGCAGCCTCGGTGACCTCTTGGATCATGATCTTCCAGCGCAGCACCATGCTGCGCGCCGGTCGTCGTGCACTGGACGCTTTCGAAGAGCGCTTCTGGTCGGGCATCGACCTGTCCAAGTTGTACCGCCAGGCGGGCAGCAACCCTGACCCGGACTCGGGTGTCGAGCAGGTCTTCCGTGCCGGCTTCAAGGAATTCTCGCGCCTGCGCCAGCAACCAGGTGTCGACCCGGACGCGGTCATGGAAGGGGTAGGGCGTGCCATGCGCGTGGCCATCTCCCGCGAGGAAGAAAAGCTCGAGCAGAGCCTGCCGTTCCTGGCCACCGTCGGTTCCACCAGCCCGTACATCGGTCTGTTCGGTACCGTATGGGGCATCATGAACTCCTTCCGTGGCCTGGCCAGCGCCCAGCAAGCCACCCTGGCCACCGTGGCCCCGGGCATTGCCGAAGCCCTGATCGCCACTGCGATCGGCCTGTTCGCCGCGATCCCGGCTGTTATCGCCTACAACCGTTTTGCCGCGCGCAGTGAAGTGCTGATCGGGCGCTACTACACGTTCGCCGACGAGTTCCAGGCGATCCTGCACCGCAAAGTACACACCAGCGAAGAGTGATCAGGTAGAAACCCATGGCCCGAGTTCGCCACAAACGCAAGCCGGTCGCCGAGATGAACGTGGTGCCCTACATCGACGTGATGCTGGTGCTACTGGTTATCTTCATGGTGACCGCCCCGATGCTCAACCAGGGCGTGAAGGTGGACCTGCCCAAGGTTTCCAGCGAAGCCCTGCCGCAGGACAACAACGTCCAGGTCCTGACCATCTCGATCAAGGCCGACAAGACCTACTATTGGAATCTCGGCAGCGAAGTCGACACCGACAAGCAGATGGACAAGGCCATGACCTTGCCGGAAATGACCAGCGCGGTGACCAAGATCATCGCCGCCGGCCGTGACCAGGGCAAGCAGACCCAGGTCTTCATCCGTGGCGACAAGGCTGTCGACTACGGTGCGGTGATGGGCGCCATGGGCGGGTTGCAGAAGGCCGGTGTCGGTAACGTTGGCCTGATTACCGAGGCGCCCTGATGCAACAGCGAGAGCCATCCGCCTCGGAAAGCTACTTCTGGCCCAGTGTCTGGGCCATTGCGCTGCACGTGCTGGTGTTCGGCATGCTGTTCGTCAGCTTCGCCATGACGCCCGAGCTGCCGCCTTCCAAGCCTATCGTCCAGGCCACGCTGTACCAGCTCAAGTCCAAGAGCCAGGCGACCACCCAGACCAATCAGAAGATTGCCGGGGAGGCCAAGAAGACCGCTTCGCGCCAGACCGAGGTCGAACAGCTGGAGCAGAAGAAGGTCGAGCAGGAGGCCGTGAAGGCCGCGGAACAAAAGAAAGCCGACGCCGCTCAAAAGGCCGAGGAGGCTCGCGAAGCCGCCGAGGCGAAGAAAGCCGAAGACGCCGCCAAGGCCGCCGAGCAGAAGAAAGCCGCCGAGGCCAAGAAAGCCGAGGAAGCGAAGAAGGCTGCCGAGAAGCAGCAGGCCGACATCGCCAAGAAGAAGGCTGAGGAAGAAGCGAAGAAGAAGGCCGAGGAAGAAGCCAAGAAACAGGCTGCGGAAGAGGCGAAGAAGAAAGCCGCCGAAGACGCGAAGAAAAAAGCAGCCGAGGACGCCAAGAAGAAAGCGGCGGCCGAGGACGCGAAGAAGAAGGCAGCTGAAGAGGCCAAGAAAAAGGCTGCGGCAGACGCCCAGAAGAAAAAGGCACAGGAAGCGGCCCGCAAGGCGGCGGAAGACAAGAAGGCCCAGGCACTCGCCGAGCTGTTGTCCGACACCACCGAACGGCAGCAGGCGCTGGCCGACGAGCAGGGTGACCAGGTGGCCGGCGACTTCGACGACCTGATCCGCATGCGCGCGGCCGAAGGTTGGGCGCGTCCGCCATCCGCGCGCAAGGGCATGACGGTAGTTCTGCAGATCAACATGCTGCCGGACGGCACCCTCACCAACGTGAGTGTGGCCAAGTCCAGTGGCGACGGTCCGTTCGACAGCTCGGCCGTGGCCGCGGTGAAGAACATTGGTCGGTTGACCGAAATGCAGGGCTTGAAGCCGAACGAGTTCAATCCGTATCGTTCATTCAAGATGACATTTACACCTGAGGATCTAGCGTTGTGATTAAACGTCTGAGAGGACTCCTGGTCTTGCTCTGCTGCGTGGCAGGCATGGCGATGGCAGAGGAAAAGAACATCCTGGTCACCAGCGGTAGCGACCGGGCAACTCCCATTGCGGTAGTGCCGTTCGGTGTCCAGGGCGGCAGCGTGCTGCCGGAAGACATGGCCGATATCATCGGCAACGACCTGCGCAACTCCGGCTACTACGCGCCAATCCCGCGGCAGAACATGATCAGCCAGCCAAGCCAGGCCAGCGAAGTGATCTTCCGCGACTGGAAAGCGCTGGGCGCCCAGTACGTCATGGTCGGCAGCATCGTGCCGGCCGGTGGTCGCCTGCAGGTGCAGTACGCCCTGTTCAACGTCGCCACCGAGCAGCAGGTGCTGACCGGTAGCGTGGCCGGAGGCGTCGACCAGCTGCGTGACATGTCGCACTACATCGCCGACCAGTCGTTCGAGAAGCTCACCGGCATCAAGGGTGCGTTTTCCACGCGCATGCTGTACGTGACCGCCGAGCGTTTCTCCACCAACAACACCCGTTACACCCTGCAGCGTTCGGACTACGACGGTGCCCGCGCAGTAACCCTGCTGCAGTCGCGTGAGCCGATCCTGTCGCCGCGCTTCGCACCCGATGGCAAGCGTATCGCCTATGTCTCGTTCGAGCAGAAGCGCCCGCGCATCTTCATCCAGCACATCGACACCGGTCGCCGCGAGCAGATCACCAACTTCGAAGGCCTGAACGGCGCGCCTGCCTGGTCGCCTGACGGCTCGCGCCTGGCATTCGTGCTGTCGAAGGACGGCAACCCGGACATCTATGTGATGAACGTGGCTTCGCGCCAGATCACCCGTGTCACCGCAGGCCCAGGCATCAATACCGAGCCGTTCTGGGGCAAGGATGGCAACACCCTGTACTTCACCTCCGACCGTGGCGGCAAGCCGCAGATCTACAAGCAGTCGGTTGGTGGCGGTGGTGCCGAGCGCGTGACGTTCGTGGGTAACTACAACGCCAACCCGAAATTGTCGGCGGACGAAAAGACCCTGGTGATGATCCATCGCCAGCAGGGTTTCACCAACTTCAAGGTGGCCGCGCAGGACCTGCAACGTGGAAGTGTAAAGATTCTCTCCGAGACCAGTCTTGATGAGTCTCCCACTGTTGCGCCAAACGGCACCATGCTAATCTACGCCACCCGCCAGCAGGGCCGGGGAGTCTTGATGCTCGTGTCGCTTAACGGCCGCGTGAGGCTCCCGCTTCCTACCGCTCAAGGCGAAGTCAGAGAACCGTCCTGGTCCCCTTACCTGAACTGATTGCGGCGTAACACGTTTTGCTTAACACACTGGGGTTTCATTAGGAGTTTCACGATGGAAATGCTGAAGTTTGGTAAATTCGCTGCGCTGGCTCTGGCCATGGCTGTAGCTGTAGGTTGCTCCTCGAAAGGCGGCGACAACGCTGGTGAAGGCGCTGTTGATCCGAACGCTGGCTACGGTGCCAACACTGGCGCTGTTGACGGTTCCCTGAGCGAAGAAGCCGCCCTGCGCGCAATCACCACCTTCTACTTCGAATACGACAGCTCGGACCTGAAGCCAGAAGCCATGCGCGCTCTGGACGTTCACGCCAAGGACCTGAAGTCCAACGGCAACCGCGTTGTCCTGGAAGGCAACACCGACGAGCGCGGCACCCGCGAGTACAACATGGCTCTGGGTGAGCGTCGTGCCAAGGCCGTTCAGCGCTACCTGGTTCTGCAGGGCGTTTCCCCTGCTCAGCTGGAACTGGTTTCCTACGGCGAAGAGCGTCCAGTTGCCACTGGCAACGACGAGCAGTCCTGGGCCCAGAACCGTCGCGTAGAACTGCGTAAGTAAGTTCCTATGCGTATGTGCCGTCGTGCTGTAACCGTCCTCGCACTCAGCCTGCCCCTTTCGGCGTGGGCTGCGGTTCCCGTAGTAGATGACAACGCGGGTGGCTATCCACCTGCGGGTTATGGCACGAGCGGCGCCTATGCCGGAGCAGGGGCTTCGGCCCCTGCTTCTGCAAATGGCCAGCTGTTCATGCAGCTGCAGCAGATGCAGGACCAGATTTCCCGCCAGCAAGGCATCATCGAAGAGCTGCAGAACGATGTGTCGCGCATGAAGCAGGAAAACCTCGAGCGCTACCAGGATCTCGACCGCCGCATCAGCAGCGGTGCCGCGCCTGCCGCGACTCCAGACAATTCTTCCACCGGTGGCGCGAACAGCGCAGCCACGGGTGCGGCCGCCGGCACCAATGCCGCGCAGCCACCGGCCGCGAGCAGCGAGCCGGGCGATCCGGCGAAAGAGAAGCTGTATTACGACGCCGCTTTCGACCTGATCAAGCAGAAGGACTTCGACAAGGCCAGCCAGGCCTTCAACGCCTTCCTGCGTAAGTACCCCAACAGCCAGTACGCCGGCAATGCCCAGTACTGGCTCGGTGAGGTCAACCTGGCCAAGGGCGACCTGCAAGGTGCCAGCCAGGCGTTCGCCGAGGTCGGTCAGAAGTACCCGAAACACAGCAAGGTGCCGGATTCGCTGTACAAGCTGGCCGATGTCGAGCGCCGCATGGGCCACACCGACAAGGTCAAGGGCATCCTGCAGCAGGTCATCACCCAGTACCCCGGCACTTCCGCCGCGCAACTGGCGCAACGCGACCTGCAAAAGCTCTGAACGACCCGTTGAAGAAGAAACCCGCGCTTGTCGCGGGTTTTTTCGTTAGAATCACAGCCCTTTTTTCGTAAACACGCTGCCGCGGATAACGCTTTGTCGAGTCCGCGACAGTGCCTGACGGAGGCGGACAGCCTGTTTAGCTGTCACGCCCGTGGCGATCATGCAAGACACATTACGCATCACCGAAGTGTTTTACTCGTTGCAGGGTGAAACGCGAACGGCCGGGCTGCCCACGGTTTTCGTGCGCCTGACCGGTTGCCCCCTGCGCTGCCAGTACTGCGACAGTGCCTATGCCTTCAGTGGCGGCACTGTCCGCACCCTTGACTCCATTGTTGAGCAGGTGGCCGGCTTCAAGCCGCGCTACGTCTGCGTGACCGGTGGCGAGCCTCTGGCCCAGCCCAACGCGCTGCCTTTGTTGCAACGCCTGTGCGACGCCGGTTACGACGTGTCGCTGGAAACCAGTGGCGCTCTCGACATCAGTGGCGTCGACACCCGGGTCAGCCGCGTGGTCGATCTCAAGACCCCAGGCTCCGAGGAGTCTCACCGCAACCGCTACGAGAACATCGAGCTGCTGACCGGCAACGACCAGGTCAAGTTCGTCATCTGTTCCCGCGAGGACTACGATTGGGCGGTTTCCAAGCTGATCCAGTACAACCTGGCCGAGCGCGCCGGTGAAGTGCTGTTTTCGCCCAGCCACCATCAGGTGAGCGCCACCGACCTGGCTGACTGGATCGTCGCCGACAACCTGCCCGTACGCTTCCAGCTGCAGCTGCACAAGCTGCTGTGGAACGACGAACCCGGACGTTGAGGAGAAAGACATGACTGACAAACGCGCGGTAATCCTGCTGTCCGGTGGCCTGGATTCGGCCACCGTGGTAGCCATGGCCAAGGCCGACGGCTACCAGTGCTACACCATGAGCTTTGACTACGGCCAGCGCCATCGCGCCGAGCTTAACGCCGCGGCACGGGTGGCTCGTGACCTGGGCGTGGTCGAGCACAAGGTGATCGGCCTGAACCTTGATGGCATCGGTGGCTCGGCGCTGACCGACAGCAGCATCGATGTACCCGAGGCGCCAAGCGAGGGGATTCCGGTCACCTACGTGCCGGCTCGCAACACCGTGTTCCTGTCCCTGGCCCTGGGCTGGGCGGAGGTGCTCGAAGCCCGTGACATCTTCATTGGTGTCAACGCCGTGGATTACTCCGGCTACCCGGACTGCCGCCCGGAATTCGTCGAGGCCTTCGAGCGTATGGCCAACCTGGCTACCAAGGCCGGCGTGGAAGGGCAGGGCTTCCGCATCCAGGCGCCGCTGCAGAACCTGAGCAAGGCGCAGATTGTCCAGGCGGGCATCGCCCGTGGCGTGGACTATAGCCTGACCGTTTCTTGCTACCAGGCCGACGACGACGGACGTGCCTGCGGCAAGTGCGACAGCTGCCGCTTGCGCGCCGACGGCTTCAAGGCGGCCGGCGTAGAGGATCCCACCCGGTATTTTTGAAAAAATTTGCGATGGAGTGTTGATTTCCTCTGAGAAATCAGTAATATACGCGCCATCCAACGGGTCGTTAGCTCAGTTGGTAGAGCAGTTGGCTTTTAACCAATTGGTCGTAGGTTCGAATCCTACACGACCCACCATATGCAGTACGAAAGAGCCCGCCTTCATGGCGGGCTTTTTCATGCCTGTCGAGAAAGTGGCCTGATCCACTGTCAACGGTTCAGGCGCCGTGCATCGAACGCATCACGTGCCTGGTAGGCGGTGTAGGTGGCCTGCGCGGCCACCAGGCCGGCCAGGCCGAAGGTGCGGTCGAGGCCGAACCGACTGAAACCGCTCGGGATCGGCAGGCGATGGGCGATGGCATCCGCCAGGACTTCGCCAGCGACCGTGGTCGGGGCCATGCCATGGCCGCCGAAGCCGACCGCGTGCCAGATGCCGTTGTGGTCCTGGCCGATCTGCGCCATCTGGTGGCGTCCGTAGCTCATCAGGCCGCCCCAGGAGTACTCCAGCTCCACGTCCTCGAGTTGCGGATAGACGCTCGCCAGGTCGGCCTTGAGCAGCCTGGCGATGGCCTGTGGCCCGCGGTCGAGAATGGAGATGCGTCCGCCCCAGAGGATCCGGGTGTCTTTCAGCGGGCGGTAATAATCGAAGGCGAAGCGTGTATCGTAGATGGCCGACTGGCAGTCGATGGCGTCCTGCAGGCGTGCGCCCAGTGGCGCAGTGGTCACCACGTAGGTGGCGATCGGCAGCACGGCGCGTTCGATCGGGGCGTAGACGCCGCGGGCATAGCCCCCTGCGCTGAACACCACCTGCTCGGCATGGACTTCGCCCTGGCCGGTGCGCACGATGTAGCCGCCAGCCTTCTTCTCGATACTGGTCACCGGCGATTGTTCGTAGATCGTCACCCCGGCCTGTGCGGCTGCCTGGGCGATACCGCAGACGTACTTGAGCGGGTGGAAGTGGAATGCGTTGCGTTCCAGCAACCCGCCGTAGTAGCGCTCGGTCCTGAGCTGTTCCTTCAGTTCGCCGCGGGCGATGTATTCCCAGTCGACGCCATAGGCCTGCTTCATCAGCTGGCGCGGTTTTTCCAGGCGCGACGGGTCGTTGAACCAGTTGGCGAGGATCACACCCTGGTCGACCAGGTCGCAATCGATGGCGTAGCGGCGGGCGCGTTCGCGGATCAGCTCGACGGCGTCGAGTGTCAATCGATACAGCTTGCGTGCCTCGTTGGCGCCCAGGGTCGCCAACAGTTCGGCGTTGCCGAGGCTGTAACCGCCGAAGACGAAGCCGCCGTTGCGTCCCGAGGCGCCATGGCCGACGCGTTGCGACTCGAGGAGTGTCACATCGCTCACCCCGCGCTCGGCAAGCCCTATCGCAGTCGACAGGCCGGCCAGACCACCACCGAGGATGCAGACGCGGGTATCGGTGCGCCCACTCTGGGCAGGGTAGAAGGTTCTGCTGGCGGTGGCTTCGTAGTAGGAGTCGAAGGTGCTGTTCATCAGGGTCCCGGAGCAGTGGTGGGCGGACCGGGGCGGGTCCGCCAATGGAGAGTTCAGGCGGGTTGCTGGCTGGCCGCGAGCGCATCGCCTGTGGGCTCTGCCTTGCTGCGTTCGGCTTTGCGAATCTCGATACTGGAAAAGTCCATTTCCCTGTAGCGCACCACCTTGGAGCCTGTGACCAGCTTGTGGCCGAACCAGACCACCACGAACAGCACCAGGCCGACGTAGGTGGCGAAGGCACCGACCCAGTCGATCTGCCCGCCGATGAACGCCTGGTAGTTCTGCCCGAGCATGACCACCATGCACAGGCCGAAGGCGAACAGCGGGCCGAACGGGAAGTATTTCGACACATACGGCAGTTTCGCCAGGTCATTGCCATTGAGCAGGTAGCCGCGGCGGAAGCGGTAATGGCTGATGGCTATGCCCAGCCAGGCGATGAAACCGAGCATGCCGGAGGTGTTCAGCAGCCACAGGTAGAGCTTGCCGGGGCTGAACAGGAAGCTCAGCAGGCACAGACCCGCGACCGCGGCGGTGGCCAGCAGCGCCCAGACCGGCGTGCCACTGCGGGTCACCCGGGCGAAGATGGCCGGCGCCTTGCGCTCCAGCGCCAGGCTGTAGAGCATGCGCGACGAGGCATACATGCCTGAGTTGCCGGCGGACAGCACCGAGGTCAGGATCACTGCGTTCATCACGGCGGCGGCGGCGAGCATGTCAGCCTTGGTAAAGATCAGGGTGAACGGACTGATGGTGACATCCGACAGGCCGTCTTTGAGCAGGCGCGGGTCGGTGTAGGGGATCAGCAGGCCGATCACGACAATGGTGAGTACGTAGAACAGCAGGATGCGCCAGAAGATCTGGCGCACGGCCTTGGGAATGTTGCGTCCCGGGTTTTCCGTTTCGCCAGCGGCGATGCCCACGAACTCGGTGCCCTGGAACGAGAAACCGACGATCATCGCCACGCCGATCAGCGCCGGCAGGCCGCCGGCAATGGGCGCGTCGCCGATCTGCCAGAGGTGGGCGCCACCGTCCTGGCCGCCTTCGAGGATGCCCAGCAGCATCAGCACACCCACGGCGATGAAAATGATGATGGTGATGACCTTGATCAGGGCGAACCAGAACTCTGCCTCGCCGAAGAAGCGCACCGAGGCGACATTGAGGGCGAACAGCAGCGCCAGGAAGGCCGCGCTCCAAATCACCCCGGGGGTGTCCGGGAACCAGTAGAGCATGATGATCTGTACGGCCACCAGGTCCACGGCGATGGTCACTGCCCAGGAGTACCAGTAGTTCCAGCCCAGGGCGAAGCCGAAGCTTTCTTCGACGTAGCGCGAGGCATAGGTGGAGAACGAGCCGCTGACCGGCATGCACGCGGCCATTTCGCCGAGGCTGGTCATCAGGAAGTAGACCATCAGGCCAATCACCGCGAAGGCCAGCAGTGCGCCGCCGGGGCCGGACTGGGCAATGGTGGCGCCGGAGGAGACGAACAGGCCGGTGCCGATGGAGCCGCCGATGGCGATCATGTTCAGGTGGCGGCTGGTGAGGGTGCGCTTGAGGTGTCCGGAAGGCGGGGCTGCGGCAGTCAAACTTCCGTTGTTGTTCGAATGGGTCATGGGCAACCTATTTGATCTGCATTCGGGTGAGTTGTTGTTCTTGTTGTGATCTGACCACTTCCTGTTGCAGGTGACGGGCGCGGATGGGCGCCGGTCGGCCAGCAGCTTCTCCAGTGCTGCGGCGGTCGCGATTGCATTGATTGAAATCAGTATTGGCGTTGAAAGGTGTTCGCAACAAACGACAATTAGTTGTTACTTCATTCCGTTTTGGAATGCATGATTTCGTCGTTTTGATCATGTGCCAACGTTGATATTCACACGCATTCATCTGGATTGCCCATATTTACTGATATGCATCGACGTCATTGTGAAGTGGTAAATGGTCGTTTTGTATTTTCCTTAAAATGTACGAAACAATATGGCGGAAATTTATTCATCATTGATGCAACAAAAAACCGATACCTGGGGTGGCCAGATATCGGTTTGAGAGTGTCGTATCCCTTCAGGCGGAAGGGTTGCTGGAGGGGGCAGCCTTGTCGTGAGCTGTCAGCCTTTGTCATGGCGGACCGTGCTGCTGCTGGCAGTCCGCTGTTGCTGTTTCATCCAGGGGTGGACTCAAACCCGGAACTGCGCCATCAGTGCCTGCTGCTGGTTGGCCAGCCGGTTCAGTGCCTGGCTGATGTGCGCCGACTCGTCGGCCTGGCCCGACAGCGATTCGGTAACGTCGCGGATGCCCGCCACGTTGCGGTTCACCTCTTCGGCCACTGCGCTCTGTTCCTCGGCGGCCGAGGCGATCTGCAGGTTCATGTCGGTGATCACCGTCACCGCCTCGCCGATACGCTGAAGCGCCGGCAAGGTCTGTTCCATTTGCGCGGCACTGTCCTGGGCCTGGCGCTGACCGGCCTGCATTGCCTCGACCACGTCCTGGGTGCCTTGCTGCAAGCCTTCGATGACCTGGCGGATCTCCTCGACCGACACCTGGGTGCGCTGCGCCAGGTTGCGTACTTCGTCGGCGACCACCGCAAAGCCCCGCCCGGCTTCGCCGGCGCGGGCCGCTTCGATGGCGGCGTTGAGGGCCAGCAGGTTGGTCTGCTCGGCGATGGCGCGGATCACTTCAAGTACCGAGCCGATCTGTTCGCCACGGCTTTCCAGGGCGCGGGCTTCATCCATGGCCGCATCCATGCCGCCGGCAAGCTGGGCGATCGCTTCCCGGGTGGCGCCCACCCGCGCCAGGCCATCGCGGGTTGCCTGGTCGGCACCGCGTGCGGCCTGGGCGGCCTGGGCGGCATTGTGGGCAACGTCATGGGCCGTGGCGCTCATTTCGTTTGCCGCCGTGGCCACCTGTTCGATTTCTCGGTGCTGTTGCTGCATGCCGTCGCTGGTCTGGCGGGCAATCAGCGCCGACTGGTCGGCAGTGCCGCGGGCTTCCTGCAGCGACCCCTTTAGCTGGGCGATCACCGGTTGCAGCTTGTCGAGGAAGCGGTTGAACCAACCGGTGAGCTGGCCCAGTTCGTCGTCGCGGGCATAGTCCAGGCGCCGTGTCAGGTCGCCTTCGCCGCTGGCGATGTCCTTCAGGCGGGCGGCCACGGCCAGGATCGGCCGGGTCACGCCGCGGGCGGTCAGCCACACCAGCAGCAGCCCCAGCACGGCGGCGCCCAGGCCGATCAGCAGGCTGACGAGGTTGGCCTGCTGGTTCTGGCTGTCCAGGCGTTGGTTGAGAGTGACGGCGGGCGCTTGCAGTACCTGCTCGGGCAGTTCGAGCAGCACCTGCCACGGTGCCGCGCCGGGAATTGGCGCAAAGGGTCGGGAAATACGCATGGTGCCTTCGTCCAGGCGCTCGACGGCCTGGCCGGCCCGCAGTGGTGCGGCCAGGGCCGCCGCGCTGGCGCCGAAGGCTTGTTGCACGGTCTTGCTCAACTGGCCGGCATCCTGGCTGTGGCCGGCGAGCAGGCCCGCGGGGCTGACGATGCTGACCTGGCCCTGGCCGTCGAACAGTTCCTGGCGGCCAGCCAGGCTCAGTTGCTGCAGGTTGTCCAGGCCGATGTCCAGGCCGACCACGCCCACCACCTTGCCGTTTTCCAGCAGCGGCAGGGCGATGCTGGTCATCAGTACCTGGTGGCCGTTGACTTCGTCGAAGTACGGGTCGAGCACGCAGGCCTTGGCGGTTTCCAGCGGGCAGGTCAGCCAGCGGTTGTAGGGCGAACCGTTGGCGCCGATGCTGGTGTCGGCAAGCATCGACTCGGGCATGGCCTCCACTTCGAGGCTGCCAGTGCCGGGCTGCGACCAGTACAGCGAGAAACGCCCGCTGTCGTTGCTGCCATTGTCGGCCTGGCCGACGAAGCGCGCGTCCTGCTGGTCCAGGGCGTTGGGCTGGAACACCAGGTACAGGCCGATCAGGTCGGCATTGCCGGCCAGTGCGGCGCGGGCTTCGCGGCTGAGTTCACCGCGCAGGTCGGCGCCGCCGCGGGCCTTGAGCGCCTGCACCAGGCGGGCGAAACCGTTGCCGTACTGGTAGGCGTCCATGAAGTAGCGCTGGATGCGCAAGGCCTGGGTTTCGCCGTGGGCCTGCAGGCGCAGGCGGGCACTGTGGTCGAGCAGTTCGGTGTTGGCCTGGAACACCTGCTCGGCGCTGCGCCGGGCCTGGGTGAGCGAGGTGGCCACCAGCAGGGCGACGATGGCCAGCAGGCACAGGCCGGCGAGCAGGGTGATCTTCCATTGGATGGAGAGACGGCGCGGCGACATGGGCTTTTCCTTTTCGGGCAAACACAACGCCCGCGGTCAGGCGGGCGTCGATGGGGTCATTCGGCGATGCAGTTCGGTGGCGCAACCCTGAAGGCCTTGGTCAGCCAGGCCAGGTAGAGCACGCCAAGCAGGGCCCAGACACCGCCGAACAGCAAGGAGTGTTCGTTCAGGTCCAGCCACAGCGAGACGATGATGCAGAAGCCTATCGTCGGCGCCACCAGATACTTGAGGTTGTTCGTCAGGCCCTTGTTCTGTTTCTCACGGATATAGCAGTGGTTGATCACCGAGAGGTTGACGAAGCTGAACGCCACCAGCGCGCCGAAGTTGATCACAGAGGTGGCGGTGACCAGGTCGAAGAAGATCGCCGACAGCGAAATCAGGCCGACCACGGCGATGTTCAGCACCGGGGTCTTGTAGCGCGGGTGCAGGCGGGCGAACACCCCGGCCGGGATCACGTTGTCGCGGCCCATCACGTACAGCAGGCGCGACACGCTGGTCTGCGAGGCCAGGCCCGAGGCGATGGTGTTGATCACCGTGCAGGCGATGAACACCGACTGGAACAGCTTGCCGCCGACGTACAGGGCGATTTCCGGCAGGGCTGCTTCCTGGTCGTGGAAGCGCTGCATGGTCGGGAAGTAGGCCTGGATAAAGTACGACACCCCGATGAACACCACGCCGCCGATCAGGGCGGTCAGGAAGATCGCCCGGGGGATGGTCTTGCCCGGGTCGCGGGTTTCCTCCGACAGGCAGGTCACTGCATCGAAGCCCAGGAACGAGAAGCACAGGATGGTCGCGCCCGCGGCCAGCGCGGCGAACTGGGTCTGGTCATCGGCGAACGGCAGCAGGCTCCAGGCGGTGCCCAATCCCTCGCCGTGGCCCAGGCCGCGCCAGCACAGGTAGATGAACACCGAGATGATCGCCACCTGCACGGCGACGAACAGCAGGTTGAAGTGCGCCACCAGGTTGATGCTGCGCATGTTGATCAGGCTGATCAGGGTGACGAAGCTGGCCACCCATACCCAGGCCGGCACTTCGGGGAACATTGCCGACAGGTAGAGCTTGGCCAGCAGCGCGTTGACCATGGGCAGCAGCAAGTAGTCCAGCAGCGACGACCAGCCGACCAGGAAACCCACGTGCGGGTTGATTGCGCGCTGGGTGTAGGTGTACGCCGAGCCCGACTGCGGGAAGCGCCGCACCAGCGTGCCGTAGCTCACGGCAGTGAACAGGATGCCGAGCAGGGCCAGGATGTAGGCGCTGGGCACATGCCCTGCAGTGATGCCGGAGACGATGCCGAAGGTATCGAACACGGTCATCGGGGTGAGGTAGGCCAGGCCGATGATCACCACGTGCCAGAGGCGCAGGGACTTGCGGAACTGGGCATCGCCGGAAGCGCTGTGGTCAGGCTGCATGCGGGCGCTGCTCCTGTGTCGAAACAACGGGCACGGCGAGTGACGGGCACGACAAGGTCGAGCGGATGGGCTCCATGTTGTTCACCTTTTATGTTGGAGCTGCAGGGTGCGCGAAATAAACAACGATGGTCGTTTGAGTGTCAAGTTAAACATGACAGGTAGTCAGTTGGATGGAAGATGAATCGGTTTTTTTGGCCGTTATGCACTGTTATTGGCCGATTGAGCGGATCGTAAGTCGATTTTGATGTTCGTAAAAATTGACATTGATTTTGGCAAAAGCGTGCGGTCGGTGGGGCGCCGATGCACGAAATACATCAAGCATCACCGCGCCGACCGGGCGCCGATGGTATTCTTGCCACCCCGCGTGCCCTCGTTTCCGTGGTCCGCCCAATCGCCCTCCCTATGGACAGCAATCGGTTCTATTCATGAAGAAATCAGTAGGCATCCTTTCCGGCCTGGCGGTCGCCATCGCCGTCGCAACCACCGCTGGCGCCTGGTACACCGGCAAGCAACTGCCCGCGGAGCTGGAGCGCTCCGTTGCCCGCGGCAACGAAGAGCTGAAGAAAGCCCTGGTCGGCAACGGCGGCAGCATGACCATCGAGCTGGTCTCTTTGGACCAGCACTTCTTCACCAGCACCGCGCACTACCGCCTGAAGGCCGAGAATGTGCAGCTCGGCGAGGCCGAGGCGCTGAACTTCCAGGTCGGCGTGACCGACCAGATCGAGCACGGCCCGTTCCCCTGGTCGCGGGTCAAGGCGTTCAAGCTGATGCCGGTCATGGCCACCAGCAACAGTGCTTTGGACAAGGATGACTTCACCGCAGGCTGGTTCACCGCCGCCGGCGACAAGGCACCGGTCACCGCCCAGGTCAGCCTCGGCTACAACGGCAGCGTCGACAGCGATATCCGCCTGGCGCCGGTGACGCTCAAGGAAGACGGCGGCAACGTCCTGGACTTCTCCGGCCTGCAGCTGCAACTGCGCGGTGACCGCGACGGCAAGGCGGTGGAGATCCACGGCAATGCCGAGCACCTGGAGTTGAACTTCGTCGATGAGCAACAGGCGCCGGTGAAGATCCTGCTCAACGGCTTCAAGGCCGGCGGCAAGCTCCACGAAACCGCTCACGACATGGTCTATGTCGGCAACTTCGACCTGGCCCTGGCCGACACCCAGGTGACCTTCGGGCCGAAGCAGGAAGTGCTGGTGCTCAAGGGCCTGCAGCAGAACAACCTGTACAACGCCGAGGGCGAGGCCAAGGACAAGCTGGCCGGGCGCCTGGAATACAAGGTCGCCGACATCAGCTACGGCGGGCGCAAGGTCGGCAGCGCGGAAATGGTCTTGACCATGAAGTCCATCGACATCGCGGCCATGCAGGCGTTGATGGAGTGGTACCAGACCCAGCTGCCGCAGATGCAGCAGGCGGCGGCCGAGGGCGAGGCCCCGTCGCTGGAAATGACCCCCGAGGAACAGGCCAAGGTCCAGGGCGACCTGCACAAGCTGCTGGTAGCCAAGCCGCAGGTGGCGGTGGAAAAGCTGGCGTTCAAGACCGCCAATGGCGAGAGCCACTTCAACCTGGCGATGGACTTCGCCAGCCCCAGCTCGTTCGACCTGCCGCCTGACCAGTTGGGCAAGCAGCTGCTGACCCAGCTGAAGGCCAAGCTCAGTGTCTCCAAGCCGATGGTCGGTGACCTGGCCACGTTGCAGGCGCTGCTCGACGGCGAGACCGACGCCCAGGCCATTGCCCAGCAGTCCAGCCAGGCTGGCGAGATGCTCGGCATGATGGCGCTGCAGAGCGGCATGGCCACGGTAGAGGGCACCGATGTGGTATCGAGCCTGCAGTATGCCGATGGCATGGTCGACTTCAACGGCAAGAAGATGACCGTCGAGGAGTTCGCCATGCTGATCAGCGGCCACCTGGCGGCGCTGCAGCCGCAGGGCTGAGCCCTCGGGCATGCCCGCTCTCATCATCGTGGGAGCGGCGATGCGGCGACCCGACTTGCCCCGCGACGGAGGGCTGCAAAAACCCCTTTTGCATCCTTCCGATTGCCTGTAGCCTTCGCGTCCGATAATAATCCGCGCCCGCAGAGGAGCCGAGACGCTGGCCGTCCGGCACCGCTAGCCGATCTGCCAGGGCCGGGTGATACACTCGACTGACGCGCTCAAGCGCCCTGCAGGTCCAGCGATCATGACCCAGATTTCCGAACGCCTGTTGGTCCAGGCGCACCTCGATGCCAAGCAGCCCAACCCGCTGACGCCCGCGCAGGAGGCCGAATACCGTGCGGCCATCGCTGCCGAGCTGAAGAAGCAGAACGCCGTGCTGGTGGCCCACTACTATTGCGATCCGGTGATCCAGGCCCTGGCCGAGGAAACCGGCGGCTGCGTGTCCGACTCGCTGGAGATGGCGCGCTTCGGCAAGAATCATCCCGCCGAGACCGTGGTGGTGGCGGGGGTGCGCTTCATGGGCGAGACGGCGAAGATCCTCACCCCGGAAAAGCGCGTGCTGATGCCGACCCTGGAAGCGACCTGCTCCCTCGACCTGGGTTGCCCGGTCAAGGAGTTCTCGGACTTCTGCGACCAGCATCCCGAGCGCACCGTGGTGGTCTACGCCAACACCTCCGCGGCAGTTAAAGCCCGGGCCGACTGGGTGGTGACCTCCAGCTGCGCGCTGGAAATCGTCGAAAGCCTGATGGACAACGGCGAGACCATCATCTGGGGCCCGGACCAGCATCTGGGTCGTTACATCCAGAAGCAGACCGGTGCCGACATGCTGCTGTGGGATGGCGCCTGCATCGTTCATGAAGAGTTCAAGTCGCGCCAGTTGGCCGACATGAAGGCGTTGTACCCGGACGCCGCGATCCTGGTGCACCCGGAGTCGCCGGAAGCGGTGATCGAGCTGGCAGACGCGGTAGGTTCCACCAGCCAGCTGATCAAGGCGGCGCAGACCCTGCCGAACAAGACCTTCATCGTCGCCACCGACCGCGGCATCTTCTACAAGATGCAGCAGCTGTGCCCGGACAAGGAATTCGTCGAGGCGCCGACCGCTGGCAACGGCGCGGCCTGCCGCAGCTGCGCGCACTGCCCGTGGATGGCCATGAACACCCTGGAGCGGGTGCTGGACTGCCTGCGCAATGGCAGCAACGAGATCTTCGTCGAGCCGGCGCTGATCCCCAAGGCGATCAAGCCGTTGAACCGCATGCTCGACTTCACCCAGGCGGCGCGGTTGAAGTTGTCCGGGAACGCCTGACCGGTTGCACAAACCATCGCGGGGCAAGTCGGGTCGCGATGGTTTCTGGCTGTGTATCAGCGCCCCATCATCTCCTTGACCATGCGCTGCTGCTCCATGATCTCGCGCTGGCGCTGGTCGATCTGCGAAGCCAGCGGGAAGTTGCTGCCCGAGCGGCGCTTGGCGTAGTCGAGCTGCTGGATCGCCTGGTCGAAGTCGCCGACCAGGGTGAAGTATTCGGCGCGCGCGCGGTGCAGGCCGATAGTGTTGCCCGACAGCCCGCGCACTTCGGCCACGTCGTACCACACGTCCGGATCGTCCGGGCGGTTCTTGATCAGGTCATCCAGCACCTTTTCCGCTTCGGCCGGCTTGTTCTGCTTGACCAGCAGGTCGGCGCGCACCTGTTTCAACGGGTAGTTGCCCGGGTACAGCGCCTGCATGCGCTGGGCGCGCTGCTGGGCGTCGGCCAGGCGGTTGTTGGTGATGTCCAAGTCGATCTGCGCCAGGTTGTAGGTGATGTCGTTGGGCGCCTTGGCCAGCAGTGGCTTGAGGTTCTCCCGCGCCTCGTTGAGCTGGCCGCCCTTGATCTGCGCCAGGGCCAGGCCGTAGCGGGCGGCATCCATGTTCGGGGTTTCGTCGAGCTGGGCGCGGAAACGCTTGGCGGCCATGCCCGGCGTGCCTTCGTAGGTGAGCTGCACGCGGGCGCGGATCAACTGGTAGCGCAGGCTGTCTTCCACGCCGCCCTTGGGCGCCTGTTCGGCGCGGTTGCGGGTGTCGGCGATACGCGATTCGGTAACCGGGTGGGTCAGCAGGAATTCCGGCGGCTTGGCATCGTAGCGGTACTGGCGGGCCAGGCGCTCGAACATGCTGGGCATGTTGCGCGGATCGTAGCCGGCCTTTTCCAGGTTGAGGATGCCGAAACGGTCGGCTTCCTGTTCGTTCTGCCGGGAAAAGCGCCGCTGCTCCTGGATTGCCGCGGCCTGTGTACCGGCGATCACGCCAATGCCGGCATCGCCGCCGCCGCCCGCCGCCAGCACGATACCGGCCAGCAAGGCCGCCATCATCGGCAGTTGCATGCGTTGCTGGGCCTCGACGCCGCGGGCGAAGTGGCGTTGCGACAAGTGCGCCAGTTCGTGGGCCAGCACGGAGGCGTACTCGCCTTCGGTCTGGGCATTGAGGAACAGGCCGCCGTTGACCCCGACGATGCCACCGGGTGCGGCAAAGGCGTTGAGTTCCTTGCTGTCGATAAGGATGAACTCCAGGCGCCGGTCCTGCAGTTGGCTGGTCTCGGCCAGCTTGTACACGCTGGTCTCGACGAAGTCCTTGAGCTGCGGGTCGTTGAGCTGGTTCACCTGGCCGCGCAACAGGCTCAGCCAGGCGCGGCCGAGCTGGTGTTCCTGTTGTGGCGAGACGATCGCGGAGCTGGCGTCGCCCAGTGACGGCAGGTCGTCGGCGTGGCCGGGCAGGGCCAGCAGGCAGGCCAGCGTCAACAGGGTGGGGCGCAGTAGATTCATGCAGAAGCTCGCGTCGGTCAAAAGCCTTACTGTAGCCGGGTCGCGCGATGCCGACCAGTGGCGGTATCCTAGCGGCCTTCCCCATGCGGTCCTGGAGCGCTGCCCGATGAGTGACACCCCGACTTGTGACGCCGAGCTCGATGCCAGCGGTCTCAACTGTCCATTGCCGCTGCTCAAGGCGAAGATGGAGCTCAATCGCCTGGCCAGCGGCGCGGTGCTCAAGGTGCTCGCCACCGATGCCGGCTCGCAACGCGACTTCCGCACGTTTGCTCAACTGGCCGGTCATACGCTGCTGCATGAAACGGCCGAGGCCGGGGTCTACACCTACTGGCTGCGCAAGGCCTGATTCCCTTCATTAGGCTCTATACGAAAAGCCTTGAGACTTGTTCATGCTGCGTTGAAAACAGCCTCGGAATGCTCATGTACTCTAGTACACTCCGCTTCCTCGGCTGTTTTCGCCTTGCCTGACCTGCGTCTCAAGGCTTTTCGTACAGAACCTAGGATCGTCAATGTTCAAAGTGCTTCGCGACTGGATGCAGCGCTACTTCTCCGACGAGGAGGCAGTGGTGCTGGCGGTCCTGCTGTTCCTGGCCTTCACCGTGGTGCTGACCCTGGGCGGCATGCTCGCGCCGGTGCTGGCGGGCATGGTCCTGGCGTTTCTCATGCAGGGGCTGGTCAATGCCCTGGAGCGCCTGAGGGTACCCACACGGCTGGCTGTCTGGCTGGTGTTCGCGCTGTTCATGGGCGCGCTGGCGGTGTTCATGCTGGTGCTGGTGCCGCTGCTCTGGCATCAGCTGATCACCTTGTTCAACGAGCTGCCCGGCATGCTCGGCAAGTGGCAGTCGCTGTTGCTGCTGTTGCCCGAGCGCTACCCGCACCTGGTGTCGGATGAGCAAGTGCTGCGCGCCATCGAGTCGGTACGCGGCGAAATCGGCAAGTTCGGCCAATGGGCATTGACCTTCTCCTTGTCGAGCCTGCCGCTGCTGGTCAATGCCATGATCTACCTGGTGCTGGTGCCGATCCTGGTGTTCTTCTTCCTCAAGGATCGCGAGCTGATCGGGCGCTGGGTCAGTGGCTACCTGCCGCGTGAGCGCACGTTGCTCAACCGGGTGGGCGACGAGATGAACCGGCAGATCGCCAACTATATCCGCGGCAAGGGCATCGAGATCCTGATCTGCGGGATTGCCACCTATATCGCCTTCATCAGCCTGGGGCTCAACTATGCCGCCTTGCTGGCGCTGCTGGTGGGGTTGTCGGTGGTGGTGCCGTATGTCGGCGCGGTGGTGGTGACGGTGCCGGTGACCCTGATCGCGCTGTTCCAGTGGGGCTGGGGCGACCAGTTCATCTACCTGATGGCGGTGTACGCGATCATCCAGGCGCTCGATGGCAACGTGCTAGTGCCGTTGCTGTTCTCCGAGGCGGTGAGCCTGCACCCGGTGGCGATCATCTGCGCGGTGCTGCTGTTCGGCGGGCTGTGGGGGTTCTGGGGGATCTTCTTCGCGATCCCGCTGGCGACGCTGTTCAAGGCGGTACTGGATGCCTGGCCGAGGCAGGAAACGTCTGTGGCGCCGATGCTTTAGGGCTACTCGTGGGGGCAGGCTCGCCCGCTCCCACGGTATCCGGTATCAGGCCTTGTTCAATGCCTCGGCCGCAGCCAGTACCGCATCCACATGCCCGGGCACCTTCACCCCACGCCATTCCTGGCGCAGCACACCGTCCTTGTCGATCAGGAAGGTGCTGCGGTCCACGCCCAGGTATTCCTTGCCATACAGCTTCTTCAGCTTGATCACGTCGAACAGCTGGCACAGGGCCTCGTCCTTGTCGCTGATCAGCTCGAAGGGAAAGGCCTGCTTGGCCTTGAAGTTCTCATGCGACTTGATGCCGTCGCGCGATACGCCGAACACCACGGTGTTGGCGGCCTGGAACGCCGCGTGTTGGTCGCGGAAACCCTGGCCTTCGGTGGTGCAGCCCGGAGTGCTGTCCTTGGGGTAGAAGTACAGCACCACTTGCTGGCCTTTCAGTTCAGCCAGGCTGACGCTCTGGCCGCTGGTGGCCTGGACCTGGAAATCGGCGACGGGTTGGTCGATTGCTACGGCCATGGGAGCTTCCTTAGACAGGGTTCTGTGGGCGCCACGGTTCGATCAGCGCGTCCAGGTTCAGGGCGTCGGCGAAGTCGAGGAACTGGTCGCGCAGCCAGCTGATCTGGGTGCCGGCCGGCAGGATCACGGTGAACTGGGCGTTGAGCATGCTGCTGCCGGTCTGCGGGGCGAGGTAGGTGTCGCAGGTCATCGCTTCGAGCTCGACGCGGTGGTCGAGGAAGAACTGGCACAGCTCGTTGATGATGTCCGGGCGATAGGCGGCGCTGACGTAGGCCACGTAAGGCAGGGCCTGCGGGCGCACCTCCTGGTCGGCGCTGCGGACCACGTCCAGCGTCAGGCCGTGCTTCTTGCCCAGGCCCGGCAGGGTGGCCTCGAGGCGGGCCAGGGCATCCCAGCTGCCGCCGACCTGCAGCACCAGGGCGCTGGTTTCGCCGTGGCGCGACAGGCGCGAGGTGACCACCGCGCAGCGATTGTCGAAGGCCGCGCGGCTGAGGACGTTGGCCAGCTCCATGGGGTTGGGGCCCAGGGCGCTGATGACGAGGAATTGTTCGCGAACGGTGGGGGTGGACATGCAGCATTCCTAAAGCGATGAGCGGTCGGTACAGGACGGGGGCAAGCCTCCTTTTCCCGCAGGGCCCCGGCCGGTTTGGGCGGCTGTGGACGCAGGCGAGGAGCACTGTCGACGGCCCGACGGGCCGCGCTGTATCGATCAAAGGATCAAGGGTAGCGAAAAGCGGCGCGAAGGGGAATGCTCCGCCCGCCTGCTTCGCTTGTGCAAGGCCGATGGCGCCAGTACCATTACCGCTCTCTTTTTCCGGCAGGAGCAATTACATGATTGCGGGCAGTATGGTGGCGTTGGTCACACCCATGGATGCACAAGGGCGTCTGGACTGGGACAGCCTCGACAAACTTGTAGACTTCCACCTGGAAAACGGCACCCACGCGATCGTAGCTGTCGGCACCACCGGCGAGTCCGCCACCCTGGACGTCGAAGAGCACATCCTGGTCATCAAGCACGTGGTCGAGCGCGTCAAGCACAGCAAGAAGCGGATCCCGGTAATTGCCGGTACCGGTGCCAACTCCACTGCCGAAGCCGTGCACCTGACCCAGAACGCCAAGAATGCCGGCGCCGATGCCTGCCTGCTCGTCGTGCCTTACTACAACAAGCCGACCCAGGAAGGCCTGTACCAGCACTTCAAGCACATCGCCGAAGCCGTCGACATCCCGCAGATCCTGTACAACGTACCCGGCCGCACCTCCTGCGACATGCAGGCCGACACCGTGATCCGCCTGTCGAAGGTCAAGAACATCATCGGCATCAAGGAAGCCACCGGCGACCTGGTCCGTGCCAAGCAGATCCTGGACGGCGTCGACAAGGACTTCATCGTCCTGTCCGGCGACGATCCGACCGCCGTCGAACTGATCCTGATGGGCGGCAAGGGCAACATCTCCGTCACCGCCAACGTCGCTCCGCGCGAAATGGCCGACCTGTGCGAGGCCGCCCTTGAGGGCAATGCCGAGAAGGCCCGCGCAATCAACGAAAAACTCATGCCGCTGCACAAAGACCTGTTCTGCGAAGCCAACCCGATCCCGGTGAAATGGGCGCTGGTTGAAATGGGCCTGATGCAACAAGGTATCCGCCTGCCGCTGACCTGGCTGAGCGAAGGCTGTCACGAAAAAGTCCGTACTGCCTTGCGCCAGTCCGGCGTACAGGTTTAATCGAGGAAGTACACCGCATGAAGCGACTGGCTGGTCTTTCCGCTCTCGCCCTGATCATTTCCAGCACCAGTGGGTGCGGTTGGCTGTGGGGCGAGGATGGCTATTTCCGCGACCGTGGCAGCGACTACCTGCAGGCGCAGCCTACCGCGCCGATGCAGCTGCCGCCGGACGCCAGCAACGTCAAGCGCCTGGATCCGCTGCTGCCGATCCCGCGCAACGTGGCCGACGATCGTGCCACTGGCGAGTTCGAGGTACCCCGTCCACAGCCGCTGTCGGCCACCGCCGACATCAGCGATTTCAGCCTGCAGCGCAGCGGCAACAGCCGTTGGGTGCTGGCCCAGCGCTCGCCCGCCGAAGTCTGGCCGGTGACCCGCCAGTTCTTCGAGGACAACGGTTTCCGCATCGCTGAAGAGCGCCCGCAGACCGGTGAATTCAACACCACCTGGCAGCGCTTCGACGAGCTGTCGGCTTCCCTCGGCCAGCGCCTGGCCAGCACCTCCAGCAGCGCGGACAGCGAAGTCCGCGTGCGGGTGCGCATGGAGCCCGGCGTGCAGCGCAACACCTCCGAGGTGTATGTGGTCAGCGTCGAGCGCCCGGCCGGCAGCAGCGCCGAGCCTGACTTCCCGTCCGCCTCCAGCAACACCGGCACCGACGCCCTGCTGGTCGACGAAATGCTCGCCAGCATGAACCGCAGCGCCGAGAAGGGCGGGTCGGTCTCGCTGCTGGCCGCGCGCGACTTCGATGCCCCGAGCCAGGTCAGCCTGAGCGAGGACGGCAGCGGCAACCCGGTGCTGTTCCTGGGTTCGGACCTGGACCGCGCCTGGTCCGGCGTCGGCCGCGCCCTGGAGCAGGGCGAGTGGCGCGTCGAGGACATCAACCGCAGCCTGGGCCTGTACTACATCAACCTGTCCGAGAAGCCCGATGACAAGCAGAAGGAGCCCGGCTTCTTCAGCCGCCTGTTCGGCAGCGAGCCGAGCAAGGAAGAGCGTGAAGCCCGCGCCGAGCGCTATCAGGTACGCCTGAGCAAGGTGGGTGAAAACGTCCAGGTGACCGTCGAGAAGAACATCAACACCGTGGCCCCGGCCGATGTGGCCCGCCGCGTGCTGAGCGCCATCCAGGACCACCTGGGCTAAGTGCGCTTCGCGGTTCTTGGAAGCGGCAGCCAGGGAAACGGCACGCTCATCGCCAGTGGTGACACGGTCATCCTGGTCGATTGCGGCTTTTCCCTGCGCGAGACCGAGCGGCGCCTGGCGCTGCTCGGGGTGTCGGCCACGCAGTTGAGCGCGGTGCTGGTGACCCATGAACATGCCGACCACGTGCATGGCGTGGGGTTGCTGTCACGGCGCTACAATGTACCGGTCTACCTCAGCCAGGGCACCTTGCGCGGCATGCGCAAGCCGGTGGAGGTGGCCGGTTTTCTCGGTTGCGGCGATGTCGTGCAGATCGGCGATCTGCAGGTCAGCGCGGCACGGGTCGAGCATGATGCCTACGAGCCGTTGCAGTACGTGATCAGCGACGGTCGCCGCCGCTTCGGCATGCTCACCGACCTGGGCAGCTACGACGCGCAGTTGTTGGAACGCTATCAGGGGCTCGATGCCCTGCTGATCGAAGCCAACCATTGCCGCGACCTGCTGGCTCGTGGGCATTACCCGCGCTTTCTCAAGCTGCGGGTCGGCGGCAGCCAGGGACATTTGAACAACCACCAGGCCGCGAGCCTGGTGGCCGAGTTGGGCTGGCAAAACCTGCAGCACCTGGTGCTGGCCCACCTCAGCAGCAAGAACAACCTGCCACATCTGGCCCGCCAGTGCTTCGTCGACGCCCTCGGGTGCGACCCGGACTGGCTCCAGGTGGCGAATCAGGATCAAGGGCTCGACTGGCGCCAAATCGCCTAGCCCACCTACTCAAGCAAGCGGAGCCCATCATGGAAAAACGCGACGAACTCTACCGCGGCAAGGCCAAATCGGTTTACCAGACCGACGACGCCGACCGCTTGATCCTGCTGTTCCGTAACGACACCTCGGCGTTCGACGGCAAGCGCATCGAACAACTCGACCGCAAGGGCATGGTGAACAACAAGTTCAACGCCTTCATCATGCAGAAACTCGAAGAAGCCGGCGTGCCGACGCAGTTCGACAAGCTGCTGGGCGACAACGAGTGCCTGGTGAAGAAGCTCGACATGATCCCGGTCGAATGTGTGGTGCGCAACTACGCCGCCGGTAGCCTGGTCAAGCGCCTGGGCGTGGAGGAGGGCATCAAGCTGGAGCCGTCCACCTTCGAGTTGTTCCTGAAGAACGACGAGAAGGGCGACCCCTTCATCAACGAATCCCATGTTGTCGCTTTCGGCTGGGGCACCGCCGAGCAACTGGTGGAGATGAAGAAGCTGTCGTTGAAGGTCAACGAAGTGCTGAGCAAGCTGTTCGACGACGCAGGCCTGCTGCTGGTCGACTTCAAGCTGGAGTTCGGCGTGTTCCACGGCCAGATCGTCCTGGGCGACGAATTCAGCCCGGACGGCTGCCGCCTGTGGGACAAAGAGACCCGCAAGAAGATGGACAAGGACCGCTTCCGCCAGGGCCTGGGCGACGTGATCGAAGCCTACGAAGAAGTTGCCAAGCGCCTGGGCGTGCCGCTGTAAGCGGCGCGTTAACGCAAGCGCCTGATACCACGCGAATTTTTTTCAAAAAAGGTTTGCCAGAAACGAAATCGCTGGTATGATGCGCGCCATTGGAGAGATGCCGGAGTGGTCGAACGGGACGGATTCGAAATCCGTTGTACTGGCAACAGTACCTAGGGTTCAAATCCCTATCTCTCCGCCATACGCGAAGTAGCCGAAGCCCCCGAAAACGTTGAGTTTTTGGGGGCTTCGTCGTTTAAGGGGCGTATTAGGCAGTTTTAGAGCAGATGGAGCGGTATGTCTTTACTCGTCGGTAGCGATGTGTACTGAGCCGGGGACCTCTATCGCGAGTGGCGACAGGGGCGCGATGGCGATGTCGCCTTTACCTGTCTGATAGACCGTCACACTCAGTGCCGCCACCGTTACACCCAGCGCAACAGCGGTTAGCATGGCGCTCCAGATGTTCAACTTCAGGCTGCCCAATCGATCGATGTCGCGCCGGACACCCGCGATCGATTCGTCCAAGCGCTTGTCGCGTTCGCTCTGGGCAACGAGAAAACCGTCGATTTTCGACGCAATGGCTTCTACCCGAGCGTCCATCTTGATCTCGATAGTCTCGAGCTTGGCGTTGAGTTCGTCACGGGGCACGTCATTCATGGTTACGGTACCAATCTTCTCTGATGGCGAGTCATGTCTACCCAGGCTCATGCCTACTGCATAAAGTCGATGAAAACAGTTGGCCCAGGGCTCCTGCAGCCGACTGTCTGGCATATCGTTTTGAGACATCCACGCCCTCCGCTTTCGAATGGCACGTGAAACACCACGCTCTACTCGTCTATGGTCTTCGATGCTTTTGGCATCGCCCATACGGCTTGCGGGGCATCTGCAATGTTTTGATAGTGCTGTCGATAAGGCAGCGATCAGTAGAGCCTAGAGCGGTACTTGGTCAACGGCAATGCTTAGGCTGGTCTGGATGCCCGATTCGGAAATGGACTACTCGCGGCAGGGCGATGGGCTGGCATAGCTAAATGCCACCGTTTGCGTACCTGCCGCACCTTGTAGAGAATCGCACCCTTTGCCTCGAAAGGATGCGTGCAATGAAGTTCGAAGGGACTTTCCAATACATGGGCAATCACGGGATCGTCTTCAACGTCTCGCAGATCACCCTGACCGACAGCGAGCGCGGGCGTTTGCGCGAGCTGCATTTCGGCGAAGCTAAAAGCGCCCATTACGAGGTCAACAGCAAGGTTGTCGAGACGTACGACAGGATGCTGGCCAAAGGGCTGCCGTGCGTGATGAAGATCGGCATCTCCAAGCCGCTGACCCGGCAGCAGGGTGACACCCTCAACGCCCAGCGCACCAAGGTCGCCAACCTTGCCGCCTCGGCGTTTGCTGCGGCCGCCAGCTCTGTTGCATCGCCGTATGTTGGCGTGCCAGTGGGCGCTGGGGTGCGTGCCTATGCCAATGACGTCCTGCCCACCTACCATGCGGGCGATGTGCTGGTCAGCATCGAGGCGCAGGTCAATGGCGGCATCGGTCCGCAGCACTCCACTTCGACCCTGATCATCAAGACCTGATGGAGGCGCCTGTGTCCGAAATTACCTATGCGGTCATCGCCCTGGTGCTTTATGGCCTGCTGGATCGGTTCCTCAGGCCCTACCCGCTGCGCAAGTGGCTGGGGGTGGCGCTGGTGGTGGTTGGTTTCGCCGGTTGCATCATTGTTAGCCAAGCCCGTTCGTTCGGGTTGGACCTGGGATTGCTGTCGGTCCTTGCCACCGGGTTGGGCGTGGGCCTGTTCGTGAGGCGACGGCGATTCGAGCAGGTTGGTTGATGCAATAAAGGCCTGTATCGATTTCTTTGCTGAAAGCCCCGTAGTTCGCGCTACGGGGCTTTTTGCATCAAACAGCGGGGCTGTTGGTTACTGCGTGGGAGACATCTTGCGACAGTGCTTTGGCCATGCCGGTGAGATAGTGGGCGGCGGCTAACAAAGTAGGTGCGTTCTTCAGATCCTGAGTCAGCGCGATATCACTCAGGGTGTAGGCGCAGGTTATCAAGTGCGTGGATTGTTCCAGGGCATAGTCCATTGGGTGGCCCGCAACGACTTGGAACAGTGGAGTTTCGTTATCAATTTCACCGCTTTCGCCAAAGCTGCCGATGCCGGTGGTGGTGATGCGTTTGTCTTGAGTCATGCCGGTTCTCCTTTCTCAGGGCGCGATCAATGCCTTGCCTGTACGCGGCTCAGGGCCATTTCTACCAAGCTGCGTGCGCTGTCGATTTCGTGCACGGCGGTCAGGGCCATGACCTGGCCCGGCGGCTTGGTGTGGATCATGGCGGCGTGCTGGGCGGCGGTGAAGGCGCAGACGAGATACTCGGCGATCTGGACGAGCAGATCCTCGAGGGTATGAGGGGAGTCGGATGCTTGTAGCGGAGGGTCGGGGACAATTTTTATCATGGTAGTAACCTGAGCTATTTGGGGCGTCCACCACAAGCTGTCAAACCAATGGAGGCAGCTGTACGTAGGTTGACAGACCGAGGCTCAGGTTCCCGGCGCACACGAATGTGCCCCACGCACAACTGCCATGAAGCAGCCATTGCGTTCTGAGCTACGGCCTGTCAAAGCCGGTCGTTGAGTTGGCAACGACGGGTCGAGACTAGGTCGCAGATCGAGCAGCTGCAATGGTCTGAATGGGGAAAAAGTGTGCTTGGGAAATGGATTACAGGGAATCAGGAAAGTCTGATGAAAACCTGTAGGAAGCTGAAAGGAATTACCCGCCTGTAACGTTTTAGCAAGTAGTTCAACACGCTTAGTTACCGTGCCAACAACTTGTTAGTTGACCCCCGTCAACGAGTGCACCTGTACTAATGCCTTTCATTCTCACCGGCATTTCCCGTATGATCCGCGCGCCATCCGTTTGATGGTGGATCATGGACTAAAGGATTTTTATGAAAAAGCTGATCAAAGCTACTGTCGCTGTTGCTGTCGTTTCGGGCGTTGCCCTGCTGTCCGGCTGCACCGGCCAGGTCTACAACCAGCCTAAGAACTGCTCGTACGACTACCTGTTCCACCCATCGGTTTCCATCTCCAAGATCATCGGCGGCTGCGGCCCGATCGATAAACTGCCTCAGCAGCAGTAATCCTGGAAATACCCTGATCGGGTTGTTCACAGCCTGATCCAAGACCCCCGACCATGGATGTGGCCGGGGGTTTTTATTTCTCGGGGCCGCCTTTTCTGGCAGTTCCACCCTGGGCACGCATTGGCAATTGAACGCTGCTGGCATATCGCCAACTGTTCCATTGCCATTCCCGGTCGCTCGCTATAGTGCATGACACCCTGACTGACAGCCTCAGGACGAGTCTGGATCCCCGACCATGGACGGCATACGGCCCGCATTTCACTGCGTGTGCCGTCTGCACGCCTGCGCGCTCGCGCTCCTTTCTTCTTCCTTGGCCCGTCGAGTCTCAACCCGGCGCCCTGGCGCTGTTCGAAGGCAAGGGAGATGCATCGAGATGGCCACCTACCCCGTCCAGATCACCAACAACACCAACCTGGCGCTGGACATCTACACCACCCTCAACAAGAACCCCGCGACCGATCCGCCTTCCACCAATCCGGCGGACTATACCGCCGTGTACACCCTGCAAGGCTCGCTGGGCGCCAACCAGAGCACCACCTTGCCCCTCACAGAGAGCCTGGCGCGGCTGGTGATCGTGCGCCAGAGCGACCAGTTTCCCTTGCTGGTGCAGGTGGCCAACGCCCTGTTGCCGGACTCGGAACAGGTGCGGGTCGGCAACCAGGATGTGACCACGGCCAACTCCGGTTGGGCGTTCTACCAGTCGTTCATCAGCCAGCCCTTCACTCCCACCGCCCTGGAATTCTGCGAACTGGTCAGCGATACCCCGGCCAACGCCCTCAACGACAAGGCCGCCTCTTTCTTCGCCGCCAATGGCTACCCTGGGGTGAGTTTCGCGCTGTTCTCGGCCCTGGGTTACTGGGCCAACAACCAGCTGTACGCCTATCCGGGCACCTACTACTGCTACGAGCCCCCCAGCGGCAACTCCATGGGCTTCATCCTGCCCACCACCCAGGTGGGCACGTTGACCATCGCCGACGGCAAGGCCAACTACAGCCCCAGCACGGGCGGCGGCAGTGCGCTGCAGTTCCAGTACGGCCAACTGACAAGCCCGGGTGCCGACGACAAGCACGGCTTCAACACCACCGGGTTCATCCGCGACCTGACCTGGGAAGGCAAGCCCGATGTGATTACCTGGGCCTTTGTCGGTACCTGTGACGGCCAGCAGTTCATCGCCCAGTCCTATCAAAACCCGCAGTTGCCCTGGTACGCAGTCGCCTACGACATGGCCTATGGCGCGTTGTTCACCGTGCAGCTGGCGATGACCCTCGACGCCGCGATCAACCTGCTGGGCACCGTGGCCAACGGCATGCAGTGGCTGGCGCAGAATACCGGCAAGCTGATCAGCCGCATCCAGGACAGCCTCAACAGCACCGGTGACACCGCCGGCGCCGGGAGTGGCGTGGGCGACGCAGCCGATCCGGTCAACGTCGACGTGGACATCGACGTGGATATAGACGTCGATGTGGACGTGGATATCGACATCGACATCGATGTGGACGTCGACGTGGATATCGACATCGATATCGACGTCGATTTCATCGCGGTGGTGGATGTCGATGTAGATGTGGACATCGACGTGGACATCGATGTGGTGACCGACACCGAGACGGACATCGACATCGATGTCGACGTGGATATCGACACCGATGTGAACGTCGAGCCCGGCGCACTGATGAAGGTGGTCAATGGCGTCGGCAACTGGATCATGACCAAGGCCTTGCCGACCTTGATCGAAGGGGCGGTGATCTACGTCGCCTTCCAGAGCGTGGGCGCGATCTTCCAGGCCTGGAAGAACCAGGACGAGAAGGACATCGAGAACCTGCAACCGCGTCAGAGCACCGGGGTGGGCGTGCTGGTCAACTACATGCTGCAGGACGACAAGCCAGTGGCGGCTCGCTGGCAGACCTTCAGCCAGTATGTGGCCGAAGTGCAGGGCGATCCGAAGACCGTCGGGGTGACGATTTCCACGTTGCTGCAGACGGGCAACACCAAGGCCGACAACGACGCGGCCAACTGGCGCTGGTCCAGTGACGACGAGAACCAGGTGGTGGCCAGCATGGCGCCCTACACCGGCGATCAAGCCTACAAGGCCTTCGTGATACTCGGCAACGCCACCTACCAGGGCAAGCCGCTGCCGGTGAAGGTGGGGGCGAGTGTTGCGATGAAGTACCTGGCCGCGCAAGGCGCCTGAGGAGCGAACCGCATGAGCATGACGACCCGCAACAACCACGAACAGGTGCAAGCCACCCTTTACCCGAGCGCCGAGGACCACCGCCGCCGCTGGCGGCGGCTGGCCCAGGCCATCGCGGCCAGGGCCGCGGACATCAGCGACGATCCGGCCCTGCTGGTCGCGCCGCAGCGCCCCGGCACCCTTGAGATCCTCGGCTCGGGCATCGAGGCCTCGGACTTCAGCCGCAGCGACGAGGCGCGGATCCTCGCCGCCGACCATGTGTTCTATTGCGTTGCCGACCCGGCCACCAAGATCTGGATCCTCTCGCAGCGTCCGGACGCTTTTGACCTGTACGTGCTCTACGACGACAGCAAACCGCGTTACCTGACCTACATGCAGATGACCGAGGCCATGCTGCATCACGTGCGCAACGGCGAGCATGTAGTGGCGATCTTCTATGGCCACCCCGGCGTATTCGTGCTGTCGACCCATCGCGCCGTGACCATCGCCCGCCGTGAAGGGCACCACGCCAGCATGCGTGCGGCAGTCAGCGCCCTCGACACCCTGTGTGCCGACCTGGGCGTGGACCCCAGCCAACCCGGCATGCAGATGTACGAAGCCACCGACATGCTGATCCGTCGCCGCCAGCCGGACCCGGGGCTGCACCTGGTGCTCTGGCAGGTCGGCCTGATCGGCGAGCTGGGCTACCGACGCCAGGGGTACCTGAACAGCAACTTCGCCGTGCTGCTCGACTACCTGGAGGCGCTCTACGGCCCGGAGCACCCGGTGATCAACTATGTCGGTTCGCGCTACCCGGGGATCGATCCGCTGATCGACCGGCAAACCCTGGCCAGCCTGCGCGATCCGCTGGCGCAATCGTGGGTGACCGGGATCTCCACCTTCTACCTGCCGCCGCGCACCGCAGGGCAGTCGGATCCGCAGATGCTCGAGCGGCTGGGGCTGATCCGCCCCGGCCAACCGGTGCGTGCCGCCAGTGATCCATTGCGGGTGATCGACCGCTACGACAAGCGTGAACGTCGTGCCTTCAGCGATTTCGCCCGCTTCGATGTGCCGGCCAGTTACCAGTGGCAGGCCGACACCGGTGCCGGACGTTT
This sequence comes from Pseudomonas sp. 2848, assembly GCF_003253945.1. NCBI lineage: Bacteria > Pseudomonadati > Pseudomonadota > Gammaproteobacteria > Pseudomonadales > Pseudomonadaceae > Pseudomonas > Pseudomonas sp. 2848. Next base: position 618,731 of record NZ_QKZD01000001.1, read on the forward strand.
CATTCTTGCCTTGTCCGACGATGCCGAGTTGCGCCGGCAGTACCGCGACGACCCCCAGGCCGCGGTGCAGGCCTGGGGCGGGCTGGATGCCCGCGAACGGCATCTGCTGGGGCAACGCGACCCGGGCGCGGTGCAACTGGCAGCCAAGGGTGCCGATGCCCAGCGTCATCCCGGCAATCGTGAGGGGGTCGAGCACCTGCTGACCTATACCTCGGCCAGCAGCGCCTTGCACCGGGCGCTCAGCGCCGCCGCGCCGGGCGAACTGCGTGCTGTCGCCGCGGCTTGGTCGCGCAAGGCTGGCCTGAGCATCGACTGGCCGGGCATGAATGCCGAGCTCAATGCGCTGCTGCAGTCGAGCCTGGCGCCCTGGAGCGGCTTCTACCTCGACAGCAGTCGACGCATGAGCCTCTCGTTGTTCAGCCGCATGAAGAACGCCGGCCTGCGTGTCGACCTCGATGGCCAACCGCTGGTGGGCGTGCGCTATCAGTCGGGCGTGCTGACCTGGAGCGCCGAGGCCGGCAATGGCAGTTCCGGTTATCTGCAATCCGATCTCTCGGTGCAGGGCGGGCGCAGCTGGATCGGGCTGGTGTGGCCCGCTGGGGAACAGGCTGGGAGCGGCTACAAGGTGGCTTTGCGCGGGCAATCGCTGGCGCGTCCGGCATGCCTGGCGGTAGGGGATTATCGGGTCGCAGGGGAGGCGCTGCGCATCGTGCCCTCGGCCTCGGCGAGCCAAGGGGTTGATGTGTTGCGCGAGGGCCTGGCGTTGCCCGGCGAAGTACTGTTCAACGGGCGTGACACACGCATCGGTGAGCGACGCCTGGCACTGTCGACACGTCGTTTCGAGGACCTGGCGCAGTGGGCCCAGGGGGCTTACCGCCTGCGCCTGGTGCATGGTCGCCTGGCCGAGTTGCTGGCGTTGCGCCTGGGGCCCAACGGGCTGGAGATCGCTGGCAAGCCGGTAACCGCCGAATTTCGCGAGGGACGCATCCAGTGGCAGGGTGGCCCGCCGGCCGTGGAGTCCGGCCAGTTGGACGTGACCCTCGATCCGATCACGCTCAAGCCGCTGTTGCATGGCCAGGGCCGCAGCGCCGCGGGCAGCAAGGTGCAACTGCGCGGCATGGCCCTGATCGAGCCGCTGTGGATAGGCCAACTGCTCGAGCGGCCACGGTTGGGCTTGCCCGAGTGGGCCTGGCAGCACCTGGTGGCGGTGATGGTGGCGGCCAGCGACAAGGGCGGGATCTTCCTCTGGCATGGCTATGACCGTGCGCGCGGCAACCTGCGCCTGTTGCGCGAGGCGCTGGCGCGGTTGCGCCAGGATGAAACGGAGGATGCCGGATGAACATGCGCGTGCAGCCGTTGCTGGCCGGGGTGGATCGTGCCTGGCTGATGGCCGAGGCCGGTGCCCGGCCCCGGCGCAACCGTCTGGTTCTCGAATACGACACCCGGCGCTTTCCCTTCGCCGCGGCACTGACGCGGGACGTGTACAAGGTGCAGCGCCTGGACCGGCTGCACCTGTATCTGCGCCAGCACTACCTCGAACGTGGCCGCCCTGCGCGGCTGCGCCCAAGGGACAACCTGCTGCTCAGCGACATGATGGAGCGTCAGCCTGCCACGGCCGATTTCTGGACCCTCTACCACGCCTTCATGCTCCAGGTGCTGGCGCCGTTGGTGGGGCGTGGCATTTCCTATACCAGCCACCCGAAGCTGCGCGTGCACCTGGCCGGCACGCCCAGCGTGAGTTCGTTCCACCACGATATCTGCGTTACCGAGCGCATCGACCAGGTCAACTTCTGGATGCCGTTCACCGATGTCGAGGCTGGCGCCGCCCTGTGGCTGGAAAGCGACTATGGCAGTGCCGACTACAGCCCGGTCAGCCTGCGCTACGGCCAGGTGTTGATCTTCGATGGCGGCTACCTGGGGCATGGCTCGATGCGCAACGACAGCGAGCGTACCCGGGTCAGCCTGGACATGCGCTTCTCCTACAAGAAAGCCACCACCCGTGCCGAAGGGGTCGCCTTGCTCGACCACCTGGCCGGGATCCTCGCGCCTGACAGTGTCAGTGAAGGAGTACCGACATGAACAATCAAGCCTTGCAGAGCCTGCTCGATGGCCTGGTCGACCCCGGCTACGCCATCCGGCCGCCCAGGGCGGTGTCGCTGGTGCACTACGGCCCGGACGGGGTGAACGTCGCCACCCGGGGGAGGGCCGAGTACCACGCCCAGACCGATGGTGGCCTGGAGGTGCGCTACCGCTCGGTGGACGCCGGGGGCGCGCCGCATGCCGACAGCCACCTGCTGATCGATGCCCAGGGGCGGGCGCGCTCCTCGATCACTCGCCTGCTCGATGACCAGGGCCAGGTGCGGCGCTCGGTGTTCGGCCAGTACGACGCCTTGCACCTCACTGCCGCCGGCACGCCGTCCCACGGCCTGGCCACGCTGTCGGCGAACGATGCCCAGGGGCATCTCGTCCATCAGGCGCAGATGGCCTACGACGAGGAGTGCTATGCCAGCTACAGCACCCGCCAGTTCGATGCCGATGGCCGTCTGCTGGGGCGCACCTGCGTGTCCTATGGGCAGGCGCAGATGGCCGGAACCCGGCTGACAGGAGGCATGCTCGCGGTAAACCATACCGATGGCCGCGGCACGCGGACCTACAGCGCCAGGTCCTACCTGGGGGCCACCGGCGTGCCTTACCAGGTGATCGGTACGCGCTATATAGAAGGCGGCAATGCCGTGCTGGAGCACATCAACTCCGACTACGGCGGCGTGCTGTTCGACGCCCGCCGCCAGGTCCATGGCGGCGAACTGGTGGTACGCACCTTTGCCGCCTGCGGCAAACCCCGTAGCGCCACGGCCCTGCGCTATCGCCAGGGGCAACTGGTGGGCCGGCAGCGGCTGGACCTGGAAGGCGTCATGAAGGTGGTCGGGCCTGCGCCGTTGCTCTGCTCCTTCGCCCCCTGGGCGCCCAACCGCGCCGCCGATCGCAGCAGTGTGCAACGGCGCCAGGACGGCAGCCTGTTGCAGCGGCGCGAAGACTGGTTCACCCAGCCGGGCAGCAGCGGAACGCCTCGCCGGACGCTGGTGACCCTGTATGCCCGCGACGGCCAGCGGGTGATCCGTGTGACCGACGTGGACTATGCCGGGGCGCAGTTCGACAGCCGTGGCCTGCCGGTCGGCGGCAGCATCCTGTCCACCCATTACCAGGCCGGGGTGCGCAGCACCACGGCTTGCATTGCGTATTGATGTGTCATTCACCGCAACCAGCAAGGAGAGCAACGTGAACACTGCCAATACCGCCAAACTGAGCACCGCCACGCAAATCAACGAGACCGTCAAGCTGAGCAACCAGTCCGGTGTCGATGTCGTGGTGCTCGACGCCCATGCCGCCAGCGGCACCAGCGAACAGGGCTACCTGCAGGACCTCAAGTTCCTGTCGATGGCCAGCGGCAACGTGCTAAAAAACGGTGCCAGCACCACGGCCACGCTGCATGACACCTATGTCAACAGCCAGCACCAGACCGCCGTATCGCATCTCTACAACTTGCTGGTGTCCAGGACCGACTCGCTGTTTCCGGTGATGACCGTGGGCGAGCAGCTCGACTTCAATACCGAGACCTACCCCGACATCAATATCACCGCAGCGGCGGCGAAGAACATGCAGACCGCCCTGACGTTCTGCCAGAACATCATGACCTCGCCTTCGTCGCAGATGTCGGCCAACTTCCAGTCGGCCATGAAGGATGCCTTCAGCAGCGGTTCGGTTGCCGATGGCAATGCCAAGATGGCGGCGTTCTTCAACCAGTACCCGACGTTCGCTGGCCTGGACTTCCCCAGCTATGTCGCGGTCAGCACCTGGATGCGCGGCTTCGCCTATCTGTGGGGAATGAACGACCAGGGCAAGCCGGGCGCGACCTTCTACGTGTACTCGGCGGCCACCGGGCAGAATGCCAAGGGCGCGACTTCCGAGGGCACCATCACCTTCACCCGCAAGGCCAACGCGCCGTCGCCGGCCGACCCCAGCGACCGCCAGAGCGCCTATACCATCACCCTCACGTCCCAGGGCAGCAGCAAGACGCTGCAGTTCTCCAATGGCCAGCTGATCGACAGCAGCGGTGGCGCCATCACCCTGAACTGCACCTTCGGCTACAAGGGCACTTTCACCGGCAAGGATTCGGACACCACGGCCCTGACCCTGCTGGCCGGCACCATGCTGGGCAAGTCGGTGATCGCCATCCCACTGGCGCCGGAGTCGGGCTGGGACAAGTTCTGGTCGAGCCTGACTTTCGGCACCGTGTTCAAATACTTCATGGAGGCCATGGGGCTGTGGATGGCTCTGGACTTCCTCAAGCAGAAACTGACCGCCAAGAACGACAAGCTGGCCGAGGACAAGGCCAACGAGAACGACGGCAAGGACCCCACCTCCGAGCAGGTACAGGACGCGCAGAACGACGGGCAGCAGGTCGGCGACCAGGCCCGTGCCGACAACCAGGCGCAGCTCGACAATGCCTCGGGCGACGTGCAGGCCGAGGTACCGAGCGAGGCGGATTTCTCCTCCTCGGTGTCCGAGGTGCGCGCCAGCGGCAGTTCGGCGTACAAGTCGGTGGCCAGCGACAATACTGGCGGGGCGATCGACAGTGCCGCCGAACAGGTGAGCGACCTGGCCCAGATCGAGGTGACTGATCAGCTGGAAGAGGCTAACGACAATCTGCTCGAGGCCAAGGGGCAGCTCGAGGCCGGCGATATCTCGGGGGCCAACACCAACGTCACCACGGTCAACGAGCAGTTGCCGCAGATCGTCGAGGATATGGGCAACGCGGTGAATGAAGAACTCGCGGAGCAGGTCAAGGAGGCTGTGGAGGTACAGGCGGAAGCGACCGAGCTGTCGGAGGAGGTCAACGATACCGCCGAGGAAACCGAGGGCGGCACCGAGGAACCGTTCGAGGACGGTGTGTTCCCGGAAGTCTGAGGTAGCTCCGGGAAGCGCGGCCCACCCTGATGCGAAGTGCCGCATTGACAGGGTGGGCCGCGTTTGTTTGTGCTGGCAATTCGGTTACAATCCGTCAATCGTTTCAGCCTTGTCGGTCAATCCGACCAAAGGCTGGCGCGTCCAATGTCTCTCTGGCTGCTGAACAATGATCACAACAAGCCTGCGCTGAAGAACATGGAATACCTGGGCCAGCCACAGGCCCACCCTCCGTTCTACTGACTGGAATCGATCAATGTTCAAGAAAGCTGGCAAGACCTTGCTGGGTCTGGCTGTCGCGGCGAGCTTCATGCAAGCGCACGCTGCCGACACCAAGAAAGTCGACGTGCTGCTGGTTGGCGGCGGCATCATGAGCTCCACCCTGGCTGTCTGGCTCAACGAGTTGGAGCCAAGCTGGTCGATGGAGATGGTCGAGCGCCTGGACGGCGTCGCCGAAGAAAGCTCCAACGGCTGGAACAACGCCGGTACCGGCCACTCCGCGCTGGCCGAGCTGAACTACACCCCGGAAGACAAAGACGGCAACGTCAACATCACCAAGGCCATCGAGATCAACGAGTCGTTCCAGATCTCCCGCCAGTTCTGGGCCTGGCAGGTACGCCAGGGCGTGCTGAAGAACCCGCACTCGTTCATCAACACCACCCCGCACATGAGCTTCGTCTGGGGCGATGACAACATCAAGTTCCTGAAGAAGCGCTACGACGCCCTGCAGGCCAGCCCGCTGTTCCGCCCGATGCAGTACTCCGAGGACCACGCGCAGATCGCCAAGTGGGTCCCGCTGATGATGGAAGGCCGTGACCCGAACCAGAAGCTGGCGGTCACCTGGACCCCGATCGGCACCGACGTCAACTTCGGCGAGATCACCCGCCAGTTCGTTGGCAGCCTGCAGACCAAAGAGAACTTCGATCTCAAGCTGTCCACCGAAGTGCAGGACATCACCCGCAACGAAGACGGCTCCTGGCACGTCGAGTACAAGAACCTGAAGGACGGTACCGAATCGGCCACCGACGCCAAGTTCCTGTTCATCGGTGCCGGCGGCGGCGCGCTGAAGCTGCTGCAGAAGTCGGGCATCCCGGAAGCCAAGGAATACGCAGGCTTCCCGGTAGGTGGCTCGTTCCTGGTGACCGAGAACCCGACCGTTGCCATGCAGCACATGGCCAAGGCCTACGGCATCGCCTCGACCGGCGCGCCACCCATGTCGGTACCGCACCTGGACACCCGCGTGCTGGACGGCAAGCGCGTGATCCTGTTCGGGCCATTCGCCACCTTCTCGACCAAGTTCCTGAAGAACGGCTCGTACCTGGACCTGCTGAGCAGCGCCACCACCCACAACGTCTGGCCGATGGCTCGCGTGGGTATCGACCAGTACCCGTTGGTGGAATACCTCGCCGGCCAGCTGATGCAGTCGGACGACGACCGTTTCGCTGCCCTGCAGACCTACTTCCCGAACGCCAAGAAGGAAGACTGGAAGCTGTGGCAGGCCGGTCAGCGCGTGCAGATCATCAAGCGTGACGAAGAGAAGGGCGGCGTGCTGAAGCTGGGCACCGAGGTCGTGGCTTCCCAGGACCGCACCATCGCCGGCCTGCTGGGCGCCTCGCCAGGTGCCTCGACCGCCGCGCCGATCATGCTCAACGTGCTCGAAACCGTGTTCAAGGAGAAGGTCGCCACCCCTGAGTGGCAGGCCAAGATCAAGGAAATCGTGCCGAGCTACGGTACCAAGCTGAACGACTCGGCCGCTGCCACCCAGAAAGAGTGGGACTACACCGCCGAAGTGCTGCAGCTGGAGAAGCCGCCGGTGCTCGATCAGAGCGTCAAGACCACTGCCGCCCCAGGCGCACCGGTCGAGAGCAAGCCTGCGAACGACATGGCGCTGTAAGGCCCATGCTTGCCGGGCTTGCCCGGCAACACCAACCACGAGGATCGCCCCTGGCGGCCTCGTGGTTTTTTTGTGCCTGGACTATCGATGGAAACGGCTCCCGTCGGTGGCAGGCTGGGGTTCAACGCTGCTCGAGAATGCTGCCCAGCAACCCTGGAAAACGGCTTTCGAGCTCATCGCTGCGCAACGAGTTCATGTGCGTGGTACCGACATTGCGGGTGTACACCAGCCCCGAGTCACGCAGTACACGGAAGTGATGGGACATGCTCGACTTGGGCCGGCCGCCGTCCAGCTCGCCGCAGCTGGCTTCGGCGACACCCGCCAGGCGGCGCACGATATCCATGCGCACAGGGTCGCTCAGCGCGTAGAGCAGGCGCTCCAGCGTCAGGTCTTCGGGATTGGGGTGGGTATAGGCTCGCATGGTCGACATGATAACGGGGGTTTCACAAATTGCCATAGTTCGAATATGATCGAACAATCGTATCCAACCCCGTCCTGGAGTTACCTCATGGCCGCCTTGTTCGAACCCTACACCCTCAAAGACGTCACCCTGCGCAACCGCATCGCCATTCCGCCGATGTGCCAGTACATGGCCGAGGATGGCCTGATCAATGACTGGCACCAGGTGCATTACGCGGGCCTGGCCCGTGGTGGCGCCGGCCTGGTGGTGGTCGAGGCCACCGCGGTGTCCCCGGAAGGGCGCATCACCCCCGGCTGCGCCGGGATCTGGAACGACGTCCAGGCCCAGGCGTTCGTGCCGGTGGTCAAGGCGATCAAGGCCGCCGGTTCCGTGCCGGGCATCCAGATCGCCCACGCCGGGCGCAAGGCCAGCGCCAACCGCCCCTGGGAAGGTGACGACCACATCGCCGCCGACGATGCCCGTGGCTGGGACACCATCGCCCCATCCGCCATCGCCTTCGGCGCCCACCTGCCGAAAGTGCCGAAGGCCATGACCCTGGACGATATCGCCCGGGTCAAGCAGGACTTCGTCGATGCCGCACGCCGCGCCCGCGATGCCGGCTTCGAATGGATCGAACTGCACTTTGCCCACGGCTATCTGGGCCAGAGCTTCTTCTCCGAGCATTCCAACCAGCGCACCGATGCCTACGGCGGCAGCTTCGACAACCGCACGCGCTTCCTTTTGGAAACCCTGGCCGCCGTGCGTGAGGTGTGGCCGGAGAACCTGCCGCTGACCGCCCGCTTTGGCGTGCTGGAGTATGACGGCCGTGACGAGCAGACCCTGCAGGAATCCATCGAACTGGCGCGCCGGTTCAAGGCCGGTGGCCTGGACCTGCTGAGCGTCAGCGTTGGCTTCACCATTCCTGAGACCAACATCCCATGGGGGCCGGCGTTCATGGGCCCGATCGCCGAACGTGTGCGTCGCGAGGCCAAGCTGCCGGTGACCTCGGCCTGGGGCTTCGGTACCCCGGAGCTGGCCGAAGGCGCGTTGCAGGCCAACCAGCTGGACCTGGTGTCGGTGGGGCGTGCGCACCTGGCTGACCCGCACTGGCCATATGCCGCTGCCAAGGCCCTGGGCGTGGACAAGGCATCGTGGACCTTGCCAGCACCTTATGCGCACTGGCTCGAGCGTTATCGCTGAGTGAAGCTGGGGCCGCGACGCGGCCCCCCTTTTCAAAAGCGGCTCAATCGGTAGGCGCTGATTTGCGGGCAGTCTTCGCCATTTACCAACCGCCCCATCCATTCCGCCGTCACCGCCGCCTGGGTCAAGCCCAAATGCTGATGCCCGAACGCCAGCAACACCTTGCCATCGGCCACCCGGTCGATCACCGGCAGCGAATCCGGCAACGAAGGCCGGAACCCCATCCACGGCGTCGCCCCCTCGGCATCCAGCTCACGCCGAAACAAACCCTTGCTCAACCTGTGCAGTTGCCACGCCCGCTGCATGCTCGGCGGCGCCTCGAGCCCGGCGAACTCCACCGTGCCGGCCAGGCGCAGGCCGTCGGCCATGGGCGTCATGATGAACTTGCGCTCCAGCGAGGTGACGGCAAACGGCAGGCGCTGGTGCTCCGCCGGCAGCATCAGGTGGTAGCCGCGCTCGGTATCCAGGGGCACCCGCCGACCGGTCAGGGTGGCGGTGAGCTTGGCCGAGTGGGCGCCGGCGCTGATCAACACCTGGCTGGCCTCGAGGGGGCCCTGGTCGCTGGCAAGGCTGACGCCCTGGCCATGCACCCGGCCGCCACTGACCTCGGCGCGCAGAAAGCGTACGCCGCTGGCCCTGGCGGCGCTGAACAGTTCGCAGACCACTTGATAGGGGTCGAGGAAGTGACCGGTACGCGGGAAGAACAGGCCACCCAGGATCGATGGGCTCAACTGCGGCGCCGCCTCGCTCACCGCCTGTGCCGACCACAGGTCCACGGGTACGCCCTGTGCCTGCATGCGGGCGCGCAACGCCGCGAGGGCCTGGCGCGATTCATGGCGTTCGAACACCAGCAGCGACCCGTCTTCCTTGAGCAAGGGGCTGCGGTTGATGGAGGCGAGCAGCCGTTGCCAGGCGCCAAGGCTGTTTTCATTCAACGCCCGAATGCCCGCCACGCTGCGCTGGAACGGCGCCGGGCGCAGGTTCAGCAGCAGCCGGGTGAACCAGGGCAGGGCGCGGGGCAGGTACTTCCAGTCCAGGCGCAGCGGGCCCATGGGGTCCAGCAGCATGGCTGGCAGGCGCTTGAGAATCGACAGGTCGGCGATGGGAAACACCTGCTCGGTGGCCAGGTGCCCGGCGTTGCCATACGAAGCGCCGTGGCCCGGTGCCTGGCGATCGATCAGCAGCACCCGGCGGCCCTGGCGTGCCAGCCGCAGGGCGCAGGCGACGCCGACGATGCCGGCGCCGACCACGGCGATGTCCGTGTCAGTGGCGGTCATGGTTCAGGCTTCCCGCTGGCCATCGAGCAGCCGCCGCAGGTGCAGCGGATTGGCCTGCTGCAATGCACCGGGCAGCAGGGCGTCGGGGAAGTCCTGGTAGCACACCGGGCGCAGGAAGCGCAGGATCGCCGCAGTGCCCACCGAGGTACTGCGGGCGTCCGAGGTGGCCGGGAACGGGCCGCCATGGACCATGGCGTCGCTGACCTCGACCCCAGTCGGCCAACCATTGACCAGGATCCGCCCGGCCTTGCGTTCGAGGGTCGGCAGCAGGCGGCGGGCGCTGTACAGATCGGCCTCGTCCAGGTGCAGGGTAGCGGTCAGTTGGCCTTCCAGATGCTCGGCCACCTGGCGGATTTGCTCATCGTTGTCGCATGCCACCACCAGCGAGGCGGCGCCGAACACTTCGGCTTGCAGTGTAGGGTCGGCCAGAAACGCCTGCGCGGTGGTGACGAACAACTGAGCCTGGCACTGGTTCGGCCCCTGCGCCGGCAGGCCGCTTGCCGTGCACCGGGCGTTTTGGTTCTCGCTCAGCGCTGCCACACCGTCAGCATAGGTATTGGCGATACCCGGGGTGAGCATGGTCTGCGCCGCCGCTTGGCCAACAAGGGCGCTGGCGGCAACCAGGAAGTGTTCGAGGGCCGGCCCCTGTCGGGCGACCACCAGCCCGGGATTGGTACAGAACTGGCCGGCGCCTTGGGTCAGCGAAGTGACAAAGCCTTGCGCCAGGGCTTCGCTGCGCGAGCGCAAGGCGCCATCGAACAGGAACACCGGGTTGATAGCGCTCATTTCGGCATAGACCGGGATCGGCTCCGGGCGCGCCTGGGCCGCCTGGCAAAGGGCGAGGCCACCGCTGCGTGAACCGGTGAAACCGACCGCCTTGATGCGTGGATCAGTGACCAGGCCGATGCCTACTTCACGGCCCGCGCCGTATAACAGGGAAAACACGCCTTCGGGCAATTCGCACTGTGCGACCGCCCGGGCCACGGCCTGGCCAACCAGTTCGCTGGTGCCGGGGTGGGCGCCGTGGGCCTTGACCACCACCGGGCAGCCCGCGGCCAGTGCCGAGGCGGTGTCGCCGCCGGCCACCGAGAAGGCCAGCGGGAAGTTGCTGGCGCCAAACACCGCCACCGGGCCCAGGGCCACCTGGCGTTGGCGCAGGTCCGGACGGGGCAGCGGCTGGCGCTCGGGCAGGGCATTGTCCACGCGCACATCCAGCCACTCACCGGCGCGTACCACCCGGGCGAAGGTGCGCAGCTGGGCGCAGGTGCGGCCGCGCTCACCCAGCAGGCGGGCCTTGGGCAGGCCGGTCTCGGCGTGGGCGCGGTCGATCAGCGCATCGCCCAGTGCTTCGATCTGTTCGGCGATGATTTCGAGAAAACGGGCGCGTTGTTCGAGGGGCGTTTCGCGGTAGGTATCGAATGCCGCCCAGGCCAGGGCGCAGGCCTGAGCCACCTGTTCGCCGCTGGCGCCGGCATAAGCGGGTTCCAGGGCCTGGTCGCTGCTCGGGTCGATGGCGCGGATTGCTTCGCGGTTGCCGGGCACGGCACGCTGGCCGATCAGCAGGTTGCCTGTCAGGGTCATGGGGCGTCCTTTGGGATTGAGTTTGGGAGAAAGCGGGCCGCTGTGCGGCCCATCGCCGGCAAGCCGGCTCCCACAGGTACTGCACAAGGCTTGAAGCTTGTGGGCGCTGGTTTGCTGGCGATGGGGTGCGAGGCGGCTCCTGGAATCAGGCCTGGTTCTGCTCGGCCGACCAGTTGGCGTACCAGCTGCGGAACAGCGCGTACTGCTGCTCGGCATAGTTGCGCTGGGCGTCGCTGAGGGCATCGGTTTCGTTGAAATGCAGGCGGTACTCGGTGTCGCCGTTGAGCACCATCAAGTGCTTGTAGTACAGCACCAGGTCGCAGCCTTCATCGAACGATGACAGCACTGCCAGCGCCGACTCCAGCTCCCGGGCCTGGCGTCGGGCCTTGGCATCGCCCTTGGCGGCGCGTTTGCTCAGACTGACCAGTTGCAGCACTTCACGGGGCAGCGCGTTGCCGATGCCGGTGATGGCGCCGGTGGCGTTGCAGTTGACGAAGCCATGCACCACTTGCGTGTCGACGCCGACCATCAGCGTCACAGCGTCGTCCTGGGAGGTGATGTGCTCGGCGGCGTAGCGCAGGTCGGCGCCACCGCCGAACTCCTTGAAGCCGATCAGGTTCGGGTACTCGCGGCGCAGCTCGAAGAACAGGTCGGCGCGGGTGGCGAAGCCGTAGTAGGGGCTGTTGTAGATCACCGCCGGCAGCTTCGGCGCGGCGGCGAGGATTGCCGAGAAGTGGTGCTTCTGGGCGATCAGCGAGGCGCCGCGGGACAGCACGCGGGGGATGACCATCAGGCCGGCGGCGCCGACCTTGGCGGCGTGGGCGGCATGGGATACGGCTTCGCGGGTGTTCACCGCGCCGGTGCCGACGATGGTCGGGATGCCGGCGGCTACCAGGCGCGCCACGCCTTCCTGGCGCTCGGCCTCGGTCAGCAGCGGCCAGTCGCCCATCGAACCGCAGTACACCACCGCGCTCATGCCGGCGTCGATCAGTTCGCGGCCCTTGCGCACCAGGGCGTTGAAGTCCGGCTTGCGCTCGGCGGTGCAAGGGGTCATCAGGGCGGGCATGGTGCCGGTGAAGATGTTGTCGGTCATTGTTGTCACTCCTGGCGGTATTCAGTGGGAAATGAACGGGGTCAGATGCCCCAGGCGAAGGGATCCTGTTCGTCGATCAGCAGGGTGCTGTCGGCGGTCATGTGGGCGCGGCCGGTGATGAACGGGCGAATGCGTTCGCCGTCGCGTTCGTAACGGCCCTGGAACTGGCTGCCGGTGATGCTGGCCTGGACCCAGGTCTGGCCTTCGGCGAGCTTGCCGTCAGCGGCCAGGCACGCCAGCTTGGCGCTGGTGCCGGTGCCGCAGGGCGAGCGGTCGTAGGCCTTGCCGGGGCACATGACGAAGTTGCGGCTGTCGGCGTTGGTGTCGTCGGCGAACAGCTCGACATGGTCGATCGGGGCGCCGTCCTCGCCGGTGATGCCTTGGGCTTCGAGTGCCTTGAGCAGGGCCCAGGTGTAGTCGGTGAGGGCTTCGCGGTTGTCCAGCTCGATATGCTGGCCGTGGTCGCAGACCAGGAAGAACCAGTTGCCGCCCCAGGCGATGTCGCCGCACACCTGGCCATGCCCTGGCACTTGCACCGCCACCTGACGGCGATAGCGGTAGGACGGCACGTTGCCGACGGTGACGGAACCGTCGTCATGCAAAGTGGCACTGACTTGGCCGACCGGTGTGTCGATCTTATGCACGCCAGGTTCGATCAGGCCGAGGTGGTGCAGCGAAGCCACCAGGCCGATGGTGCCGTGGCCGCACATGTTCAGGTAGCCGGCGTTGTTGAAGAAGATCACCCCGCAGGTCGCGTCGGCCGAGACCGGCGGGCAATGGAGCGCGCCCACCAGTACATCGTTGCCGCGCGGCTCCAGCAGGCAGGCGCGGCGCCAGTGGTCGTGCAGCTCGCGGAGCTCGTCGCGCTGCTCGGCCATGCTATGGCCGTGCAATGGAGGGAAGCCCTTCATCACCAGGCGGGTCGGTTCGCCGCCGGTATGGGAGTCGATGACATGAACCTGTTTCATCAGCGTGTCCAATCTGTAGTGGGTCAGGAGGCGACAGCGGCGGGCTGCTGGCCGGCATGGGGTTCGCTGCTGGCTTCGCTTTCGTCGTCGCCATCGAGGCGCACCAGCCGCGCCGGCACGCCGGTGGCGGCGCCCCAGTAGTAGATGCCCAGGGCACTGGCAGCCACGACCACGGTATCCAGCGGGTGGCCGATCACGCCCAGGCCACCGAAGCTGCCCAGCCAGGAGAGGAAAATGGTCACGGCGTAGAAGCCGATCAGCCAGGCCGACGAGCGCACCTGCTGGCCCAGCGACAGGTGTTCGGTAGGCACGAAGCGCCGGCACAGCAGGTACAGCACGAACATCACGATCTGCAGCGCCAGCAGCCAGGACACGGTGTTCCACCCCGACCAGTAGACGATCAGCGCGGCGATGATGAACGACAGCGGGCCGAGCACGCCCATGCCCTTGACCCGGAACGGCCGGGCCATGTCCGGGGCGCTGCGGCGCAGGGCGGCCACGGACACCGGGGCTACGGCATAGCTCAGCACCAGCGCGGCGGAGACCACGTTGATCAGCGCTTCCCACGACGGGAATGGCAGGGTCCAGAACACTGCCAGGGCGAAGGTCAGCCACAGCGCCGGGCGCGGGATGCCGGACTGCTCGTCGATGCGGGTGAAGTACTTGAAGAAGGTGCCGGTCTGGGCCCAGCCGTAGATCACTCGCGGGGTGGCGTTCATGTAGATGTTGCCGCAGCCGCTGGGCGAGATCACCGCGTCGGCCACCACCAGGTAGGCCAGCCAGCCGACGCCCAGGGCCAGGGCGATGTCACGGTAGGGCAGGGCCAGTTCCTTGGTCACCCCGGCCCAGCCGTTGGCAATCATCTCGGTCGGCACGCTGCCGAGGAACGCCAGTTGCAGCAGGGCATAGATCGCGGTGGACAGCAGCACCGAGAGAATCAGCGCGATAGGGATGGTGCGCTGCGGGTTCTTCACCTCGCTGGCCACCGAGATGATCGGGGTCAGGCCCAGGTAGGCGAAGATGATGCCACCGGCCGACACCGCCATCTCCACCCCGGACAGGCCGAACGGGGCGAAGCCTTGGACCTCGAAGTTCTCCGGCTTGAAGAAGGTGAACAGCACGCCGATCACCAGCAGCGGCACGATGAACTTGAACACGCTGACCAGGTTGTTGGCCTTGGCGAAGGTCTTCACGCTGCGGTAGTTGAGCACGAAGAACAGCCCCAGCAGGGCGAACTGCACCAGCCAGCCGAGCACCGTCGGGTCGCTGGAGCCGCTCTTGGTCAGCGCCGGGAACCAGGCCGCGGCGTACTGGCGCGAGGCGACCACCTCGATGGCGATCAGGCTGGAGAAGGCGATCAGGGTGATGAAACCCATCAGGTAGCCGAGCAGCGGGCCGTGGGAGTACACCGGGTAGCGCACCACGCCGCCGGCCCGTGGCAGGGCGGCGCCGAGCTCGCAGTAGACGATGCCCAGCAGCAGCACGGCGAAACCGCCGAGGAACCAGGAGAGGATGCCGGCCGGCCCGGCGATGGCCGAGACGTGGCTGGCGGCGAACAGCCAGCCCGAGCCGAAGATGGCACCGAGGCCGATGAAGGTGAGGTCCAGCAGTGACAGCTGTTTCTTGAATTTGCCTGACATGGGTGCGCCTTCTTGTAGGTTTTGGATAGGCAGGTCTGATGTCACGATGCGGCGGCATGCGCCGCGTTCTTGTAGGTCATGGGGCGGCTTGCGTGGGGCATAGAGTGGACCGATCGGGGGCTCGGTTCTTGATGGTTTTCTGCAAGGTGAGTGACGAAATCGGCATAGTCGAGAGCAAGTGCTGGCGCCCGGTGGGGGCTGCTGACTAGGCTTGCAGGGCCGCGAGAATCACTAGAGATAACCGCATGCCCGAGCAACCGTTGACTGCGCTGTACCAGCACCTCGACCAGCACCGCCCCGAATCCCTCGAAGCCTTGCTCACCGGTGTGGTCTGGCTGCTGCCGATGCTCGATGTCATCGCCAATGCGGCGATCTTCATCAAGGACGACCAGGCCCGCTATGTGCTGGCCAACCGCACGCTGGTCCAGCGCTGCGGTTTGAAGCACCTGCAACCGCTGCTGGGCAAGACCAGCGCCGAGGTGTTCCCGGCGCGCCTGGGCCCCGGCTACACCGAGCAGGATCGCCGGGTGCTGGAGCAGGGCCAGGTGCTGGAGGACCAGCTGGAGCTGCACCTGTACGGCAGCCGCGAACCGGGCTGGTGCCTGACCCACAAGCGCCCGCTGTACGACGCGACGGGGGCGATCATCGGCCTGGTGGGCATTTCGGTCGACCTGCAGTCAGCCGCCGACACCCACCCGGCCTACCAGCGCCTGGCGGCGGTGGATGCGCATATCCGCGCGCATTTCCACCAGCCGATCAGCATGGGCGAGCTGACGCGCATCGCCGGCATCTCGGTGGCGCAGTTGGAGCGCTACTGCAAGCGGGTGTTCCACCTCACCCCGAGGCAGATGATCCACAAGGCCCGCCTGGAACATGCGCACCAATTGCTGCACAGCGACCTGCCGATCATCGAGGTGGCGCTGCGCTGTGGCTACACCGACCACAGCGCGTTCAGCCGGCAGTTCAGGCAACTGACCGGGTTTACCCCGCGCCAGTATCGGATGGCAACGAATTGAAGGGTGAATGCATTAATGCATTGATTTTCTATGCTTTTATGCATATAGTGGGTTTCCGCGCTCAGTAGCGTGCATAAACTCAATCGATACAGGATGTTCACGATGACAACCGCTTATACCGCCAAGAATTCCCTGCCTTTTGCGGCGCTACCCACTACCGATGGTGTCATTCAATATTTTCGTGCGGCCAGCACCAACGTAGCGGATGCGTCCTATGCTCCCGATGGTCTGGCAGCTGCGCCGATCTACGGCCTCGGTGGCCAGCTGTTGCAAGGTAACGAGATTGTCGCTGGCGGCAACGTGACGCTGGTTTCCTACCTTGGTCCACTGCTCAATCAGGGGGCTCTTTGCTGGATCCTGCTGAGCTGCGAGGGTGGTGCCCAGCAGGTGGCCAATGCCACGCATAGCCAGCATGCCGTGACGCTTGGCCAGATCATCGGTTTCTCTGGAGCTGCACCTGGTGACATCAAGTTCTCCGCAGCCAACGAGGTTCCGGTGGGCTGGCTGAAGGCCGATGGAGCATTGGTGTCTCGCGCCGAGTATGGTGCTCTGTTCGCGGCAATCGGCATCACCTATGGCGCTGGCGATGGTGCCACGACCTTCGGCCTGCCTGACCTACGCGGTGAGTTCATCCGTGGCTTCGATGACGGCCGTGGGGTAGACCAAGGCCGGGCATTCGGTTCCTGGCAGAAGGGCAGCCTCTACCCCTACGACACCACCCAGAACAATGCCAACGGTGTCTGGAGTGCATCTACCACACAGAACGACGGTCCGGCTTCGCAAGTCGCGATGGGCGTGGATGCCTACTCCACCGCCGAGTATTCGACCATTTCGCTGGGTGGGGTCGATGCGAAGGTCAACTATGCATTGCCAGGTCTGTTCGGTGACCGTGGTTACTCCGGGATCACCCGCCCACGCAACATGGCCATGCTCGCATTGATCAAGTGCTGATCAATCGCTGCTGAACAGAGCGCGGGCCTCGTCGAAGCACTGCTCGGCGATGGCCGAGCGTGGCTCGCTACGGCGCAGCAATAGCCCGACCGGGCTGTGGATGCTGGCCTCCTGCACGGGGATGATGCGCATGTGCTGGCTGAGGTCTTCCAGGCCGCAGTCCAGCGGCATGATCGCGCAGCACACGCCGGTGTTGATCGCCTGGATCAGCTGGAAGGTCGAGTCGCTCTCGAGCACGGCATTGGGCGTGAGACCGCGGCTGCGGAAGCTCAGGTCGAGGGACTGGCGGTAGTGCATGCCTTTGCTCAGCAGTCCCAACGGCAGGTCGCCCAGGTCTTCCCAGTGCAGGCTGTCGGCCTCGAACTGGAAGTGCCGGGTGTCGTGCAGCAGGCCCATGGTGGTGATGCTCAGTTCGATCACTTCGAAGAAGCTGGTGTTGACCTGGTCGAGGTAGCAGATGCCCAGGTCGAGCTGGTTGCGGCTCAGGCCGTCGATCACCTGCTCGGAGCTCAGCGACGACAGCTGGAAGTGCAGCTCGGGGTACTTCGCGCGCAGCGGCATCAGCAGTTGCATGGGGTTGAAGCTGGCCAGCGGCACGGTACCCAGGCGCAGGCTGCCGACCACCTGGCCCCGGCAACTGGCGGCCTCGGCCTGCAAGCCATCATGGGCGGCGAGCAGGGTACGGGCCCAGGCCAGGATGCGTTCACCGGCTTCGGTGAAGCCTTCGAAACGCTGGCCGCGCTTGACCAGCACCAGGTCGAGTTCGTCTTCGAGGTTGCGCAGGCGCATGGACAGGGTCGGCTGGGTGATATGGCACAGCGCCGCGGCCTGGCCGAAGTGGCGGGTCTGGTCGAGGGCGATGAGGAACTTGAGCTGTTTGATGTCCATGGTGCGGCCTGGGTTGCGGGGTGGGTAGACCTTAACCAAGAGTGAAGCACCTGGCTAATCATTGCTGACAAATTCACCGACGCCACGATAGAAACCATCGATCATCCGGTACGCGCTATCGATTGGACGCTGCCAGGGCTTCTCTCTAACGTGGCCGCCAAGCCAATCCTGGAGCAAAGGCCATGAGCGTGAAACCGGACGCGGTGTTCGTACCGCTGAACATCGCGGTGCTGACCGTCAGCGACACCCGTACCTTCGAGACCGACACGTCTGGCGAGCTGCTGGCCAGCCGTGCTGTCGGCGTGGGCCACCGCCTGGTGGCGCGCGAGCTGCTCAAGGACGACCTGTACAAGATCCGCGCCCAGGTCGCCACCTGGATCGCCGATGAACAGGTGCAGGTGGTGCTGATCACCGGCGGCACCGGTTTCACTGGCCGTGACAGCACGCCGGAGGCGGTGGACTGCCTGCTGGACAAGCGCATCGACGGGTTCGGCGAGCTGTTCCGCGCATTGTCGATCCTCGATATCGGTACCTCGACTGTACAGAGCCGGGCCTTGGCCGGCATGGCCAACGGCACCCTGGTGTGCTGCCTGCCGGGCTCGACCGGCGCCTGCCGCACGGCATGGGAGGGGATCCTGGCCGAGCAGCTGGATGCGCGGCACCGGCCGTGTAATTTCGTCGCGCACCTGAAGCCGATCGGGGCCTGCGAAAGCCGCGGTTGACCTCAGGGCTCCATCGCGGGGCAAGCCCGCTCCCACGCCGATCTCATATCAGCACACACAGGCTGGCGTGGGAGCGGGCTTGCCCCGCGATGAGACTTCAACTCAATACATGATCCACCGGCACCAACGTCGGTGGCAGTGGCTCATGCCCCAGCGCCGACAGCACATCGCGCTCCAGGGTGCGCACCAGGGCATCGGTCGGCAGGTCGTTCTCGTCGCGCCCGAACGGGTCTTCCAGCTCGTTGCCGATCGCATCCAGCCCGAAGAAGGTGTAGCTGACGATGGTGGTGAACAGCGGCGCCAGCCAGCCCAGCGGTTCGGCCAGGGCGAACGGCAGCAGCAGGCAGAAGATGTAGATGGTGCGGTGCAGCAGCAGGGTGTACGGGAACGGCAGTGGCGTGCCCTTGATCCGTTCGCAGGTGGCCTGCACGTCCGACAGGCCGGCCAGGCGCTGCGCCAGGAGGGTGTAGCGAAACTCGCTGATCTCCCCGCGCTCCGCCAGCCGCGAACAGTGTCCGCCCACCTCGCGCAGGATGCCGTCGCAGACATTGTGCGGCACGATCTGCGCCTGCTCGCCCAGCCAGGGTCGGGCGGCGCCCAGCTCGTCCTCGTTGCGCAGCCGGGCATTGAGGGCATGGGCGAAAGCACAGAGGCTGCGCAGCAGTTCCTCGCGCAGCGCCGCGTCCTTGATCAGCACACTTTCGCGCACGAATGAACGTACCTCGATAATCATCCGCCCCCAGGCCTTGCGGCCTTCCCACCAGCGGTCGTAGCAGGCGTTGTTGCGAAAGCTCATGAAGATCGACAGCGACAGCCCCAACAGGGTGAAGGGCGTGGCGCTGACCGGGTAGAACAGCGCCGGGTAGTGTCGCTCGACCAGCACGATCAGCGCCGCGAGCAAGGTCACCGCCAGGCAGCGCAGGGCGATGCGCTGGACGATCGAGCCTTTGAGGGTGAACAGCACGCGCAGCATGTCGGGGCGTGAGTGGACGATCAAGGCGGTTCCAGAGGCGGCCGATCAGCCGCCGGTCATGTTCATGAAGCGCAGGATCTGCACCTCGCCGCCCACTTCGAAGTGGTGACGGTAGGGCTTGAGCTGCATGGCGTCGCGGATGGCTTTTTCCAGGCGTGCAGTGTCGCCGGGGTGCTGGCGCATGACCTGCTTGAGGTCCACCGAATGTTCGTTGCCCAGGCACAGCAACAGGCGGCCTTCGACGGTCAGGCGCACGCGGTTGCAAGTGGCGCAGAAGTTGTGGCTGTGGGGCGAGATGAAGCCGACCCGGGTGTTGGGCGCCTCGGCCAGGCGCCAGTAGCGCGCCGGCCCCTGGGACGACTCGGCCGACTCGACCAGGGTGAAATGTTCGGCCAGGCGCGCGCGCACGTCGTCGCTGGAACAGAATGACTCGCCGCGCTCGTGCTCGCTGATCACGCCCAGGGGCATCTCTTCGATGAACGAGATATCCAGTTCACGGTCGATGGCGAAACGTACCAGGTCGACGATCTCGTGGTCGTTGCGGCCCTTGAGCACCACCGCGTTGAGCTTGGTGCGGCGAAAGCCCGCGGCGCGCGCGGCGTCGATGCCGGCGATTACCTGCTGGAGGTCGCCGGTGCGGGTGAGGGCGCGGAAGCGCTCGGGGTCGAGGCTGTCGAGGCTGATGTTCAGGCGCGACACGCCGGCGTCGAACAGCGGCTGGGCCAGGCGGCCGAGCTGCGAGCCATTGCTGGTCAGGCACAGTTCGCGCAGGCCGGGCAGGGCGGCGATGCGTCCGCAGAGCTCGACGATGCCCTGGCGTACCAGCGGCTCGCCGCCGGTCAGGCGGATCTTGCGGGTGCCCAGGGCGACGAAGCGCTCGGCGACCTGGTACAGCTCTTCGAGGCTGAGAATCTGCTGGCGCGGCAGGAACTGCATGTCTTCGGCCATGCAATAGACGCAGCGAAAGTCGCAGCGGTCGGTGACCGACATCCGCAGGTAATCGACTTTGCGGTTGAAACCGTCGATCAGGGCCTGGGGGTTCTTTTCCACGTTCGCGCTCGACATTGAAGTGGCAGGGGGCGGCGAAAGGCCGCGGATAAGGTCCAAGCTATAACCTGCGCCCATTGGCGTCAAATTGCTTTCCCCGACCATTCGATCAGTCTCCTCTATCACGGCTGAAGGCCGTGCCGGCCAAGGGCTGTGGTCGGTGATCGAAACGGTTTATCACGCCGTCATTTATTTCGATTGGACGCAGTAGGGGGCGCTTCTTAGGCTGGAAAAAACACCGTGCGGAGAAGCGCAGCATGAGCCAGGACGAACACATCAGGGACTACAAGGGGCCGGCCGCCGGCTGGGGCGCGCTCAAGAGCGTGACCAAGAGCTGGCTGGGCAGCGAGAACGCCTTCAAGAACCTGCGGGCCATGCTCAAGACCAACCAGAACGGTGGCTTCGACTGCCCGGGTTGCGCCTGGGGCGAATCGCCGGAAAGCGACATGGTCAAGTTCTGCGAGAACGGCGCCAAGGCGGTCAACTGGGAGGCCACCGGCCGCTCGGTGGATCCGGCGTTCTTCGCCCGCTACAGCGTCAGTGCGCTGCTCGAGCAGACCGACTACTGGCTTGAGTACCAGGGCCGCATCACCCACCCTATGCGCTACGACGCGGCCACCGATCATTACGTCGAGATCAGCTGGGACGAAGCGTTCGCCCTGGTCGCCCGGCACCTGAACGGCCTCGCGTCGCCGGATGAGGCCGAGTTCTATACCTCGGGCCGGGCCAGCAACGAGGCGGCGTTCCTCTACCAGTTGTTCGTGCGCGCCTACGGCACCAACAATTTCCCCGACTGCTCGAACATGTGCCACGAGGCCAGCGGCGTGGGCATGGCCGAGACCCTCGGTGTGGGCAAGGGCACCGTGGTGTTTCATGACCTGGAGCTGGCCGATGCGATCTTCGTCATTGGCCAGAACCCCGGCACCAACCACCCACGCATGCTCGAACCGCTGCGCGAGGCGGTCAAGCGTGGTGCCCAGGTGGTCTGTTTCAACCCGCTCAAGGAACGCGGGCTCGAGCGCTTCCAGCACCCGCAGCACCCGTTCGAGATGCTCAGCAACGGCTCCGAGCCGACCAACACCGCATACTTCCGCCCGGCGCTGGGTGGCGACATGGCGGCCATGCGCGGCATCGCCAAGTTCCTTCTGCAGTGGGAGCGCGAGGCGCAACTGAACGACGAGCCACCTGTGTTCGACCACGCGTTCATCGCCGAGCACACCAGTGGCGTCGAGGCCTACCTGGCCGTAGTGGACGCCACACCCTGGGAACATATCGTCGAGCAGTCGGGCCTGAACAAGGCCGAGATCGAGCTGGCCGCGCGCATGTACCGCAAGGCCGAGCGGGTGATCATGTGCTGGGCCATGGGCATCACCCAGCACCGCCATTCGGTGCCCACCGTGCAGGAAATCGTCAACCTGCAGCTGCTGCGCGGCAACGTCGGCAAACCCGGCGCCGGCCTGTCGCCGGTGCGTGGCCACAGCAACGTGCAGGGCGACCGCACCATGGGCATCGACGAGAAGCCCAAGGCGGCGCTGCTCGACGCCATCGAGAAACGCTTCCAGTTCAAGGTGCCCCGCGAGCACGGCCATAACGCCGTGCTGGCGATCCAGGCAATGGAAGAAGGGCGGGCCAAGGTGTTCGTCGCCCTGGGCGGCAACTTCGCCCAGGCGACTCCGGACACCCCGCGTACCCACGCGGCGCTGCGCAACTGCGCGCTGACCGTGCAGATCTCCACCAAGCTCAACCGCTCGCACCTGGTCACCGGGCGTGATGCGCTGATCCTGCCGTGCCTGGGCCGCACCGAGATCGACATCCAGGCCGAAGGGCCGCAGGGCGTCACCGTGGAGGACACCTTCAGCATGGTGCATATCTCCCACGGCCAGCTGAAGCCGCGTTCAGTCCTGCTGCGTTCGGAGCCGGCCATCGTCGCCGGCATGGCCAAGGCTACCCTGGGCAATCGGCCCATCGACTGGGACTATGCGATTGCCGACTATGGCCGCATCCGCGGCATGATCGCCGACGTGATTCCCGGCTTCGCCGACTTCAATGCACGCCTGCAGCATCCGGGCGGCTTCCACCTTGGCAACCACGCTGCGGACCGCAACTTCCGCACGGCCACCGGCAAGGCGCGCTTCACCCCGAGCCAGTTGCCGGAGCAACTGGTCAACCCGGCTGTGCTGGCCCGCGGTGACAAGCCGGACCTGATCCTGCAGACCTTGCGCTCCCACGACCAGTACAACACTACGCTGTATGGGCTCGATGACCGTTACCGTGGCGTGTTCGGGCTGCGCGAAGTGGTGTTCGTCAACGAGGCCGATATCCGCCGCCTGGGCTTCGAGCCGGGCGAGCACGTGGATATCGTGTCGTTGTGGGAGGATGGCCTCGAGCGGCGAGTGTCGGGCTTCCGCCTGGTGTCCTATGACGTGCCTGAAGGGCAGGCGGCGGCGTATTACCCGGAGACCAATCCGTTGGTGCCGCTGGAAAGCTACGGCGAGGGGACCTACACACCAACCTCGAAGTTCGTGGCGATCAAGTTGGAGAAGGCGAGGGCGGGGAATCGGATCGAGGCTACCCTGGCTGACTGACAGGGCCGGCCTCATCGCTGGCAAGCCAGCTCCCACAGGGATGTCGTTTGGCTTGAGGTCGACGCCGTCGGGGGGGAGCCGGCTTGCCGGCGATGAGGCCGGTCCTGCCAGAGATCATTTTAGCGTCCCACCGGATACGCCGTGGTGTACTTCATCTGCTCCATGGCAAAACTCGAGGTGATGTTCGACAACCCGTCGGTGCTGGTGATCAGCTTCTTGTAGAAGCGGTCGTAGGCGGCGATGTCGCCTACCACCACCCGCAGCATGTAGTCCCAGTCGCCGGACATGCGATACACCTCCATCACCTCCTCGAACGCCGTCACCGTGGCGGCGAACTGCGCCAGCCAGGCGCTGTCGTGGCGCTGGGTCTTGAGCTGGACGAACACCGTCAGGCCCAGGCCCAGGCGCTCGGGGTCGAGCAGGGCGACGCGGCCGCGGATGTAGCCTTCCTCTTCCAGGCGCTTGACCCGTTTCCAGCACGGCGTGGTGGAGAGGTTGACCGCTTCGGCCAGGTCCTTGAGGGACAGCGAGGCGTCGCGCTGGAGCAGGGTGAGGATGTGCTGGTCGAAACTGTCCATGACGTCGTGTCGCCGATTGCGGGAAAAGTTTTTCGAGAATAGCCGCTCGCAGGGAACGTTGGAACTGTTTCGGCCGCTGCGTCGACAGAAATGTTCTGCTGGCGCCTGGGGGTGGTGGATATGAGATAGTGGCGGTTTTCCACCCTCAGGCAATGGACCCGACCATGTCCGACAAACCGCGCAATTTCGCCACCCGCACCATCCACGCTGGTGAGCAATCCAGCGTCGCCGACAATGCCATCTTCCCGGCAATCGTCACTTCCAGCTCGTTCATCAAGCGCGGCCTGGACGACAACCCCGAATACGCCTACAGCCGTGTCAGCAACCCGACCCGGCACGCCTACGAGACCTGCGTGGCCGCACTGGAGGAGGGCGTCGGCGCGGTCGCCTGCGCCTCGGGCGTCAGCGCCACCGCCACGGTGCTCGAGCTGCTCTCCAAGGATGCCCATGTGGTGGTGATGAACGGTGTCTACGGCGGCACCTTCCGCCTGCTGGAAGACTACCGTGGGCGCACCTCGGGCCTGACCACCACCTACGTCGACCTCAACGACGTCGAGGCGGTGGCCGCGGCGATCCGCGCCGAGACCCAACTGATCTGGATCGAGTCGCCGACCAACCCGCTGCTGCACCTGGTGGACATCAAGGCGGTCTGCGAGCTGGCCCGTGAGCGGGGGGTGATGACCTGCATCGACAACACCTTCTGCTCGCCGTGGAACCAGCAGCCGATCACCCTGGGCGTGGACCTGGTGATGCACTCGGCGAGCAAGTACATCGGCGGCCATTCCGACCTGACCGGCGGTGTGGTGGTGGCGGCCAACCACGAGTTGCTGGGGCGCCTGCGCAAGATCAGCATGGCGGTCGGCGCGATCCAGGGGCCGTTCGACTGCTACCTGGCATTGCGCGGGCTCAAGACCCTCGATGTGCGCATGGAGCGCCAGAGCGCCAACGCCCTGCGTGTGGCGCAGTTCCTCGAACAGCATCCGCAGGTCGAGCAGGTCTACTACCCGGGCCTGGAAAGCCACCCGCAGCATGACCTGTGCAAACGCCAGATGCGCACGGGCGGCGCGGTGGTGGCGTTGCGCATCAAGGGCGACCGGGCCGCGGTCAACCGCCTGGTCGAGGCGCTGTCGATCTTCGTCCTGGCCGACTCGCTGGGCGGTGTGGAGAGCATGATCAACCACTCCTGGAGCATGTCGCACAATTCCTTGAGCCCGGAGCAGAAGGGCGTGATGGGGATCAGTGAGAACCTGCTGCGGCTGTCGATCGGGATTGAGGATTACCGCGATCTGATCGAGGATCTGGAGGGGGCGCTGAAGGCTTCTGCATAAGGGCTGCCGACGTCATCGCGGGGCAAGCCCGCTCCCACGATGGCCGCGCATGCCGTGGCGTTTGCGCGGTACCTGGGAGCGGGCTTGCCCCGCGACAGCGTCGGTTGGGGGAATCAGGATTTGGGTGGGTGGACGATGCGTTCGATCTTGTCCTTGATCAGCACCCGCTCTTTGCGCAGGCGATTTACGGTGTCGTCGCCGGTAGCATTGCCTTCGGCGGCGAGCACTTCCTTGTCCTTGGCGTTGTATTCCTTGTGCAGCTTGTGCAGGTCGTGATCCTTGTCGATCAGGGCCTGGAACTGTTCGGCGGTCACGTGCAGGTCTGCGAGCAAATCATGCGGAACTGGCATTTCTTCACCTCTCTCAGGGTTGGTAAACGAGCCTGAACCAAGAGGATAGTCGCCTTTGCCGTATTGCGGGACTGGGTTAGGCTGTCGCATCCCCCTGCGTGAACGGAACCTGCGCCATGCCTCACCTGAACCTGGAATACAGCGACAACCTGCGCGATCTCAATGTCGATGTGCTGCTGCTGCGCCTGAACCACGCCCTGGTCGGTAGTGGCCAGTTTGCCGAAGAGCTGGACATCAAGAGCCGCGCACAGGCCTTTGCCCAGTACCGGGTGGGCACCGCCCCTGGCGAGCGGGCCTTCGCCCATGTGCGTCTGGCGATTCTCAGCGGGCGCACGCAGCAGGTGAAACAGCAATTGTCGAACAGCCTGCTCGAGGTGTTGCGCGAGGCGATTCCGGCCCAGCCTGGGCTGGACATTCAGCTGTGCGTGGAAGTCCTGGATATCGACCGCGAGCCGTACGCCAAACTTCGCCTGCCTGGCTGAATGGCAGCTGAATGAAAGTTGTTTAATTCATGAAAGACGCCGGCCCACCAATTGTTGGCGTCTTTTTCACAAAAAATTGATGCTAGGCTTTCTAGAGTTCGGCCAACTTTCCAATCTGCCCGTCCGGGCGTGTTGGCCGCTGATGAACTCTTGTTGCGAACGCCATGCTGAAACTCAAATCCCTGCGCACCGAATGGGTCACGTTGCTGGCCAGCCTGTACCTGTTGATCGGCTTCAACACCTTGCTTTGGGAACACCTGGAGTCCATCGTGCCGCCGGGCATGGTGGGGCTGTGGTTGAGCCTGGCATTCGCCGTGCTGATGCTGTTCGCCTTCAATCTCATCCTCACCTTGCTGGCGTTTCGTTATGTATTGAAACCAGTATTGATTGTATTGTTCATCAGCGGTGCAAGTGTCGCTTACTTCATGAATCAATATGGCGTACTTATTGACGCCGGCATGTTTCGCAATGTGGCTGAAACGAATATTGCGGAAGTGCGCGACCTGCTTTCGCTGAAGTTCGCCGTATATATCCTGCTGTTGGGTGTGCTGCCCTCGCTGCTGGTGTGGAAGGCCAGGATCGCCTATCGCCCCTGGCACCGCGAACTGCTGGGCAAGCTGGTGGTCAGCGGGGCCTGCGTCGCGGCCCTGGGCTCGGTGGCGCTGGTCAACTACCAGGGCTTGGCGTCGTTGTTTCGCAACCACCATGAACTGCGCCTGATGCTTACGCCGAGCAATGTCGTGGGGGCCTCCATCGGCTATGTCAGCGAGCAGGTGGGCACGGCCACCCAGCCCTTCCAGCGCTATGGCGAGGATGCCCGTCGCGATGCGGCCTGGCAGCAGCACCAGCGCAAGTCGCTGACCGTGCTGGTGGTCGGCGAGAGTGCCCGGGCGGAAAACTTCGGCCTGCTTGGCTATGCCCGCGACACCACCCCGCAATTGAGTAAGGAGCAGGGCCTGCTGAGCTTTACCGACGTCCACTCCTGCGGCACCGAGACCGCCGTGTCGGTGCCCTGCATGTTTTCCGGCATGCCGCGCAAGGACTACGACGCCCGCGTGGCGAAGAACCGCGAAGGGCTGCTCGACATCCTCCAGCGCGCGGGGTTGGCAGTGCAGTGGCGCGACAACCAGTCCGGCTGTAAGGGCACCTGTGACCGGGTGCAGTTCATCGACGTGAGCAACCTGCAGGACCCGAGCCTGTGCGCCAGTGGCGAGTGCCATGACGAGATCCTGCTGCAGGGCCTGGCCGAGTTGCTCGACAACCTCGACCAGGACACCGTGCTGGTGCTGCACCAGATGGGCAGCCATGGCCCGGAATACTTCAAGCGCTACCCGGCCGGCAGCGAACCCTTCACCCCGGTGTGCCGCAGCAACGCCCTGAACCAGTGCAGCCAGCAGGAGATCGTCAACGGCTACGACAACACCCTGGCCTACACCGACAAGGTGCTGGCGACCTTGATCGATACCTTGCGCAGCAAGCAGGACAAGGTCGACACCGCGATGATCTATCTTTCAGATCATGGCGAGTCGCTGGGCGAGTACAACCTGTTCCTGCACGGCACGCCCTACATGATCGCGCCGGAGCAGCAGAAGCACGTGCCGCTGCTGGCCTGGTTCTCCGACAGCTACCGCGAGGACTTCGGTGTGGACACCGAATGCCTGGGCAAGCTGCGCGATGCGCCGTTGTCGCAGGACAACCTGTTCCACTCGATGCTCGGCCTGTTGCAGGTGCGCACCGAGGTCTACCAGCGCTCGCTGGACCTGTTTGCCGGCTGCCGGCCCTGGCTGGCGGCCGATCGCTGAGCGTACCGACGATCAGCACCAAGGATGGCGTGGCTTGCGAGGTTTCACCCATTGCGCCCGCGCCGTATATACTGCGCGCCAATGTTAGTGGGAGAGCCTCGTGGCCATCGAAATTCACTGGATCCGTGACGACCAGACCCTGGCCCAGCACTGCCGAAGCTGGCGTGAGCTGCCGTTTGTGGCCCTCGACACCGAATTCATGCGGGTCGACACCTTCTACCCGAAAGCCGGGTTGATCCAGATCGGTGACGGCAAGCGTGCCTTCCTCATCGACCCTTTGCTGATTCGCGACTGGCAGCCGCTGGCCGAGTTGCTCGAAGACAATGGCGTGGTCAAGGTGCTGCACGCCTGCAGCGAAGACCTGGAGGTCCTGCTGCGCCTGACCGGCAAGCTGCCGCAGCCACTGTTCGACACCCAGCTCGCCGCCGGCTACCTGAACATCGGCTTCTCGATGGGCTACTCGCGGTTGGTTCAGGACGTGCTGGGGCTCGAGCTGCCCAAGGGCGAGACCCGCTCCGACTGGCTGCAGCGCCCGCTCTCGGAGACCCAGGTCAGCTACGCCGCCGAAGACGCCGTGCATCTGGCCGAGCTGTTCAGCGCCCTGCGCCCGCGGCTGTCGGACGACAAGTACGCCTGGGTGCTCGAGGACGGTGCCGAGCTGGTCGCCGCGCTGCGCCGTGAAGTCGAGCCCGAGACCCTCTACCGTGATGTCAAGCTGGCCTGGAAACTGGGCAGCCAGCAATTGGCCGTGCTGCGCGAGCTGTGCGCCTGGCGCGAGCGTGAGGCCCGCAGCCGCGATGTGCCGCGCAATCGCATCCTCAAGGAACATTCGTTGTGGCCCATGGCCAAGAGCCAGCCAGACAGCCCGTCGGCACTGGCGAAAATCGACGAAATGCACCCGCGTACCATCCGCCAGGACGGCGAGGCGCTGATCCAGCTGATCAAGCGCGCCGCCAGCCTGCCGCAGGAGCAATGGCCCGCGCCGCTGCCCGAGCCGCTGCCGATCGAAGCCGCCGGCATTCTCAAGCGCCTGCGCGCCATCGGCCAGGCCGAAGGTGAGCGCCTGGGCATCGCCCCGGAGCTGATGCTGCGCAAGAAAGCCCTCGAAGCGCTGCTCAAGAGCGGCTACCCCGACGGTCCCTATCAACTGCCCGATGCACTGCGCGGCTGGCGTCGCGAGCGCATGGGCCAGGCCCTGCTGGACGATCTGGCCGGTGCCGGAGATTCACGATGAAACGTATCTGCTCGATCTACAAGAGCCCCCGCAAGAACGAAATGTACCTGTATGTGCTCAAGGCCGATGGCCTGGAGCGTGTGCCCGAGGGGCTGCTGCCTTTCTTCGGCACGCCCGTGCACGCCTTCGACCTGGTGCTCAGCCCCGAGCGCAAGCTGGCCCGCGAGGACATCGCCAAGGTACTGGAGAACCTCGACAGCCAGGGCTACCACCTGCAGATGCCGCCGCCGGACGACGACTACATCGAGCACCTGCCCGAAGAACTGCTGCGCCGCAACGACCCGGCCTGATCCGGGCGCGGCCTCCTCTCTGTCTGCGGCCCGCCTGGCGGGCCGCTTCCGTTGTTTGCCAAGGTTGTGTGTCACATGCGCGTTCTGATCGCTGAACAGGATCATGCCAACTATGCCCGTCTTCTGGGTGAGGCGGCGCCGGACCTGGAGGTCCTGACCAGTGGCGATTCCGCCGAACTGGCCCGCCTGGCGCCCGAGTGCCCGGTATGGCTGGGCCAGCCCGACCTGCTGGCCAGCCTGTTGCGCCAGGGTCACAAACCCCAGTGGATGCAATCGACCTGGGCCGGCATCACGCCGTTGCTGGCCGATGGCCTGCCGCGCGACTACCGACTGACCCGGGCGGTGGGGATCTTTGGCCAGGTGATGGCCGAGTACATGCTCACCTACATGCTTGGCCATGAGCGTGATGTGCTGTCGCGCCTGGTCAGCCAGGTCGAGCGACGCTGGGACGAGCGGCCAGGGCGGACCCTGGAAGGGCGTCGGGTGCTGATCGTCGGCACCGGCGATATCGGCCAGCAAGTCGCCGAGTTCCTCGTGCCGTTTGGTGTCACCTTGTACGGAGTGGCAAGCAGTGCCCGTGAGCAGGCGCCATTCGTCGAGGTGGCGCGGCTCGACCAGTTGCCTCGCCTGGTCGGCGAGGCCGATTACGTGCTCAACCTGTTGCCCGACACACCGGCCACCCATGACCTGTACGATGCGGCACTGTTCAAGTGCTTCCGCTCCAGTGCCTTGTTCATCAATGCCGGGCGCGGCGTGGCGGTAGTCGATGCCGACCTGGTCGAGGCGCTCAAGCAAGGGCACCTGGCCGGCGCGGTGATCGATGTCTGCCGCCAGGAGCCGTTGCCCCAGCGCCACCCGTTCTGGACTGCCTGGGGGCTGCTGCTGACCGGGCACAGCTCGGCGCCGACCTCGCCGGCGGCGATGGTGCGGTTGTTCGTCGGGAATGCGCAGGCGTATGCGGCGGGGCAGGGGTTGCGGGGCGAGGTGGACTTCGCGCGGGGCTACTGACAGACGTTTGCTGTCTGGCCCGCTCTCACAGGTTGTACCGTCACCTGTGGGAGCGGGCTTGTCCCGCGATGAATCTGATGCAACCTTACAAGCTGAAGTCGCCTTCGGCCGCCAGCT
This sequence comes from Pseudomonas sp. 2848, assembly GCF_003253945.1. Lineage (NCBI taxonomy): Bacteria > Pseudomonadati > Pseudomonadota > Gammaproteobacteria > Pseudomonadales > Pseudomonadaceae > Pseudomonas > Pseudomonas sp. 2848. The sequence goes on from NZ_QKZD01000001.1 coordinate 649,117, forward strand.
CGCTCAACGGCCGGCGCGGGCTCGGCACTTCACGGGCCTGCAGGCCTTCGGCCAGGGTCGCCTTGTCGCCTAGCTTGCCGATCGCCACCATGGCGTGCAGTGCGTAGCCCTCGGGGATCTTCAGCTCGCGCCGGGCCAGGTCCTGGTCGAAGCCGGCCATGCCGTGGGTGTGCCAGCCGCTGATGCTGGCCTGCAACGCCAGATGGCCCCAGGCCGAGCCGGTGTCGAAGGTGTGCCATAGGGCCGGCTTCTCTTCATCGGAGCCGGGGGCGGCGAAGGTGGTCTTGGAGATGATCAGCACCAGCGCCGAGGCATGCTGCGCCCAGCTGCGGTTGAACTCGTTGAGGATGTCCAGGTAGCGCGACCAGCTCGGCGTGTCGCGGCGGGCATAGAGGAAACGCCATGGCTGCGAATTGTAGGCCGACGGCGCCCAGCGCGCGGCTTCCAGGAAGCTCAGCAGGGTTTCCTGACTGATCGGCTCGTTGGTGAAGGCGCGCGGCGACCAGCGATTGATGAACTGCTCGTTGATGGCGTAGTCGGCGATACGTGGGGTGGCGCTCATGGCTGCTCCTGCAAGGGCTGGGACAAAGACCGCACGCTACTGCGTCCGGCGAGCACTGACAAGCGGTCTGGCGTTGCCGCCGGACTGCCTCTAGACTGGCGCCGCCGCGCGCCGCGGATTGACGTTGACTGCAGGAACACGTGTGATGATCGCCGATACCGCGCCCTTCTGGCGGCGCAAGACCCTCGACCAGCTCGATGCGCAAGAGTGGGAGTCGCTGTGCGACGGCTGCGGCCTGTGCTGCCTGCAGAAGCTCGAGGACGAAGAGGACAACAGCGTCTACTACACGAGCATCGCCTGCAAGCTGCTCGACCTGCAGACCTGCCAGTGCAGCGACTACCCCAATCGCTTCCGCTACGTGCCCGATTGCATCCAGCTGACTCCGGGCAAGGCCGACCAGTTCAAGTGGCTGCCGCCTACCTGTGGTTATCGCCTGGTCAGCGAAGGCCAGGACTTGCCGTCGTGGCACCACCTGGTCTGCGGTGATCGCGGGCAAGTGCATGAGCAACGCATTTCCCGGTCTGGGCGGATGCTCAGCGAGAACGATGTGGATGAAGACGACTGGGAAGACCACCTGATTTTTCGCGCGGGTTGAGCCGCGCGGCTACAAGGAGTTTCGTTATGCGTCGCCCGCTGTTGATGGCGCTTGGCCTGCTGCTCAGCACTCAGGCGCTGGCCAGGAAAGTCGATCTGGATTATCAGGTCCGCCTGTTGCCACAGAGCGGCCAGGCCGAGGTGCGCCTGACCCTTGCGGACGGCAGCGTGGTGCGTAGCCTGGACTTCGACATGGGCAAGGCCGGTGTCTACAGCGACTTCCTCGCTGATGGCCAGTGGCAGCTGCAGAACGGGCGCGGTGTCTGGCACCCGGCGTCAGGCAAGACCAGCCTCAGTTACCGCGTGCTGCTCGACCAGCAACCGAAGGGGGGTGTGCATGAAACCCGCATGACCGCGCACTGGGCGCTGTTCCGTGGCGATCAGCTGGTGCCGCCGGCGCGCCTCGACCAGCAGGACGGCACCGAGCTGGTGTCGCGTCTGGCTTTCGACCTGCCGGCCGGCTGGAAGAGTGTCGAGACCGCCTGGCCGCGCATCGGTCGGCAGAAATTCCGTATCGATGACGTGTCGCGCCTGTTCGACCGCCCCACCGGTTGGGTGCTCGCCGGCAGCCTGGGCAGCCGCCGTGCGCGCCTTGGCGACACCGAAGTGACCGTCGCCGCGCCGCAAGGGCAGGGCATGCGCCGCATGGACACCTTGACCCTGCTGACCTTCGTCTGGCCCCAGTTGCAGGCGGTGTTTCCACGCAACCCGCCCAAGTTGCTGCTGGTCGGTGCCCGCGACGAGATGTGGCGTGGCGTGCTGCCAGGCAACAATTCCTTGTACTTGCACAGTGGCCGGCCGCTGATCAGCGAGAACGGCAACAGCCCGCTGTTGCGCGAACTGGTGCAATTGTTCGCCCAGATCAACGACCGCGATGGCAGCGACTGGCTCGGCGAGAGCCTGGCCGACTATTACGCCAGCGAGCTGCTGCGGCGTGCTGGTGGCATGAGCGACGACCGTTACGAGGCGTTGCAGGCGCGCTTGCACAAGCTAGGCGACAAAGTGAATCACCTCAAGGGTGCCCAGGCCAGCCCGGCCCAGGTGGCCCGCGGCGTGTTGCTGTTGCAGGCGCTGGACCGCGAGATTCGCCTGCACAACCACGACAAGCGCTCGCTGGACGATGTCGCCCGGGCGCTGATGCGCCTGTCGAGCGTCAGCACCGAGGAGTTCGTGCAGATCAGCGAGAACGTCCTGGGGCGGCAGTCTGAAGTATTGCAAAGCAAGGTACTGCGCTAGGCGCAGGATTTGTCGCGGGGCAAGCCCGTTGCCACGACCCCGGACATCATTTTGAACGCCGGCTCGTGGGAGCGGGCTTGCCCCGCGATGCTTTCAACCGCCGGTCACCGTCGCGGTGCGGGTTGCCGCCTCGGCGCTGGCCTTCAGCGCCTTGAGCTCGGCAGCCCCTCGTTCTATATCGCGATGCAGGCGCAGGTACTCGGCGCGATGCCGCAGCCACCACGCCTTGGTCGAACAATGGCCGCTCACGCCACGTGCCAGCGCCAGGCCGCCGACGGCAACCTGCAACATCCCCAGCAGGCCACCGTGGCGCAGCCCCTTGCTGATCATCAACGCGCCCCCAGCCAGGGAGCTGGCGCGCTCCAGGCCATGGACGTTGTGTTCGTGGTGGGGCGAATGGATATCGAGCATCGGGCAGTCTCCTCTGGTCGTTGATAACCAGCAGACTCCATGTGCAATGGCTGCGTTCAGTGAAATTACCTTGGCGTTTGCCACAAATCCGGATCGACTTATTTGAACTTGGGCCCCGACCGCGTATTCAACCCCTTGGCCATGCGGTCATACAGCACCACATTCACCGTCGCCGCCAGGTTCATGCAGCCCTGGGTCGGAATGTAGATGGTCTCTTCGCACCAACCGCGCACGTCTTCGCTCAGCGAACCATCCTCTGGTCCGAAGATGTAGATCGCCCGGTCCGGGTGGGTGTATTCGGGCAGGGGGCGCGCACCGTCCACCAGTTCCACCGCCACCGGCGTACAGCCCAGGGGGATGATGCGCTGCAGGTCGTCGATGCCGATCAGCGGGATGTCGTAGTGCACGCGCTTGGTATCGGTGACGAAATCCCGGGCGCGCTCATAGCGCTTGCCGGTGTAGAACACCGAATTGACCCCATAGCAGCCGGCCGCGCGCATGACCGAACCGACGTTTTCGGCGGATTTGGGGTTGAACAGGCCGATGCAGCTGTACCGTTTGTTCGCCACGTGTCGGGGCCCTTCGCAAAAAAAGAACGCGATTATACGGGCTCGCCGACACGGCGGGGCGGGAATCGACGGTCAGTCCTTCTTCATCAGCGCAGCCAGGCCGGCAAACGGGTTGTGGGTGGCCACGGCGACTTTCGGCGTGCTCAGTGAACCTTCGCTGAAGTACTGCTGATCGGTGTAGCGGGCGTGCTCGTTGTCGTGGCAGTACAGGCACAGCAGCTCCCAGTTGGAGCCGTCCTGGGGGTTGTTGTCGTGGTTATGGTCGCGGTGATGCACGGTCAGTTCCGACAGGCGTTTGCCGGAGAACTCGCGGGTGCAGCGACCACAGACGTGGGGGTACATCTTCAGTGCCTTGTCGCGATAGCCCATTTCCTTGTCGCGCTTGGCGTCGGCGAGGATACGGTCGAGGCGGGCGGTGGCGGCGGAGGTGGAACTCATGGTGTTACCTTTCTTCTAATCAGGGCAATGACGGTTATGTTCTTGAGTCTAGCGCGCCAGTCGGGCGGGCGGACAGGCAAAAATGCGCCGTTGGGCATAGCCTGTAGGAAGGTTCCTGACAGGAGGCTGCAGATGTTGCATGCGATCCTCGCCGCATTGTTGCTTGGCGCAGTGCCGTTGGCCGACGCTGCAGGTCAGCAGCGGCCGCTCACGACCGCCCCGGGGGCACCGGGGACGCCGACGCCGACACCCTACCCGCAGATCACCCCGAGCACGCCGCCCAAGGCCGGCGCCAACCGGCCCGGCGCGCCGCTGCTGCCGCCCATGCCGGTGCCGGGGCCGCCGAAGGACCAACCGTTGCCGGGGTTGAACCAGGATTCGCCAAAACCGCCGCCCAAGCGCGATTAGGCTCTGTACGAAAAGCCTTGATACTTGTTCATGCTGCGTTGAAAACAGCCTCGGAATGCTCATGTACTCCAGTACACTGCGCTTCCTCGGCTGTTTTCGCCTTGCCTGACCTGCGTCTCAAGACTTTTCGTACAGAGCCTAGACCTGCTGTGCCAGGCGCTGGCCATCCTGCATCCGCAAGCGCCGTGAAAGCGCCACGGCCAGGGCGCGAATGATCCGGGCGGCAATGCGCGGCGCGTCGGCGAGCATCTTCTCCAGCGAGTCCTTGCCCAGGGTCAGCAACTGGCAGTCGCTGGCGGCCACGCAGGTGGCCGAGCGGCGCTCGCCGTCGAGCACGGCCATCTCGCCGAAGGCACGGCCCTTGCGCAGGGTGGCGATTTCCACCTCGGCCCCGTTGCCGTCGGTCTTGCGCACCGAGACCACGCCACGGTGGAGGATGCACATGAAGGTGCCGGCGTCGCCTTCGCTGAACAGGGTCTGGCCTTCGCTGACGGCGGTGAGGCTGAAATAGCCGGCGGCGGTGACGAAATCGCTGGGCTGCAGGGTGTCGAACAGGCCGCAGTCCATGAGCATGTCGCGGATTTCGGCGTTCAGGTGCTGGGTGTCGGGCATGTGTTGTTCTTCTTCGAATGTCTGGAAAGCGCCGCGGTCGCACAATCAGTGGCCGTGGCGCTTGTGAGACAACGAAAATCGCGTTTTACGCCACGCCCAGCTCATTGAAGACGAACGCATACTCCAATGCCACGTCGCGCAGCCCCTGGTAGCGGCCGCTCATGCCGCCGTGGCCGGCGCCCATCTCGGTCTTGAGCAGCAGCAGGTTGGCGTCGGTCTTGCGCGTGCGCAGGCGCGCCACCCACTTGGCCGCCTCCCAGTACTGCACACGGCTGTCGTTGTAGCCGGCGATCACCAGCATGGCCGGGTACGCCTGGGCCTTGACGTTCTCGTACGGCGCGTAGGCCTTGATCCGCGCATATACCTCCGGCTCCTCGGGGTTGCCCCATTCGTCGTACTCGGTAACGGTCAGCGGCAGCTCGGGGTCGAGCATGGTGTTGAGCACATCGACGAACGGCACTTCGGCGATGGCGCAGCGGAACAGTTCGGGGCGCAGGTTGAGCACCGCGCCCATGAGCAGGCCGCCGGCACTGCCGCCACTGATGGCCAGGCATTCACGGCGGGTCACGCCTTCAGCGATCAGGTGTTCGGCGCAGGCGATGAAATCGTCGAAGCTGTTGTGCTTGTGTTCCTGCTTGCCGGCCCGGTACCAGGCTTCACCCAGCTCGCCGCCACCGCGCACATGGGCGATGGCGAAGGCCACGCCACGCTCCAGCAGGCTCAGGCGGGCATGGGAGAACCACGGGTCGAGGCTCTCGCCGTAGGCACCATAGCCGTAAAGATAGAGGGGCACTGTCTTGCCTTCGTCGGCGCGGCGACGCACCAGGCTGATCGGTACCTGCGTGCCATCCTTGGCTACCGCCCACAGGCGCTGGCTGACGTAGTCGTCGGCGTCGAACGCGCCGAGCACCGGGGTCTGCTTGAGCACCTGCTGGGCGCCTGTGGCCAGCTCCAGCTGACGCACCTGGGCCGGGCGGTTGAGGGCTTCGTAGCGCAGGCGGATGCGCGAGCTGGCGAATTCCAGGCTGTCCTGCACGTAGAGGCTGTAGGCGGCATCCGGCAGTTCGACGCGGTAGGCCGGCAGGCCTTGCGGGCGCACTTCGATGATCGGCAGGCCGCCCTCGCGCAGGCTCAGGGACAGCGCCGAGGCATTGAGGCTGACGCCTTCGAGCATGATGTCGTCGCGGTGTGGCACCAGCACCTGCCATTGCGCACGGGCCGGCACGCTGTCTGCCGGCGCATGGAACAGGGCGAAGTTGATACCGTCCTGGTTGCTGCGGATGAACCAGTGCCATTGACCGTCGAGCTGGCCATGGTCGGGGAAGTATTCATGGCCTTCGACCCGTGGCGCCAGGCAGGTGAAGTCGGCATGCGGCGTGGCCGCATCGAGCACCCAGGCTTCGCTGGTGGTCTTGCTGTTGAGCAGCAGCACCAGTTGGCGTTCGGAGCTGGCGCGGTAGCAGTGCAGGAAGAAACGTCCGTCGGGCTCTTCGAATACGGTGGTGGCCGCGACCTCGCCCAGGGTGTGGCGACGCAGGCGCCAGGGGCGGTGGGTGTCGTCCAGCTCGGCGAAGAACAGCGTCTGGCTGTCGTTGGCCCAGGTCATGCTGCCGTCGCAGTCGTCGAAGGGCAGGGCGCTCAGCGCGCCGCTGGCCAGGTCCTTGACGTACAGGGTGTAGACCTCGTCGCCGCTGGTATCCAGGCTGTAGGCCAGCAGCCGGTGGTCGGGGCTGATGCTGAAGGCGCCGAGGGAGAGGAAACCGCCGTTCGCCAGCGCATTGGGGTCGAGCAGCAGTTCCTCGCGGCTTTCATCCACCGTATTGCTGTCGTCAGCCGGGCGCGGGCAGCGGTAGTGGCGCGGGTACTCGTCGCCGGCGGTGGTGCGGGTGTAGTAGAGGTACGGGCCCCAGGGCGAGGGCAGCGACAGGTCGGTCTCGAGGATGCGGCTCTTGATCTCTTCGAACAGTTGCTCGCGCAGCGGCGCCTGGCCGGCCAGGCAGGCTTCCTGGTAGGCGTTTTCCTCGGCCAGGTAGGCCAGTACCTCGGGCGTGTCGCGGTCCTGCAGCCAGGCGTAGGGGTCGTTGCCGTCGGCTTGACGGGCGATAGGGGCGGGAAGGGTCAGGGGCATGGGTGATCTCATCGATTGTGGACCCCATCGCGGGGCAAGCCCGCTCCCACGCCTGATCGAGGTCTGGACGTGGGAGCGGGCTTGCCCCGCGATGGGCCGCTGCAGGTCCCTTACGGTGCGGGGGCAGCCTGCGCCGGTAAAAGTGTTTATCATAGGCGTCTCTTTGCCTGGCTTGCACCAACACCATGACCGAACACGACTATACGCTGGCCTGGGGCCTGTACGCCGTTGCCGCCCTGGGCTGCCTGCTGGTGGGTTTCAAGCTGACCGGCTGGATGTGGCGCTGGCTGCGCGAGCCGCTGCGGGTGATCATCGCCGTGCTGCTGTTCGCCCCGACCATCGTCGACCCGGTCAAGGAAAGCTTCGCCCCGGCCATCGCCATCACCGCGCTGGACCTCGCCTTCAAGGTCGGCAACAACGCCTGGCGCGCCGCCTCCGACCTTGCCATGTACGGGATGATCGCCTTTGCCCTGTACTTTGTCTTCGTGCTGATCCGCTGGCCGCTGGAAAAGCGTGCCCGCGAGCGCCGCGCCCAGCGTGAGGCCGCCGCCCAGCGCCAGGCCAAGGAAGAGGAAGAGGAAGAGGTCGTGGCTGACGCTTCCCTGGCCGCCAATCGTCACGACCGCTACCGCGACGATCCGCCACCGGCCCCCGTGCGCCGCTCCGGCCCCGGGCAGGGCCGCGTCGAACCCCGTCTGTAAGCCAGGAGCCGCGAACATGTGCGAACTGCTGGGCATGAGCGCCAACGTCCCCACCGATATCGTCTTCAGCTTCACCGGCCTGATGCAGCGCGGCGGGCGCACCGGCCCGCACCGCGATGGCTGGGGCATCGGTTTCTACGAGGGGCGCGGCCTGCGCCTGTTCCAGGACCCGGCGGCGAGCAGCGAGTCCGAGGTGGCCAACCTGGTGCAGCGCTACCCGATCAAGAGCGAAGTGGTCATCGGCCATATCCGCCAGGCCAATGTCGGCAAGGTCTGCCTGTCCAACACCCACCCGTTCGTGCGCGAGCTGTGGGGCCGCAACTGGTGCTTCGCGCACAACGGCCAGCTGGGTGACTTCGCCGGCCAGCGCACGTTCTACCGACCGATCGGCGATACCGACAGCGAGGCCGCCTTCTGCGACCTGCTCAATCGTATCCGCGAGGCCTTCCCCGAGCCGGTGGAAGCCGAGCAGTTGCTGCCGGTGCTGGTCGAAGCCTGCGTCGAGTACCGCGGCAAGGGCGTGTTCAACTGCCTGCTCAGCGACGGCGACTGGCTGTTCTGCTTCTGCTCGACCAAACTGGTGCACATCACCCGCCGCGCACCGTTCGGCGCGGCGCGGCTGAAGGATGTCGACCTGATCGTCGACTTCCACACGCAAACCACCCCCAACGACGTGGTCACGGTGATCGCCACCGAGGCCTTGACCGAGAACGAGACCTGGAACCGCTACGAGCCGGGTCAATGGGGGTTGTGGCGCCACGGCGAGTGCGTCGCCCACGGCCAGAGCTAAGGACGCTCCATGTTCAGAAGTTACCTGCGTTTGCTGTTGTTCACCTTCGGCCTGCTGGCCGGTCTCCAGGTGCCCGGGCTGGTCAAGGACTACAGCCAGCGTGTCGAGGCGCACCTGCTCGAATCGCGCCAGGCCCTGGACGGCTTCCGCCAGACCGCGCAGCGCTTCTTCAACGGCGACCTGCAGGCGCTGGTGCGGCATTACCGCGGCAGCGACGATCCGGTGTTCAACAGCGATGCCAACAGCATCGAAAGCCTGCTGATCCGCAACCAGGCGCTGGAGCATGAATGGCAGGCCCTGCAGGGCTCGTGGGTGAGCCGCACCTGGCATGTGCTGGTGCAGCCGGAGCCGACATTGCGCGAGGAGACGCTCAAGGGCTACAGCTACCAGATCCTGCTGGTGCCCGAGGCGATCGGTTGGGGGATCGGCAGCGGGTTCGTGCTGGCGTTCGTGGTCGAGAGCCTGTTGCTGGTGATTGGCTGGGTGATCCTCGGTGGGCGGCGCAAAGTGGTGAAGGAAAGCTGGCGGTGATGCTGTTGCTGCCCTGATCGTTGGCAAAGGCGACCGTTCAGACCAGCACGATCCGTTGCCCGCCCACATCCCGCGCATAGCGCTCCAGCACTTGCCGGCACACGTCGACGATCTCGTCCACCAACGCCACGCCGGTCTGCCAGGCTACCACCAGCTCCAGGCTCGGCGGTGGCTGCAAGCCGTCCAGCAACACCAGCTCGCCCCGGCTCAGTTCGCCATCGACCAGTGCCGGTGGCAGCGCGCCGATGCCGAAACCGTCGCGCAGCAGGCGGGTGATCGCCGCCACCGAGTTCACGCAGTTCAGGCGTGGCGCCTCGGCCCCGGCTGACTGCAACAGGCTGAGCACTTCCTGGTGCGGTCGTGAATTTTTCGAGAAGGTGACGATGCGTTCGCGGGCCAGCTCCGCCAGCGAGGCGTAGGTGCGGTGGTGCGGGGAGCCTGCGGCGACGATCCAGCCCATCGGGTAGCGCGCCAGGTCCTGGCTGCGGATCGACTGCTCGCGCAGCAGGTCGGTCTGCAGGATCACGTCGAGAAAGCCTTTTTGCAGCTGTTCGCGCAGGTTCAGCGCGGTATCGGCCACCAGCTCGATCTCCACCTGCGGGTAGCGCTCGCCCAGCTCTGCCACCAGCGCGCTCATCCAAGTGTGGATGACGGTGTCCATGACCCCCAGGCGAATGCGCCCTGTCTTGGCCCGGTCGCTGTCCAGCGACTGCTTCATGGCCTTGGCGGTGTCGAGCATGCGTTCGGCATATTCCAGCACCTTGGCGCCCTCGGGGGTCAGGCTGACCCCGCGCGAATCGCGCAGCAGCAGTTTCACGCCCAGGTCGGCCTCCAGCGCGGCGATGCGGCTGGACACCGAGGCCTGGGTGGTGAACAGCTTCTCGGCGGTAAGGCGGAAGCTCTTGAGCCGGGCGACCCAGACGAAGGTTTCGAGGAAACGAAGGTTCATGATCAGTTTTTCTTGTTCCAGACGGGCGGATTTTCTCGTTGGACGTGCCGGGCGCGGCCTCTGAACATGGTGCCCAGGCCGCGACGCCCGACGTCGCCCATAGAACAATACCAACAAGCCGAGGCAACCATGAACCCGACCGGCGTGCAGCAGCAGGCCCCCGCCCGAACCTCGAGCGGCCCTTTCGCCTGGTACCGCGACATCGACTCCCAGCAACGACGCACCTTCTGGAGCTGCAAGATCGGCTACGGCCTGGACGGCATGGACACCCAGATGCTGAGCTTCGTCATCCCCACGCTGATCATGCTGTGGGGCATCAGCACCGCCGAGGCCGGGCTGATCCATACCAGCACGCTGATCGCCTCGGCCCTGGGCGGCTGGATCGCCGGTATCCTCTCCGATCGCATCGGCCGTGTGCGCACCCTGCAACTGACGGTGCTGTGGTTCGCATTTTTTACCTTCCTCTGCGGTTTCGCCCAGAGCTATGAGCAGCTGTTGATCGCCCGTACCCTGATGGGCTTCGGTTTCGGTGGCGAATGGACCGCCGGCGCGGTGCTGATCGGCGAGGTGATCCGTGCCCAGGACCGCGGCAAGGCGGTGGGCATGGTGCAGTCGGGCTGGGCCATCGGCTGGGGCCTGACCGCCATCCTCTACGCGCTGCTGTTCTCCTGGCTGCCGGCCGAACAGGCCTGGCGCGCGCTGTTCCTGCTCGGGTTGCTGCCGGCGATCTTCGTGATCTTCGTGCGGCGCCTGGTCAAGGATCCGGAGGTCTACCGCGAGGCCAAGGCCGCCGAGACGGTCGCGGCGCCCTCACACTTCTACGAGATCTTCGCACCCGGCATGCTGTGGACCACGATCCGCGCTTCGCTGCTGACTACTGGTGCCCTAGGCGGCTACTACGCCATCACCTCGTGGCTGCCGACCTTCCTCAAGAACGAGCGCGGCCTGAGCGTGCTGGGTACCGGCGGCTACCTGGCGATGGTCATCGTCGGCTCCTACATCGGCTATGTGGTCAGCGCCTACCTCTGCGACCTGCTGGGGCGCCGGAAGAACTTCATCCTGTTCGCCGTGGGCTCGTTCGTCATCGTCCTGCTCTACACGCAGCTACCGGTCAGCGACAACGTGATGCTGTGGCTGGGCTTCCCGCTGGGCTTTTTCGCCTCGGGCATCTTCAGCGGCATGGGTTCGTTCCTCACCGAGTTGTTCCCCACCCGTATCCGTGGATCGGGGCAAGGCTTCTGCTACAACATCGGCAAGGTTATCGCGGCCATGTTCCCTTTGCTGATCGGCCTGCTCGGCGAGAAAGTACCGTTGGGCCTGGGGATTGGTGCCTTCGCCGCGGTGTCCTACGGTGTGGTGATCGTGGCCGCGCTGAGCCTGCCGGAAACCCGCGGCAAAGCACTCCAGGCACGCTAAGGTAGGCATCATGAACATTGATACGGAGGTCCGCCAGGTGAAACGCCTGCTACTCAATTGCGACATGGGCGAGAGCTTCGGCAACTGGCGCATGGGCCAGGATGCCAAGGTCATGCCGTTCATCGACTGCGCCAATATCGCCTGCGGCTATCACGCCGGCGACCCCGGCACCATGCGCCGCACCGTGGCCCTGGCCCTGGAGCACCGGGTGGCCATCGGCGCGCACCCGGCCTACCCGGACCTGGCAGGCTTCGGCCGCCGCTCCATGGCCTGCAGCAGCGATGAGATCCGCGACCTGCTGCACTACCAGATCGGTGCCCTGGACGGCATCTGCAAGGTACTCGGCGCGCGGGTGGCCTACGTCAAGCCCCATGGCGCGCTGTACAACGACATGATGGCCAACCCGGCCATCCTGCGTACGGTGCTCGAGGCCGTGGCGGCGTTCGACAGCGGCCTGCCGCTGATGCTCATGGCCACCGCCGACGACAGTGCCGCCCAGGCCCTGGGCGACGAGATCGGCGTGCCATTGTGGTTCGAAGCCTTTGCCGACCGTGGCTACACCGCCAGCGGGCACCTGATGTCGCGGCGCCTGCCGGACGCGGTGCACCATGACCCGGCGCTGGTGGTCGAGCAGGCGCTGCGCCTCGCCAAAGGCGAGGCCCTGGTGGCCGACGACGGCAGCGAAGTGCGGTTGAACGCCAGCACCCTTTGCGTGCATGGCGACAACGATGGCTCCGTGGCCGCGGTACGCCAGATCCGCCAGGCTCTCGACGCGCTGGAGCAGGCATGACCCCACGTATCGAAGTGGTGGCCGTCGACAGCCTGATGGTGCGGCTGTTCGATGCCATCGATGAAGGCAACATGCCGTGGATCCTTGCCGCCAGCCAGCGCTTGCGGGACGCTTTCGGCCAACAGTTGATCGACCTGGTACCGTCCTACACCACGCTGATGGTGCAGTTCGACCTGGCGCCGGGCGAAGGGCGCCAGCGCATCCTGCACGCACTGGAGGGCCTGCGGCCCGATGCCGGCAATAGCGGGCGGCGGCATGAGATCCCGGTGTGGTACCACGCCAGCGTCGGTCCCGAGTTGCCGGTGCTGGCTGCGCGCAGTGGACTGAGCGAAGCCGAAGTGATCGAGGTGCACTGTGGCCGTGATTACCCGGTGTTCGCGCTGGGGTTCGCTCCGGGTTTCGGCTTCATGGGGCTGGTCGACGAGCGCCTGGCCACGCCGCGCCTGAGCACCCCGCGCAAGCGCGTGGCGGCGGGCAGCGTCGGCATCGCCGAGCGCCAGACCGCCGCCTATCCGGCTGTGTCGCCGGGCGGCTGGAACCTGATCGGTCGCACGCCGGTGCGCCTGTTCGATCGTGAAAGGGATGGCTACAGCCTGCTGCAACCGGGCGACCGGGTGCGTTTCGTGGCAGTCGGGCACGCCGAGTTCATCAACCTGGGCGGTGATGACAGCCCGCTGGAGGCCCAGGCATGAGCGAGTTGAGGATCGAGGCCAGCACCGCGCTGTGCCAATTGCAGGACGCCGGGCGGTTCGGCGTGCGTCACCTGGGGGTGACCCAGGGCGGCGCGCTGGATTGGGTGGCGATGCGCTGGGCCAACTGGTTGCTGGGCAATGCCCTGGACAGCGCCGTGGTGGAGATTGCGCTTGGCGGCTTCAGTGTGGTTGCCGAGCAGGACTGCGTGCTGGCGCTGGCCGGGGCCGACCTCGACGCGCAGGTCGACGGACAGGCCGTGGCGCCCTGGACCAGTTTCAACCTGGGCAAGGGCCAGCGCCTGACGCTGCGCCAGCCTCGCCAGGGGGTACGTGCTTACCTGGCGGTGCCGGGCGGGTTCGTGGGCGAGTCGGTGCTGGGGAGTTGTTCCACCGTAGTACGGGAAGAACTGGGTGGAGTAGACGGCCAGGGCCGGGCGCTGCTGAAAGGGGAGGTACTGCATGCGGCTGAAGCCATCGCGGGGCAAGTCGGGGCACCGAACCGCCGCTCCCACGTGCCCGAAGCGCTGCGGCCGGCGTATGCCGAGAAACCGGTATTGGATCTGGTGATGGGCGCGCAGATCGGTGACTTCTGTGGCACCAGCCTGTTCGAGGCGTTCAACCGTGACTGGACGCTGGACAGCCGTGCCGACCGCATGGGCATTCGCCTGCTCGGGCCACAACTGGTCTACCAGGGCGCGCCGATGATCTCCGAGGGAATCCCGCTCGGCGCCGTGCAGGTGCCGCCGGACGGGCAGCCGATCGTCCTGCTCAACGACCGGCAGACCATTGGTGGGTATCCACGGCTGGGGGCGCTGACACCGCTGGCGCTGGCGCAATTGGCGCAGTGCATGCCGGGCGCGACGATACGGTTCAGGGCGGTGGTGCAGGACGAGGCGTGGCGCGAGCAGCAGGCATGCTTGCGCTGCTGGGGTTGAGTCTGCCGGCACCATCGCGGGGCAAGCCCGCTCCCACGCCAGACCTGCAAATGCGCAAGTGGTGGGAGCGGGCTTGCCCCGCGATGAGGCCAGTTCGGTCAATAGATTACTTGGACAGGTAACGCATCCCGTCTTCCAACCCCTGCAGCGTCAGCGGGTACATCTTGTCCTCGATCAGGTCCCGCACCAGATGGGTCGAGGCGGTGTAGTCCCAGGCCTGCTTCGGATACGGGTTGATCCAGATAATCTTCCTGAATTTCTCCATGAAGCGCTGCATCCACACGTACCCGGCCTCTTCGTTCCAGTGCTCGACGCTGCCGCCGGGCTGGGTGATCTCGTAGGGTGCCATGGCCGCGTCGCCGACGAAGATCACTTTGTAGTCGTCGCCGTACTTGTGCAGCAGGTCGAAGGTGGAGAAGCGCTCCGAGGTGCGGCGCAGGTTGTTCTTCCACACCGACTCGTAGACGAAGTTGTGGAAGTAGTAGTACTCCAGGTGCTTGAACTCGGTCTTGCAGGCCGAGAACAGTTCCTCGCAGACCTTGACGTGGGCGTCCATCGAGCCGCCGATGTCGAACAGCAACAGCAGCTTCACCGTGTTGCGCCGTTCGGGGCGCATCTGGATGTTCAGCAGGCCGGCGTCACGGGCGGTGTGATCGATGGTGCCGTCGATGTCCAGCTCCTCGGCGGCGCCTTCGCGGGCGAACTTGCGCAGCCGGCGCAGGGCCAGCTTGATGTTGCGAGTGCCCAGCTCGACCTGGTCGTCAAGGTTCTTGTACTCGCGCTGGTCCCAGACCTTCACCGCCTTGCCCTGGCGCTTGCCGGCCTCGCCGACGCGGATGCCCTCGGGGTTGAAACCGCCGGAACCGAACGGGCTGGTACCGCCCGTGCCGATCCACTTGTTGCCGCCGGCGTGGCGTTCCTTTTGCTCCTCGAGGCGCTTCTTGAATTCCTCGATCAGCTTGTCCAGCCCGCCCAGGGACTGGATCTGCGCGCGCTCTTCGTCGGTGAGCGAGCGTTCGAACTCCTTGCGCAGCCACTCGTCGGGGATCAACGCCTCGATATGCCGGTCGAGGTTTTCCAGGCCCTTGAAGTAGGCGGCAAAGGCGCGGTCGAACTTGTCGAAGTGCCGCTCGTCCTTCACCAGGATGGCGCGGGCCAGGTAGTAGAAGGCGTCCATGTCGGCGAACACCACGCCCTTCTGCAGGGCATGGTGCAGGTCGAGCAGTTCGCGTACCGATACGGGTACCTTGGCCGCGCGCATTTCATTGAACAGGTTGAGCAACATGGCCCGGCTCCCGTCAGCGGTTGCCGCGCCGGCTCATGAAGGCCAGGCGCTCGAGCAGCGTCACGTCCTGTTCGTTCTTCACCAGGGCACCGGCCAGCGGCGGGATGGCCTTGGTCGGGTCGCGTTCGCGCAGTACCGCCTCGCCGATGTTGTCGGCCATCAGCAGCTTGAGCCAGTCGACCAGCTCGGAGGTGGAGGGCTTTTTCTTCAGGCCCGGCACCTTGCGCACGTCGAAGAACACGTCCAGTGCCTCGCTGACCAGCGACTGGCTGATGTTGGGGTAGTGCACATCGACGATCTGCTGCAGGGTGGCGCGGTCGGGGAAGGCGATGTAATGGAAGAAGCAGCGGCGCAGGAAGGCGTCAGGCAGCTCCTTTTCATTGTTGGAGGTGATGATGATGATCGGGCGCTGCTTGGCCTTGATGGTCTCGTCGATTTCGTAGACGTAGAACTCCATCTTGTCGAGTTCCTGCAACAGGTCGTTGGGGAACTCGATGTCGGCCTTGTCGATTTCGTCGATCAGCAGGATTACCCGCTCGTCGGCCTCGAAGGCCTCCCACAGCTTGCCTTTTTTCAGGTAGTTGCGCACATCGTGGACCTTGTCCACGCCCAGCTGCGAATCGCGCAGGCGGCTGACGGCGTCGTACTCGTAGAGGCCCTGGTGGGCCTTGGTAGTCGACTTGATGTGCCAGGTGATCAGGCGGGCGCCGAAGGAGGCGGCCAGTTGCTCGGCGAGCATGGTCTTGCCGGTACCCGGCTCGCCCTTGACCAGCAACGGGCGCTCCAGGGTGATGGCCGCGTTGACCGCCAGCTTGAGGTCATCTGTGGCGACGTAGTCGCGGGTGCCTTCGAACTTCATGAACCGATCCTCTGGGAGGGCCTCATCGCGGGGCAAGCCCGCTCCCACGGACTGTTGTGCAAGCGGGCTTACCCGGCAATGAGGTCACGCATGTTTATTGATGTGTCAGCGACTATAACGCCACGCCCGACGCGTGAAAACGCAGACCGGGTATTCAGTCCCTGAATGGTCCGTCACCCAGGGATCAGTCGGATTTGGGCGCGGGCTGCTCGTAGCGTGCGTTGAACGCCTGGATGAAGCCGTTGCGCAGGATCTGCAGAAATGCCTCGAAGGCGCTGATGTCCTGCTGGTGCATGCTGCCGCTGAGTTCCACGCGAGTGGCGAACTGGTTCTTCGGCTGGTTCTTGAGCACGGTCTCGGTAGCCCCCACCAGTGCCTCCCACACCGAGCGCAAGTATCCCTTGTCCTTGTCTTCCACGTCCTGCTGCCAATTGAACACATCGACATCGCGCAACAGCGGCTTGATGTAGCCCTTGAGCCGGCCGTTCTCGGCCTCGGCCTCGATCACCACATCGCCATGCCCGGCATTGAAGTCGAACTTGCCGTAGGCACTGGCGAAGTCGTTCAGCCGGCGCAGTTCGATGCCGGTGGCGCGCAGGCGGAACTGGAAGTCGTCGAAGTCGCTGAAGGGGTCGAAGGTGGCGCGGCTTTCCACCTTGGCATCGCCCAGCAGCAGCGCCGTCCCTTCGAAGCTGGCGTCGCGCCGGCCCTTTTCGTCGCGCACGTTGGTCAGGTTGCGGATGCTTGCGTCCAGCCGGGTGGCCTTGAGGTCCACCGGCGGTCTGGAGTTGAAGTTGCGGAAGGTGAGGGTGCCTTGTTCGATGCGCACGTCGTTCAGGGTGATCGGCAGCAGCTTTTCCAGTTGCTGGCGCCAGTCGGTGCCTTGGCCGGTCTGAGAGTTCTGTTTGTTGCCGCCGTCGACGAAATTGAGTTCGGGGCGTACGAAGGCCACCTCGGCGACCACGGCGCGGTCGTACCAAAGCGAGTGCCAGCTCACCGACAGGTCGATCAGCGGCGCTTCGAGCAGCGGCACCGGCACCTTGCCGCTGACCTTGACGATCTTCAGGCCGTTGATCTGGTAGGCGCCACGCCACCATGCCAGGTCGACGTCACGGACCTGGCCGCGGTAGTCGCCCATGTCTGCCAGCTTGTCGTTGAGGTAGTCACGCACCAGGTAAGGCAAGGCCAGGTGCAGGGCCACCAGCAGTGCGACCAGGCTGGCGAAGCCGAGCAGTGGCCAGCGGTAGCGCGCTTTCATCGGGTTTCTCCACGGGAGCATGTGCGGTTGACCGCAGGTCGTTTCGTCGAGTTCGAACGGGCTTTACGCTCACCGATTGCAGGCTTACCCTCAGGGTTTTCCCTGCACTTTTTTCCTGTTCAAGGACCGCCGCCATGAGCCGTATCTACGCCGACAACGCCCATTCCATCGGCAACACGCCGCTGGTGCAGATCAACCGCATCGCCCCGCGCGGGGTGACCATCCTGGCCAAGATCGAAGGACGCAACCCGGGCTACTCGGTGAAGTGCCGGATCGGCGCGAGCATGATCTGGGACGCCGAGGACAGCGGCAAGCTCAAGCCAGGCATGACCATCGTCGAACCCACCTCGGGTAACACCGGCATCGGCCTGGCCTTCGTCGCCGCCGCCCGTGGCTACCGCCTGGTGCTGACCATGCCCGACTCGATGAGCCTGGAGCGGCGCAAGGTGTTGAAGGCGCTGGGCGCCGAGCTGGTGCTGACGGACAAGGCCAAGGGCATGAAGGGCGCCATCGAGAAGGCCAACGAAATCGTCGCTTCCGACCCGGCGCAGCACTTCCTGCCGGGCCAGTTCGACAACCCGGCCAACCCGGCCATTCACGAGAAGACCACCGGCCCGGAAATCTGGAACGACACCGATGGCGCGGTCGACGTGCTAGTGGCCGGGGTCGGCACCGGTGGCACCATCACCGGGGTGTCGCGCTACATCAAGCACACCCAGGGCAAGCCGATCCTGTCGGTGGCGGTGGAGCCGGTGAACTCGCCGCTGATCAGCCAGACCCTGGCCGGCGAGGAGCTCAAGCCCACCCCGCACAAGATCCAGGGCATCGGTGCCGGCTTCGTGCCGAAGAACCTTGACCTGTCGATCGTCGACCAGGTCGAGACGGTGACCGAGGACGAGTCCAAGGCCATGGCCATCCGCCTGATGCAGGAGGAGGGCATCCTCTGCGGCATCTCTTGCGGCGCGGCCATGGCGGCGGCGGTGCGCCTGGCCGAGAAGCCGGAGATGCAGGGCAAGACCATCGTGGTGATCTTGCCGGATTCGGGGGAGCGTTACCTGTCGAGCATGCTGTTCAGCGATCTGTTCACCGAGCAGGAAAACCAGCAGTAAGCGACACGCTGCACGCCGCAAGTCGAGGGCATGTCCGTATTGACGCGGATCAGCTTGAGCTTGCCGCGTGCAGCTTCTGGCTTGCAGCTGCTCCTGATGGGTTTATGATGTCCGGCTATCTGGGGATGGCCTGATTTCCCCTCCAAGGAGTGTTGCATGACCTTTTCCTTCGTCGCCAAGGCCGGTGTCCTGCTGGTGTTCTTCGGCAGTGTGCTGTTCGTGCACCTGCGCGGCAAGGCACGCCTGCCGGTGCTGCGCCAGTTCGTCAACCATTCGGCGCTGTTCGCCCCTTACAACAGCCTGATGTACCTGTTTTCCGGCGTACCCTCCAAGCCGTACCTGGACCGCCAGCGCTTCCCCGAGCTGGATGTGCTCAAGGACAACTGGGAGGTGATCCGCGAAGAGGCCATGCGCCTGTTCGACGAGGGTTACATCCGCGCGGCGGAAAAAGACAACGACGCCGGCTTCGGTTCGTTCTTCAAGAAGGGCTGGAAGCGCTTCTACCTGAAGTGGTACGACAAACCGCTGCCTTCGGCCGAAGCACTGTGCCCGAAGACCGTAGAGCTAGTCAGCAGCATCCCCAACGTCAAGGGCGCGATGTTCGCCCTGTTGCCTGGCGGCAGCCACCTGAACCCGCACCGCGACCCGTTTGCCGGCTCCCTGCGCTATCACCTCGGGCTGTCCACGCCGAACTCCGACAACTGCCGCATCTACGTTGATGGCCAGCCCTACGCCTGGCGCGACGGCGAGGACGTGATGTTCGACGAGACCTTCGTGCACTGGGTCAAGAACGAGACCGAGGTCACCCGCGTGATCCTGTTCTGCGACGTCGAGCGCCCGCTCAACAGCCCGCTGATGACCCGCATCAACCGCAAGGTCAGTGCCTTCCTCGGCCGCGCCACCGCGCCGCAGAACACCGATGACGAGCGTGTCGGCGGGATCAACCAGGCCTATGCCTGGAGCAAGCGCTTCAGCAATGTCATCAGCACCCGGGTCAAGCAGTTCAAGCGTGCCAACCCCAAGGCCTACCGCGTGCTGCGTCCGGTGCTGGCGGTTGTCGTCGCCTACGCCCTGTACCACTGGTTGTTCTGATCCGGTTGAGCAGGCCTGCTTTCGCACCTTGTGCAAGCAGGCTTGCCCCGCGATGATTCCCCCGCTATATTCCGAAACACTCTCTTCCCCGAAGACCTGTTCATGCCAGCCATCCCTTCCACCACCGCTTACGTTCTCGCGCCTGTCGCGGGCGTGGTTGTGCGTGGCAGCCAGCAGCCGGCCATGATCAGTCACTATCCACCACCTGTCAGTGGCGTGGTAGGCGGCGTAGCTCCGCCTCCTTGCGCAGTCGTGGTGCTGGGCTGACCGGCCGCTGGCCGCCCCCCACCGCACTCGCAACCTACTGAACACGGTCGGCTATCCCCGCAAGTCGCGATAGGCCCTCCGTACGGCTCATTTGCCCGTATACAGGTGGCAATACATGTCTGTCCTCAACAAAGCATCCGTGGCCTCGGCGGCCACGACCAGCCTGTTCGTCCTGCTGTGGAGCAGCGGGGCGATCGTCTCCAAGCTTGGCCTGGCCCAGGCCAGCCCCTTCGCCTTCCTGCTGCTGCGTTCGGCCCTGGCGCTGTTCGGTCTGCTGTTGATCGGTCCGTTGCTCGGATTACGTTGGCCACGTACCCGGGGCGGCATTGTTCGCGCCCTGGGGACCGGCTGCGTATTGCTCGGTGCCTACCAGATCTTCTACCTGCTGGCGCTGAACACCCACGTTACTCCCGGCATCATGGCCACGGTCATGGGCGTGCAACCGATCCTGACCGTGGTGCTGATGGAGCGTCAGCGGTCCTGGAGCCGATTGTTCGGCCTGGGGCTTGGCCTGGGCGGCCTGGTGATGGTGGTCTACCAGGGTATTAACCTGGGTGGGGTGTCCCTCGCCGGGATGCTGTTCGCTCTGCTGGCGCTGGCCAGCATGACCCTGGGCTCGATCCTGCAGAAACGCATTACCGACAATCCCATGGGCACCTTGCCCCTGCAATACATGGCGGGCTTTGCAATGTGCGCGGTGTTCGCGCCGTTCCAGCCGCTGCATGTCCAGTGGAATGCCAGTTTCCTCGGCGCGCTGCTGTGGATGGGGCTGGTGGTCTCGTTGCTGGCCACGCTGCTGCTGTACCGGCTGATCGCAAGGGGCAACCTGGTCAATGTCACCAGCCTGTTCTACCTGGTGCCGGCGGTCACGGCGGTGATGGATTTCATCATCTTCGGCAACCGCCTGGCGCCCCTCAGCCTGCTGGGGATGGGACTGATCGTGATCGGCTTGCTGTTCGTGTTCCGTAAACCTGCCTTGCGCACGGCCGAGGCCTGAGTCAACGAGCGGTGGGAGCGGGGCAAGCCCGCTCCTTTTTTCAGCGCCGTGCCGGGCGCAGCACCAACCACAGCGCCGCACCAATCAGCAGACCGCCATACAGGTGCGCCATCGACAGCGGCTCATCCAGCAGCCACGCCCCCCACAGCACGCCGAACACCGGGATCAGGAAGGTCACGGTACTGGCCTTGACCGGCCCGATTTCGTTCAGCAGGCGGAAGTACAGGATGTAGGCGAACGCCGTGCACAGCAGCCCCAGGCCCAGGAGCGACAGCCATACCTGCCAGCCGCCCCAGCTGGCCGGCGGCTGGGTCAGCGCGCTCCAGGCGAACAGCGGGCTGAGCAGCAAGGTGGCGCCGAGCATGCTGCCCAGCGCCGACAGACGGCTGTCCAGCGTGCCGACCCAGCGCCTTGCCAGGAAGCCTGCGAAGCCGTAGCAGGTGGTGGCGGCCAGGCAGGCCAGTGCGCCTTGCACCAGGGCCATGTCCAGCGCCACCGGGCCGGCACCGCTGAGGATACCGACACCGAACAGCCCGAGGAAGATCCCGCAGAGCTTGGGCAGGGTCATGGCTTCGCGGAAGAACAAGGCGCCGATCAGCACGCCCATCAGCGGCGTGGTGGCGTTGAAGATCGCCGAATAGCCGGCCGGCAGCACCTGCGCCGCCACGGAATAGAACGTGGCCGGAATGCCGGAGTTGATCATGCCCAGCACCAGGCAGGCGCCCAGCTTGCCCTCGAAGTCCCAGCGCACGCGGGCGGCGGCGAGGATGGCGATCAGTCCCAGGCAGGCGATCGACACGCGGAAGAAGGCGGTCGGCACCGTGCCCAGCTCGGGGGCAATGATGCGCATGAACAGGAAGCTGGCGCCCCAGACAGCGGCAAGGGTCAGCAGGCGGGCGAGGGCGATGGGGCTCACGGTGGTCTCCGGCGGTAGGGCAGGGCGCGAGTGTACGTCAGGGCGAGCGAGGGATTCTTGTGCTTTCTTGCTGTGTGAATCCGCGGCCGCCTCACGGGCTTCATCGCCGGCAAGCCGGCTCCCACAGGGCTCGTATCCGACTAAGCTCTCTCGGTGACCATTGCATAGAGGCACGCGCATGACCCCAGCCTGGCCCGCCGTCGACATCGCCCGGATGATCCTCGATGGCTTCGACGACTACCGCGAGCACTTTCGCCGTATCACCCTCGGCGCCCGCGAGCGCTTCGAACAGGCGCGCTGGCAGGATATCCAGCACGCCGCGGCGGCGCGCATCAACCTGTATGAAGAGAAGGTCGCCGAGGTCAACGGTTGGCTGCGCCAGCGCTTCGACACCGCGGTGCTGCTGGACGTCGAGCAGTGGCCGCTGGTCAAGAACGCCTATATCCGCCTGATCGACCCCCGGCTGGACGACGAGCTGTCCGAGACCTGGTACAACTCGTTGTTCTGCAGTCTGTTCAGCCATGACCTGATCAGCGACGGCTGCATGTTCATCCACACTACCCGGCCGTCGATGCGCGGCCATGAGCGGGCAGCGCAGACGCGCACCTATACGCTGCAGGACGGTCTCAAAGGCTTGCTGCGAGCGATCTTTGCCGATTATGCGTTCGACGTGCCGTATGGCGACCGGGAAGGCGATATCGCGCGTCTGGAGGATCAATTGCGCGAATGCCTCCCCGACTGGGTGTGCAAGGATCCGGCCCTGACCGTGGAGCTGTTCACCCCGGTGCTCTACCGCAACAAGGGCGCCTACCTGGTCGGTCGCTTGTACACCCCCGACGAGCAGTGGCCACTGGTGATCCCGCTGCTGCACCGCGAGGGGCATGGCATCGAGGCCGACGCGTTGATTACCGACGAGGCAGAGGTGTCGATCATCTTCTCCTTCACCCGTTCGTACTTCATGGTCGATGTGCCGGTGCCGGCGGAGTTCGTCAACTTTCTCAAGCGCATCCTGCCGGGCAAGCACATCGCCGAGCTGTACACCTCGATCGGGTTCTACAAACATGGCAAGTCGGAGTTCTACCGGGCGCTGATCAACCACCTGGCCAACAGCGACGACCGCTTTGTCATGGCCCCGGGCGTGCGCGGTATGGTCATGAGCGTGTTCACCCTGCCGGGCTTCAACACCGTGTTCAAGATCATCAAGGACCGCTTCTCGCCGTCCAAGACTGTCGACCGGGCCACGGTGATCGAGAAATACCGCCTGGTGAAAAGCGTCGACCGCGTCGGGCGCATGGCCGATACCCAGGAGTTCGCCGACTTTCGCTTTCCCCAGGGCAAGTTCGATCCCGACTGCCTGGCGGAACTGCTAGAGGTGGCCCCCTCCACCGTGGCGCTTGAGGGCGACACAGTGCTGATCCGCCACTGCTGGACCGAACGGCGCATGACCCCGCTCAACCTGTACCTCGAGCAGGCCAGCGAAGCCCAGGTGCTGGAGGCGCTGGAAGACTATGGGCTGGCGATCAAGCAATTGGCGGCGGCGAACATCTTCCCCGGCGACATGCTGCTGAAGAACTTCGGCGTCACCCGTCATGGCCGGGTGGTGTTCTACGACTACGACGAGATCAGCTACCTCACCGAGGTCAACTTCCGTCACATCCCGCCGCCGCGCTATCCGGAGGACGAGATGTCCGGCGAGCCGTGGTACTCGATCGGGCCGCACGACGTGTTCCCCGAAGAGTTTCCGCCATTCCTGTTCGCCGACATCGGCCAGCGCCGCTTGTTCAGCCGCTTGCATGGCGAACTGTACGACGCCGATTACTGGAAAGGTCTGCAGGAGGCGATCCGGGCGGGAAAGGTGATCGATGTGTTCCCTTATCGGCGCAAGGCGCGTTAGGCCTTAGGCTCTGTACGAAAAGCCTTGATACTTGTTCATGCTGCGTTGAAAACAGCCTCGGAATGCTCATGTACTCCAGTACACTGCGCTTCCTCGGCTGTTTTCGCCTTGCCTGACCTGCGTCTCAAGACTTTTCGTACAGAGCCTAGCTTTTTACCCTTTGAGGCACTTGAGCTCGCTGAAGTCCGCGCGCACCTTGCTCAGCCGCTGCTGCAGGAATTGCCGCTGGGCCGGGCTGCTCTGTTTCAGCAGATCCACCAGCAGGCTGCGTGCCTGGCGCTCGGTGTTCTGGAATGCCTGGCGGTACTCCGGTGTCCACAGGCTTTCCTTGCGCTGCAGCAACTGCGCCAACCTGGGCTCGAAGCTTGGGCTGGCGCGCTGGTCCATCGCCAGCAGCAGTTGCTGCTGCCAGTGGGCGCGGTTGGCGATCCACTGCCGGTTCTGGTCACCCAAGGCCTGCGACCAGCTCATCACCCGCAGCCGTTGCTCGGCATCGAGCTCGCCCAACCAGGGCTCGAGGCGCTTGCGCATGCGTGCGGCACGGTTCTCGACCTGCTTGGCCAATGGTGTGTCGACGTACTCCTTCTGGCGTTTGTCGATGTCCTTGCGAAAAGCCTCGCGCATTTCCGCTACCTGGTTGTCATTCATGCCCTTGAGCAGCTCTGCGGCAGAGGGGGTTATCGCTTCGGTGACCCGGCCAATGGCCTGGCGCGCCTCGACCGTGCGTTGGCGCAGGTTTTCATCGGTGACCGCGTCGTTGGCGACCATCAGTTGCACCCGGTCGAGCCAGTCGAGGTAGCCGGGCAGTTGGGTCTTGCAGTGCCAGGCCAGGTGCGTTTTGAGCCGTTCGTCGAGCAACTGCTTCTGCTCGCGGTTCATGTCCAGGTAGTCGCCCAGCGACCACGGCACCAGGCGATCGAGGTTGCGGTAGGCCAGGTCGATGCGGCTGCAGGCCGTCAGTGCCAGGGCGAAGCCGATGAGCATGAGCAGGGCTTTGGGCAGGCGAAGGGGCATGAGCGAATCCTTGCTGGGCTGGCCAGGCGGTAGACGCACGGTGGGCCCGACGGTTCCGGCGAATGTGCGCTCGGGCGGCCGGGCGGGTCAGGTGTTAGAATAGCCGCCTTGTCTTGAGGATCTTCGGAAATGGCTCTGCTTGGGCGTTACAACAGTTTGCAAATCGTGAAACACGTGGAGTTCGGCCTGTACCTGGACGGCGGCGCCGATGGCGAAATCCTCCTGCCGCGGCGCTACTTCCCCAAGGATGCCGAGCTGGAGCTGGACGATTGGCTCAACGTGTTCATCTACCTGGACAGCGAAGACCAGCTGATCGCCACCACCGAAAAGCCGAAAATGCAGGTGGGCGAATTCGCCAGCCTCAAGGTCAAGGACATCAACGGCGCGGGCATCTTCCTCGACTGGGGCCTGTCCAAGGACCTGTTGATGCCCTACTCGGAAGAGTCGCGGCAACTGAAGATCGGCGATTACTGCGTGGTCCATGCCTACCTGGACAAGCGCACCCGGCGTATTACCGCCACCGCCAAGCTGGACCGTTACCTGGACCGCACCCCGGTGGACTACAGCGTCGGCCAGCCGGTCGAACTGCTGGTGGCCGGCGAGACGCCGATGGGCTTCAAGGCGATCATCAACAACCGCCACTGGGGCCTGATCCACAAGAACGAGGTATTCAAGTTCCTGCGTTCGGGGATGCACGAGAAGGGCTTCATCAAGGAAGTACGGGGTGATGGCAAGATCGCCCTGAGCCTGCAGCCGGTGGGCCAAGCCTTGGCCGACAGTCTGCACGAGCAGATCATGCAGCGCCTTGAGGCCAATGGCGGTGTGCTGCCGGTGTGTGACAAGAGCGACCCGGCGGTGATCAGCCAGATGTTCAACGTGAGCAAGGGCAACTTCAAGAAAGCCATCGGCGCGTTGTTCAAGCAGGGCCGCATCGTCATCCATGACGATCGGATCGAGCGGGCCTGATCAGGCCTGCACGAAGGTGCTGAAGTCCAGCTGCTCGCCACCTGGGCGGGTGTCGCGCAGCAGTGAGTCGCGGTCGGCGCTCAGGGCCAGGCTGATGGTCGAACGGCGCTTGCCGGGGTTGCGTACTTCCATCTGTTCCTGATGAGCCTTGAGGAAGTTGGTGGGCACCTTCAGATGCTGCAGCCCGTCGTTCTCGGGGGTGTGCAGCAGCAGGTTGACCCAGTCGGGCTGGCCCTTGCGCAGCAGTGCGACCGGCACTTCGAACCACCACAGGTTGCGCTTGGTGTCGAGAATGGCGAACAGGGTGTTGGCACTGGTGAGTACCGGCTTGGCCAGCGCCTCGTTACGGCGAGCGATGGCGGTGGGTTTGTCGAGTTTCATGCAGGTTCCTGCGGGTTGACGCGAGTAAGGCCTGCCATTGTGGGGTGGGGCTTATCGCGGGGCAAGCCCGCTTCCCCGAAATCACCGAACCCGAACCGTGCAAGCGTATCGAGCCCAGCCAATTGCCGTTTGGCTGACCGGGTGCAAATGAATTGAAACTCTGGCCAATGGCCTTGGGTCGATCAGATGTCGACACGATTTCCCGTGTCTTTCCCCCGAGGAGACATCCCATGAGTGGCACCAAGGACAAAGCGAAGGGCCTGGCCAACGAGGCCGTGGGCAATATCAAGCAGGGCGTCGGCAAGGTGACCGACAATGACAAGCTGCGCGCCGAGGGCAAGGCCCAGGAACTGAAAGGCGAGGCGCAACAGGCCGTGGGCAAGGTCAAGGATACCGTGAAGAAACCTTGATCGCCGCAGCCTGGCCGCGGGGCAAGCCCGCTCCCGCAACATGGGGGCGGGCTTGCCCCGCGCTTGCTTTGGACTGTGCGCAAGGTACAAGCGAACAGCACGCCCGCCGCCTGGTCTATTAGACTTGCAGCATTGCCATTCCGATCAAGCGGCGAAAGGAGACGCTATGATTTTCCCCGACCTGCGCGGCCTGCCCCTGCACCGCGTGTTGGTGCGCACCGTCAAGGAGTTCCTCGATGACGAGATGTCCACCTATGCCTCCGCGCTGGCCTACCAGATGCTGTTCTCGCTGTTCCCCTTCTTGCTGTTCCTCATCGCACTGATCGGTTTTTTGCATTTGCCGGACTTTTTTTCCTGGCTGCGCCTGCAGTCGGAGCTGGTGCTACCGCCCCAGGCCCTGGAGCAAGTCAACCCGGTAATCGACCAGTTGCAGCAGTCCAAGGGCGGACTGCTGTCGGTGGGTATCGTGATTGCCTTGTGGACTGCCTCGGCGGGCGTGCGCCTGATGATGAGCGCGATGAACGCGGCCTACGACGTGCCGGAGGGGCGGCCGGTGTGGAAACGCATTCCGCTGTCGGTCATCTATACCGTCGGCATCGCCGGCATGCTCCTGGCAGCGGCGGCCCTGATGGTCCTGGGGCCGCAGGTCATGGAGTGGATCGCTTCGCAGGTTGGGTTGGAGGAGGCGGTCGTCATCGTCTGGACCATCCTGCGCTGGCCGGCGATCATCATTCTGATGATGGTGGCGGTGGCGCTGATCTACTACGTGATGCCCGATGTGAAGCAGAAATTTCGTTTCATCACCCCAGGTTCGGTGCTGGCGGTGGTGGTGTGGATCGTCGCCTCGCTGGGCTTTGCCTACTACGTGAAGACCTTTGCCGACTACAACGCCATGTATGGCAGTATCGGGGCGATCATCGTGCTGTTGCTGTACTTCTACATCTCTGCCGCGGTGCTGCTGCTCGGCGCCGAGATGAACGCGGTGATCGAGCACATGTCGGCCGAGGGCAAGAACCCCGGCGAAAAGGAATTCGAGCAGGACAACCCGCAACAGACCATCACCGTGCTCGGCCATGAGCACCCGGTGACACCCGAACCCCAGACCCGCGAGCCGAATACCTGATGATCCGCGACATTCTCAAGATGGGCGATGAACGCCTGCTGCGCATCGCCCCGCCGGTTCCCGAGCACATGATCGGCAGCCCGGAGCTTGCGCAACTGATCGACGACATGTTCGAGACCATGGCTCATGTCGGCGGTGTCGGCCTGGCCGCGCCGCAGATCGGCATCGACCTGCAACTGGTGATCTTCGGCTTCGAGCGCAGCGAGCGTTACCCGGACGCCGAGCCGGTGCCACGCACCATCCTGCTCAACCCGGTGATCACGCCGCTGGCCACGGAGGTCGAGGACGGCTGGGAGGGTTGCCTGTCGGTGCCCGGCCTGCGTGGCGTGGTGCCGCGCTACAAGCACATCAGTTATTCGGGCATCGATCCGCAGGGCAACCCGATCAACCGCTTTGCCGATGGCTTCCACGCCCGGGTGGTGCAGCATGAGTGCGACCACCTGATCGGCCGTTTGTATCCTTCGCGCATCCAGGACTTCAGCAAGTTCGGCTATACCGATGTGCTGTTCCCCGGGCTCGACGTGGCTGACGACTGACCCCGCCTCATCGCCAGCAGGGCCTTGCTGCGCTGGTAGCGGGCCAGGCGTGAGGCCAGGGCCTCGGGCAGGGTGGTTGTCGGTGTGAAGGCCAGGCGCTGGTAGAAAGGCGCCAAATCCGGGTGGCAGAACAGCCAGGTCGCAGTGCTGCTTTCGGCCAGCGCCGCGTCGATCAGTCGGGATGCAATCTGCTGGCCGCGCCACTGTGGGGCGACGAACAGGCCGGTCAGCCAGTGATCGCCACCGATGGGCGTCAGGTTCATCCCACCGATTATTTCTGCGGTACGCGCCACCCATTGCTCGCCTTCACCGGCGGCGCGCATGCGCGAGCCATGCCGGCGGTAGAAATGGTCCAGCAGGCGCCGCTGGCCTGGTGGAAGGCGAGTACAGGTCAGGGGGAGCATGCTTGGTTCACGCGGTGTGGCTATCTCGGCAGGATTTCATCGGTGCTTTGTCGCAGATTGTTGCAAATACGGCAAGGGTGAATGTCCGACTCCGGGGTTCAACTATTTCAGGCGGGGAGTAGACTTTCACTCATCCCTCCGGCAGTACGATAAAGCGGGATCGGTACTTCGTGTCATCTTCGCAGTCGATGACAACTTCTCCGGGCCATTGACGGCGTCAGAAGTCACGCGATCAGCTTGATAGCCATCAAGGTCGACACCCATGAAAGCCTTACTGATTCTTGCATTGGTCGGTATGTCCCCGTTCGCCTTCGCGGACCAGGCCAAGACCGCAGACACCCAGCCTGTGGTCGAGCAGTACGACTATTCCACCAACCTCGACATCAAGCGCGTGATCAGCCTGTCGACGATCCCCAACGTCTGTGAAGTGGTGCCCGCCACCATGACCTACGAGGATCATCAAGGGCAGGTCCACACCCTCCAGTACCGTGCATTGGGTGAGGGTTGCCGGCTCAATTGAGCCGCGCGGGCTTGTCCCGCGATTGCGTGCAGCCATGAGTATCAGGTGCAATCGCGGCTCAAGCCCGCTCCCACCAGTTCCAGTCCTTGCTTCAATTGCGCCCGGCTGTGGGCCGCCGACAGGCTGATTCGCACGGCCCTTACGCTGTCGGTGCCCACCGCGAATACGCTGGCCGGCACGATCTCAACCCCCTGTGCCCGACACCGCGCAACCAGCGCTTGGGCTTCTCCAGGCGTGGTCAACCAGATGTGGGGCGACGGTACGCCATCGGCTGGCAGCGCCTCGTCCAGCACCGTCCGCGCCAGCCGCCAACGTTCGCCCAGTTCCTCCCGTTGCCAGGCCAGCCGCCGGGCGGCAGTGCCATCCGCGATCCATTGGCAGGCGATGCGCAGGTTCAGCGGTGACACCGACCAGTGGGTGGCCTGGGCATAGGGATCGATCTGCTCCAGCAACGCTGGCCGGGCCACGATCCAGCCCAGGCGCAAGCCGGCGGCCACGGTCTTGGACAAGCTGCTGATCAGCACGCCACGGCCCTCGAGCAAGGGGTAGAGTGGTGGCCGGTCGGTCAAGGCGCCATACACGTCATCCTCGATGACCAGCAGTTCGTGGCGCCTGGCGACTTGTGCCAGCGCCAGGCGCCGGGCCTCGCCCATGCACGCTCCGGTCGGGTTGTGCAGGGTAGGCGTGGTGACCAATACCCGCGCGCCGCTCGCGCGGACCACTCGGTCCAGTTCGTCCGGGAGCAGGCCTTGCTCGTCCAGGGCCACGCCGTGCACAGGCAGGCGCAACTGGCGACAGGCCGCCTTGATGCCTGGGGCGGTCAACGCCTCGACCATCACCGGCTCGCCCGCCTGGCACAACGACTGCAGCACGAGGGTCAGCGCCTGCTGGGCGCCCCCGCAAAGCAGCACGTCTTCCGGCGTGAGGTCCAGGCCGCGGTTGCTCAGCCAACGCGCGCCCTCGATCCGCCCCAGCAGTAACTGCTCGGGCCCCAGGTAATGGTCGAGCAGGGTGGTATCGCCCTGTTCTAGCAATCTGCGCAGGCTGTGCTCAAGGTCGAGATTGCAGGGATCGGCCACCGGCACATTGGTCGACAGGTCGATCACTGGGTGCTGGCGGCTGGGTTGCTTGAGGCGAAACAGCGTCGCTTCCTTGCTGCTGGCCAGCACATAGGTGCCGCGTCCCACCTCCCCGGACACCAGGTGCCGCGCCGCTGCTTCTCGGTAGGCCTGCTGCGTGGTGCTCGGGTTCAGGCCCAGCGCCCAGGCGAGGCGGCGTTGCGGGGGCAGGCGTTCACCGACCTTCAGTTCACCCTGTTCGATGGCGTTGGCGATGGCCTCGACCAGTGCCTGGTAGCGCGGCTGGTCGTTGGCCGGGAGGTTCGGAATCCACACGAAATTGCTACCCATGCAATATTTATTTGGACCCATACAATGCCCGGCGCTTAGGATCGGTTCAAGCCCATACCGATGAAGGACGTTCGCCATGTTCGACTTGCCCGCCCTGCGCGAAGCTGCCGCTTTCGTTCACCAGCACGTGCCGCCGACCCCGCAGCACGCCTGGCCGCTGCTGGCCGAGCGGCTGGGTTGCCAGCTGTGGGTCAAGCACGAGAACCATGCGCCCACGGGGGCCTTCAAGGTGCGCGGCGGGCTGGTCTATGTCCGCTCGCTGTTGGCCAGTGGCGCAGTCCCCCGTGGCCTGGTTACCGCCACCCGCGGCAATCACGGCCAGAGCATGGCCCTGGCGGCGCGCCAGGCCGGCTTGCCGCTGGTGATCGTGGTGCCAGAGGGCAATTCGCGGGAGAAGAACGCCGCCATGCGCGCCCTGGGCGCGGAGCTGGTGGAGCATGGCGTGGACTTCGACGTGGCCCGGGAAGAGGCGGCGCGCCTGGCCGAGGCGCGGGGCTTTGCCATGGTTCCCTCGTTCCATCCGGAGCTGGTGCGTGGCGTGGCCACCTATGCTCTGGAGCTGTTCGAGGCGGTGGCCGACCTGGATTGCGTGTACGTGCCGATCGGCATGGGGTCGGGCATCTGTGGGTTGATTCAGGCGCGCAACCTGCTGGGCCTGTCCACCGAGATCATCGGCGTGGTATCCACTGCGGCAGACGCTTATGCCCAGAGCTTCGAGCAGGGCCGCATCGTCACCACCGCCAGCGCCGATACCTTCGCCGATGGCATGGCCTGCCGCGTGCCACATCCCGACGCCTTTGCGATGGTACGCGAGAATGCCGCGCGCATCGTGCGGGTGAGCGACGAGGAGATCGCCGAAGCCATGCGCCTCTACCACGAAACCACCCACAACACCGCCGAAGGTGCCGGTGCCGCCGCCCTGGCTGCACTGATGCAGGAGCGTGGGCGTCAGGCCGGCAAGCGGGTGGCGGTGGTGCTCAGTGGCGCGAACGTGGATCGCGGGCGCTATGCGCAGGTGTTGATGGGTACGCAAGATCCTGTATGAAAGTGTTGAAAGGAGATGCTATCTTTATTTGATAGCATTTTCCGATGAACACTCGATATCGCAAGATTCTGGACAGCATCTTCAGAGCTCCGACCACACCCACATTGCCGTTCGCCGAAATCGAGGCTCTGGTGCTGCATCTTGGCGGCCAGGTGCTGGAGCGGCAGGGTTCCAGGGTCAAGATGCTGTTGGGCGAGCCGTGTTGGCGCTGCCATCGCCCCCATCCTGGCAAGGAAGCCAGGCGATATCAGATAGAAGAGGCCCGCGAGTTCCTGCTGCGGGCGGGAGTCCGACCATGAGCTGCATGCGATACAAAGGGTATGCCGCCCGCATCGAGTACGACGCGCGTGACGATATTTTCGTCGGCCGCGTGCTCGGCCTGCGGGACATCATCAGCTTCCACGCCAGCGCCGTGCCTGCGTTGCACGAGGCGTTCCGTGAGGCACTCGACGACTACCTGGCCGATTGCGCCGAACAGGGCGTCACCCCCGAAAAACCGGCCTCGGGCAAGGTCATGTTGCGCATCCGCCCAGAAGTGCACGCTGCTGCCAGCCTTGCCGCCAGGGTTGCCGGCAAGAGCCTGAACCAATGGGCCGACGAGGTCTTCGAGCAGGCAGCGATGGCCTGACCTGCAAATTCCTCCTGTACCGCCAGGGGGCATTCAGGTTCAATCGCTGACTTTCATCCGCAGTCGAGCCTGCCATGCCCTTTTCCAATGGTTTCCTCCTCAGCCTGTCCCTGTGCCTGGACATCGGCGTGGCCAACATCGCCATGATTACCCTGGCCATGCAGCGGGGGTTTCTTCAGGGCTTCTGGCTTGGGCTGGGGACCTGCGTCGGCGATCTCATCTACGCCATTGCGGCCCTGGCCGGCATGACCGTTTTGCTGCAGTTCGAAAGCGTGCGCTGGACGTTGTGGCTGGGGGGCTCCGCGTTATTGGCATGGTTCGCGGTGAAGATGCTGCTGGCGGCGTGGCGCGGCGGGCACCTGGAGTCGCGTGGCCAGGTAGTGATCGAATCGGGCTGGCGCGAATTCCTGCGCGGTATCTTCCTGGCCATGTCATCGCCCAGCGCGATTCTCTGGTTCGCCGCAGTCGGCGGCGTGCTGATCTCCCGCTCCGGCGCCGGCAGCGCGCTGGATGCGGGCCTGTTCCTCGGTGGCTTCTTTGCCGCAGGGCTACTCTGGTGTGTCTCGTTGTGCGGTATCGCCAGTCATGGCGGGCGGCTGCTTGGTGATCGCCTGCTGACCTGGTCGTACCTGTTGTCGGCGGCGATCTTCTGCTATTTCGCAGGTTACGTGGTGCTCTCCGGTTACCGCGAATTCATCCTGGCACTACCGGCCTGATCATTCGGGCTGTTCTGTGCCGCTGACTGTTTTTTCTCATCGGGTTGTCGATTCTCCATTTTCCCGTTCGACCATGGGTGAAGGCGCCGGAATGCACCGGCGCCAATCATTGTTGAACGCTGGGAGGAAGCACCGATGAACAGCGCAGCCGAGACTGAACTTCGTCAACTGATCGAGCAGTGGATGCAGGCCGTGCGCGAGCGCGATGTGGACCGTATCGTGGCACCCTATGCCGACGACATTCTCGCCTTCGATGCCATCCAGGCCTTGCAGTTCAAGGGCAAGGCCGCCTACCGCGCACACTGGGAAATGTGCATGGGCATGTGCACGGGGCCGATGGTCTTCGAACTGGCGGAGCTGAAGGTATACGCCGACGGCGACCTGGCCCTGGCTCATTGGCTCAACCGCTGTGGCCCGGGCGACGACGAAAGCCAGTGCGGCTTCATGCGCGCCACGGTCGGCTATCGGCGCAGCGGCGGCCAATGGCAAGTGATCCACGAGCATTGGTCGGCGCCGTTCGACATGGAAACGCAAAAAGCCTTGTTCGACCTCAAGCCCTGATACCGCTCATCGCCCACCGCACCGAGCCGACCTGCTGGAGACGATCATGAAATACCTGTGCCTGGTCTATTGTGATGAAGCGCTGTTGCACAGCCTGCCCGACAGCCCCGAAGACGCCGAATGCATGGCCTACGCCGAATCCATCCAGGGCAGCGGGCGCATGCTCGCCGCCGAGGCGCTCAAGCCTGTGCAGACGGCCACCACGGTACGTGTACGCGCCGGGCGGATGAGCCTGACCGATGGCCCGTTCGCCGAAACCAAGGAGCAACTGGCCGGTTTCTACCTGGTCGACGCCCGTGACCTCAATGAGGCGCTGAACATCGCCAAGGGCATCCCGGCAGCCCGGGTGGGCAGCGTCGAGGTTCGGCCGGTGCGTGAACTGCAACCCTGACGCAACGGGAGAAAAGCCGCATGAGTCAGCAGGGAAAGCCCGATTGATGGTGGGGGAAGCGCAAGTCCGCCAGGAGGTGGAGGCTGTCTACCGCCGCGATTCGCGGCGGATCCTGGCGACCCTCATCCGCCTGCTGGGGGACTTCGACCTGGCCGAGGAGGCCATGCACGATGCCTTCTTCATTGCCGTGCAGCGCTGGCAGCGTGATGGTATCCCGGACAACCCGCGGGCTTGGCTGGTGTCTGTCGGCCGCTTCAAGGCCATCGATGCCCTGCGCCGGCGTGCCCGCTTCGACCGCTCCCAGGCCGACCTGATCATGTTGCTCGAACGCGAAGCGGACGATCCGGGCGAGCAGACGTTGCTGGCCGATGACCGACTGCGGCTGATCTTCACCTGCTGTCACCCGGCGCTGGCTTCCGACGCCCAGGTGCCGTTGACCCTGCGCGAGGTGTGTGACCTGACCACCGAGCAGATCGCCCGTGCCTTCCTGCAAAGCCCGGCCACCATCGCCCAACGCATCGTGCGTGCCAAGGCCAAGATCCGTGATGCGAAGATTCCCTATCAGGTGCCGGAGCTGAGCGAGCTGCCCGAACGCCTGGAAAGCGTGCTGCGGGTCATCTACCTGGTATTCAACGAAGGCTACTCGGCCTCGGCGGGCGAAGATGTCACCACCCGCGAGTTGACCGATGAGGCGATCCGCCTGGGGCGCCTCGTGGCCCAGTTGCTGCCCGATGCCGAAGTCCACGGGCTCTTGGCGTTGATGCTGCTGCAGGCATCGCGGCAGCGGGCTCGCAGCGATGCCCATGGTGAGCTGGTGCTGCTGGATGAGCAGGATCGCAGCCTGTGGGATCGCGGGCAGATCGACGAGGGCAGCCAGCTGCTCCAGCAGGCACTGCGCAGTCGCGACTTCGGGCCGTATACCGTGCAGGCGGCCATAGCCGCGGTGCATGCCGAAGCGCCCAGCGCCGAGGCCACGGATTGGGACGAGATCATCGGCCTGTACGATGTGCTGCAGCGTCACTGGCCATCAGCGGTGGTGGAGCTGAACCGGGCGGCGGCGCTGGCCAGGCGGGACGGCGCCCAGGTGGGGTTGCAGGTGGTGGAGGCAATCCTGCAGCGGGGCGAGCTGGGTGATTATCACCTGGCCCATGCCGCGCGCGCCGAACTGCACCGGCAGCTGGGCAACCTCGATCAGGCCCGGGATGCCTGGCGGCAAGCGCTGACGCTTACCCGCCAGGGGCCGGAACGGCGGCATATAGAACGGCGCTTACGCGAACTGGGCTGAGCTATCGCCAGCGTGCCCGCGATGGCCGGCGTGGTGAATCAGCTGGCGACAAAGTTCGGCGGGCTGACCAGCTCGACCGTCTGCTGCTTGCGCGGCGCGAGGATCTCGGCCTCGCCACTGACGACCAGCTCATCGTTCTGGTTGTACACATTGGTGGCGATGCGCACCTTAAACTTGGGCAGCTTCTCGAGAATTTCCAGGCGCACGGTCAATTCGTCCCCGATCTTCACCGGCTTCTGGAAGCTCATCTGCTGGCCCAGGTAGATGGTGCCCGGGCCAGGCAAGGTGCAGGCCACCGCGGCGCTGATCAGCGCGCCACTGAACATGCCATGGGCGATGCGCTCGCGGAACATGCTCTTGGCGGCGAACTCGGCGTCCAGGTGCACCGGGTTGTGGTCGCCGGACATGGCGGCGAACAGCTGGATGTCGCGCTCTTCGACAGACTTCTTGTACTCAGCTTTCTGGCCGACTTCGAGGGCTTCGTAAGGGGTGTTGGTGACCTGGGTCATCGAGGCTTCCTTCTGGTGCGGGCGAGGTGGCCGATCATTCACTGCGGGCAGGGCGGCCAAGGGCCAGCGCCTGGTCCAGCCAGCCGATGATCTCGGCGGTGACCTCGTCGCGATGGGTTTCGTTGAGCACTTCGTGGCGTGCGCCGGGGTAGATGCGCAACTGTACATGACGGTTGCCGGTCGCGCGCAGGGCGTCGGCCAGATGGGTGAGACGCTTGCCGGCACTCACCGGATCACATTCGCCGCCGATCACCAGGATGGGCAGGTTCGGGTCGATCTGCCCGAGATGCCTGGGTTGGCTGATCTGCGCCAGCCCCTGCAGCAGGTCGAGCCACAGCTGATTGCTGCAACGGAAGCCGCACAACGGGTCGGCGATGTACTTGTCCACTTCCCCTGCGTCGCGGCTGAGCCAGTCGAACGCCGTGCGGTTGGGTTTGAAGGCCTTGTTGAACGAGCCGAACGACAGCCAGTCGATCAGCGCGCTCTTGCCCAGGGGGCCTTGGCGCCAGGCTTCGAACCGGGCGATCAGGCGCGCGGCCCGGTACAGTGCCACTGGCTGGAAGTTCGAACCGCTGAGTATTGCACCTTGCAGGCTGGCGCTGTGGTGCAGCAGGTAGGCCTGGGCGATGTAGCTGCCCATGCTGTGGCCGAACAGGAACAGCGGGGTGCCCGGGAACTGCTGGCCGACGTGCTGGGCCAACAGGCCCAGGTCGTTGACCACGGCATTCCAGCCATTATGGCGGGCGAACAGGCCCAGGCTGCCCAGCTCGGCGGTACGGCCATGCCCGCGCAGGTCGGGGGCGAGCAGCCCATAGCCAGCTGCATTGAGGGCATGGCCCAGGCGCTGGTAGCGCCCGGCATGCTCGGCCATGCCGTGGGCCAGCAACACCACGGCCTTGACCGGCGTGGCGGGCAGCCATTGATGAACATGAAGACTGCAATGCTCGCTGGCGGGGAGCCAGAAGGCGTCATGGGGCATGGCGGGTCCTTGCGCGCAAAGGTTCGCCAACAGTGTATGCGCAAAGCGCTCGATTGCAGGAAGGGCAGAAAAGAGATTCACAATGTTAATGGCGGCACTTGGCGTATTTGCCACCCTCGACAGAGCTGCTAACGTCGGCTGAACACCTTTTTGCCATCAGGCGATCAGGTCAGGGACGTCCCGGTAGAGGAACAACAATAAATGCAAGCCGATTTCTGGAACGACAAGCGCCCGGCGGGCGTGCCTTCCACCATTGACATGAATGCCTATACGTCAGTCGTCGACGTTTTCGAACGCTCCTGCAAGCGCTTCGCCGACCGGCCGGCATACAGCAACCTTGGCGTCACCCTGAGCTACGCGGACCTCGAACGCTACTCGGCGGCTTTCGCCGCCTGGTTGCAGCAGCACACCGACCTGGCGCCGGGCGACCGCATCGCGGTGCAGATGCCCAACGTCCTGCAATACCCGATCGCCGTGTTCGGCGCCTTGCGCGCCGGGCTGGTGGTGGTCAACACCAACCCGTTGTACACCGAGCGCGAGATGCGCCATCAGTTCAAGGATTCCGGCGCCCGCGCGCTGGTGTACCTGAACATGTTCGGCAAGCGTGTGCAGGAGGTGCTGCCCGACACCGGCATCGAGTACCTGATCGAAGCGAAGATGGGCGACTTGCTACCGGCGGCCAAGGGTTGGCTGATCAACACCGTGGTCGACAAGCTGAAGAAGATGGTCCCCGCCTATCGGCTGCCCCAGGCGGTCTCGTTCAAGCACGTCCTGCGCCAGGGGCAACGGCTCAACCACCAACCAGTGGCGCAGACGCTCGACGATGTCGCGGTGCTGCAATACACCGGCGGGACCACGGGCCTGGCCAAGGGGGCCATGCTCACCCATGGCAACCTGGTGGCCAACATGCTTCAGGTCCTGGCCTGTTTCGGCCAGCACGGGCCCGATGGCCAGCCGCTGATCAAGCAAGGGCAGGAGGTGATGATCGCGCCGCTGCCGCTGTACCACATCTATGCCTTTACCGCGAACTGCATGTGCATGATGGTAACCGGCAATCACAACGTGCTGATCACCAACCCCCGCGACATTCCGGGGTTCATCAAGGAACTGGGCAAGTGGCGGTTCTCGGCGCTGGTAGGCCTGAATACCCTGTTCGTCGCGCTGATGGACAACCCGGGGTTCAAGTCGCTGGATTTCTCCGCGCTGAAGATCACCAATTCCGGCGGCACCGCGCTGGTCAAGGCCACCGCCGAGCGCTGGGAGGCGCTCACGGGTTGCCGCATCGTCGAAGGCTACGGCCTGACCGAGACCTCGCCAGCGGCCAGCACCAACCCCTATGGCCAGCTGGCGCGCCTGGGAACGGTGGGGATCCCGGTGCCTGGCACGGGGTTCAAGGTGATCGACGATGACGGTCACGAACAACCGTTGGGCGAGCGTGGCGAGTTGTGCATCAAGGGGCCGCAGGTGATGAAGGGCTATTGGCAGCAGCCGGAGGCTACCGCCCAGGTGCTGGACAGCGAAGGCTGGCTGAAGACCGGCGACATCGCGATCATCGACCCGGACGGCTACACGCGGATCGTCGACCGCAAGAAAGACATGATCATCGTCTCGGGCTTCAACGTGTATCCCAACGAGATCGAGGACGTGGTGATGGGCCATCCGCAGGTGGCCAGCTGCGCGGTGATCGGCGTGCCGGACGAGCGCACCGGCGAAGCGGTGAAGCTGTTCGTGGTGCCGCGTGCGGGCGGGGTGAGCGTCGATGAGCTCAAGGCGTTCTGCAAGAGCAATTTCACCGGTTACAAGGTGCCGAAGCACATCGTGCTGCGCGATTCGCTGCCGATGACCCCGGTGGGCAAGATCCTGCGTCGGGAACTGCGTGATATTGCCTGATAGCAGGAGCGGGTTTGTCCCATGATCGCGTGAGCCTGGGTGAAGGCCATTGCCAGACAAGATGCCATCAAGGGGCAAGCCAGCGCTTGTAAAACCTATCTAGATCGAGATTTTCAGGCGCTTTCGCGACATTTTGTATAATTACTCTAAAAATGACCTGTATTGTTCATTGAGTCATTTTTGTGACCTGTCGGCCCATTCCGGCCTCTAGGCGACCCCTTGCAAAGCTGTTACTCTCGGCGCGCTTTCAGAGGATCCGGTTTGCAATGAGCCGTCCTCTCATATCAATAATAAGCGCATCGACGCGTACCGAATTCGCTGTTGCTGAAGGAGCGGGCTTCCATGATCGAACATTTTTGGAAGGATAAGTACCCAGCCGGGGTCACGGCGGACATCAATCCTGACGAATTCCCCAATATCCAGGCGGTACTCAAGCAATCCTGCCAACGCTTTGCCGACAAACCTGCCTTTAGCAATCTGGGCAAGACCATCACCTACGGCGAGCTGTACACGTTGTCCGGAGCCTTCGCCGCCTGGCTGCAGCAGCATACCGACCTGAAGCCGGGTGATCGCATCGCGGTCCAGTTGCCCAATGTCCTGCAGTACCCTGTCGCCGTCTTCGGCGCCATGCGTGCCGGGCTGATCGTGGTCAACACCAACCCGCTGTACACTGCGCGGGAGCTGGAGCACCAGTTCAACGACTCCGGCGCCAAGGCGTTGGTGTGCCTGGCCAACATGGCGCACCTGGCGGAAAAGGTGGTGCCCAAGACCCAGGTCAAGCACGTCATTGTCACCGAAGTGGCCGACCTGTTGCCACCACTCAAGCGCCTGCTGATCAACAGCGTCATCAAGTACGTGAAGAAAATGGTGCCGGCCTACCACCTGCCGGGCGCGGTGCGCTTCAATGACGCGCTGGCGCTGGGCAAGGGCGGCGCGGTCACCGAGGCCAACCCGCAGCCCGGCGACGTCGCCGTGCTGCAGTACACCGGCGGTACCACCGGCGTGGCCAAGGGCGCGATGCTCACCCATCGCAACCTGGTGGCCAACATGCTGCAGTGCCGTGCGCTGATGGGCTCGAACCTGCACGAAGGTTGCGAGATCCTCATCACTCCGCTGCCGCTGTACCACATCTACGCCTTTACCTTCCATTGCATGGCCATGATGCTGATCGGCAACCACAACGTGCTGATCAGCAACCCGCGCGACCTGCCGGCGATGGTCAAGGAACTGGGCAAGTGGAAGTTCAGCGGCTTCATCGGCCTCAACACGCTGTTTGTCGCCCTGTGCAACAACGAGACTTTCCGCAACCTCGATTTCTCGGCGCTGAAGATCACCCTGTCCGGTGGCATGGCGCTGCAGATGAGCGTGGCCGAGCGCTGGAAGGCGGTGACTGGTTGTGCCATCTGCGAAGGTTACGGCATGACCGAGACCAGCCCGGTGGCGGCAGTCAACCCGACCTCGGCCAACCAGGTGGGCACCATCGGTATCCCGGTGCCGTCCACCCTGTGCAAGATCATCGACGACAACGGCCAGGAACTACCCCTGGGCGAGGTGGGCGAGCTGTGTATCAAGGGGCCGCAGGTGATGAAGGGCTACTGGCAGCGGGACGATGCCACCGCCGAGATCATCGACAGCAATGGCTGGTTGAAAACCGGTGACATTGCCTTGATCCAGCCTGATGGCTACATGCGCATCGTCGATCGCAAGAAGGACATGATCCTGGTGTCCGGCTTCAACGTGTACCCCAACGAGCTCGAAGATGTGCTTGCCACGCTGCCAGGTGTGTTGCAGTGCGCGGCCATCGGTGTCCCGGACGAGAAGTCTGGCGAGGTGATCAAGGTGTTCATCGTGGTCAAGCCTGGCATGACACTGACCAAGGAACAGGTCATGGAGCACATGCGTGCCAACGTCACCGGCTACAAGGTGCCCAAGGCCATCGAGTTCCGCGATGCGCTGCCGACTACCAACGTTGGCAAGATCCTGCGCCGCGAGTTGCGTGACGAAGAGCTGAAAAAGCAGGGCCTGAAGAAGATCGCCTGATCCGCAGTCTGCTCTGGGATTGAAGCGTGGGAGCGGGGCAAGCCCGCTCCCACGTTGGCGATATGAAATTCAGCGCAACTTTTCTAGCATCTGGTAGTACCACATCCCCGCCGCCAGCAGCGGATTCCCCAGCAAGTCTCCCATCGGCACCTTGATGTGCTTGCACGCCGCAAAGGTATCGAAATTCCCCAGCGTCCCCGTCAGTGCCTCGGCCATGATCTCGCCCATGATGTGGCTGGTAGCGATGCCGTGCCCGGAGTACCCCTGGCAGTACCAGACGTTGTCCGACAGCTTGCCCAGCTGCGGGATGCGGTTGACCACGATGCCCATCGCGCAGCTCCATTGGAAATCGATCGGCACGCCCTTGAGCGCCGGGAAGGTACGCTCGATGCACGGACGCAGTTCGCCTTCGATATCTCGTGAGTCGCGCCCGGAGTAGTTGGCGCCGCCGCCGAACAGCAGGCGTTTGTCGGCGGTCAGGCGGTAGTAGTCGAGAACGAAGCGGCAGTCGTACACCGCCAGGTCCTGCGGGTTGATCTGGTCGGCCAGGTCGCCCAGTGGCGCGGTGGTGACGATGCCGCCCATGGCCGGGAAGATCTTGCCCTTGAGCTGGCGCTTTTCCAGCTTGTGGTAGACGTCGCCGGCCAGCATCACCTGGCGTGCCTCGATCCGTCCCTGGGCCGTGACCACGGCCGGACGAGGGCCGTGGATGATCTCCAGCACTTCGGAATTCTCGAACACCAGCGCGCCGAGGCCATGGGCGGCGCGGGCCTCGCCCAGGCACAGGTTGAGCGGATGCAGGTGCAGGTTGCGGCGGTTCTTCAAGGCGCCAAGGTACAGCGGGCTCTGCAGGTGCTGTTGCATGGCGTCGCGATCGAGCAGTTGCACCAGGTCGCCCATGCCACGGCGCTGGGCTTCGGCCTCGAAGGCGCGCAGTTCGGTCATGTGCGACGGTTTCATCGCCGCGTGCAGGTGGCCGTGCTTGAGGTCGCACTGGATGCCGTAGCGTTCGACGCGCTGTTCGATGATCTGGTGGCCGCGCCAGCGCAGGTGCCAGATGAAGTCGTCCACCTCGACGCCCAGACGGTCGCGCATCTGCGTGCGCATGGCCTCGTCGCCCGACAGGCTGCCGGTGACCTGGCCACCGTTGCGCCCGCTGGCGCCCCAGCCGATGCGGTTGGTCTCGACGATGGCTACCTTCAGGCCACGTTCGGCCAGTTCCACCGCAGTGGCCACGCCGGTGAAGCCGCCGCCGATGATCGCCACGTCCACCTGCACCGTGCCCCTGAGCGTGGGGTATTCGGTCGCGTCATTGAGGGTGGTGCTGTAGTAGGACGGCGCGCGCTGGGCCGGCCCGTTGTTCAGTGCTGCGTTCATGGGTGTTCCTTGTTGTAGTTCGTCTGTCAGGCCTGATGCAGGTACCAGCGCCAGTCCTGCTCGCCGACTTCGGCCATGAACTGGCGGTACTCGGCGCGCTTGACCTTCAGGTACACGCCGAGGAAGGCCTCGCCCAGCGCCTCCCTGGCCCAGGCCGACTGCTCCAGGGCTTCCAGGGCAGTCAGCCAGTCGGTGGGGAGGTACTCGCTGGCCTGGGCATAGCCGTTGCCTTCGACTGGCGCGCCGGGATCGAGTTGTTCGCGGATGCCCTGGTGCGTGGCAGCAAGTATCGCGGCGGCGGCCAGGTAGGGGTTGGCGTCGGCGCCGCAGATGCGGTGCTCCACATGCCGGCTGTTGGCCGGGCCGCCGGGCACGCGCAGGCTGACGGTGCGGTTGTCCACGCCCCAGGTCGGCGCCAGCGGGGCATAGCTGTTGGCCTGGAAGCGGCGGAACGAGTTGGCGTTGGGGCAGAACAACAGCAGCGACTCACGCAGGTGGCGCAGCATGCCGGCCACCGCCTGGCGCAACAGTGGGGTGCCGGCCTTGTCTTCGCTGGCGAACAGGTTGTTGCCTGCGGTGTCCGCCAGGCTCAGGTGCATGTGCATGCCGGTACCGGCCAGTTGCGCGAACGGCTTGGCCATGAAGCAGGCCTGCATGCCATGGGCATTGGCAATGCCCTTGACCAGGCGCTTGTAGCGCACGGCCTGGTCCATGGCCTGGAGCGCATCGCCGTGCTCCAGGGTAATTTCCACCTGCCCCGGGGCGTACTCGGAGATCGCCGTGCGCACAGGGATGTCCTGAGCCTTGCAAGCAGCATACAGATCGGCAAGGAACGGTTCGATCTGCTCCAGCTCGCGCAAGCCATAGACCTGGGTACCGCGCGGGCGGCCGCCGTCGCTGTCCAGCGCCGGCTGTGGCCGGCCCTGGCTATCGCGCTGCTGGTCGAGCAGGTAGAACTCCAGCTCGCAAGCCATCACCGGGTGGAAGCCATCGGCCTTGAGGGCATCGATCACCCGCAGCAGCACATGGCGCGGATCGGCGACGCTGGCCGGCAGGCCTTCGCTGGGGTGCATGCTGACCTGCACGGCGGCGGTCGGCACCCGGCGCCAGGGCAGGCGCACCAGGCTGCCATCCAGCGGGTAGGCGCGGCAGTCGATGTCGCCGACGTCCCAGACCAGACCGGAGTCTTCCACATCATCGCCGTTGAGGGTCAGGCCGAGGATGGTGCTGGGCAGCGGGCGGCCGCTGTCGAACACGGCCAGCAGTTCCTCGCGGTGCAGCAGCTTGCCGCGGGGTACGCCGTTGGCGTCGAGGATGAACAGTTCGATCAGGTCGATATCGGGGTTGTCGGCCAGGAAACGCCTGGCTTGCTCTGCGGGGGCAAAGTGCATGGTGGATTCGCTCTGGGGCACGCAGGACCGCCGCGCAGGCGAGCGGTCAGGCTGAGTCAATCGGCCAGAGGATGGCCGGGTCGGGTCAGGAGTGCGTGAGCGAAGTGTCCGGTGGGCGCGCGTGACGACAATGCCATAGCGCCCAGAACGCCAGGATGATATGGACCAACGGATTTTCACCGGCACGGGCACGGGCCTTCGGCAATGAAGGGTGGGGCAGCGAGCGGGTGATCATCGAGTCGGGAAGCATCCTTGGATACTCACATGGCCTTTAAGGTTGATTAAAGCAGTGAATGGCGACGTTCATTCCGGTGGGGGCTAAACATTGGCAAGGTTTGCCCACCGCTTCGCAGGAGCTTAGGAAGCTTCCCTCAGCTTTGTCGGACCCAGGCTAATTTGCAGGGCCAGGGCCAGAGGTGAAAGTCGCTAAGTTCTGCAGGATAGGCAAGCGACAGGGACAGCCATGCAAGCACAAAGGACTTATCAGGTAGTTGCACATCACGCGATCGTCTTCGATGTCAGCGAGTTCATCATCCAGCCAGGGGAGTGTTGCCAGATCCGGCAGACGGGGCTGCCATTCGTGCATGCCGGGCACTATAAGGTCGTTGAAAAGATGGTGGAGCTTTATGACCGCATGCTGGCGGGGGAACGGCCTTGCCATATGACGGTTGCGGTATCGCGGCCTATCTCACGACAGCAAGGGGACACTCTCAATCAGCAACGGCAGAGAGTCTCGACTGTAGTCAGCTCGGTTGCAGGTAAAGCAGGCGCAAGCGTAGCAGGCCCGCTGGCGGGTACGCCCGTGGGCGCGATCACAGGAGGGGCGGTCTCCGTTATTGTCGGCTGGACAATGCTTCGCGCAATACCAACTTTTCACGTGGGCGATGTTCTGGTGTCGCTGTCAGCCAAAGTTCACGGCGGCATAGGTCCTCAGACTT
Source organism: Pseudomonas sp. 2848 (assembly GCF_003253945.1). NCBI lineage: Bacteria > Pseudomonadati > Pseudomonadota > Gammaproteobacteria > Pseudomonadales > Pseudomonadaceae > Pseudomonas > Pseudomonas sp. 2848. The sequence continues at coordinate 693,069 of NZ_QKZD01000001.1, forward strand.
CCAGCCTGATGTTCATCATTTGATTGAAGGGCAGCCATGACTGAGATCTTTCTTCTTACCCTTTATGGGCTGGTCGCCGGCCTATTGCTTGACTGGGCATGTCGCTCACCAACGCTCAGATGCTGCGTCTGCGTGGCGTTGATGGCAACTGGCATAACGGCGTGCACACAACTTGGCGAGCGTGAATTCTTGCGACTGGATGGGATGTACTGGTGGATTCTTTGTGATGCAGTTGCAACGCTGCTGCTTTTCAAGCGCTCCCGCTATTTCGAGCGTGATCGCGACTGAACGGCGGGCACAGGCAGCATCGATTTCGCAAATCTGCGACAATCGCGCCTCTTACGCCTGCCGATCATGAAAAAGCAGCACTCGCCTGCATCATTAAAAGTCCCATGACAGACCACGCCATCGACCAACTGCTGAAGAACCTCGACCACGCCATGATCGCCGACCGCCATCGGTTGCGCCGGCAATTGCACGAGCTGCGCAAGCGCCCCGACGAGGGCAAGCTCGCGCAGTGGGTGGAAAAGGTCCAGGCCTCCTGCGCCCAGGTCACCGCGCGCCAGCAGAGCGTGCCGAGCATTCGCTACGACGACAACCTGCCCATCGCCGCCAAGCGCGACGAGATCAAGAAGGCCCTGGCCGAGCACCAGGTGTTGGTCATCGCCGGCGAGACAGGTTCGGGCAAGACCACCCAGTTGCCGAAGATCTGCCTGGAGTTGGGCCGTGGCAGCCACGGCCTGATCGCCCACACCCAGCCTCGGCGAATTGCCGCGCGCAGCGTGGCGGCGCGGGTCGCCGAGGAGCTGGGCACGCCGTTGGGGGCGCTGGTGGGCTACCAGGTGCGCTTCGAGGACCAGAGCGATTCGAACACCCTGGTCAAGCTGATGACCGACGGTATCCTGCTGGCGGAGACCCAGCACGACCGCTTCCTCGAACGCTACGACACGATCATCGTCGACGAGGCTCACGAGCGCAGCCTGAACATCGATTTCCTGCTCGGCTACCTCAAGACCTTGCTGCACCGCCGCCCTGACCTGAAGCTGATCATCACCTCGGCGACTATCGACCTGGAGCGCTTCTCCAAGCACTTCGACGGCGCGCCGATCATCGAGGTGTCCGGCCGTACCTACCCTGTAGAAACCTGGTACCGCCCGCTGACCAGCGAACAGGATGAGGAGGGCAACCAGGTCGAGGAAGACCTGTCGGTCGACCAGGCGATCCTTGCCAGCCTCGACGAGATCGCCCAGTACGAGCGCAGCCAGGGCAAGGGCCCGGGCGACGTGCTGGTGTTCCTGCCCGGCGAGCGCGAGATCCGCGACGCCGCCGAGATCCTGCGCAAGGCGCAGTTGCGCCACACCGAGATTTTGCCGCTGTATGCGCGGCTGTCGCCGGCCGAGCAGCAGCGTATCTTCCAGTCCCACAGCGGCCGGCGCGTGGTGCTGGCGACCAACGTCGCCGAAACCTCGCTGACCGTGCCGGGCATCCGCTACGTGATAGACAGCGGCACCGCGCGCATCAGCCGCTACAGCTACCGCGCAAAGGTCCAGCGCCTGCCCATTGAGGCAGTGTCCCAGGCCAGCGCCAACCAGCGTAAAGGCCGTTGCGGCCGGGTCGAGCCGGGCATCTGCATCCGCTTGTACAGCGAGGACGACTTCAACGGCCGGCCGGCGTTCACCGATCCGGAGATCCTGCGCACCAACCTGGCGGCGGTGATCCTGCAGATGCTGCACCTGCGCCTCGGCGCCATCGACGCCTTCCCGTTCATCGAGCCGCCGGATGGCAAGGCCATCAGTGACGGCTTCAACCTGTTGCAGGAGCTGTCGGCGGTCAATCGCGAGAACCAGCTGACGCCGCTGGGCCGCCAGCTGGCGCGTCTGCCGATCGATCCACGGTTGGGCCGCATGCTGCTCGAAGGCGCCCGTCAGGGCAGCCTGCAGGAAGTGCTGATCGTCGCCAGCGCATTGTCGGTGCAGGACCCTCGCGAACGCCCACCGGAGCGTCAGCAGGCCGCCGACCAGGCCCACGCCCAGTGGAAGGATGTCGATTCCGACTTCGCCGCGCTGGTCAACCTGTGGCGCGGCTTCGAGGAACAGCGCCAGGCGCTGACCGCCAACCCGCTGCGCAACTGGTGCCGCAAGAACTTCCTCAACTACTTGCGCCTGCGCGAGTGGCGCGATGCCCACCGCCAGCTGGCGCTGATCTGTCGCGACCTGCAACTGACGATGAACAAGGACGCCTGCGACTACCAGCGCATGCACAAGGCGATTCTCAGCGGCCTGCTCAGCCAGATCGGCCAGAAGACCGAGGAGGGCGACTACCAGGGCGCACGCCAGCGGCGGTTCTGGATTCACCCGTCGTCGGGCATTGGCCGCAAGCGGCCGCAATGGGTGATGGCCGCCGAACTGGTGGAAACCACCAAGCTGTATGCGCGCATGGTGGCCAAGATCGAACCCGACTGGATCGAGCCGCTGGCCACCCACCTGATCAAGAAAAACCACTTCGAACCGCACTGGGAGAAGAAGCGCGGCCAGGTGGTGGCCTACGAGCAGATCACCTTGTACGGGTTGATCCTGGTCGGACGCCGCCCGGTGCATTTCGGTCCGATCGACCCCGTCACTTCCCGCGAGCTGTTCATCCGTGATGGCCTGGTCGGCGGTGAGATCCAGTCCCGGGCCAAGTGCCTGGCGGCCAACAAGCGCCTGCTGGAGCAGCTCGACGAGCTGGAGGCCAAGGCCCGCCGGCGCGACATTCTCGCTGACGAAGAAACGCTGTACGCCTTCTACGAAGCGCGCCTGCCCGCAGAGATCCACCAGACCGCGACCTTCGATGCCTGGTACCGGATGACCAGCCAGAAGGACGCCAACCTGCTGATCATGCGCGAGGAGGACGTACTGGCCCGCGAGGCCAGCGAGGTCACCGCAGCGCAGTACCCGGATCACTTGCAGGTGGGCGAACTGCGCCTGTCGCTGAGCTACCACTTCGAACCGAACCATCCACGTGACGGCGTGACCGTGCGGGTGCCGGCGCCGTTGCTGCCCAACCTGCCGGGCGAGCGCCTGGAATGGCTGGTGCCGGGCCTGCTCGAGGCCAAGTGCATCGCCCTGGTGCGCAACCTGCCCAAGGCCCTGCGCAAGAACTTCGTGCCGGTGCCGGACTTCGTCAAGGCCGCACTGTCGCGCATGGTCTTCGGCCAGGGCGCGTTGCCCCAGGCACTGGGCCATGAGCTGCTGCGCATGACCGGGGCGCGGGTGTCTGACGAGGCCTGGGCGGAAGCGACCGGGCTGGTCGAAGGCCATCTGCGCATGAACATCGAAGTGGTCGATGCCCAGGGCAAGTTCCTCGGCGAGGGCCGCGACCTGGCCGAACTGACTGCCCGTTTTGCCGCCGCCAGCCAGGCCGCCCTGGCCTTGCCGCGCAACGACAAAGCCGAACAGCCGGTACAGGCCAAGGTATTCGAGCAAGTGGCGCAGACCGCCCAGCAGAAGATCGCCGGGCTGTCGATGACCGTGTACCCGGCACTGGTGGAAGACAACGGCACGGTACGCGAGGGGCGGTTCTCGACCCAGGCCGAGGCCGAGTTCCAGCACCGACGTGCCCTGCAGCGCCTGTTGCTGCAACAGCTGGCCGAGCCGGCCAAGTTCCTGCGCGGCAAGCTGCCAGGGCTGACCGAATTGGGCCTGCTGTATCGCGAATTGGGCCGGGTCGAGGCACTGGTGGAGGATATCCTGTTGGCCAGTCTCGACAGTTGCGTGCTCGAAGGTGAAGACCCGCTGCCCCGTGATGGCGCGGCCCTGGCCTCGCTGGCCGAACGTAAGCGTGGCAATTGGAGCGAGCATGCCGAGCGCCTGGCGCGCCTGACCTTGGAGGTGCTCAAGCTGTGGCATGGCTTGCAGAAGCGCTTCAAGGGCAAGATCGACCTGAGCCAGGCGGTGGCGCTCAACGATATCAAGCAGCAACTGGCCAACCTGGTGTATCCGGGCTTCGTGCGCGAGACGCCGGGGGCCTGGTTCAAGGAATTGCCGCGGTATCTCAAGGCCGTGGAACTGCGCCTGGAGAAGCTGGGGTCGCAGGTACAGAAGGACCGGGTGTGGAGTGGCGAGCTGGCCAATTGCTGGGCGCAATACCAGGCCCGTGCCGACAAGCATGCCCAGGAAGGCAAGCGCGATGAGCAACTGACCTTGTACCGCTGGCTGCTGGAGGAGTACCGGGTGTCGTTGTTTGCCCAGCAATTGGGTACCAAGGTGCCGGTTTCCGACAAGCGACTGAGCAAGCAGTGGAGTCAGGTGGAAGCCTAACCGTTGCAACTTGTGGCAAACTTGGCGGAATTTGGGGCCGCTTTGCGGCCCATCGCTGGCAAGCCAGCTCCCACAGGGTACGCATTGAACTGAGGGAGCTGGCTTGCCAGTGATCGAGGGCCAAGCCCTCGTCTGTGAATTGGTACCAAGGTGCCATTATGTTGCCCTTTTCCCGGCCTGCGCCGCATGGCGATGGCCTTTGACCAGAGGAACGACCGTGCACAACGTCGTCATCAGCGGCACCGGCCTGTATACCCCGGCCCAGAGCATTTCCAACGAAGAACTGGTGGAGTCCTTCAACACCTGGGCACAGCGCTTCAACCGCGACAATGCCGCCGCCATCGAACGTGGCGAAGTCGAGGCGGCGCCGCTGTCCGATGCCGCTTTCATCGAAAAGGCCTCGGGCATCAAGAGCCGCTTCGTCATGGACAAGGCCGGCATCCTCGACCCGCAGCGCATGAAACCGCGCCTGCCTGAGCGTTCCAACGACGAACAGTCGATTCTCTGCGAAATGGGCGTTGCCGCTGCGCGTCAGGCGCTGGAACGTGCCGGGCGCACAGCCGCCGATGTCGACGGGGTGATTGTCGCCTGCTCCAACCTGCAGCGCCCGTACCCGGCCATCGCCATCGAAGTGCAGCAGGCGCTCGGTATCGAGGGCTTCGCCTTCGACATGAACGTCGCCTGCTCGTCGGCCACCTTCGGTATCCAGACGGCAGCCAACAGCGTGCAGTTGGGCCAGGCCCGCGCGGTGCTGGTGGTCAGCCCGGAAATCTGCACCGGTCACTTGAACTTCCGTGACCGCGACAGCCACTTCATTTTCGGTGACGCCGCCACCGCGGTACTGATCGAGCGTGCCGACCTGGCCACCTCCGCGCACCAGTTCGATATTGTCAGCACCAAGCTGTGGACCGCGTTTTCCAACAACATCCGCAACAACTTCGGCTTCCTCAACCGCGCCGCGGAAGAGGGTATCGGCTCGCGGGACAAGCTGTTCGTGCAGGAAGGCCGCAAGGTATTCAAGGAAGTCTGCCCGAAGGTCGCCGAACTGATCGGCCAGCACCTGGATGAAAACGGCCAGCAGCCGAGCGATGTCCAGCGTTTCTGGCTGCACCAGGCCAACCTGAGCATGAACCACCTGATCGTCAAGAAGCTGTTGGGCCGCGAAGTGGACGAGCAAGAGGCACCGGTGATTCTCGACCGTTATGCCAACACCAGCTCGGCAGGGTCGGTGATCGCCTTCCACCTCTACCAGGATGACCTGGCCAAGGGGTCGCTGGGGGTGCTGAGCTCGTTCGGCGCTGGTTATTCGATTGGCAGCGTGATCCTGCGCAAGCATTGATGCCTGCCCCGCTCCCACGTTCTTCGCAGGCAAAAAAAGCGGGAAATGCTGGATGGGGTCAGCATTTCCCGCTTCAGGGTGGAGTAAAGGAGCCTGTTGCTTAGAACTTCGCTTCCAGATCCACCTGCAGCGTATCTACGTCAGCATCGCTGTTCGGCAGGTTGGAGTAGTCGGTCTTGGCCATCAGGTAGGCCGCGCCCAGGGAGAAGTTCTTGTCGATCTCGTAGCCGACCTTGAACTTGTGGCCACGCGACCCGGTGAAGCCGTTGCCGAAGTCGGAGTCGGTGAAGGCGCTGACCACCGCGTTACGCTGCACGTCGCGGTAGTTGTAGTCCAGGCTCCAGGCGCCGACCTTGGTTTTCAGGCCGGCCAGCCAGGCCTTGTCCTTGCCGTCGGTACTTTCGGTGTTCTTGACGAACTGGCCATAGGCCGAGAGCGGGATGGCAAAGCCGGTGAAGTCCACCTGGCCGAAGCCTTCCACCAGGTTGAACTCGTTGGTGGTGTTACCCAGGGCACGCAGGACGGTCGACTCCTTGTCGTTGTCGTAGCCGTAGATGCTGCCGCCCACGGTGAACTTGAGGGTGTCGGCCGCGTTGAACTTGGCACCCAGCTGGCCGTGGTACAGCTGTGCGTCGTGCTTGAACTGCACGCCGTCGCCGTCGACGTTGTCCTTGAGGGTGTAGTGGCCGGCACTGCCGAACAGTTCGGTGGCGCCCAGGTTGGTCTTGTAAGTGACCGCCACGCCTTCGGGGTTGATGTCGCTGTCCCAGATGATGTCGCCCATGCTCACCCATGGCTGGGCCATCTTGCCGCCGATCAGGTGCAGGTTGGGGATGGCGGTCGGGTGCCAGTCGAGGTAGGCCAGGTCGACCCACAGCGATTTCTTCTCGAAGTAGTTGTCCAGGCTTTGGTTGGTCGAGCGGGCATCGGCGCTGCTGCCGGTGGCCACGCGCACGCCGGCGTCCACTTGCGGGTTGATCTCGCTGTAGAAGCCGACACGGGCGCGGACGCGCTCACGGTCCTGGTTGCCACTGCGCGAGATCGGGTTGTCGACGTTGACGTCTTCGTAACGCAGGCGCACATCACCCTTGATCTGGGTCTTGGCGGCCCACGCCACTTTCTGTTCGAACGAGCTCATGCGTTCGGACTGGGCTTTCTGGTCGGCCTTTTCCTTGGTTTCCTTTGCCAGGTCGCCCTGCAGTTCGTTGTACTGCGCCTGGTTGATCGAGCCATTGGCGCGGAGCATTTCGAGCAGCTTGGCGTCGACAGCAGCACTGGCCGGAGTACTCAGAGCCAGCATCATGCCGGTGAGGCTCACTCCGGTAAGTGTAGAAACAAGACGCATAAGGTTCTCCCTGTTGGAAAAAGTGGGGAGGCTCAAGCGCCCGCCCCCAAGTTGGCATGTCTTCGGAAAGGGCCTGACTAGACAGGTTCTGGGGTTCCGGAAAACAGGCGCAAGTATTGCGGGGGCGAATGACAGAATAATGTCTAAACAGTGGCACTGTTGTTAAGTAAAGCGGCCGTCATTTGAGTGTCACGGTCGACTTGGCAATACTGGCACTCTCTTTTCAGCGAGTCGGAAACGTGATCAGCCTCCACAGCCTTGCCCACCTGCGCGACCTGCCGGCGACCACCTGGGACGCGCTGGCGCCCGACGGCCAGCCGTTCCTGCGCCATGCCTTCCTCACGGCCATGGAGGACAGTGGCAGCGTGGTGCCTGACACTGGCTGGGCCGCCGAACACCTGGTGCTGGAGCGCGACGGTGAGGTCCGGGCGCTGCTGCCGGCGTACCGCAAGTGGCATTCGTTCGGCGAGTACGTGTTCGACCATGGCTGGGCCGATGCCTGCGAGCGCGCAGGTATCGCCTACTACCCCAAGCTGCTGGGTGCAGTGCCGTTCAGTCCGGTAAGCGGCCCACGCCTTTTGGCCGCCGACCCGAGTGATGGCCTGTTGCTGTTGCAGGCCATCCCCGAGTACCTGGGCAAGGGCGGGCTGTCGGGCGCGCATATCAACTTCACCGATACTGCGTTGGATGAGGCGCTCACCGGTCTACCAGGCTGGATGGAACGCCTGGGTTGCCAGTTCCATTGGCGCAATCGGGGTTATCGGGACTTCCAGGACTTTCTCGACACCCTCAGCTCACGCAAGCGCAAGCAGATGCGCAAGGAGCGTGAACAGGTGGCGGGGCAGGGGATCGACTTCGCCTGGTACCGGGGCGACGAGCTGAGCGAGGCGCAGTGGGATTTTGTCTACCTGTGTTACGCCAACACCTACGCCGTGCGCCGGCGCGCGCCCTACCTTACCCGTGAATTCTTCAGCCTGATCGCCGAGCGCATGCCCGAGGCCATCCGGGTGGTCATTGCCCGCCAGCAGGGGCGCGAGGTGGCCATGGCGCTCAGCCTGATCGGGGGTGACAGCCTGTATGGACGGTATTGGGGGTGCCTGGATGAATTCGACCGGCTGCATTTCGAGACCTGTTTCTACCAGGGCATGGATTTCGCCATTGGCGAAGGGCTGCAGCGTTTCGATGCCGGGGCCCAGGGTGAGCACAAGTTGACTCGCGGCTTCGAGCCGGTGATCACGCGGTCGTGGCATTACCTGCTGCATCCAGGATTGCGCCGGGCGGTAGAGGATTTTCTGCTGCAGGAGCGGGCGGGGGTGAGGGCGTATGCCGAAGAGGCGCGCGGGATGCTGCCGTATCGCCAGGCATGAAGATCAAGGGGCACGCGGGGCAAGCCCGCACGCCGATTTTCCCATGCCGTTTTCTGTATCAGTCCACCCCGACGAACCCACCTGTCTGGTGATGCCACAATCGCGCATACAGTCCACGCTGCGCCAATAGCTCGGTGTGGCTGCCACTCTCGACGATATGCCCCTTGTCCAGCACGATCAGCCGGTCCATGCGGGCGATGGTCGACAGGCGGTGGGCGATGGCGATCACCGTCTTGCCCTGCATCAGCGTCTCCAGGCTCTCCTGGATCGCCGCTTCGACCTCCGAGTCCAGCGCTGAGGTGGCCTCGTCCATGATCAGGATCGGCGCGTTCTTCAGCAGCACCCGGGCGATGGCGATGCGCTGGCGCTGGCCGCCGGAGAGCTTCACGCCGCGCTCGCCGACATGGGCGTCGAAGCCTGTACGGCCCTGGGCATCGGTCAACTGCGGGATGAACTCGTCGGCCCGTGCCCGGCGGACAGCCTCCCAGACTTCCTCGTCACTGGCATCCGGCCGGCCGTACAGCAGGTTGTCGCGGATCGAGCGGTGCAGCAGCGAGGTGTCCTGGGTGATCATGCCGATCTGCGCGCGCAGGCTGGCCTGGTTGACCTCGGCGATATCCTGGCCATCGATGAGGATGCGCCCGCTGTCGATGTCGTACAGGCGCAGCAGCAGGTTGACCAGGGTCGACTTGCCGGCGCCGGACGGGCCGATCAGGCCGATCTTCTCGCCGGGGCGGATATCCAGGTTCAAGGCATCGATCACCTTGCCGCCCTTGCCGTAGTGGAAGTCGACATGGTCGAAGCGCACCGCGCCGCGGCTGACCTTGAGTGTCGGCGCGTGGGGCCTGTCGCTGACGGTGACCGGCTGGGCGATGGTCTGCAGGCCGTCCTGGACCATGCCGATGTTCTCGAAGATGCCGTTGACCACCCACATGATCCAGCCGGACATGTTGACGATGCGGATCACCAGGCCGGTGGCCAGGGCGATGGCGCCGACGCTGATCAGCGACTGGCTCCACAGCCACAGGGCAAGGCCCGTGGTTGCGACCACCAGCAGGCCGTTCAGCGAGGTGATGACCACGTCCATGCTGGTGATCACCCGCGAGGCCAGCTGGGTCTTCTCGGTCTGCTCGCTGATCGCCTCGCGGGCGTACTGCTGCTCGTAGTCGGTGTGGGCGAACAGCTTGAGGGTGGCGATGTTGGTGTAGCCGTCGACGATGCGCCCCATCAGTTTGGAGCGTGCGTCGGAGGAGATCACCGAGCGTTCCTTGACCCTTGGCACGAAGTAGTACAGCGCGCCGATATAGCAGGCGATCCACACCAGCAACGGCAGCATCAGCCGCCAGTCGGCCTCGGCGAACAGCACCAGTGCGCTGATGGCGTAGATCAGCACGTGCCACAGCGCGTCCACCGCCTGCACCGCCGAATCACGCAGGGAGTTGCCGGTCTGCATGATGCGCTGGGCGATGCGCCCGGCGAAGTCGCTCTGGAAGAAGTTCAGGCTCTGCTTGAGCACGTAGGTGTGGTTTTGCCAGCGGATCAGGCTGGTCATGCCCGGGCTGATGGTCTGGTGCACCAGCAGGTCGTGCAGGCCAAAGAACACCGGCCGCAGCACCAGCACCACCACCAGCATCCAGATCAGCTCGCCACTGTGCTCGCTGAAGAAGTTGGCGTTGGGTGTGCCTTGGGCCAGGTCGATGATCCGGCTCAGGTAGCTGAACAGCGCCACCTCGATCAATGAGGCGATCAGCCCGACGATCAGCAGGGCGAGGAAGCTCGGCCAGACCTGGCGCAGGTAATAGAGATAGAAGGGCCAGACCTTGCCGGGAGGCGCCTCGCTCGGCGCCTCGCGGAAGATGTCGATCAACTGCTCGAAACGACGGTACAGCATGGGTGACGACACTCCTGTTCGACCCGACTCACGTCCCTGTGTGGTGCGGGATCAGTCGATGCGTTTGGCCGACTTGATGTACACCGGGTCGGCCGGCACATCACGCATGCCTTTCTTGACGGTGGTCGGCGAGTTGACGATCTGGTCGACCACCTCCATGCCCTTGGTGACCTTGCCGAACACGGCGTAGCCACGGTCGCGGCCCGGGTTGAGGAAGTCGTTGTCGGCGACGTTGATGAAGAACTGGCTGGTGGCCGAGTTCGGGTCGGAGGTACGAGCCATGGACAGGGTGCCACGGGTGTTCTGCAGGCCGTTGCTGGCCTCGTTGCGGATCGGATCCTTGGTCGGCTTCTGCACCATCTGCTCGGTGAAGCCACCGCCCTGGACCATGAAGCCAGGGATCACACGGTGGAAGATGGTGTTGTTGTAGAAGCCGCTGTCCACGTACTGGAGGAAGTTCTTGGTACTGATCGGCGCTTTTTCTGCGTTCAGCTCGATTTCGACCTGGCCGAAGCTGGTGTCCAGCAGCACGTGCGGGGTCTTGTCGGAGGCCATGACGCTGGTGGCGAAGGCGACCGAGCAGGCGGTGAGCAGAAGTTTTTTCAGCATGGGCTCAATGATCCTTGAGAGGTGGAAGCGGCTGCGAGGAACTGCAGCAGGGTCTGGTTGAAGACCTCAGGTTGGTCCAGGGGCGTAGCGTGCCGCGAATCGTCGATGACCGCCAGTCTGGCGTTGGGCATCAGGGCGACGTAACGTTCTTTCAGTTGTATCGGTGTGTAATCGTTGTCGGCGGCGATCACCAGGGTGGGACAGCGGATCTGGCCGATGCGTTCCTGTACGCCCCAGTCGACGATGGCGTCGAAGCTTTTCAGGTACGCACGCTTGTCGTTGCGCGCCCAGCGCTCGGCCATCTTGCGCCGCAGTTCGGCCTGCTCCGGCTTGGGAAACAGCCGTGCGGCCAGACCCTTGCCGACGGTCTCGACGCTGAGCAGGTGCGCCAGGCCCCAGCGCTTGAGCCACCAGATCCAGTCGCTGCGGGTGCGGCGCTTGACCTCCGGGGCGCTGTTGACGATGCACAGGCTGCGCAGCCACTCGGGGTGGTCGACGGCGAACTGGAAGCCGACCATGCCGCCCATGGACAGGCCGACGAAGTGCACCGGGCCGGTGTCCAGGTGACGGAGCAGGGCCAGGAGATCCTCGCTGAAGGTCTTTATCTGGTAGCCCGAGCGAGGCTTGGACGATTGCCCGTGGCCGCGGATGTCCATGAGGATCACCCGGTACTGGCGGGCGAGCTCGGGCACCTGCAGTTCCCAGTCCTGGCTGCTCGAACCCAGCCCGTGCAGCAGCACCAGGGGCTCGCCCTGACCGTGTTCCTCGTAATGCAACTGGCATCCTTGCTGTTCGAAAACGGCCATGGGCGCGGTCCTCTCAGGCTTGCGGGGGGGCTGCGAAGGGCACGTCCAGCGGCGCGGTGTCGAAATTGCGCAGCAGTTCGATAAGGATCTGCGTGGCCGGGCCCAAGGTCTTTTCCTTGCTGGAGTAAAGGTAGAACAGTGGATGGCGGCTGCCACCCTGATCCAGCGGCAGGGGCTTGAGCACGCCTTCGCGCAGCTCGCGCTCGATCATGTGCCGGGGCAGCCAGGCAAAGCCCAGGCCGCTGCCGACGAAGGTGGCTGCGGTACCCAGGCTGCCCACCGTCCAGCGCTGCTCGGCGCCGAGCCAGCCGACATCACGCGGCTGGGCCCGACCGGAGTCGCGGATCACCACCTGCAGCTGGCTTTCCAGGTCCTGGAAGGTGATTTCGCGGCCCATGCGGTGCAGGGCATGCTCGGGATGGGCGACGGCGATGAACTCCACCGGACTCAGTTCGGTGCCCAGGTAACCGCCGATGTTGAAGCTGCTGATGGCAAGGTCGGCGATGCCTTCGTGCAGCACTTCCTCGACCCCGGACAGCACCTCTTCGCGCAGGCGCACCCGGCAGCCGCGGCTCTGCGGCATGAACGCTGCCAGGGCGCGCACCAGGCGGGCGCTGGGGTAGGCGGCGTCGACCACCAGGCGCACCTCGGCTTCCCAACCCTGCTCCATGTGATGGGCCAGGTCTTCCAACTGGCTGGCCTGCTTGACCAGTTGCCGCGAACGGCGCAGCAGCACGCTGCCGGCCTCGGTCAGCACCGCCTTGCGCCCATCGATACGCAGCAACGGCACGCCCAGTTGTTCCTGCATGCGCGCCACGGTGTAGCTCACCGACGATTGCGAGCGGTGCAGGGCCTCGGCGGCCTGAGCGAACCCGCCGTGGTCGACCACCGCCTGCAGGGTCCGCCACTGATCCAGGGTAACGCGCGGTGCTTTCATCCAGGGCTCCTGTTGTCCTAAGCTGCGCTCTTCCCAAGGAGAGCGCCCGTATGAAGAAATGTTGTGCGGCTTTGCTGTTGTGCCTGCCCCTCGGGGCCATGGCTTACCCAATCGACGTGGAGAAGGACCTGACCGGGGTCAAGGTCGACTACACCGCCTACGACACGGCCTACGACATCGGCTCGATCAGCCTCAACAACTATGGGCAGGTGCCGGCGGCGTGCAAGGTCATTTTCCGCAACGGCCCCGAGGCGCCACGGGTGCGCCGGGTCAACGTGCCCGCCGGCAGGAGCGTGGATGTCACCGCCAAGTTCAACCGGCAGATCATCAGGCTGCGCATCGTGCTTGACTGCAAAGCGCAATAAACAGATTAATCGATAGGTTGATCCCACTTTTTACGCTTTTTTATCGATAGGTCAACCTCTAATCTCACCTCCATCGAATCGCCACCCCTTACCGCCGATGGAGGCACCCATGTCCCGCGTACTGATCATCGAAAGCAGCGCCCGCCAGCAGGATTCCGTTTCTCGTCAACTGACCCAGGACTTCATCCAGCAATGGCAAGCAGCGCATCCGGCCGACGAGATCAAGGTGCGCGACCTGGCCGTGAACCCCGTGCCGCATCTGGACGCCAACTTGCTCGGCGGCTGGATGAAGCCCGAGGAACAGCGCAGCACCACCGAGCGTGAGGCACTTGAGCGCTCCAACGCGCTGACCGACGAATTGCTGGCCGCCGACGTACTGGTGATGGCTGCGCCGATGTACAACTTCACCATCCCCAGCACCCTGAAAGCCTGGCTTGACCACGTGCTGCGCGCCGGCATCACCTTCAAGTACACCCCGACCGGCCCCCAGGGACTGCTCAACGGCAAGCGCGCCATCGTGCTGACCGCCCGCGGCGGTATCCATGCCGGTGCCAGCAGCGATCACCAGGAACCTTACTTGCGCCAGGTGATGGCCTTCATCGGTATCCATGATGTGGACTTCATCCATGCCGAAGGCCTGAACATGAGCGGCGAGTTCCACGAGAGGGGCCTGAACCAGGCCAAGGCCAGACTGGCCGCGGTGGCCTGAGCCGCGACGAATTCCCAACCCTGACACCTTGTTGCTCCTTTGGGTGTGCCTGCCCGGCCATAGAGATGGCCGGGCTTTTTTTGCTCGCAGACAGTGCGCATCCTGTGCCGGCCTGATCGCCGACAAGCCAGCTCATGGATACAGCGCAGTCCTTGAGAATTGTGCGGTCGGTGTGGGAGCCGGCTTGCCGGCGATGGGCTGCGCAGCAGCCCCACAATCCCCATGGTTGAACTGCCCAGGCCCAACCCGCTAAGGTCCCCGCCTTGATCCACGAGGGCCAACCATGGGCTACCTGATAATCGTCGCGCTGATCCAGGCGTACTCCTTCAACCTGATCGGCGAATACCTGGCCGGCCATGTCGACAGCTATTTCGCCGTGCTGGCCCGCGTTGTCCTGGCCGGCCTGGTGTTCCTGCCATTGACCCGCTGGCGCCAGGTCGAACCACGCTTCATGCGCTCGATGCTGCTGATCGGCGCGCTGCAGTACGGTATCACCTATGTCTGCCTGTACCTCAGCTTCCGCGTGCTGACGGTGCCGGAGGTACTGCTGTTCACCATTCTCACCCCGCTGCATGTGACCTTGATCGAGGATGCCCTGAACCGGCGCTTCAACCCCTGGGCGCTGCTCGCCGCCCTGGTGGCGGTGGCCGGCGCGGCGGTGATCCGCTTCGACACGGTCACCGGCGAGTTCTTCATCGGCTTCCTGCTGCTGCAACTGGCCAACTTCACCTACGCCGCCGGCCAGGTGCTGTACCGCCACCTCGTCGCCCGCCACCCCAGTGACCTGCCGCACTACCGCCGGTTCGGCTATTTCTACCTGGGCGCGTTGCTGGTGGTGTTGCCGGCCTTCCTGCTGTTCGGCAATACCCAGCACCTGCCGAGCACCGACACCCAGTGGCTGGTGCTGTTGTTCCTCGGCCTGTGCCCGACGGCGCTGGGGTTGTACTGGTGGAACAAGGGCGCCTGCCTGGTCTCCGGCGCCACCCTGGCGGTGATGAACAACCTGCATGTGCCGGTGGGCTTGCTGCTCAACCTGCTGATCTGGAACCAGGACGAACCGCTCGGGCGCCTGGCCATTGGCGGTACGGTGATCCTGGCGTCGGTCTGGTTGAGCCGCTTGGGCGGCCAGCGCGCGAGGCTGCCGGGAGCGGCCTGAGGATCATTGCCGGTGCGGCAGGCCAGTGTGCACGACCAGGCATAACGGCAGGGTCAGCAGCAGCGTGCCTGCCAGCGCCATCAATCCGTGTTCCACCCCAGTGTGGTCGGATATCGCGCCGATCAGCACCGGCGCCAGCGCTCCGCCGCCGACCGTGCCGGTATAGAAGCAGGCGAACACCCGCTCGCGCTGCTCGCTGCCGGCGAAGTCCGGCACCAGCCCGGTCAGCACCGACGAGGTGCCGTTGAGTGCCACGCCGATCAGAGGCATCACCAGCATCAACGGCAGGTAGGGCAACAGCAGTGCCACCAGGATCAGCCCGGCGGTCAGCAGCTCGGTACAGATCACGGTGCGCACCGGCCCCAGCCGGGCGCCCAGGTAGCCGCAGAACAGCTTGCCGAAGGCGCCGCCAATGAACAGCAATGTCAGGGCCAGGCCTATTTGCGCGGTCGTCGCGCCCTTGCTCTGCAGCAGGAACGGCAGGAAGGTCAGAAAACCCATGCGCACGCCACTGTCGAGGGTGCCGGTGGCGATCAGCGCCGCCAGCCCCGACCTTGAGCCAACCCGGTCTTGGGCTATGGCCTTGCGCGTTGATCGCCCTGCGAGTGGCGCCTGACGCAATAGCCACCACAGGGCCGCTGCCGCCCCCAGGCCTAGCAGTCCAAGCGCGGTGGCGTTGGTCTGCCATGACACATACACCAGCACCAGGCCGACCAGGCCCGGGATCAGCGCCTTGCCGATATCTCCGGCGAAATTGTACTGGGCCAGGGCCTGCTTCACCTTGCCGCCACCTTCGTATGCATCAGCGACCAGCGCGCTGGCCAGCGGGTGCTGGGTGCTGGCGCCGAGGCCGGCGAGCATCAGGGCGATCAGCAGAAGGCTCAGGTCGCTCGCCTGGGCGGCCATCAGGTAGGCCAGCCCGGCCAGCGCAGTGCCCCGGATCAACAGGGCCTCGCGGCCCCAGCGCCGGGCACCTTTGCTGGCCAACAACTGAAAACCCGCCATCATGCCGGCGTAGGCGCCGCGCAGCAGCCCGACCTGGGCGTAGCTGAGGCCGAAGGCGACCTGCCAGAGGGGCAGCAACACGTAGATGACATCGGTCAGGCCATCATGCACGCCATGGGCGAGGCTGGCGGCGGCGAGGGTCTTGCGCCGAGACGATGGCGGGGTGTCGTGCAGTGAAGTGCTGGAAATGTCCTGAGGCATGGCTCGCTCACGAAGGTTGTGGCAGGCGTCTGTCGAGCGTCAGGGATGGGCGTGGCGATTGAGCCGTCGATCTTCCGTGATGACGTCGTCATGGATGGCTCCAGGGTAGTGCGCCTTGGGGGCGCAATGCAAAGGGCGCCCGGTCGGGCGCCCCGATTGGACGGTCAAGCCTCGCTCAATACGTCCAGGCCGCGCGGCTGGGGTTGCGCCTGCGGCCTGGCCGCCAGCCCCGCACGCATGTCATTACCACTGGGCTGCTGATACAGGCTCAGCCCGAACTCCGGCAGCACCGCCAACAGGTAGTCGAAGATATCGCCCTGGATGCGCTCATACTCGGCCCACACAGTGGTGGTGGTGAAGCAGTAGATCTCCAGCGGCACGCCTTCAGCGGTGGTCTGCATCTGGCGGACCATGCAGGTCATGTTCGGGTGCACGTTGGGGTGGCTCTTCAGGTACGCCAGGGCGAAGGCGCGGAAGGTACCGATATTGGTCAACTGTCGGCGGTTGGCCGACAGCCCGGCGTTGTGGCCCTGGGCTTCGTTCCATTCGCGCAGCTCCTGGCGCTTGCCGGCCAGGTAGTCGCCGAGCAGACGCACCTGGCCCAGGCGCTGTTCTTCTTCCTGGGTCAGGAAACGCACGCCTGCGGCATCGATGAACAAGCTGCGTTTGATCCGCCGCCCACCGGATTGCTGCATGCCGCGGTAATTGCGGAACGACTCGCTCATCAGGCGCCAGGTGGGGATCGAGACGATGGTCTTGTCGAAGTTCTGCACCTTGACCGTGTGCAGGGTGATGTCGACCACGTCGCCGTCGGCGCCGGCCTGGGGCATTTCGATCCAGTCGCCGACATGCAGCATGTCGTTGCTGGTCAACTGCACGCTGGCGACGAACGACAGCAGGGTGTCCTTGTACACCAACAGCAGCACCGCCGACATGGCGCCCAGACCGGACAGCAGCAACAGTGGCGAGCGGTCGATCAGGGTGGCGACGATAACGATGGCGGCAAAGATCCACAGCATCATCTTGGCTAGCTGCATGTAGCCCTTGATCGAGCGGGTGCGGGCATGTTCGGTGCGGGCGTAGATGTCCAGCAGCGCGTCGAGCAGGCAGGACAGGGCTCGGGTCATGAACAGCAGCGTCACGGCCAGCGCGACATTGCCGAGAAAATGCTGGGCGGCGGCCGACAGCTCCGGCACCAGCTTCAGGCCGAACTGCACCACCAGCGATGGGGTGGTCTGGGCCAGACGATGGAACACCTTGTTGTGGCGCAGATCGTCGAGCCACCTGAGTGCCTGTTGGCGGCCGAGCAGGCGGGTGGAGTGCAGGATCAGGAAGCGCGCCAGACGGCCGATCAGCAGCGAGACGAGCAGCAGTACGGCCAGGCCGAGGGCGGCGTGCAGCAGGGGGTGTTGGTCGAGCGTGCCCCAGAGGTCGAGGGCGTCACGCCAGAAGCGTTGGATGTCCATGGGCTTGGAAACGGTCTGTGTTGCGGTACGAAGCGTTATTAGAGCGTGGATCGGCGCAAAGTTGCCAAAAGAAATTCGGTTCTGGCCACGGAAAACGTTACCCTATGCAACTGAATTTTTCGCACTTGCCCGAGGTTACCCCGTGTTTTCCCAATTCGCCCTGCACGAACGCCTGCTCAAAGCCGTGGCCGAGCTGAAATTTGTCGAGCCGACCCCGGTGCAGGCGGCGGCCATTCCCCTGGCCCTGCAAGGGCGTGACCTGCGGGTGACGGCGCAGACCGGCAGCGGCAAGACCGCCGCCTTCGTGCTGCCACTGCTCAATCGCCTGGTCGACCGCAGCGGGCCGAGCGTGGAAATCCGTGCGCTGATCCTGCTGCCGACGCGTGAGCTGGCCCAGCAGACCCTCAAGCAGGTGCAGCTGTTCTCGCAGTTCACCTACATCAAGTCCGGCCTGGTCACCGGCGGTGAAGACTTCAAGGAACAGGCGGCGATGCTGCGCAAGGTGCCGGACGTGCTGATCGGTACCCCGGGTCGCCTGCTCGAGCAGCTCAATGCTGGCAACCTCGACCTGTCCCACGTTGACGTACTGATCCTCGACGAAGCCGACCGCATGCTCGACATGGGCTTCGCCGAAGACATGGAGCGCCTGTGCAAAGAGTGCGAAAACCGCAAGCAGACCCTGCTGTTCTCGGCCACCACCGGTGGCGCGGCATTGCGCGACATCATCGGCAAGGTGCTCAAAGACCCTGAGCACCTGATGCTCAACAGCGTCTCGCAGCTCGCCGAAGGCACGCGCCAGCAGATCATCACCGCCGACCACGACCAGCATAAAGAGCAGATCGTGCAGTGGCTGCTGGCCAACGAGACCTACAAGAAGGCAATCATCTTCACCAACACCCGCGCCCTGGCCGACCGTATCTACGGTCACCTGGTGGCCAAGGAGGTCAAGGCGTTCGTCCTGCATGGCGAGAAGGACCAGAAGGACCGCAAGTTGGCCATCGACCGCTTCAAGGACGGCGGCTCCAAGGTGCTGGTGGCCACTGACGTCGCGGCCCGCGGCCTGGACATCGACGGCCTGGACCTGGTGATCAACTTCGACATGCCACGCAGCGGTGACGAGTACGTGCACCGTATTGGCCGCACCGGCCGTGCCGGTGGCGAAGGCCTGGCGATCTCGCTGATCACCCACAACGACTGGAACCTGATGTCGAGCATCGAACGCTACCTCAAGCAGCAGTTCGAGCGCCGCGTCATCAAGGAGGTCAAGGGTACCTATAACGGTCCGAAGAAGGTCAAGGCGTCGGGCAAGGCTGCCGGCACCAAGAAGAAAAAGACCGAGAAGAAGGCGGGCGCCGACAAGAAGGGCGCCGCCAAGCGCAAGCCGTCCGCCAAGCCGAAGGCCAACGCGCCACTGGCCAGCGCCGATGGCCTGGCGCCGCTGAAAAAGCGCAAGCCGGCGGCTGAGTAAGCCCCTCCGGCAATGAGCCCGCCACTGCAACGGTGGCGGGTTGCTTCACCTCTTTCCCCAGGGCGCGTAGCCCATTTCCCAAACCCTGTTCCAGCCCGGGCATTTTGTCGCCCGACCGCCACACTCCTCTGGCATGTGCAGCCAAGGAGGAGTAGCGTATGTACAGCTGTAAATACGATTGTCCAGTGCGATTTGAATGGGACGAGGAAAAGAACCAGCTCAACATCCGCAAGCACGGGATCGACTTCAACGATGTGCCCGAGATGTTCCGCCAGCCGATGCTGGCGCTGCGCGATGAGCGATTCGAGTACCCGGAGGCACGCTGGATCGGCATGGGCTGGATCAATGCCTGGGTCAGCGTGGTCGCCTACACCGAACGGCAGGGTGATGTGATCCGCATCATTTCCGCCAGAAGAGCCACACGACTTGAGGTAACGCGCTATGTCGAAACCGTCCATAAGCTGTGAGCAAGGCCAAGCCCCGGTCGATACCTCGGACATCCCCGAACTCGACGATGACTTCTTCTGCCGTGCCGAATTGCGGGTGCCCGCCAAGCAAACGGTCACCATCCGCCTGGATGCCGACGTACTGGCCTGGTTCAAGGAACAGGGCGCCGGCTACCAGACCCGCATCAACCAGTTGCTTCGTCAGTACATGCAGGCCCAGCAGCGGCGCTGATCCAGGCGCCGTCAGGTTTTCCTTTCCGCTTCTTTAAGTTCCTGGATGCGCTTGTCGATCAACTGGCACTTGTCCGGCAGGTCCTTGCTGGCGGTGCCGAGGTCCATGTGCTGAAGCTCTTCATTGATTTCCTTGGCCTTTTGAGCGTTCTGCTCGGTCAGCTGGCTCACCAGGCCTGCCAGTTGCTCTCTTTTCTGCGTGGCCTCTTCCGGTGTGCAGGCCAAGATGGGCTGCGCGCAGAACAGGGTTGTCGCGCAGAGGATGCAGGGTAGCGGTTTCATCCTTCGGTTCCCTTGTCAGTCGATTCGTGCGGTGGAGGTCGCTGGCTGGCCGGAAGTTCAGCGCGAGCGACTGGCGGAACAGGTGCCGTCATACGGCTACTATTTTTTGACGATATTAATTTGACGCTTCCATGATGGCGAAATAGTATCTCGCGCTCTTTTTCGCTAATGCTTACCGGTGTGCTGGCAAGCATGAGCACCTGACCGCCTGATTTGCGAGACCTGACATGGACGTCCGCCTGTTTGCCTTCCTGGCCCGCCAACGCTCGGCCAAAATTCAGCCGCGCGAGCAGTTCTGCGGGTTGCCCAAGCGCGGCCTGGCGCTGCTGCTGGCCAACGCCATGTTCTGGCAACCGCTGTGGGCACAGGCCGCCGAAGGCGTGGTGGTCAGCGGGCCGGGCACCAGCCTGGGGCAGGCGGGCAACGGCGTGCCCATCGTCAATATCGCCGCGCCCAACGGCAGCGGCCTGTCGCACAACCAGTTCAGCGACTACAACGTCGGCCAGCAGGGGCTGATCCTCAACAACGCCACCGAGCGCACCCAGGCCACCCAGCTGGGCGGCATCATCCTCGGCAACCCCAACCTGCAGGGCACGGCGGCCAACGTCATCCTCAACGAGGTCAACGGCGCCAACGCCAGCCAGCTGCGCGGCTACACCGAAGTGGCCGGGCGCGGGGCACATGTCATCGTCGCCAACCCCCACGGCATCACCTGCGATGGCTGCGGCTTCATCAACACGCCACAGGCCACGCTCAGCACCGGCAAGCCGGTGCTCGAGAACGGCCAGCTGAGCCGTTACCAGGTCGACCAGGGCCATATCGCCATCGAAGGCGCGGGGCTCAACGCCAGCAACGTCGACAGCTTCGAGCTGATTGCCCGCAGCACGAAAATCAACGCCGAGATCCAGGCACGCAACCTGGCCATCGTCGCCGGGCGCAACGATGTCGATGCGCGGACCCTGGCGGCTACGGCGCGCCAGGACGACGGCAGTGCCAAGCCGAGCCTGGCCATCGACTCCAGCGCCTTGGGCGGCATGTATGCCGGTGCGGTCAGGCTGGTGGGCACCGAGGCCGGGGTCGGCGTGCGCCTGGACGGGCGGATGATCGCCAGCGGCGGCGATATCCAGCTCGAGGCCAACGGCCAGTTGCGCATGGCCCAGGCTAGCGCCACCGGTGATGTACGCCTGCAGGCGGCGGCTATCGATGCGCAGGGGCCGGTGCATGCCGGCAAGCAACTGCAGCTGGACAGCCGCGGCGAGCTGGTCAACCGCCAGGGGCTGACCGCTGCAGGTTCGGTACAACTAGACGCGGCTGGTCAACTGAGCAACCTCGGCGGTATCCAGGCGGGTATCAACGCCAATGGCGAGCGCGTGGCCGACGCCGACCTGAAGATCAGCGCCGGTGCCGTGGACAACCGCCACCAGCGCCTGATCGCCAGCGGTGACCTGAGCGTCTCCACCGGCAGCCGCCTGGACAACCAGGGCGGCAGCCTCAGCGCCGGGCGCGACCTCAATGTCAACGCCGCGACCCTGGACAACCAGCAGGGCAAGGTGCTCGCCGACGGGCGCATGAACCTCACCGGTGGCCAACTGCTCAACGGCGACCGTGGCCAGATCACCAGCCAGGGCGCGCTGAACGCCACCTGGGCCCATCTGGACAACCAGGCCGGCGAACTGTCCAGCCTCGATGCCCTGGCCCTGAACCTTGGCAGCCTGGACAACCGCACTGGCAAGGTCCTGGCCAACCACGGCATCACCGTCACCAGCCAGGGGCTGGTCGACAACCGCTCTGGCCGGATCGCCAGCCAGGCCACCCTCGACCTGAGCGCCCAGGCCCTGAACAACGGCCAGGGCGGCCATATCAGCGGCAACCAGGCAGTCGGCGTCAATGTCGGCCGGCTCGACCAGCAGGGCGGCCACCTGAGCAGCGTCACCGCGCTGACCCTGGACCTGAACCATGGCCGGCTGGACAACCGCGACGGCAAGATCGCCGCCAACCAGCTGCACCTGCGCCAGATTGCCGATATCGACAACCAGCGTGGCGAGATCTTCGGCAAGGGCGCCTTCACCCTGGCAGGCCGCAGCCTCGACAACACGGGCGGCAAGTTCTACAGCGAACAGGCCCTGACCGTGCGCCTCGACCAGTTGCTCGACAACCTCGATGGCCTGGTGTCGGCCGACGGCCTGGATATCCGCGCCCTGACCCTGAACAACCAGGGCGGCGTGGTCACCAGCAAGTCGGGCCTGGCAGTGGTTACGGGCGCAGCCATCGACAACCGCCACGGCGAGATTTCCAGCGCTGACCTCGGCCAGGTAACGGCAGGCAGCTTCGACAACCGTGAGGGTACGGTCACTGGCGGGGCGCTGGAGTTGGCCATCGCCCAGGCGGTGGACAATCGCCAAGGGGTGCTAGCTGCCGACAAGGCGTTGAAGGTGAGCGCCGCCAGCCTCGACAACCGCGAGCAAGGCAAGCTGCTCAGCGACGGCACGCTCACCGCCAAGGTCAGCGGGCTGCTGGACAACCAGGCCAAGGGCCTGGTGAACGGCGTGGGCGCCACCCATATCGACGCGGGGCAACTGGACAACCGCGGTGGCCGCCTGGTGGGCAAGGACCTGCTGACCCTGCAAGGCCAGCGCTGGGACAACCGCGGCGGCAAGATCGAGGCCGACGGCGCACTGACACTGACCATCGACCACCTCGACAACCGCGACCAGGGCCTGGTCAGCGGCCAGGCCGGGGCCCGCTACAGCGGCAGCGAATTGCTCAACCAGCTCGGCATCTTTGGCGCCAAGGGCAACCTCGACCTGGTCGCCGCGCACCTGGACAACAGTGGCGGCAGCCTGACCAGCGGCGGCGATCTCGATGGCCAGGTCACGCGCCTGGAGCAGCTGGGCGGCAAGCTGTCCGCCGACGGCACGCTGACCCTCAAGGGCAGCACACTGGTCAACCGCCAGGGCGCCGTGGTCGGCGCCGGGCAGGGCATGCACCTGACCGTGGACAGCGTCGACAACCGCGGCGGCGAGCTGTCCGCGGCCAAGGCGCTCAGCCTCACCGGGCAGCGTCTGGACAACACCGGCGGCCAGGTCCTGGCCGACACCGACCTGGCGCTGACGGTGGCCGAGGTCATCAACCAGGCCCAGGGCCTGCTGCGCGGCAAGGGCCAACTGACCCTCGACGGCCAGACCCTGGACAACCGCGACGGGCGTGTTTCCGCCGAGCAGGGCGCACGCCTGCGCCTGAGTCAGGCGCTGGACAACGGCAAGGGCCTGCTGACCAGCGAGGGCGACCTCGACATCGGCGCCGCCAGCCTCGACAACAGCGACGCCGAACTGAGCAGCGCCGGCAAACTGACCCTGGCCACCACCGGCAAGGTCGACAACCAGCGCGGTTCGATCACCGCCGACGGCGCCCTCGACCTGCGCAGTGCCAGCCTCGACAATCGGGCCGGCGAAGTTGGCGCCCAGGGGGCCATGGACATCGCCACCGGCACCCTCGACAACCGTGACAGCGGCCATGTGGTCGGCAATGACCGCCTGACCCTCAAGGCCGGCCAGGTCAACAACGCAGGCAGCGACAGCCGCATCGACAGCGATGGCGCCATGCACCTGACCGCCAGCGGTTTCGACCAACAGGCCGGCCGGATGCTGAGCAAGGCCTCGATCACCCTCGACCTGGGCCAGGGCGCGCTGGTCAATCATGGCCTGATCAAGGCCCCGGTGCTGGTGCTGAACAACCTCGGCCGCGTGGATAACCAGAACGGCGAAATCACCAGCCCGCAGGGCTTCACCTTGGTGGCCGATTCCCTGGACAACCGCCAGGGCAAGTTGCTCAGCGACCAGGCCTTGACGGTGCGCATTGCCCAGGCGCTGGACAACACCAAGGGGCTGGTCTCGGCCAAGGGCCTGGACCTGCATGCCGCCAGCCTCGACAACCGCGAGGGCACCGTCAGCAGCCGCGCCGGCCTGGTGCTGACCGTCGACGGTCGCCTGGACAACCGCCAGGGCACCCTGGTGGGCGACACCGCCCTCAACCTTGTGGCCGGGACGCTGGACAACAGCAAGGGCAAGGTCTCCGGCAAAGGCCAGGGCGAGGTCCAGGCCGACACCCTGCTCAACAACGCCGGTTCGCTGATCAGCCTCGAGCAACTGCGGATCAAGGGCGGTGAGCTGGAAAACCGCGAGGCAGGCCTGCTCGGCAGCAATGGCGCGCTGACCCTGGAGGTCGACCGCATCGACAACCGTGGCGGCGAGATCACCGGCAAGGCCGCTGTCGCGGTCACTGGCACCTCGCTGGACAACAGTGACGGCGGCCTGCTGGTGGCCGGCACCGGCATGACCCTGGCGTTACAGGCACTGCTCAACCGCAACAAGGCGCGCCTCGAGGCCCAGACCGGCCTGACCCTGACCGGTCTGACCCTGGACAACGACGGTGGCCGCCTGACCAGCCAGCGGGACATGACCCTGACCTTGACCGGCGCGGCCCTCAACCGCCTCGGCCTGCTCAGCGCCGAGGGCCAGCTGGTGCTGGCCGCGCACAGCCTGGACAACAGCACCGGCAAACTGGACAGCGCCGGCCGCCTGAAACTGACCACGGGCGGCGCGCTGCTCAACCAGGGCGGCGAGCTGCTCAGCGACAGCGACATCACCCTGGCCAGCGCCAGCCTGGACAACACCGACAAAGGCGCGCTGGCCAGCAAGGGCCAGCTGACCCTCAGCACCGGCCACCTGGACAACAGCCGCCAGGGCAGCATCAGCAGCAACCGCACCCTCGACGTGCACGCCGGCCAGCTGGACAACCGCGACGGTGGCCGCGTGGGCAGCCGCGAAGCGCTCACCGCCACGGTCACCGGCCTCGACCAGCAGGGCGGCAAGCTGTTCAGCGACACCTCGGTAAAACTCGACCTGGGCCATGGCCACCTGGACAACCGTGGCGGCCTGATCAATGCCCCGTCGCTGCAGCTGGACAACCTCAAGACCGTGGCCAACCAGGGCGGCGAGCTTTCCAGCGCCCAGGCCTTCACCGTCGCTGCCGAGCAACTGGACAACGGCAACGGCCGCCTGCTCAGCGACCAGCGCCTGCTGCTGCGGGTCAGCCAGCGCCTGGACAACCTCAAGGGCCTGATCGGCGCCCAGTCGCTGGAGATTCATGCCGGCGCGCTGAGCAACCGCGACGGCGGCCGCATCGAAGCCAAGGACGCGCTCGCCCTCACCAGCAAGGGCCTGGACAACCACGCCGGCAAGCTGCTCGGCAGCAGCCTCGCGCTGGACCTGGGCGGCGCCGACCTGGACAACGGCGCGGGCCTGATCACCACCGCCGGGCCGCTGACCCTGGTCAACCTGGCCAAACTGGACAACCAGGGCGGCGAGATCTCCACCGCCCAGGCCCTGCAACTGGACGTCAGCGAGCTGGACAACCGTGACGGCAAGCTGATCAGCGAACAGACGCTGGGCATCACCAGCGGCGCCATCGACAACCGCAACGGCCTGGTCTCGGGCTGGCAGGGCCTGACTGTGACCGGCCAAAGTCTGGACAACCGCCAGCAGGGCACCCTGTCGAGCCGCTCCGGCGCCGTGCAGGCGACCGTGACCGGCGCGCTGCGCAACAGCGACGGCGGCGCGCTGGTCGCCCAGCAACGCCTGGACGTCAAGGCCGCCAGCCTGGACAACAGCGCCAACGGCATCCTCTCCAGCGGCAGCGGCCAGCAGCTGACCATCACGGCGGCACTGGACAACCATGACGGCGGCCTGATCGATGCCGGGGAAAAACTGGTCATCAGCGCCGGTGCTCTCGACAACCACGGCGGCCGCGTGGCCACCCGCCAGGACCTAGGCCTGACCGCCGCGAGCCTGAACAACACCGACGGCAGCCTCGCCGCCCAAGGGGCGCTGACCCTCGACCTGCTCGGCGAGCTGCTCAACCGCCAGGGCAAGCTGTTCGCCGGCAAGGACCTGCTGATCCAGCGCGCCGGCCTGGTCGACAACCAGGCTGGCCAGATCGCCAGCCAGGGCCTGCTCAAGGTGCTGGCCGCCAGCGTCGACAACAGCCAGCGCGGCACCCTGGCCGCCAATGGCCCGCTCACGCTCGACAGCCGCGGGGTGCTCAACAACTCGGGCGATGGCCTGATCTACAGCCAGCAGGGCGACGTAGGCCTGCAGGCGGCCAGCCTGAACAACGCCAAGGGCACCGTGCAGGCCAAGGGCGCAATCACCGCGCAGGCCAGCGGCCTGCTCGACAACCAGGGCGGCAAGCTGATCGCCCAGGACGGCGCGTTGACCGTGACCGCCGACACCCTTGACAACCGCGGTGGCATCCTCGCCAGCCTCAAGCAGGCGCTGGGCGTGCGCACCACCGGCGTGCTGCGCAACGGCAGCGACGCCACTGGCCAGCGCGGCATCCTCCAGGCGCTGAGCCTGGATGTGCAGAGCGCCAGCCTCGACAACCACGGCGGGCGCATCGCCGCGCTCGGCGGTGATACCGTGATCCGCACCGGGCAACTGGACAACCGCGATGGCGGCATCTCCGCCAGTGGCCTGCTCAAGGTCACCGGCGCCAGCCTGCTCAACGGTGGCGACGCGCGCGGCGAGATGGTCGGCCAGCGTATCGATATCGGGCTGAGCGGCGCGCTGGACAACCGCGGCGGCATCATCGAAAGCGCCAGTACCCTCACCATCACGGCTGCCACTCTGGACAACCAGGCGGGGCAACTGCGTGCACTGGGCACCAGCGGCAAGAGCCAGTTCGCCATTGGCGGGTTGTTCGACAACCGCAATGGCCAGGTGGAGATCGGCAACAGTGACCTGACCCTCGGCGCCGGCCTGCTGCAGAACGTCGGTGGCAAGGTGCTGCACGTCGGCAAGGGCGTGTTCGACATCGACACCGCCAACCTTACCCGTGCCGGCGGCAGCCTCAGCACCCGCGGCGGCCTGACCCTGACCGCCGACAGCTGGACCAACGGCAGCGCCATCCAGGCCGGGCGCCTGACGGTCAATGTCAACAACCTCACCCAGACCGCTGGCGGCCAGTTGCTGGCATTCGACAGCCTGGTGGGCAACGGCGGCAACTGGAGCAACGAAGGCCTGATCGCCAGTGACGGCGCGCTCAGCCTCAACCTGGGGGGTACCTACAGCAGCGCCAATGGGCGGGTGAACAGCCTGGGTACCCTGGGGGTGAGCGCAGCGCAGATGAACCTGGGCAGCAACGCCAGCATCACGGGCGTGGGCAACACCACGATCAATGTGGCGGGCCTGCTGACCAACCAGGGGCGGCTGAGTTCGGCGGGCGATCTGCTGGTCAACGCCGGTAGCGTGAACAACCTGGGGACTTTGGGTGGCAACCAGTTGGTGCGGGTGACCACCGGCAGCCTGCGCAACGATCACAGCCTGTTGTTCAGCGGCGGGGACATGCAGCTGTATACCGGCGCCTTGACCAACTTCTATGGCGACGTCTACAGCCTGGGTGGCTTGACGGTGGCCGGCAATGCCGCGGGCGGGCTGGCGAACAAGGTGGAGAACATTTCCGGCAGCCTCGAGAGTGCCGGGGACATGCGCCTGAATGCGCAGGCCATCGAGAACAGGAAGGAGGTTTTCAAGACCACGGGCACACCGAAGTGGAGCTCGATCGGTATGCGTCAGACTGGGCCGGGCGCCGGTCATATGGTGCTCGAAGAGTACTACGAGAGAAAGGTCGAGATCGACTCGCCTGCCGGGGCAATCCGTGCTGGCCGCGACCTGTTTGTGCTCGGGGGGCGGCTGGAGAACTCGGCTTCGGTGATCACCGCCCAGCGTGATATCACGGTCAATGTGCAGAACTTCCTCAACAAGGGCGAGGCACTGGGCACCTATTCGGAGCTGAAGTCGTTCTACCTGACAGGCGTTGACAAGGTCAAATACGCCATGCCGTACTTTGCCGCAGTGATGCGTTACAACGCTGCCAATGACCCGGAATATAAAAGGGACACCAGTAACGGCGGCAGGAACGTCGTAGGCACGATGCGAATGTGGGATGCCAACTGGAACGAATCACGCATCACGCCCTATACCCGGCTTGGCGGTACCGCAAACTACAACACCATCGCGGTCATCGGCTGGAAGAGCTGGTTTGACGGATTCTCGATCGGCTCGCTGAACATCGCGCCGGCATACAACCCTGATGTGAGAGCGCCGCTGCCCGCGCAGATTCAAGGCGTCACGTTCTTCGACCCTCGTACCATCGTGCATGACACCCAGGTCGGTGCGGCGAATGCCGTTGTACAGGCGGGTGGCCGGGTAAGCATCAATGCCACCAGGGACGTGATCAACAGCGTCATCCAGGAAGGGCTGACGGTCGGTGGCCCGGCAGCCAAGGCGTTCGACCCCAAGTTGCCGAGCGCTGCCGGCAGCACGGTCATCAATATTCATGCCCAGCTTCCCCCTGACCTGGCACAACAACAGGTCAACCCCCTCGCCTTGGGTGGGTTCACCTTGCCCACCGGGCAGAATGGACTGTTCCGCCTGAGTGGTCAGGGCGGCAGTGGCGCAGGTGGTACAGCCCCGAGCTGGACGCTTGGCAGTGCTGAAGTCTTGACCCAAGGCCGCCAGGTGTCGACCCCAGGCGCCCAGCCCGGCGCGCTGCAGGCTGTGGATGCCAGTGCGGGGAACCAGAGCCATCAGCAGATCGACCGCATCGCCCATCAGGGCGGTACCGTGGGCGGCAACGCAAGTGCCATCGGTGTCTACGCACCGAATGGCGCGCCGGTCGACGTCAACCGCGCGACGCGACATCCCGGTGCCGATGCCCGGGAACCTTCGGTCAACGGCAACCTGGGGATCAGCGCGCGTCCCGACATTGCGGGTGTGACCCGTATGCCGGACAGCCAGTACACCAGCAAGCCACACAAGTACCTGATCGAGACCAACCCGGTCCTCACCGACCTCAAGCAGTTCATGAGCTCGGACTATCTGCTCGGCAACCTCGGCTACGACCCGGACCAGAGCTGGAAGCGCCTGGGTGATGGACTCTACGAGCAACGCCTGATCCAGCAGGCGGTGGTGGCCCGTACCGGCCAGCAGTTCATCGATGGCCAGACCTCTGGCGATCAGCTGTTCAAGTACCTGATGGACAACGCCATCCGCAGCAAGGACCAGCTCCAGCTGAGCCTGGGTGTGGGCCTGACGGCCTCCCAGGTGGCGGCGCTGACCCATGACATCGTGTGGATGGAAAAACACCAGGTCAACGGCGAAGAGGTCCTGGTCCCGGTGCTTTACCTGGCCCAGGCCAACAACCGCCTGGCCCCCAACGGTGCGTTGATCGCCGGCCAGGACGTACAACTGATCGCCGGCGAGAACCTGACCAACGTCGGGACCTTGCAGGCCAGCCGCAACCTGTCCGCCACCGCTGGCAACAACCTGGTCAACACTGGCCTGATCCAGGCCGGAGAGCGTCTGGAACTGCTGGCCGGCAACAACCTGAGCAACAGCGCCGGCGGCATCATCACCGGGCGCGACGTGAGCCTGACTGCGGTCAATGGCGATATCCTCAACCAGCGTGACCCGGTGCGCGCCGTCACCCATTTCGGCGGCACCAGCCAGCACAAGGACTACCTGGATAACGCCGCCCGTATCGAAGCCGGGAACAGCCTCAGCCTCAAGGCGGGCCAGGACATCCAGAACGTCGCCAGCGTGATCCAGAGCGGCGGCGACCTGTCCCTCAATGCCGGGCGCGATGTCAGCATGCTGTCGGTCGAGGAGCGCGAAGGCTTCTACAGCGACCGGCAGCGCAACAACACGGTGCAGCAGCACGGCGCCACGGTCACCGCCGGTCGCGACCTGAGCATCGGCGCCGGCCGCGACCTCACCGCCGTGGCCAGCCAGATCGACGCGGGCCGCAACCTCTCCCTGGCCGCAGGCGAGGACCTGAACCTGACCTCCGCCGCCAACGAAGCCCATAGCTTCAGCCGCAGCAAGAAGGTCACCCAGTCCAAGGACCAGGTCACCCAGGTCTCGACCACGGTCAAGGCCGGGGGTGACGTGTCGCTGTCTGCCGGCCAGGACATGGCCATCGTCGCCAGCCAGGTCAAGGGCAAGGGCGATGTCGACATCGACGTCGAGCGCGACCTGACCATCGCTTCCGACCAGAACGAAAGCGCGTCCTATTACCTCAAGAAGAGCAAGGGGTCGTTCGGTCGCAAGAGTTCGAACCAGAAGGAGAGCTACCACAGCACCAACGTCGCCTCGGTGATCGAGGCGGGTGGCGATCTCACCGTCAATGTCAGCAAGCAGGACTATGGCGGCATCTCCCTGGACGGCGGCCGCGACGTCACGGTGATCGGCAGCCAGCTCAAGGCCGGCGGCGACCTCATGATTGGCGCGACGCGCGATGTGGCGGTGTTGTCCGGCGTCGAGGAACACGGCGAGTTCAGCAAGAAGACCAAGTCCGGCTTCCTGGGCCTGTCGAAGAGCGGCAAGAGCCAGCTGCAGACCCGCGCCACGCAGGTGGGCAGCGAGCTCGATGCCGGCAACGACATTGTCCTGGCGGCTGGCAGCGATGTGCGCTTGCGCGCGAGCAAGGCCAATGCCGGCAACGATGTGGAGCTACGCGCCGGGTTGGTGGACGACGAGGGCGATGTCAACCTGGTGTCGGCCAACGACACCGCCTATAGCCGCAGCGAGGAATACAAGCAGAAGCTCAAGCTCTCGCTTTCGGTCAAGGACATGCTGTCGCCGACAGCGTTGATGCTGCCGGGCGTGCAAAACGTCTCGATCCCCTCGGTCTCGATTGCGTCGGCAAAGACCTCCGGGCATGAAGCGCGCAGCAGCACCAGTGTCGGCAGCCAAGTGGTCGCCGTACGCGACGCCACTCTGGAGGCGGAACGCGATATCAACGTGCTCGGTAGCGGCATCAATGCCGGACGCAATGTCAGCCTGAATGCCGGGCGTGACGTGAACATCACTGCGGCGCAGAACCAACGTGACGATACACAGTGGTCCAAGTCGAGCAGCGTCGGGCTGCATTCGGACACCGACGACAACGGTACCAATTTCTTCGCGGGCGTTGAAAAAGAGAAAGCCAAGGACCGCCTGCGCGAGCAGTTGGCTGCCGGCAGTCGCATCCAGGCTGGCAAGGACCTGGATATCAATGCTGGACGTGATATCAACCAGACCGGTTCGGACTTGCTGGCGGGGCACGATATCAGCCTTGGCGCCGGACGAGACATCAACATCGATGCCGGCCGTGACACGCGTATTCAGGAGCAGGAGCGCGAGTATGAGAGCCAGGGGGTCAGCGGCTCGATCAAACATAACGCCGGCAGTACCAAGGATGCGATAAGCAATACCGGCAAGGGCGAGGATGGTGTCAGCAAGGGTTCCAGCACCTTGCAGACCGTGGATGCCATCGGCCAGTTCTTCACCGGCCCCACCGGTGACGGCAAGATCGGCAACAGCAAGCAGACCAGCAGCCAGCAAAGCGTGGAGCAGAGCAATCGGCCTTCGACGCTGGACGCCGGCAACGATGTGAAGATGCAGGCTGGCAACGACGTCAATATCAAGGGCAGCAAGGTCCAGGCCGGGCGTGACATCGACATCAAAGGCCGGGATATCAACATAGATGTCGCCAAGGGCAGCAGCAGCCAGGAAAACAACCAGTCGCAGAGCTGGGGCGGCGTGCATGGTGGCACCAGCGGTGGCTTCAAAGTCGGCATCGGCGGCAGCCATGGCACTGCCAGTGCCGATAGCCAGCAGGGTACCTCCACGCCTGCGCAGCTGGAGGCCGGGGGCAACATCAAGCTCGATGCCAGCAATGACCTGAACATCGTGGGCAGTCAGGTCAAGGCCGGTCGCGATGTGGAGTTGAACGCGGGGAATGAGCTGAACATCGTGGCTGCCAAGAACGACAGCCAGCAGGAGCAGAACCGTCATAGCGGCGGTGGCGAGGTCGGCCTGACCTTCGGCTCGGAAGGTGTGGGCGTTTACGCCAGCGTCAACATGGGCAAGGGCGACCTGGAGCGTGAAACCCAGCGTCATCAGCAAGCCTATGTGTATGCCGGTGACCAGCTGAAGTTCACCAGCGGCAAGGACACCAACATCAAGGGCGCCCAGGTACGCGGCGACGAAGTGATCGGCCGTGTCGGTGGCGACCTCAACGTGGCCTCGGCCATCGACACTGGCAAGGTCAAGGGCAAGGAGTTCGACATCAATGCCACTGTCACCGTGGGCCCGGGCGCCGGTGTCAGTGGGTCGGTCGGCTATGGCAAGACCACCGGCAAGACCGAGTGGGTCGAGGACCAGACTCGCATCACCGGGCGTGACAAGGTCGATATCCGCACCGAGAACCACACCCAGCTCGACGGTGCGCTGATCGCCGCCGACAACGGCAATCTCAAACTCGACACCGGCACCCTGGGCTTCAGCGACATTGCCGGCAAGGACAAGGAGCACGGTTACTACCTGAATGTGGGTGGCAGCTGGAAGAAGGGTTCGGCCAGTGCCGAGCAGGATCCTTCCAACGGCAAGGTCACCGCAGACGCAGGTAACGACGAGAAGGGCCCGAAGAACCAGACCAGCTGGAGCGTCAGCGGCTGGGAGTATGAAAAGGACCGTGAGCAGACCGTCCGTGCCACCGTGGGTGCAGGTGATATCACTGTGCGCAAGGACGCCGAGAGCGGCCAGGACTCCACCGTCGGGCTGAACCGTGACCTCGACAAAGCCTACGAAATCACGCGGGACAAGGAGTCGCGCACCGATCTCTATGTGACCGACAGCTCGCTGAACGATGTGCTCAATCCCAAGGAGACGCTACAGAAGTGGAGCGATGGGCTGCTCGACTACGACAAGACGGCGCTGAAGAACTTCGAACAGGCCGGCAATGCCCTCAACGCTCTGGTCAATCGTTACCAGCGGATGACCGGGCGGCCAATGGACAGCGGCGCTGTCGCGGTCGCGGGCCGGGCGTTGGCGGAAAACACCCTCGAGTCGTTGATCCTGGCAGGGATGTCGCCACGCGATGCCATGGTCTTGATGGGCAATGAAGACTTCCAGACCCAGGTATTGCAGCAGCTCAACAATCTTGAGCATGTGTTCGAGCAGTCGCAGGATTTCACCCGGGAGCTCGAGCGAAAACTGGGGGCTCTTGAGCTTGATACAACGCATGTCACGGCGGAGCGCGACAGCGTCCAATGGACACTGACCTACGTCTCTACCATCAACGAGTACCTGGGTGCGCATCCGGATGCGGCCGAGGCGGTCACCGTGGCAATTGCCATGCTGCAAGGCCCCAAGGCTGTCATTCAGATGGCTGTCAGCCAGGTGATCGACCAGACGGAGCTGGGCAAGGACTTCAATGCTAAGGTCGAGGAGGCCGTGGCGAAGGTTGGCAAGTACATTGCCGAGCGCATGGAGGGAGAGGGCGACCTCGACAAGAAGGAAGGCGGCGACTTCCTGATTGGCGGTGGCAAGTTGATCACCAGCGTGATCATGGGCGCCATACCAGGACGCAAGGGCGGCACCCACCATGAAGGAAGCAATGGGCCGGGCTCTCACCTGGATGTGCCGGACACCCGCAAGCCGCACGAGCCTCCTGCCGGCGAGGGGCCGCCCAAGGGGCCGGCATCGGCGTTCACCCAGCTTTCCAGCCAGGCACGGCGTTATCTCAATGAGCTGGAGGCGCACACGGGCCTGAAAGTCACCGCCGAGCAACGCGACAACCTGGCAAATGCCTTGCGGGAAAAGAACTACACCAAGCTCACGCCCAAGGAAACCCAGAAACACCGACGCGAGTTCAACAAGATCAAGGACGAGCTGATCGGCCAGTGGGAAACCAAGACAGGCCAGACGTGGCCCCGCTACACCGAAAATGTGATGAGCAAGGATGGGACAAAGG
This sequence comes from Pseudomonas sp. 2848, assembly GCF_003253945.1. Taxonomy (NCBI): domain Bacteria; kingdom Pseudomonadati; phylum Pseudomonadota; class Gammaproteobacteria; order Pseudomonadales; family Pseudomonadaceae; genus Pseudomonas; species Pseudomonas sp. 2848. Next base: position 726,844 of record NZ_QKZD01000001.1, read on the forward strand.
TGGTGCGCAAGGCCGGACAGCCCTACGATGCGCACCACATCATCGAAAGTGGGTTCGGCGGACCTAACGAATGGTGGAACATGCACCCGGCACGCTTCCCCGACCAGCATCAAGGTGGCATCCATGGGAAAGACAGTGTGGGCAGGGAAATCTTCACATCACGATAAGAGGGTAGGGTGAATGGGAATGTATGACGATCTACAGCCGGACAAGGTGTCCGGCCCCCTTTCCAAACTGGCGACCGCCGAAGCGCAGGTGCTCTCTGCGCTGGCTGGCGCCCATTCGCAGGTGCCGGCTGATTACCTGGCATTCATCAGGGAGCTTGGATGGGGGGAAGTGGGTGAGGCGGCCTATATGTTGTACGAAGGCCTGCTTACGCCTGACCAGGTCTACGATGAGGAGGGGGAAAACGCCCTGGAAGGCATACTGCTGTTCGGGGATGACCTGCAGGGATACTGTTCAGGGTTTGACACGAACAACGGTTGGGTGGTCGTCGATATCGACCCGGTGAGCCGTGAGGCTCATCAGGTTGCGGACAGTTTTTCCGAGTACATCCGTGAAATGCTGAACGACTTGTAACCTGCAGGGCGCGCTGCGCAGAGCAATGAGCGGGTTCGTGGTTTTGATGGAACACCTGGCAACCGCTGTCAGTCCCACGCTGTGTACCTACTTGTCCACAGCAGGAGGCTTACCCCATGAGCACATACGACTGGGACCTGATCGAACGCTTGCTGCACGAAGTGCAGAACGGCGCCGGTCACAGTTTTACACCGCGCCCCTATGCCGAGCAGCATGCCACCGCGCTGGCCGCCGATGGCGAGGCGCCGGGTGATCTGAACCAGCTCAAGGCCCAGGCCTGCAAGTACGAAAAGATCCTCTTCGAACGCGGTTTTATCGAGAGCCGGCCTGAAGCGGAAGGCGGCAATGGCGAGAATTTCGTCCTCAGCCCGCGCGGCTCGCGCCTGCTCAGCCTGATCGACAGCAGCATTCCGGGCTTCGAACATCCGCGCCAGGTGCTCGATGAACAGGCCGATGCCCTGGACGAAGCCACCTTCGAGCGTGTCTCGGCCAAGGCGCAGATAGCCGGCGGGTCAATTTAGACTGGCATCGGCAAGGCCGGTCCCCCGATAATCGGGATCCATTCTCACCGCCGAGCCTTGCCATGTCGTTCAACCCGCAGAGGGGCCGCCCATGACCGCGGTCCGCAAGAACCCCGACGCTTTTGCTTTCCAGGTCATGCTGGGGCTGTGCCTGATCTGGGGCTGCCAGCAGGTGCTGATCAAATCCGCCGCGGTGGATATCGCACCGGTCATGCAGGCGGCGTTTCGCAATGGTATCGCCGCGTTGCTGGTGGGGCTGCTGGTCTGCTTCCGCGGGGGCTGGAACCAGGTCGGCAGCACCTGGCGCGCCGGGCTGTTGGCCGGCGCGTTGTTCGGCCTGGAGTTCCTGTTCATCGCCGAGGGGCTGAAACTGACTTCGGCGGCGCATATGTCGGTGTTCCTCTACACCGCGCCGATCTTCACCGCCCTGGGGCTGCATTTCATGATGCCCAGCGAGCGGTTGCGGCTGTTGCAGTGGCTGGGGATCCTGCTGGCGTTTGCAGGGATTGCCCTGGCCTTCGCGGGTAGTGTTTCCCTGGAGCACCTCGATGGGCGCATGCTGCTTGGTGACGCGCTGGCGATCCTCGCGGGCCTGGCGTGGGGCGCGACCACGGTGGTGGTGCGCGGCTCGCGGTTGTCCGAGGCGCCAGCGACCCTGACCCTGTTCTACCAGCTGGCCGTGGGGTTTGTCGGGCTGGTGCTGATCGCCTTGGTGAGTGGACAGATCGCTGACTTCTCGCTGACCCCGCTGGCGGTGGGCAGTGTGCTGTTCCAAGGGATCGTGGTGTCGTTCGTGAGCTACTTGACCTGGTTCTGGTTGCTGCGCAAGTACCTGGCCTCGAACCTGGCGGTGTTTTCCTTCATCACGCCGCTGTTCGGGGTGACCTTTGGTGTGCTGCTGCTGGACGAGCCGCTGAGCCTGAACTTCGTGATCGGCGCGGTGATGGTGCTGCTCGGGGTGATCATGGTCAGCGCCGAGGCGTGGGTGCGGCAGCAGTTGCGAAAACTGGTGGGATGACAGGGCGCAAGCAAGTGCCGGTCCTTGAGGTATTAGATGCCACAGGACCGGCAAGGCATTTCGCCTAGCCTACACCTTGCTGGGATAAGTGGGGTCTGGCAGCCATGTCTATTCCCAACGCTTTCATTACAGTCAGGAACGATTTGAGCGTTGGGTTGCCGTGTTCACTGAACGAGCGGTAAAGCTGCTCGCGAGACAGGCCTGTTTCCTTTGCCAGTTCACTCATGCCCCTGGCGCGAGCCACCACGCCCACGGCTTTTGCTACGTAGGCTGCATCCCCTGTCTCCAATGCATCGGTCATGAACTGCGCGATGGTTTCCGGGGAAGTCAGATAGGCGGCGGCGTCGAACTCATGGAACGTTTCAGTCATTTTGCATCCTCCACGACTGCAGGATCTGCCGGGCTGCCTTGATGTCCCGTTGCTGGCTGCTTTTGTCGCCGCTGCAAAGCAGGATGATCAAGGTATCGCCGTATTGGTGAAAATACACCCGATAGCCTGGGCCGTAATGGACTCTCAGCTCACTCATGCCATGGCCGACCGGTGAAACGTCACCCGCTAGCCCTTCCTTGAGTCGGTTGACACGAGCGACGATTCTGGCCCTTGCCGTGGCATCCCGAAGCCCGATCAGCCAATGCCTGAAACTGCTGGATTCGATGGTTTTCATCGAGTGAATGTAGTTTATAAAATACAATGGCAAAGGCTGCAAATGGTTTCGACCTTTTGCAGCCCTGTCAGGCCATTCGGGTTCTTGATGGGCAGCCCTGCAAACTGCGGTTTCCCGTGATGACCAGCACGCCAGCCATGGCCAGCCCTGTCGCTGCCAGCACCAAGGCAGGCTGCAGGCTGGCACTGTAGTGGTTGCTCAACGCCGCCAGCAGCGGCCCACTCAATTGCCCAAGGGCGAAACAAGCGGTCAACATCCCGGCATTGCGCTGCGTGGCATGGGGCGCCAGCTCCCGCGAGCGCTGCATCACCAGTTGCATGCAGGCCAGGAACGGCCCGCCGCACAGGAGCACGCCCCATGCCAGGCCTACGCCGCCCCCCAGCAGGCAGGCCAGTACCCCCAGCCCTTGCAGCCACAGGGTGATGCTCAGCCAGGTCGAGGTGCGGCCCGGGCGGCGCAGGCTGACGATCATCACACCCAGCGCCGAGGCCAGGCCGAACGCCGGCCAGAACAGGTCGGCCAGCCATTGCCCATGGAACTGCTGGCTGGCCATCTGCGACAGGAAGGTGGCCGGCAGGATGTAGCCGATCCCGTATAGTGCGTAGACCAGGCCCAGCCGGCCGATGCCATTGTTGGGGCCGCGGTCGCTGCCAAGGGGCAAGGTGACGGGTTCGAGCGCTCGCGGCAGCCACGGCAGCACCGCAAGCAGCATGACCAGTGCGGCGACCCCGTAAACCAGCCACAGGGCCGCCGAATCCAGCCCCCGGAGGTGCGCAGCCAAGGCCAGCAAGCCTGTCACCGCAATCCCGACACCGGGCCCGGCGAACACCAGTGCGCCGAGGCGCTGGCGGCCATGGGCACTGGCCAGTTGCTGGCTGAGGCTGGCGATCATCACCAGCACCCAGGCGCTGGCCACGCCGGTGCCGAAGCGCAGCAGCAAATGGCTCCAGAACCCGTCGGCCGCCCACGACGCCAGGGTCAGCAATACGCACAGCCATAGCCCGCCATGCAGGCGCAGGCGGACCTGGCGTGGCTGGCGGGCGAACATGGCGTCCACCGCGCCGAGGAAGTAGCCCAGGTAGTTGGCGGCGGCGACCAGGCCGCCAGCGGTCAGGTCGAACTGGCCCTCGGCGATCAGCCGGGGCAGTTGCGGGGTCAGGGCGAAGCGGCCGATACCCATGGCCATCATCAGGGCCACGGCACTGGCCAGCAGTTGCACGAAGGGCGACATGGAAAATCTCCTGCACGAAGGGGATGCGATGGATGGCAGGGTAGGGTGCATTGACTTTCAATAAAATTGAATAATGATGATGAAGTTGTTCTGTTTTGGAGAATCTCATGGAGTTCAGCCAACTGCGCATCTTCCAGGCCGTGGCCGAGGAGGGGTCATTGACCCGCGCCGCCGAACGCTTGCACCGGGTGCCCTCGAACCTGTCGACACGTCTGCGTCAGCTCGAGGAGCAACTGGGGGTGGAACTGTTCCTGCGCGAGCGCCAGCGTTTGCAGTTATCGCCGGCTGGCAAGGTACTGCTGGATTATGCTCAACGCCTGTCCAACCTGCGTGACGAGGCGCTCGCGGCGGTGCAGGGTGGCCAGCCAGCGGGAGATTTCGTGCTGGGCACCATGTACAGCACGGCGGCCATCCACTTGCCGGCGCTGCTGGCGCGTTATCACCAGGCCTATCCAGCAGTGAACCTGCAGGTCCAGGCGGCGCCTAGTGCCGAACTGCTCGAAGGCGTGCTCAGCCATCGGCTGGACGCGGCGTTGGTCGACGGCCCGCTCAACCTGGCCGGGCTGGATGGCGTGCCACTGTGCGAGGAAACGCTGGTACTGATCACCAGCCCCGAGCACCCGGTGGTGCACAGCGCCAGGGATGTCGCCGGCAAGGCGGTGTTCACCTTCCGCCAGGGCTGCTCCTACCGCATGCGTCTGGAAGCCTGGTATGCCCATGCCCACACGCCCATGGGCCGGGTGATGGAGATCGAGTCCTACCAGAGCATGCTGGCTTGCGTGATCGCCGGGGCCGGGGTGGCTTTGATGGCGCAGTCGATGCTCGACAGCCTGCCAGGGCGCGACCAGGTGCGTGCCCACCGTTTGCAGGCACCGTTCGATCATGCGATGACCTGGTTGATGTGGCGTCAGGGCAAACGCGGGGCCAATCTGCAGGCCTGGATTGATTTGCAACAAAGCGAAACGATTGACCGACCGTCGGAAGCTGCCATCTGCGCTTGATCCGGGTCAGAATCGCCCATATCTGTAAAAGCAGAGGCATGCGCAATACAAGACATCGGACTATGATCTGTATGACGCATCGCAAGATTGATTGACCGAGAGGCTGACCCGTCAAGGGGGCAATATGAACGAACGCATGTACAACTGGCTCCATGACCTCGCTGTCGCCCTGGGCCTGCTCCCGCCACCGTTGCAGCCGGTGCCGATCCCGACCGACGAAGAACAGCGCAAGCGCCAGCCGCGTCGGCGCTGAGCACCCGGCAAAAGGCCGCCGCATCCGATCGATGCGGCGGCCTTTTGCGTTCAATGGGCGCGCTACTTGCCGCGGATGAGCCGACGCAGCGCGAAGCGGTTGGGATGGCACGCCTCGGCCACCGCCCTGGGCACCGGCAGCGGCTCACCAGTGACCCACGCCGCAATCAACTCACCAGACAACGGCGCTGTGATCAGGCCGCGCGAGCCGTGCCCACTGTTCACGTACAACCCCTCCAGCCACGGGCAGGCCACGTCCGGTACCTGCCGCGCATCCTTGCCCAGCATGGCGTAAGCCTCGTTGAACGCCTCGACATCGGCCATCGGCCCGACGATGGGCAGGTAATCCGGGCTGGTGCAGCGAAACGCCGCCCGGCCCTGCAACTGCGCCGGGTCCAGCTCGGCGGTGCACAGGCGGGTGGCGAGGTCTGGCGAGATATCATCGAGCAGTGCCAGGTTACCTTGATGCTCGGCCACAGTCGGTGCCAGGTCTTCGCTGTTGAAGTCGAAGCTGGCGCCAAGGGTGTGCTCGTCCCCGCGCGGGGGTGCCACGTAGCCGTCGGCACAGACCACGGTGCGCAGCGCACGGCTGCCTTCGGTCACGGGCAGGCGGGTGATCTGCCCACGAATGCGCTTGAGCGGCAGCCCGGCGCACGCCGGGAAACGGCGGATATCGGCGGCGCCAGCCAGCACTACCAGCGGTGCGCTGGCCAACAGGCGTTCACCCTCCCAGGCCTGCCACAGCCCATCGGTACGGCGCAGCTCGAGCACATCGGCGTGGGTAAGCAGGCGGATGCGCGGGTGGTCCAGCTGGGCCTGGCACAGCGCAGGCGGGTGCACCCAGCCACCTTCTGGGTAGTACAGGCCGCCGCTGGGCAACGCGACCCCGGCGATGGCTTCGGCCTGGGCGCGCTCCAGGCGCTGTAGCAGGCTGTTGTCAAAGGCCGCGGCCAGCTTGGCCTGGCGCGCGTTCTCCTGGTCATCGAAAGCCAGTTGTAATACGCCGCAGGCCTCCCAGTCCTGGCCATGCTGCAGGTGCTCGAGCCAGCGGCGGGTGTAGCCGAAGCCGGCGAGGATCATCTGCGAAAGGGCGGTGCCGTGGGCGGAAAGCTTGAGGTACAGCACGCCTTGTGGATTGCCCGAGGCCTCCCGGGCCGGGCCGTCGTGGCGCTCCAGCACGCAGACCTGCCAGCCCCGTGCTGCCAGGCTCTGGGCGGTGGCGCTGCCGGCCAGGCCGGCGCCGATCACCAGCGCTTCGCGTGGCCCCGATGCGGCTGTCGGGGGTGCGTACCAGGGTGGTGCGCCAGTGGCCGGCGCACCGCTGTAGACCCCGTGCATCACTTCCCACTTCTTGCCGATGCCCGGCACTTTCTTCATGGTAAAGCCGGCCTCGATCAGCGAGCGACGCACCCAGCCGGTGGTGGTGAAGGTACCCAGGGTGGTGCCGGGGTGCGACAGCCGAGCCAGCTGGGCGAACAGTTCTGGCGTCCACATGTCGGGGTTCTTTGCCGGGGCGAAGCCATCGAGGAACCAGGCGTCGATGCGGGCATCGAGCTGAGGCAACTGTTCCAGCGCGTCGCCGATCATCAGGGTCAGGGTGACGCGGCCACCGGCGAGGCTGAATTGCTGGAAGCCTGGGTGGATCGCCACGTACTGTTCCAGCAACGGCTGGGTGAAGGCGGCCAGCTCCGGCCACAGTTGCATGGCGCGGGCCAGGTCGTCGCGGGCCAGCGGGTACTTCTCGACGCTGACGAAATGCAGTCGCGCCTCGGCGGGCGCAAGCTCCGCGAACAGTTGCCAGGCACAGAAGAAGTTCATGCCGGTGCCAAAACCCGTTTCACCGATCACCAGGCAGGCATGCGGCTCCAGCTCGGCGAAGCGCTGGCGCAGGTGATTCTGCTCGATGAACACATGCAGGGTCTCGTTGATGCCTTCGTTGATGGCGAAGTAGACATCGTCGTATTGCCGGGAGTGGGGGCGGCCCTGGTCATCCCAGTCGATCTGGGCCTGTGTAGGGAGGAGGGTGTCGGACATGGTCGGCTCGGTTGCAGCAAAGGGTGGATCTTAAGCTATCTGCAGACGCTTGCGTCGTTCGTGGCAGCGGCCTGGTGTCGCGATGCTGAGCGCAGAGGGCGCAAAAATCCTGCTCGATCCGCTAATCTTGCTTATCCATTGAAGGAGCCCTCCATGTTCGAATCCGCCGAAATCGGTCACAGCATCGACAAGGACACCTACGAAGCCGAAGTGCCCGCCCTGCGCGAGGCCCTGCTCGAAGCCCAGTACGAACTCAAGCAGCAGGCGCGCTTTCCGGTGATCGTGCTGATCAACGGCATCGAGGGCGCCGGCAAGGGCGAGACGGTCAAGCTGCTCAACGAGTGGATGGACCCGCGGCTGATCGAGGTTCGCACCTTCGACCAGCAGACCGACGAAGAGCTGGCTCGCCCGCCGGCCTGGCGCTACTGGCGGGCGCTGCCACCGAAGGGGCGCATGGGCGTGTTCTTCGGCAACTGGTACAGCCAGATGCTCGAAGGGCGGGTGCACGGCCAGTTCAAGGACGCGGTGCTCGACCAGGCCATCGCCGGCGCCGAGCGCCTGGAGCAGATGCTGTGCGACGAGGGCGCGCTGATCATCAAGTTCTGGTTCCACTTGTCCAAGAAACAGATGAAGGCGCGGCTCAAGGCGCTCAAGGAAGACCCGCTGCACAACTGGCGCATCAGCCCGCTGGACTGGCAGCAGTCGCAAACCTACGACCGCTTCGTGCGCTTCGGCGAGCGGGTGCTGCGTCGTACCAGTCGCGACTACGCGCCTTGGCACGTGATCGAGGGCGTCGATCCGTATTACCGCAGCCTCGCGGTGGGGCGCATTCTGTTGGAGAGCCTGCAGGCGGCGCTGGACAACAAGCCACTCAAGCACCAGGGCAATGTGACACCGCTGGGGCGCAGCATTGACCAGAAGAGCCTGCTGGGCGCGCTTGACCTCAGCAAGCGCCTGGACAAACGCGATTACGAAGAGCAGCTGGTCACCGAGCAGGCACGCCTGGCGGGGCTTTTGCGTAACAAGCACATGCGCCGGCATGCGCTGGTGGCGGTTTTCGAAGGTAACGACGCTGCCGGCAAGGGCGGGGCCATTCGCCGCGTGGCGGCGGCGCTGGACCCGCGCCAGTACCGCATCGTGCCAATTGCCGCGCCTACCGAGGAAGAGCGTGCCCAGCCGTACCTCTGGCGGTTCTGGCGGCACATACCGGCGCGTGGCAAATTCACCGTCTTCGACCGCTCCTGGTATGGCCGGGTGCTGGTGGAGCGGGTCGAGGGCTTCTGCAGCCCGGCGGACTGGATGCGCGCCTACAGCGAGATCAACGATTTCGAGGAGCAATTGAGCAGTGCTGGCGTGGTGGTGGTCAAGTTCTGGCTGGCCATCGACCAGCAGACCCAGCTGGAGCGGTTCGAGGAGCGCGAGCAGATCCCGTTCAAGCGCTACAAGATCACCGAGGAAGACTGGCGCAACCGCGACAAGTGGGATGTCTATTCCGAAGCGGTGGGCGACATGGTCGACCGCACCAGCACCGAGATCGCGCCGTGGACCTTGGTGGAGGCCAACGACAAGCGCTGGGCGCGGGTAAAGGTGCTGCGCACGATCAATGAGGCGCTGGAGGCAGCGTTTGCCAAGGACAAGAAGTAGGCGGATCGTGTATGGGGGTTGGCTTGGCCCTATCGCGGGGCAAGTCGCATCGGCGCACCGCCGCTCCCACGAAAGCCCGCCCGCGCATTGAGCATGCATCCAGGGAATGACCTGATGAAATCTTTTCCCACCACATCCTTCCCGGCAAGCCTTTAGACTGCAGCTTCCCCCGCCAAGGCCTGATTCGAGGACACCATGCACATTTCTTCCGGACGCTGGGTCCAGGGCCTGCTGCTGGCGCTGCTGACCGCGTTTCTCTGGGGCATTCTGCCGATCAAGCTCAAGCAGGTGCTGCAGGTGATGGACCCGGTGACCGTAACCTGGTATCGCCTGAGCGTATCCGGGGCCTGCTGTTCGCGTGGCTGGCGGCCAATCGGCGACTGCCGTCGTTCAGCCGACTCGGCGTCAAGGGCAAGGGGCTGGTGGCCGTCGCGGTGACGGGTCTGGTCGGCAACTACGTGTTGTACCTGGTCGGGCTCAACCTGCTCAGTCCCGGTACCGCGCAACTGGTGGTGCAACTGGGGCCGGTGCTGTTGCTGGTGGCCAGCGTCTTCGTCTTCAAAGAGCGTTTCAGCGTGGGGCAAGGCCTGGGGCTGTTGGTGCTGCTGTTGGGCTTCGCGTTGTTCTTCAACCAGCGCCTGGAAGAACTGCTCACGTCACTCGGCACCTACACCACGGGTGTGCTGACCATCATCCTGGCCACCAGCATCTGGGTGTTCTATGCCCTGAGCCAGAAGCAACTGTTGACGGTGTGGAGCTCGCAGCAGGTGATGATGGTGATCTACATCTGCTGCGCGCTGCTGCTGACGCCTTGGGTGCATCCGCTGGAGGCGTTGCAGCTCAGCCCGTTGCAGGGCTGGTTGTTGCTGGCCTGCTGCCTGAACACGCTGGTGGCCTATGGCGCGTTCGCCGAGGCACTGGCGCATTGGGAGGCCTCGCGGGTGAGCGCGACCCTGGCGCTGACGCCGCTGGTGACGTTCGTTGCGGTAGCGTTGGCGGCCTGGCTATGGCCGGACTACGTGCATGCCGAGCAGATCAATGGCCTGGGGTATGTCGGGGCGGTGACCGTGGTAGTGGGTTCGGCGCTGGTGGCGCTGGGGCCATCGCTGGTGGCTGGCTGGAAAGCGCGTCGCGCGCTGGTTGATTGACGGCCTCATCACGGCGCACCGCAATGAGGCCGCTGGATCAACCCTTGCCGCCGGGCGCCAGCATGTTCTCTGGTCGCACCCACTGGTCGAACTGCTCGTTGGTCAGGTACTTGAGCTCCAGCGCCGCCTCGCGCAGGGTCTTGCCCTCGGCATAGGCTTTCTTGGCGATTTCCGCCGCCTTGTCGTAGCCAATGTGCGGGTTCAGCGCTGTCACCAGCATCAATCCACGCTCCAGGTGCGCCGCCATCTGCTCGGCATCCGGCTCGATGCCGGCCACGCAGTGCTGCTGGAAGTTGCTGCAACCATCGGCCAGCAGTTCGATCGACTGCAGCAGGTTGTGGATGATTACCGGTTTGAACACGTTCAGTTGCAGGTGGCCCTGGCTTGCGGCAAAGCCGATCGCCGTATCGTTGCCCAGCACCTGGCAGGCCAGCATCGACAAGGCCTCGCACTGCGTCGGGTTGACCTTGCCGGGCATGATCGAACTCCCTGGCTCGTTGGCTGGCAGGCGTACCTCGGCAATCCCCGCGCGCGGGCCGGAACCCAGCAGCCGCAGGTCGTTGGCGATCTTCATCAGGGCCACGGCCAGGGTCTTCAGCGCGCCGGCCAGGCTGGTCAGCGGCTCGTGGCCGGCAAGGGCGGCGAACTTGTTCGGCGCGGTGACGAACGGCAGGCCGGACAAAGCGGCCAGCTCCGCGGCGATGGCTTCGGCGAAACCGTGCGGGGCATTGAGCCCGGTGCCCACGGCGGTACCGCCCTGGGCCAGCTCGCAAACCGCCGGCAAGGTCGCGCGGATGGCGCGCTGGGCGTAGTCGAGTTGGGCGACGAAGGCCGAGACTTCCTGGCCGAAGGTGATCGGCGTGGCGTCCATCATGTGCGTGCGCCCGCTTTTCACCAGGTGCGAGTGGCGCGCCGACAGCTCGGCCAGGCCGGCCGACAGTTCGGCGATCGCCGGCAGCAGTTTCTCATGCACCGCCTGGGCCGCGGCGATGTGCATGGCGGTGGGGAAGCAGTCATTGGAGCTCTGCGAGCGGTTGACGTGATCGTTGGGGTGCACCGGCACCTTGCCGCCGCGCCCCTTGCCGGCCAGCTCGTTGGCGCGGCCAGCGATCACCTCGTTGACGTTCATGTTGCTCTGGGTGCCGCTGCCGGTCTGCCACACCACCAGCGGAAACTGGTCGTCGTGCTCGCCTTGGAGCACTTCGTCGGCGGCCTGTTCGATCAGGCGGGCGATGTCGGCGGGCAGGTCGCCGTTGCGGTCGTTGACCCGGGCAGCGGCTTTCTTGACCAGCGCCAGGGCGTGCAGCACCGCGAGCGGCATGCGCTCCTTGCCAATGGCGAAGTTGATCAGCGAACGCTGGGTTTGCGCACCCCAGTAGGCGCCCTCTGGAACTTCGACCGGGCCCAGGCTGTCTGTCTCGATACGGCTCATGCTGCGCTCACTCCTTTGTGGTTCGAAATCGCAGTTTAGGCCCTGATTCGACAGAGCGGTTCCATCGCTCGTCGTGCCACTTGAGCACTTCGCCATCACAGCGCAGAATGCTCTACTCTGAGGTACTCGCCTCCCTTTCTTGAAGGAAATGCAATGACCCGTCTCCGTGTCCTCTGTGCCGCCGTTGCCCTGGTTTGCGCCAGCGGCCAGGTACTCGCCGCCACTCCAGCCCACAACGCTGCCGCCGAGAAATTCCTGACCCTGGCCAATGCCGACAAGCTGGGCACCCCGGTGTACATGCAGGTCCAGCAGATGTTCGCCCAGCGCTTCGAGCAGACCAAGGCGCCGGCCTCCAAGAAAACCGTGCTCGACAGCTACCAGGCCAAGGCCAACGCCGCCCTGGACAACGCCATCGGCTGGAAAAAACTCAAGCCGAAGATGGTCGACCTGTACACCGCGACCTTCACCGAGGCCGAGCTGAACGATCTGGTCAAGTTCTACCAATCGCCGCTGGGCAAGAAGGTCCTGCGGGAAATGCCCAAGGTCACCCAGCAGTCCGCCCAGCTGACCCAGCAGAGCCTGGAACCGGCCGTGCCAGTGGTCAACAAGCTGCTCGAAGACATGACCAAGGAACTCGACCCAAGCGCCGGCAAGGCCCCGGCGAAGAAGTGAGCGTGACGCGATGAGCATGCAGCAACGCATCGAACAGCAACTGGCGCCGCTGGGCACGCAACACCTCGAAGTGCACAACGAAAGCCACATGCACAGCCGTGGCCAGGAAACGCACTACAAGGCAGTGATGGTCAGCGAGCAGTTCGCCGGGCTGAACAGCGTCAAGCGCCACCAGAAGGTCTACGCCACCATGGGTGATCTGATGGGCCAGATCCACGCCCTGGCGATTCACACCTACACGCCCGAGGAATGGGCGGCGGTCGGTGTGGCACCGGCCTCGCCGGTGTGTGCCGGCGGCGGCAAGCACTGAATCCTTTCCGGGATTCTGGTAGACTGCACGCCTCACAGACATCCTGTCGACGCCATCGCGGGGCAAGCCCGCTCACACGCCAGCCACTGAACGCTGCGTGGGAGCGGGCTTGCCCCGCGATGGCGTCGCCATGATTGCATTTGTCATTCCGGTCCGCCCCTTACGAGGGCAACCACCTGGAGATTCAACGCAATGACCCAACCGATCGTCGTGGCGGCGCTGTACAAGTTCGTCACCCTGGAAGACTACGTCGAACTGCGCGAACCGCTGCTCAAGGCCATGCTCGACAACGGCGTAAAAGGCACCCTGCTGCTGGCCAACGAAGGTATCAACGGCACTGTCTCGGCCACCCGCGAAGGCATCGACGCGCTGCTGGCCTGGCTGCGCAACGACCCACGCCTGGTGGACGTCGACCATAAAGAGTCGTACTGCGACGAGCAGCCGTTCTATCGCACCAAGGTCAAGCTCAAGAAAGAGATCGTCACCCTCGGCGTGCCGGGCGTGGACCCGAACAAGGCGGTCGGCACCTACGTCGATCCGAAAGACTGGAACGCCCTGATCAGCGACCCGGAAGTGCTGCTGATCGACACCCGCAATGATTATGAAGTGGCCATCGGCACCTTCAAGGGTGCCATCGACCCGAAGACCGAGACCTTCCGCGAGTTCCCCGACTACATCAAGGCCCACTTCGACCCGAGCAAGCACAAGAAGGTCGCCATGTTCTGCACCGGCGGCATCCGCTGCGAGAAGGCCTCCAGCTACATGCTCGGTGAGGGCTACGAAGCGGTCTATCATCTTAAGGGCGGCATCCTGAAATACTTCGAGGAAGTACCCCAGGAAGAAAGCCTCTGGGACGGCGACTGCTTCGTCTTCGACAATCGGGTCACGGTGCGTCACGACCTGACCGAGGGCGAGTACGACCAGTGCCATGCCTGCCGCCACCCGATTGACGTGAAGGACCGGGAGTCGGAGCACTATTCGCCAGGCGTGAGTTGCCCGCACTGCTGGGACAGCCTGAGCGAGAAGACCCGGCGCAGCGCCATCGACCGCCAAAAGCAGATCGAGCTGGCCAAGGCGCGCAACCAGCCGCACCCGATCGGTTTCAACTACAAAGCCGAGGCCTGATGCATGTCCGCACGCCTGCTCTATGTGATGGACCCGATGTGCTCCTGGTGCTGGGGCTTTGCCCCGGTGGCCGAGGCGCTGATCGCCCAGGCCCTTGAGGCGGGTGTCGAGACCCGCCTGGTGCCGGGCGGCCTGCGCACCGGCGGCAGCGCCCTGGACGCCTCGACCCGCAAGTACATCCTCGAGCATTGGCAGGCGGTGCATGACGCCACCGGGCAGCCGTTCCGTTTCGACGACGCGATGCCCGACGGTTTCGTCTACGACACGGAGCCGGCGTGCCGCGCCCTGGTGACGGCACGCGAGCTGGACGACAAGCGGGCCTGGCGCCTGCTGCAACTGATCCAGGCATCGTTCTACCAACAGGGCGTGGATGTCACCCGCGCCCCGCAACTGGTGGAGCTGGCCGAGCAGGCCGGCTTCGACCGCGAACAGTTCTCCCAGCGCTTCACCCTCCCTGACACCCGAGTCGCCACCAGTGCCGATTTCGCCTGGGTGCAGGACCTGGGCATCGCTGGCTTCCCCACGCTGCTGGCCGAGCGCAATGGCCAACTGGCCCTGCTGACCAATGGCTACCAGCCGCTGGAAAGCCTGCAACCTTTGCTCGGCCGTTGGCTGCAGCAGGCCGCCTGTGCTTGACCTGCCAGGGTCGCCAGACCCTGTGCCAGGGAAGTCCCCCGCTGTGCCCGATCGCCTGAGCTGGGCGGAAATCCGCCGTCTGGCCCTGCACCACAAGCAAGCCCTGTGGACTGCCAACCTGGTGGCCGTGCTTGCCGCCCTGTGCAGCGTGCCGATTCCCTTGCTGCTGCCTTTGCTGGTGGATGAAGTGTTGCTGGGGCATGGCGACGCGGCGCTGAAGTGGATGAACAATTTCCTGCCCGCGGGCTGGCAGGTGGCCGCCGGTTACATCGGGCTGATGCTGTGCGCCACCCTCGGCCTGCGCCTGGCGGCGCTGGTGTTCAACGTGGTCCAGGCCAAGCTGTTCGCCGGCCTGGCCAAGGACATCGTCTACCGCCTGCGCATCCGCCTGATCGAGCGGCTCAAGCGCATTTCGCTCAAGGAGTACGAAAGCCTGGGCAGCGGCACGGTGACCACCCACCTGGTCACCGACCTGGACACCCTCGACAAGTTCGTCGGCGAAACCCTGAGTCGCTTCCTGGTGGCCGTGCTTACGCTGACCGGCACCGCGGCCATCCTGATCTGGATGCACTGGCAGCTGGCGCTGCTGATCCTGCTGTTCAACCCGCTGGTGATCTATTTCACCGTGCAGTTGGGCAAGCGCGTCAAGCACCTGAAGAAGCTCGAAAACGACAGCACCGCACGTTTCACCCAGGCATTGACCGAGACCCTCGACGCGATCCAGGAAATCCGCGCCAGCAACCGCCAGGGCTACTTCCTCGGCCGCCTGGGGCTGCGCGCCCGCGAGGTGCGCGACTACGCGGTTGCCTCGCAGTGGAAGAGCGACGCCAGCGGTCGCGCCAGTGGTCTGTTGTTCCAGTTCGGCATCGACATCTTCCGTGCCGCTGCCATGCTCACGGTGCTGTTCTCCGACCTGTCGATCGGCCAGATGCTGGCGGTGTTCAGCTACCTGTGGTTCATGATCGGGCCGGTGGAGCAGTTGCTGAACCTGCAATATGCCTACTACGCCGCCGGCGGTGCGCTGAGTCGCTTGAACGAGCTGCTGGCGCGGGCCGACGAGCCGCAGTACCCGGCGGCCGGCGACCCGTTCGCCGGGCGCGAGACGGTTGGTATCGAGGTGCGCGACCTGCGCTTCGCCTATGCCGACGAGCCGGTGCTCGACCAGCTCAACCTGACCATCGCCCCGGGCGAGAAGGTCGCCATCGTCGGTGCCAGCGGCGGTGGCAAGAGTACCTTGGTGCAGTTGCTGCTTGGGCTGTACAGCGCCCAGGCCGGGACCATCCGCTTCGGGGGCGCCAGCCTGCAGGAGATCGGCCTGGAGACCCTGCGCGAAAATGTCGCGGTGGTGCTCCAGCACCCCTCGCTGTTCAACGACAGCGTGCGTGCCAACCTGGCCATGGGTCGTGACTGCAGTGACGACGACTGCTGGCAGGCGCTGCGCATCGCCCAGCTGGACGCCACCATCGCCGCGCTGCCCCAGGGCCTGGACAGCATCGTCGGGCGTTCCGGCGTGCGCCTGTCTGGTGGCCAGCGCCAGCGCCTGGCGATCGCCCGCATGGTGCTGGCCGAACCCAAGGTGGTCATCCTCGATGAGGCCACCTCTGCGTTGGACGCGGCTACCGAGTACAACCTGCACCTGGCCTTGGCGCGCTTCCTCAGCGGGCGCACCACGCTGATCATCGCCCACCGCCTGTCGGCGGTGAAGCAGGCGGACCGGGTGCTGGTGTTCGATGGCGGCCATGTCGCCGAAGATGGCGACCACCAGCAACTGATTGCCGAAGGCGGCCTGTACGCCAAGCTCTACGGCCACCTGCAGCAAACCTGAAAACCGCCTCAAGCTTCGAGCTGCAAGCGGCAAGTTGAAGTCAGCGTACTTTTTCTTGCCGCTTGGGGCTTGCAGCGTGTCGCTCCTTCATGGCAAATGGCCTACGCTGTGCTTGTCTAGGTCGATTCGTGCCTTATCTGCCGTCATGACAGGGATTACATGAAGGGAAATCGGACTCTCGAAGCGCCAAGGCTGCTGGGTATCATCTGGCCCTTCGTCGCCGTTGTGGTTTTCCAGGTACTGCTGGGCAGTCTGAGTCTTTATGCATTGTCCGCCGTGCGTGCCTATGTGGCGGGCGAGAGCCTGTGGTCCAAGGCGCAGAAGGACGCTATCTACTACCTCAACCTCTATGCCGATGATCGTGATCCGCTGACCTATGCCCGCTATCGTCGGGCCATCCTGGTGCCCCAGGGGGATCACAACCTGCGCCTGGCCCTGGATCGGCCCGAGCCAGACCTGGAGGCGGCGCGCCAAGGCGTGCTGCAGGGCGGCAACCATCCCGAAGACGTTGCCCGGATCATCTGGTTCTACCGCAACTTTCGCCATATCAGCTACATGGAAACCGCCATCGATTACTGGGACATCGGTGACGACTACCTGCGCCAGCTCGACGTACTGGCCCAGCAGATGCGCGAAGGGTTTGCCGGCGACAAGGTCGACGCCCACCAGGTAGCCAACTGGAAGGCGCGCATCGTTGCCATCAATGATGGCGTGACGCCCGCCGCCAAGGCGTTCAGTGATGCCCTGGGCGAAGGCTCGCGGATGCTGCTCAAGGTGCTGATGCTCACCAACCTGGCCACTGCGCTGTTCCTCATCGCCATGGCCTGGCGGCGCTCGAGCAAGCTGCTGGCCCAGCGCCAGGCGTTCGCCAGTGCGTTGCAAGAGGAAAAGGAGCGGGCGCAGATCACCCTGGAGTCGATCGGCGACGCGGTGATTACCGCCGATGTCGACGGTTGCATCAGCTACATGAACCCGGCCGCCGAGCAACTGACTCACTGGCAGGCGGTGCAGGCCCAAGGCCTGCCGCTGGCGGCGCTGTTCAGCCTGCTCGACGAGAATGCCGAAGGCGATAGCATGACGCTGGTCGAGCAGGTGCTCAGCGGCAGCCTCAAGGGCGGCGCCGAGCACGCCCGGTTGATCCAGCGCCTGGATGGCAGCACGGTGTCGGTCAACCTGGTGGGCTCGCCCATTCTCACCGAAGGGCAGGTCAGTGGCATCGTGGTGGTACTGCACGACATGACCCAGGAGCGCCAGTACATCGCCAACCTGTCGTGGCAGGCCACCCATGACGCGCTGACCGGGCTGGCCAACCGCCGCGAGTTCGAGTACCGCCTGGAGCAAGCGCTCAATGGCCTGGCGCGCCAGGCCGGGCGGCATTCGCTGATGTTCCTCGACCTGGACCAGTTCAAGCTGGTCAACGACACCTGTGGCCATGCCGCTGGCGACGAGCTGTTGCGGCATATCTGCGCGGTGCTGCAGTCGGGCCTGCGCGAGGGCGACACCCTGGCGCGCCTGGGTGGTGACGAGTTCGGCGTGCTGCTCGAGAACTGCCCCCCTGAACAGGGCGAGCGCATTGCCGAGCAATTGCGCCAGGCCGTGCAGAGCCTGCACTTTGTATGGAAGGGCAGGCCCTTCGTCACCACGGTCAGCATCGGCCTGGTGCATATCGCCCAGGTGCCCAGCACCCTGGAGGCGTCGTTGCGCGCGGCGGACATGGCCTGCTACATGGCCAAGGAGAAAGGACGCAACCGCGTCCAGGTCTATCACGCCGACGACAGCGAGCTGTCCATGCGTTTCGGTGAAATGGCCTGGATCCAGCGCCTGCACGTGGCGCTGGAGGAGAATCGCTTCTGCCTCTACGCCCAGGAAATCGCCCCGCTGCATCCCCATGAAGGACCGGGGCATATCGAAATCCTCCTGCGCCTGCACGATGAAAGTGGACGTACCATTTTGCCCGACAGCTTCATTCCCGCAGCCGAGCGCTACGGCCTGATGACCGCGCTCGATCGCTGGGTGGTGCGCAGTGTGTTCCAGGTGATTCGCCAGTGCCTGGACGAGGGGCGGGAGGGGCCGTTGGCCATGTGCGCCATCAACCTGTCGGGTTCGAGCATCGGCGACGACAAGTTCCTCGAGTACCTGCAGCGCCTGTTTGGCGAGTTCGACATTCCGCCCCGGCTGATCTGTTTTGAAATTACCGAAACCAGCGCCATCGCCAATCTAGGCAGCGCAATCCGCTTCATCAATGAATTGAAAGGATTGGGCTGCAAATTCTCGCTGGACGACTTCTGCGCCGGAATGTCGTCATTCGCCTATTTGAAGCATTTGCCTGTAGACTTCCTGAAGATCGACGGAAGTTTCGTCAAGGACATGCTCGATGACCCGATCAACCGGGCGATGGTTGAAGTGATCAATCACATCGGCCACGTCATGGGTAAGCGGACCATCGCCGAGTTCGTCGAGACGCCACTGATCGAGCAGGCTTTGCAGGAGATCGGCGTGGATTACGCCCAGGGATATCTCATCGAACGCCCGCAGGTGTTCACCTGCGACAGCCTGCAGCGCCAACGGATTGCCGCGAGGCCCCTTCTGCACCGGGCGCCGGGGACCTTTCGCTGAACAACGCCCGGAAATCACAGGGAATCAAGGAGCTGACAGTGATCGACGCGTTCGTAAGGATCGGACCATTGATGGATCCGGCCAGTTATCCGCAGTGGGCCCAACAACTGATAGAGGATTGCCGCGAAAGCAAGCGCCGAGTGGTGGAGCATGAGTTCTACCAACGCCTGCGCGATGGCCAGCTCAAGCAGTCGACCATCCGCCAGTACCTGATCGGTGGCTGGCCGGTGGTCGAGCAGTTCTCCCTCTACATGGCCCACAACCTCACCAAGACCCGTTACGCCCGGCATCCCGGCGAGGACATGGCGCGCCGCTGGCTGATGCGCAACATCCGCGTCGAGCTCAATCATGCCGACTACTGGGTGCACTGGTGCCAGGCCCATGGCATCCACCTGCATGAGCTGCAGTCCCAGGAAGTGCCGCCCGAGCTCAATGGCTTGAACGACTGGTGTTGGCGAGTATGCGCCACCGAGTCGCTGGCCATCGCCATGGCGGCCACCAACTACGCCATCGAAGGTGCCACCGGCGAATGGTCGGCGGTGGTCTGCGCCGAGGATACCTACGCCCAGGGCTTCCCCGAAGACACCCGCAAGCGCGCCATGAAATGGCTGAAGATGCATGCGCAGTATGATGACGCGCACCCGTGGGAAGCGCTGGAAATCATCTGTACCTTGGCGGGCGAGAGCCCGACCCTGGGGCTGCGCACCGAGTTGCGTCGGGCGATCTGCAAGAGCTACGACTGCATGTTCCTGTTCCTGGAGCGTTGCATGCAGCTCGAAGGGCGCCAGCAGGGGCGTCTGCGCCCGGCCTTGGCGGCGGGCTGAAAGCATCGCGGGGCAAGTCGCATCGGCGCACCGCCGCCCCACGCAGCAAGGCGTGGGGCGGCGGTGCGCCGATGCGACTTGCCCCGCGATCAGTCTTATCGGATTTACTGTGCGTTCAGCGCCTGCCCGTTCACATCCTTGCTGTCCGGCCCCATCAGGTACAGGTACACCGGCATGATCTCCTCGGGTAGCGGGTTGTTCTGCGGGTTCTCGCTCGGATAGGCCTGGGCGCGCATCGCCGTGCGCGTGGCGCCCGGGTTGATGCTGTTGGAGCGCACTGGCGCTACGCCTTCCAGTTCATCCGCCAGGGTCTGCATCAGGCCCTCGGTGGCGAATTTCGACACCCCGTAGGCGCCCCAGTAAGCGCGGCCCTTGCGCCCGACGCTGCTGGAAGTGAACACCACCGAGGCATCCTCCGACAGTTTCAGCAGCGGCAGCAAGGTGCTGGTCAGCATGAAGGTGGCGTTGACGTTGATGTGCATCACGCGCATGAAGTTGTCGCCCGACAGCTGCTCCAGCGGCGTGCGCGGGCCAATGATCGAGGCGTTGTTGAGCAGGCCGTCGAGGCGGCCGAACTGGTCCTCGATCATCACCGCCAGTTCGTCGTACTGGTGGGGCAGGGCGGTTTCCAGGTTGAACGGGATCACCACCGGTTGCGGGTGGCCCGCGGCTTCGATCTGGTCGTAGACCTCGTTCAGGTTGGCTTCGGTCTTGCCCAGCAGCAGCACGGTGGCGCCCAGGGCGGCATAGGCCTTGGCGGCGGCGGCGCCGATACCGCGACCGGCACCGGTGACCAGGATGATCCGGTCCTTGAGCAGGTCGGGGCGGGCGGTGTAGTCGAACATTTCCAGTTCCCTGTAGTTGTGGGCGATATGCTCGTGGGAGCGGCGCACCGCCGCTCCCACGGTGCCCGATTACTATTGGTCCATCAGCAGCCGCACAGCGCGCTGTCGATCACCTTGCGCAGTTCCAGCGGGTGGTCCACCACCACGTCGGCGCCCCAGTTGTTGGGGTTGTCCTCTGGATGAATATAGCCATAGCGCACCGCTGCGGTGCGGGTGCCGGCGTCGCGGCCGGACTCGATGTCGCGCAGGTCGTCGCCGACGAACAGAACGCTGGCCGGGTCCAGGTCAAGCGTCTTGCAAGCCAGGATCAGTGGCTCGGGGTCGGGCTTGCTGTTTTTCACATGATCCGGGCAGATCAGCAGCGCCGAGCGCTCGGCCAGGCCCAGGCGTTGCATGATCGGCTCGGCGAAGCGCACCGGCTTGTTGGTGACCACGCCCCACAGCAGATTGCCTTTCTCGATGTCGGCCAGCAGCTCCGGCATGCCGTCGAACAGCTTGCTGTGCACCGCGCAATCGCGCTGGTAGCGCTCGAGGAACTCCAGGCGCAGGGCTTCGAAGCCGTCGGCCTCGGGGTCCATGGCGAAGGTCGCGGCGACCATGGCGCGGGCGCCGCCGGAAATCACCTCGCGGATGCGCGCGTCGTCGATGGCCGGCAGGCCGCGGTCGGCGAGCATCGCCTGGCAGATTGCGATGAAGTCCGGCGCCGTGTCCAGCAGGGTGCCGTCCATGTCGAAGAGTACTGCTCGCAGGCGCATGCTCATTCCTCGCGCAGGGTCTGGATCATGTAGTTGACGTCGACGTCGTTGCACAGCTTGTAGTGCTTGGTCAGCGGGTTGTAGGTTAGGCCAATGATGTCCTTGACCTCCAGGCCTGCGGCACGGCTCCAAGCGCCCAGCTCTGAGGGGCGGATGAACTTCTTGAAGTCGTGGGTGCCGCGCGGCAGCATCTTCAGCACGTATTCGGCACCGATGATCGCCAGCAGGTAGGCCTTGGGGTTGCGGTTGATGGTCGAGAAGAACACCTGGCCGCCCGGCTTGACCATGCGATAGCAGGCGCGGATCACCGACGAAGGGTCGGGGACGTGCTCGAGCATCTCCAGGCAGGTGACCACGTCGAACTGGCCGGGCATCTCTTCGGCCAGGGCTTCGGCGGTGATCTGCCGGTACTCCACCGCAACGCCCGACTCCAGCTGGTGCAACTGGGCCACCGCCAGCGGTGCCTCGCCCATGTCGATGCCGGTCACGGTGGCACCGCGCTGGGCCATCGCCTCGCTGAGGATGCCGCCGCCGCAGCCGACGTCCAGCACCTTCTTGCCGGCCAGGCCGACGCGTTCGTCGATCCAGTTGACCCGCAGCGGGTTGATGTCGTGCAGCGGCTTGAACTCGCTTTCGCGGTCCCACCAGCGGTGGGCCAGGGCTTCGAACTTGGCGATTTCGGCGTGGTCGACGTTGCTCATGGGAACAGTCCTCTGAATCTTCGATAAATAGTGTCGCGGGCCGGCAGCCGCAGCTGCCGGCCGTTCATTCGTTGCGCCCGCCGATGCGGGCTCCCCAGGCGCGGGCGTTGGCGGCCAGCGCGGCTTCGTCCATTTGGCTCAGGCGGCGGTCCTCGACCAGTTGCTGCCCGGCTACCCAGACATCCTTCACGCAATCGCGACCTGTGGCGTAGATCAGTTGCGAGACCGGGTCGTGCACCGGTTGCTGCGCCAGCCCCGACAGGTCGAAGACAGCCAGGTCGGCGGCCTTGCCCACTTCGAGCGAGCCGGTGATCGCCTCCAGCCCGAGCGCCCGGGCGCCATTGAGCGTGGCCATGCGCAGTGCCCGGTGGGCGTCCAGGGCGGTGGCCGAGCCGGCGACGGCCTTGGCCAGCAGCGCGGCGGTGCGGGTTTCACCGAGCAGGTCGAGGTCATTGTTGCTGGCGGCGCCATCGGTGCCGACGGCCACGTTCACCCCGGCCTGCCACAAGCGCTCCACCGGGCAGAAACCGCTGGCCAGCTTGAGGTTGGATTCGGGGCAGTGGACCACGCTGGTGTTGCTTTCTACCAGCAGCGCCAGGTCTTCGTCGCTGATCTGGGTCATGTGCACCGCTTGCAGGTTCGGGCCCAGCAGGCCCAGGCGCGCGAGGCGCGCCATTGGCCGCTCGCCGTTGTCCTTGAGTGCCTGCTCGACTTCGCTGGCGGTCTCGTGGATGTGCATGTGCAGCGGTGCGTCCAGCTGGTCGGCGATCACCCGGATCTTCTCCAGGTTCTCGTCGCTCACCGTGTAGGGGGCGTGCGGGCCCAGGGCAATGGTGATGCGCGGGTGGTGGCGCAGCTCGCCGAATAGCTCGATGGCCAGGTGCAGGGCCTCGTCCGGGGTGCGTGCGCCGGGGATGGGGAAATCCAGCAGCGGCACGGCGATCTGCGCGCGGATGCCGCTGCGGTGCACGCGGTCGCAGGCCTCGCGGGGATAGAAATACATGTCGGCGAAGCAGGTGATGCCGCCCTTGAGCTGTTCGGCGATGGCCAGGTCGGTGCCGTCGGCCACGAAGGCCTCGTTCACCCAGCGACCCTCGGCGGGCCAGATATGCTCCTGCAGCCAGGTCATCAGCGGCAGGTCGTCGGCCAAACCGCGGAACAGGGTCATGGCGGCGTGGCCGTGGGCGTTGACCAGCCCGGGCGTCAACAGGCAGTCGGGCAGCGTTCGCACGTCCCGGGCCTGGGGTGCCCGCTCGCGTGGGCCGAGCCAGGCGATCTGGCCGTCGCGGATGCCCAGCGCATGGCCCTCCAGCACGACACCGGCCGGCTCGACGGGGACCAGCCAGTCCGGCACAAGCAGCAGGTCGAGGAGGGGAGTGGCGATGGGCATGCGCGATATATACCTGGATCGGTTCGGCTAAACGCGCAGTATACCCGAGCGTTCGCGACGCAGGCTCGCTATAATCGCCGGCTTTTGATGCCAGGGCGACGGGGAGAGGCGATGCGCGAGCAACTGATGGCGGCGGAGACGGTGACGGGCATCGAGTGGCGCGATGGCGTGCTGCACCTGCTCGACCAGCGCCTGCTGCCGCTTGAGCAGTGCTGGCTGGCCTGCACCGAGGCGGCCGAGGTGGCTGAGGCGATCAGCGACATGGCCGTGCGTGGCGCTCCGGCGATCGGCATCTGCGCCGCCTACGGCCTGGTGCTGGCGCTGCGCCGTCGCCTGGCCGAAGGCGAGAGTTGGGAAGAGAGCCTTGAAGAAGACTTCATGATGTTGGGCGAGGCGCGGCCTACCCCGGCCAACCTGTTCTGGGCGCTCAACCGCATGCGTGAGCGCCTGCAGCGCCTGCGCCCGGATGAAGACGTGCTGAAGGTGATGGAGGCCGAGGCGGTGGCGATTCATCAAAGCGATCGCGAGGCCAACCTGACCATGGCCCAGTTCGGTGTCGAGCAGATCCGCAGGCACCAGGGTAGCGAGCAGGCCCTGCTTACCCACGGCAATGCCGGGGCCCTGGCCACCGGCGGCTTCGGTACCGCCCTGGGGGTGATTCGCGCTGCCGCGCTGGAGGGCATGGTCGAGCAGGTCTATGCCTGCGAGTCGCGGCCGTGGCTGCAGGGTTCGCGCCTGACCGCCTGGGAGCTGGCCGCCGACGGTGTGCCGGTGACCGTGGTCGCCGACGCGGCGGCCGGGCACCTGATGAAGACCAAGGGCATCACCTGGGTGGTGGTCGGCGCCGACTGCATTGCCGCCAATGGCGATGTGGCGGCGAAGATCGGCACCTACCAGATGGCGGTGGCGGCCATGCACCACGGGCTGCGTTTCATGGTGGTGGCGCCAAGCACCAGCATCGATCTGAACCTACCCACCGGTGAGGATATCCCGCTGGAAACCCGCGGCGAGGAAGAGCTGCTGGAGGTGTCCGGGATTCAGGTAACCGCTGATGTCGAGGCCTACAACCCGGTGGTCGATGTCACGCCGGCCGACCTGATCGACGTGATCGTCACCGAAAAGGGCGTGGTCGAGCGCCCGGATACCGCAAAAATCGCCCAGTTGATGTGCCGCAAACGCCTCCACTGAGGTGTTTTTCCATCCGTGCGGATGGTGCTGTACGGCAACCTGCCATATCTCCCATGCGCGCAGCGTTTGTGATACCATCCGGCAGTTTCCAAGGCCGCTCTTTACCGCGGCCTTCATTGCGCAGATCCATGGCACAACTCATTGATTTGTCGTAAGTCGTCGCACCCCAATTGCGCTGCGGCGGCGAGCTTCGTTCGTCCTTCGAGGGATCAGGCGAAGTTTCACCAGAAAAAGGAATCAGGCTTCTCATGGGCGAACTGGCCAAAGAAATCCTCCCGGTCAATATCGAAGACGAACTGAGACAGTCTTACCTCGACTACGCGATGAGCGTTATTGTCGGGCGAGCGCTGCCCGATGCGCGTGACGGCTTGAAGCCCGTGCATCGTCGCGTTCTGTATGCGATGAGCGAACTGGGCAACGACTGGAACAAGCCGTACAAGAAATCCGCCCGTGTGGTCGGTGACGTGATCGGTAAGTACCACCCGCACGGCGACACCGCCGTGTACGACACCATCGTGCGCATGGCCCAGCCATTCTCGCTGCGCTACCTGCTGGTCGATGGCCAGGGCAACTTCGGTTCGGTGGACGGCGACAACGCCGCGGCCATGCGATACACCGAAGTGCGCATGTCCAAGCTGGCCCATGAGCTGTTGGCCGACCTGCACAAAGAGACCGTCGACTGGGTACCGAACTATGACGGTACCGAGCAGATCCCGGCGGTCATGCCGACCAAGATCCCCAACCTGCTGGTCAACGGCTCCAGCGGTATTGCCGTGGGCATGGCGACGAACATTCCGCCGCACAACCTCGGCGAAGTGATCGACGGCTGCCTGGCGCTGATCGACAACTCCGACATCACGGTCGATGAGCTGATGCAGTTCATCCCGGGGCCGGACTTCCCGACAGCGGGCCTGATCAATGGCCGCCAGGGCATCATCGAGGCCTATCGCACCGGCCGTGGCCGCATCTATATGCGTGCCCGCTCCGAGATCGAGGATATCGACAAGGTCGGCGGCCGCCAGCAGATCGTGGTCACCGAGCTGCCGTACCAGCTGAACAAGGCGCGCCTGATCGAGAAGATCGCCGAGCTGGTCAAAGAGAAGAAGATCGAAGGCATCACCGAGCTGCGCGACGAGTCCGACAAGGACGGCATGCGCATCGTCATCGAGCTGCGTCGCGGCGAGGTGCCGGAGGTGGTGCTCAACAACCTCTACCAGCAGACCCAGCTGCAGAGCGTGTTCGGCATCAACATCGTCGCCCTGATCGACGGTCGTCCGCGCCTGCTTAATTTGAAAGACCTGCTCGAGGCGTTCGTCCGTCACCGCCGCGAGGTGGTCACCCGCCGTACCGTGTTCGAGCTGCGCAAGGCCCGCGAGCGGGGTCACATCCTTGAAGGCCAGGCGGTCGCGCTGTCCAACATCGACCCGGTCATCGCCCTGATCAAGGCCTCGCCGACGCCGTCCGAAGCCAAGGAAGCGCTGATCAGCACGGCCTGGGAGTCCAGCGCGGTGCAAGTCATGGTCGAGCGCGCCGGTGCCGAGTCGTGCCGTCCGGAAGACCTGCCGGAGCAGTACGGCCTGCGCGAAGGCAAGTACTACCTGTCGCCGGAACAGGCCCAGGCGATCCTGGAGCTGCGCCTGCACCGCCTGACCGGCCTGGAGCACGAGAAGCTGCTGGCCGAGTACCAGGAGATCCTCGAGCAGATCGGCGAGCTGATTCGCATCCTCAGCAGCGCCGAGCGCTTGATGGAAGTGATCCGCGAAGAGCTTGAAGCGATCCGCGCCGAGTACGGCGATGCCCGCCGCACCGAAATCCTCAATGCCAGCCATGACCTCAACTACGGCGACATGATCCCCGAAGAAGAGCGTGTGGTGACGATCTCCCACGGTGGCTACGCCAAGACACAGCCACTGTCCGCGTACCAGGCCCAGCGCCGTGGTGGCAAGGGCAAGTCGGCCACAGGCGTCAAGGACGAGGACTACATCGAGCACCTGCTGGTTGCCAACAGCCACGCCACCCTGCTGCTGTTCTCCAGCAAGGGCAAGGTGTACTGGAAGAAGACCTACGAAATTCCCGAGGCCTCCCGCGCCGCCCGCGGCCGCCCGCTGGTCAACTTGCTGCCGCTGGAGGAGGGTGAGCGCATCACCGCCATGCTGCAGATCGACCTGGAGGCGCTGCAGCAGCACGCAGACCCAGACGAAGAACTGGAAGACAGCGACGACAGCGTGATCGAAGGCGAGCTGGTGGAGGCCGAGGAAATCGACGAGGAAGACGGCGATACCCCAGAGTGGGCCGCCGAACCGACCGGCGCCTACATCTTCATGGCTACTGCTTCCGGTACCGTCAAGAAGACTCCGCTGGTGCAGTTCGCCCGTCCGCGTTCCAACGGCCTGATTGCCCTGAAGCTCAAGGAAGGTGACACCTTGATCGCTGCCGCCATCACCGATGGCGCCAAGGAAGTCATGATGTTCTCCGACGCCGGCAAGGTGATCCGCTTCGCCGAGAGCGTGGTGCGCGAGATGGGCCGTACCGCCCGTGGCGTGCGCGGCATGAAGCTGGGCAAGGGTCAGCAGATCATTTCCATGCTGATTCCGGAGTCTGGCGCGCAGATCCTCACTGCTTCCGAGCGTGGTTTTGGCAAGCGCACCCCGCTGTCCAAGTTCCCGCGTCGCGGCCGTGGTGGCCAGGGCGTGATCGCCATGGGCACCAAGGGGCGCAACGGCCTGCTGATCGGCGCCATCCAGGTGCAGGAAGGCGAGGAAATCATGCTGATCTCCGACCAGGGCACGCTGGTGCGTACCCGGGTCGGCGAAGTGTCCAGCCTGGGCCGTAACACCCAGGGTGTCACGCTGATCAAGCTGGCCACCGACGAGACGCTGGTGGGGCTTGAGCGCGTCCAGGAACCCTCCGAGGAAGAGCTCGATGAACTGATCGAGACGGACGAGGAGGGCGCCCCGCTCGATGCGGTGGGCGACGACGATGCCGGCACCGAAGAGGCACCTCAGGAATAATCGATGCAACAACCCGAGCGGGGCGACCAAGGTCGCCCCGTTTGACTGATGAAGGTGGGGCATTGGCGCTGCAAGGCAGCCCCGGTGCCGGCGACACAGTCTTGACTGGTCGGCAGCGAATTACGATTTTGTTCTATTTGGCAGAGCGAGAGTGGATGTGAGCAAACGAGCCTTTAACTTCTGCGCAGGCCCTGCCGCGCTTCCTGATGCCGTGCTGCAGCGCGCCCAGGCCGAGATGCTGGACTGGCGCGGCAAGGGGCTGTCGGTGATGGAAATGAGCCACCGCAGCGACGACTATGTGGCCATTGCCGAAAAGGCCGAGCAGGACCTGCGCGACCTGCTGTCCGTCCCCTCCAACTACAAGGTGCTGTTCCTGCAGGGCGGTGCCAGCCAGCAGTTCGCCGAGATTCCGCTGAACCTGCTGCCGGAAAACGGCACCGCCGACTACGTCGAGACCGGTATCTGGTCGAAGAAGGCCATCGAGGAAGCGCGCCGCTTCGGCACTGTCAACGTTGCTGCCAGCGCCAAGCCCTACGACTACCTGGCTATCCCGGGCCAGAACGAGTGGCAGCTGACCTGCAACGCCGCCTACGTGCACTATGCGTCCAACGAGACCATTGGTGGCCTGCAGTTCGACTGGGTGCCCGAAACCGGTGACGTCCCGCTGGTGGTCGACATGTCCTCGGACATCCTGTCGCGCCCGATCGACGTATCGCAGTACGGTCTGATCTACGCTGGCGCGCAGAAGAACATCGGCCCGAGCGGTCTGGTGGTGGTGATCGTGCGCGAAGACCTGCTGGGCCGTGCCCGCAGCAGCTGCCCGACGATGCTCGACTACAAGGTGTCGGCCGACAACGGTTCGATGTACAACACTCCGGCCACCTATTCCTGGTACCTCTCGGGCCTGGTGTTCGAGTGGCTCAAGGAGCAGGGTGGCGTCGAGGCGATGGAGCAGCGCAACCGCGCCAAGAAAGAGCGCCTGTACGGCTTCATCGACGGCAGCGAGTTCTACACCAACCCGATCAGCGTCAACGCCCGCTCGTGGATGAACGTGCCGTTCCGCCTGGCCGACGAACGTCTGGACAAGGCCTTCCTGACCGGCGCCGATGCCCGTGGCTTGCTCAACCTCAAGGGCCATCGTTCGGTCGGTGGCATGCGTGCCTCGATCTACAACGCCCTGGGCCTGGAGGCTGTCGAGGCGCTGGTGCAGTACATGGGTGAATTCGAGAAGGAGCACGGCTGATGTCCGATCAGGAGCTCAAGGCCCTGCGCGTGCGCATCGACAGCCTCGATGAGAAGATCCTCGAGCTGATCAGCGAGCGCGCCCGTTGCGCCCAGGAAGTGGCCAAGGTCAAGACCGCATCGTTGCCTGAAGGCGAGGCGCCGGTGTTCTACCGTCCCGAGCGCGAGGCCGCGGTGCTCAAGCGCGTCATGCAGCGTAACCAGGGGCCGCTGGACAACGAAGAGATGGCGCGGTTGTTCCGCGAGATCATGTCCTCCTGCCTGGCGCTCGAAGAGCCGCTGAAGGTGGCCTACCTCGGCCCTGAAGGTACCTTCACCCAGGCCGCAGCCATGAAGCACTTCGGTCATGCCGTGGTCAGCCGCCCGATGGCGGCCATCGACGAGGTGTTCCGCGAGGTGGCGGCGGGTGCGGTCAATTTCGGCGTGGTGCCGGTGGAGAACTCCACCGAGGGCGCCGTCAGCCACACGCTGGACAGCTTCCTCGAGCATGACATGGTGATCTGCGGCGAGGTCGAGCTGCGTATCCACCATCACCTGCTGGTGGGTGAGAACACCAAGACCGACAGCATCACCCGCATCTACTCCCATGCCCAGTCGCTGGCCCAGTGCCGCAAGTGGCTGGACGCCCATTACCCTAACGTCGAGCGCGTGGCTGTGTCGAGCAACGCCGAGGCGGCCAAGCGGGTCAAGGGCGAGTGGAATTCGGCGGCGATCGCCGGCGACATGGCGGCCAACTTGTATGGTCTGACCCGTCTGGCCGAAAAGATCGAGGACCGCCCGGACAACTCCACGCGCTTCCTGATGATCGGTAACCAGGAAGTGCCGCCGACCGGCGACGACAAGACTTCGATCATCGTCTCCATGAGCAACAAGCCGGGTGCTCTGCACGAGCTGCTGGTACCGTTCCACGAGAACGGCATCGACCTCACGCGCATCGAGACCCGTCCGTCGCGCAGCGGCAAGTGGACCTACGTGTTCTTCATCGACTTTGTCGGCCATCACCGTGATCCGCTGATCAAGGCGGTACTCGAGCAGATCAGCCAGGAGGCTGTGGCGCTGAAGGTGTTGGGCTCTTATCCGAAAGCGGTGCTTTGATCGATTTTGTTGGGGCCGCTTTGCGGCCCATCGCCGGCAAGCCGGCTCCCACAGGGAGCGGTGTATCGCTGGCCTATGTGGGAGCTGGCTTGCCAGCGATGGGCTGCGCAGCAGTCCCCTGCGGTCTCAACGACTGGCATGTTTTTGAACAGGGTTCGCACTCGTGGTTAATGCTGTAACAAACAATCCCGCTCCGCTCATCGACCGTCTGGTGGTCGTAGGTCTCGGCCTGATCGGCGGCTCCTTTGCCAAGGGCCTGCGCGAAAGCGGCCTGTGCCGCGAAGTGGTCGGCGTCGACCTCGACGCCGAGTCGCGCAAGCAAGCCGTGGCGCTGGGCGTGGTCGATCGCTGCGAGGCAGACCTTGCGGCCGCTTGTGTCGGCGCCGACGTCATCCAGTTGGCTGTGCCGATCCTGGCCATGGAGAAAGTCCTGGCTCGCCTGGCCCAGCTCGACCTGGGTAATGCGGTGATCACCGACGTGGGCAGTGCCAAGGGCAATGTGGTGCGTGCTGCGCGCGAGGCGTTCGCCGAGCGCCTGCCGCGTTTCGTGCCGGGGCACCCGATCGCCGGGTCCGAGCAGAGCGGGGTGGAGGCCTCCAATGCGGCGCTGTTCCGCCGGCACAAGGTGATCCTCACTCCGCTGGCGGAAACCGAGCCGGGCGCGCTAGCCCTGGTCGATCGCCTCTGGCGGGCGCTGGATGCCGATGTCGAGCACATGTCGGTGGAGCGCCATGACGAAGTGCTGGCCGCCACCAGCCACCTGCCGCACCTGCTGGCCTTCGGCCTGGTTGACTCGCTGGCCAAGCGCAATGAAAACCTGGAGATCTTCCGGTACGCTGCGGGAGGCTTCCGCGATTTCACGAGAATCGCCGGCAGCGACCCGATCATGTGGCACGACATCTTCCTCGCCAACCGCGAGGCGGTCCTGCGCACTCTCGATACATTTCGCAGCGACCTCGACGCCTTGCGCGACGCGGTCGATGCTGGGGACGGGCACCAACTGCTGGGCGTGTTCACCCGCGCCCGGGTTGCCCGCGAGCATTTCAGTAAAATCCTTGCCCGTCGGGCCTATGTGGACGCTATGAACGCCAACGATCTGATTTTCCTGGCCCAACCGGGTGGCCGCGTGTCCGGACGGATCCGCGTACCTGGCGACAAATCGATTTCCCATCGCTCGATCATGCTCGGCTCGCTGGCCGAGGGCACGACGGAAGTCGAAGGTTTCCTCGAGGGTGAAGACGCCCTGGCGACCTTGCAGGCCTTCCGCGACATGGGTGTGGTCATCGAAGGGCCGCACCATGGTCGCGTGACTATTCACGGTGTTGGCCTGCATGGCTTGAAGCCGCCGCCCGGCCCGCTGTATGTGGGCAACTCCGGCACCTCGATGCGCCTGCTGTCCGGCCTGCTGGCAGCGCAGTCGTTCGACACCACCATGACCGGCGACGCCTCGCTGTCCAAGCGTCCGATGAACCGCGTGGCCAACCCGCTGCGTGAAATGGGTGCCGTGGTCGAGACCGGCCCTGAAGGTCGACCGCCGCTGACCATCCGTGGTGGCCACAAGCTCAAGGCGCTGAACTACACGCTGCCGATGGCCAGTGCCCAGGTCAAGTCCTGCCTGCTGCTGGCTGGCCTGTACGCCGAAGGCACCACCACCGTCACTGAGCCTGCGCCCACCCGTGACCACACCGAGCGCATGCTGCGCGGCTTCGGCTACGCGGTCGAGTCGAACGGTCCGGTAGCTTCCCTGCAGTCCGGTGGCAAGCTCACCGCCACCCGTATCGAAGTGCCGGCGGATATTTCTTCCTCGGCGTTCTTCCTGGTGGCGGCGTCCATCGCCGAGGGTTCCGAACTGGTCCTGGAGCACGTCGGCATCAACCCGACCCGCACCGGTGTTATCGACATCCTGCGCCTGATGGGCGGCGACATCACCCTGGAAAACCAGCGTGAAGTCGGCGGCGAGCCGGTGGCTGACCTGCGCGTGCGTGGCGCCAAGCTCAAGGGTATCGACATCCCGGAAGAGCTGGTGCCGCTGGCCATCGACGAGTTCCCGGTGCTGTTCGTCGCCGCCGCCTGCGCCGAAGGGCGTACCGTGCTGCGTGGCGCCGAAGAACTGCGGGTCAAGGAATCGGACCGCATCCAGGTGATGGCCGACGGCCTGATCGCCCTGGGCGTGAAGTGCGAGCCGACCCCGGACGGCATCATCATCGACGGCGGCCAGATCGGCGGCGGCGAAGTGCACGGTCATGGCGACCACCGCATCGCCATGGCGTTCAGCATCGCTTCGCTGCGCGCCAGTGCCCCGATCGTCATTCATGACTGCGCCAACGTCGCCACGTCGTTCCCCAACTTCCTGGCGCTGTGCAAGGAAGTCGGCATCCGCGTCGCCGAAGAGGGCAAGTCGTGAATTCGCAAGCACCGGTCATCACCATCGACGGGCCTAGCGGCTCGGGCAAGGGCACGGTCGCAGGGCTGCTGGCTCGTGAGCTGGGCTGGCGCCTGCTCGACTCTGGCGCCCTCTACCGCTTGTTGGCATTCAATGCCAGCAATCACGGAGTCGACCTGACCAACGAAGAGCTGCTCAAGGCGCTGGCCGCGCATCTGGACGTACAGTTCGTCGCGGCGGAGCCGGGCAAGCTGCAGCAGATCATTCTAGAAGGTGAGGATGTCAGCAATGCCATCCGCACCGAGACAGTCGGTGCCGGGGCCTCGATGGTTGCCTCGCTGCCCGCGGTGCGCGAGGCGCTGTTGCAGCGCCAGCGTGCGTTCCGTGAAGCCCCTGGGCTGATCGCCGACGGTCGCGACATGGGCACCGTGGTATTCCCGGACGCGCCGTTGAAGGTGTTCCTTACCGCCAGTGCCGAGGAGCGTGCCCGTCGCCGTTACCTGCAGTTGAAGGGCAAGGGCGAAGATGTTAGTCTGTCGAGTCTGCTAGATGAGATCCGTGCGCGCGATGAGCGCGACACCCAGCGCGCAGTGGCCCCGCTCAAGCCGGCGGCCGATGCAATTCAGCTGGATTCCACGGAGCTGTCCATCGAGCAGGTGCTGCAACGCATCAGAAGCGAGCTCGCCCTGCGCGACCTGGCCTGATGGAGAGGAGGGCCGGCAGGGGCACCAGTCAACGTCCTGCCAGCACTTCTTAACTTAACGAAACCCACATTGTCTGGAATGTGGCTATGGGCGTCTTTTTCGCCCGAATCTACAGGAATTAAAATGAGCGAAAGCTTTGCAGAACTCTTTGAAGAAAGCCTGAAAACCCTCAATCTTCAGCCGGGCGCAATCATCACCGGTATCGTTGTCGACATCGACGGCGACTGGGTTACCGTACACGCTGGCCTGAAGTCCGAGGGTGTCATCCCGCTCGAGCAGTTCTACAACGAAACTGGCGAACTGACCATCAAGGTCGGTGACGAAGTTCACGTTGCGCTGGACGCGGTCGAAGACGGCTTCGGCGAAACCAAGCTGTCCCGTGAAAAAGCCAAGCGCGCCGAGTGCTGGATTGTTCTGGAAGCTGCTTTCGCTGCTGAAGAAGTGGTCAAGGGCGTTATCAACGGTAAGGTTAAAGGCGGCTTCACTGTCGACGTTAACGGCATCCGTGCGTTCCTGCCGGGCTCCCTGGTTGATGTCCGCCCAGTGCGCGACACCACCCACCTCGAAGGCAAAGAGCTGGAATTCAAGGTCATCAAGCTGGACCAGAAGCGCAACAACGTTGTCGTTTCCCGTCGCAGCGTCCTGGAAGCCGAAAACAGCGCCGAGCGCGAAGCTCTGCTGGAATCGCTGCAGGAAGGCCAGCAGGTCAAAGGTATCGTCAAGAACCTCACCGACTACGGTGCGTTCGTTGACCTGGGCGGCGTCGATGGTCTGCTGCACATCACCGACATGGCCTGGAAGCGTATCAAGCACCCGTCCGAGATCGTCAACGTTGGTGACGAGATCGACGTCAAGGTCCTGAAGTACGATCGTGAGCGCAACCGCGTTTCGCTGGGCCTGAAGCAACTGGGCGAAGACCCATGGGTTGCTATCAAAGCCCGTTACCCAGAGAGCACCCGCGTGACTGCTCGCGTTACCAACCTGACCGACTACGGCTGCTTCGCTGAGCTGGAAGAAGGCGTTGAAGGCCTGGTACACGTTTCCGAAATGGACTGGACCAACAAGAACATCCACCCGTCGAAAGTCGTTCAGGTTGGCGACGAAGTGGAAGTCATGGTTCTGGACATCGACGAAGAGCGTCGTCGTATCTCCCTGGGCATCAAGCAGTGCAAGTCCAACCCATGGGAAGACTTCTCCGGCCAGTTCAACAAGGGTGACAAGATCACCGGTACCATCAAGTCGATCACCGACTTCGGTATCTTCATCGGCCTGGACGGCGGCATCGACGGTCTGGTTCACCTGTCCGACATCTCCTGGAACGAAGCTGGCGAAGAAGCCGTGCGTCGCTTCAAGAAGGGCGACGAGCTGGAAACCGTCATCCTGTCGGTTGACCCAGAGCGCGAGCGCATCTCCCTGGGCATCAAGCAGCTGGAAGACGATCCGTTCTCCAACTTCGTTGCTGTCAACGACAAGGGCGCTATCGTCAAGGGTATCGTCAAGGAAGTTGACGCCAAGGGCGCTATCGTGACCCTGGCCGACGACATCGAAGCTACTCTGAAAGCTTCCGAAATCAGCCGTGACCGCGTTGAAGACGCTCGTAACGTGCTGAAGGAAGGCGAAGAGATCGAAGCCAAGATCATCAGCGTCGACCGCAAGTCCCGCGTCATCAGCCTGTCCATCAAGTCGAAGGACGATGCTGAAGAGCGCGAAGCCATCCAGAGCCTGAAAAACGCTCCGGAAGCGGCTGCCGACACCACCATGGCGGCGCTGCTGCGCGAAGCTATGGCCAAGCAGAACTGAGTTCTGTTTGATCGGTAAAAAGGGCGACCCTCGGGTCGCCCTTTTTTGTGCCTGTGATTTCTCTGCAGGTGTGGAGCCTCCGTACCTTGGCCCGATTCCTAGCGGCTTGTCACGACTGTGAACAAATCCTTACCTTGAATTTTTTTGTTTAGTCAAGAACCGGCCTGTTCAAATCGCTCGGAGCGTGCTACAAACTGATTAAGCAATGATCTAGCTGCTTGATAACGAAGGGAAAAATATGACGAAGTCGGAGCTGATCGAACGTATTGTCACCCATCAGGGGCTACTCTCGTCCAAGGACGTCGAGTTGGCCATCAAGACCATGCTTGAGCAGATGTCGCAGTGCTTGGCGACCGGGGATCGTATCGAGATCCGTGGCTTCGGCAGCTTTTCCCTGCACTACCGCGCGCCCCGCGTAGGCCGCAACCCCAAGACCGGTCAGTCGGTCAGCCTGGACGGCAAGTACGTGCCACACTTCAAGCCCGGCAAGGAGCTGCGTGATCGGGTCAATGAAGACGAGCACGAGCACACTTGAGTGAAGGAGTAATCTGATGCGTAATCTCAAGCGCGCTTTGGCGGCGTTGTTCGTACTGCTGCTGGCGGCTGTGGTGCTGTTCTTTGTGCTGGAGAATCAGCAGGCTGTGTCGTTGGTAATGTTCGGTTGGTCCGCGCCGGCGGTGCCGGTAGCGGTGCTGGTGTTGGCCGCGTTGATCGTCGGATTGGCGATCGGACCGTTGTTAGGGGCTTATGGCTTGATGCGTGGAAAGCGCAAGATTCGTGCCTCTGTTCGCCAAGCGGTGTTATCTGACGGCTAGGGATTTCCGCTTTGGTTTTTTGCGGTTGCTGACTGGGCGGGCGCTTGAAGCCAGGCATGAATTTTCAGGCCTTTATGCTGATTGTGATCTCTTCTCCCTTTGCGTCGATTTCCAATGGGTCGGCCGTCTCTTGCGCCTTTCGGGGGCGCTGCTATCTGCTCTGTTTTCTGTCGCAAGTCTTCGGGCTGGTCTAGGCTGTCCGAGAAATCCTAGGTGTGCTTCGTTTCAATGCTTTCTGGCAGGCATGCGAATAGGATTGGGTCGAGTTCTGTTGAACCAATGCGGTATCGGTCGCTCACAGTGTCGCGTATTCCTGCGCCACTTGATGAGGCCGATGGTGCGCGGGTTTCAGAGGGGGCGCCAGGTCGCTGATTTTGAGCCCCTTGTGGAAATCGCGTAACATAGTAGATTGCCTAGCTGCTTTCTGTCGGGGACCGCCGGATGTCGGATGTTCTCTGGTCGATGTTTAAGGTCTACAGATGAAAATCATTGCAGTGATCCCGGCGCGGGCAGGCTCGAAGCGATTGCCCGGCAAGAATGTGAAGATGTTGGGCGAGCATCCGCTGATCGCGTGGACCATCAGGGCAGCGCTCCAGAGTTCGGGAGTCAGCGATGTGGTTGTGACCACTGATGATCCGCAGGCTGCCGAGATTGCGCAGCGTTATGGTGCCACGGTGCCTGGCATGCGACCTGGGCACCTTTCCACTGATACCGCCACCAGTGTGGATGTGGTCAGGTATGTGGTGGATCAGTACGAGGCGAGCAATGGCCCCGTTCAGGGCGTATTGCTATTGCAGCCGACTTCGCCTTTTCGCACGGTCGAGTCGATTGACAAGGCCATCGAGCTGTTTGCCGCGAGCCCTGTGCGTCCGATTGTCAGTGTCAGTCCAGCCAGTGCTCATCCTGCCTGGTGTTTCAAGGTCGAAGCTGGCTCGATGCAGCCCTTCATGGGGTGGGAGCAGGTAGCCAGGCGTTCACAGGATCTCGAGCCTGCCTATACACTCAATGGCGCTATTTATCTGATTGCTCCCGATGTGCTTCGCAGGCATGACGGCTTTGTGTTCGAAGGGGCAGTGCCGTTGGTGATGGACCAGAGCGAGGAGTCGCTCGACATCGACACGGTCGATGACTGGAATGAGGCGCAGCGGGTGCTCGAATCCTTGAAACGATAGGGCCGGGCATCACAGCAAGTGACACAATTATCATGTTTTGCACAGCAGGCGGGCGGTACAGGGCTCGGCTGACAGGGCCAGCATTAACCATTCATTTTGTATCGCCGCAACCCCGCTGGTAGGGGATAGGTTAAGGATCAAGCGATGACGACAGTTTTAGTGACGGGAGCCGATGGCTTCATTGGTTCGCATTTGACGGAATTGTTGGTGCGCGAAGGCTATAAGGTCAAGGCGCTGTCTCAATACAATTCCTTCAATTACTGGGGTTGGCTCGAGGATGTCGACTGCCTGTCGCAAATAGAAGTACTGAATGGCGATGTGCGCGATCCTCATTATTGCAAGCACATCACCAAAGGCGTGGATATCGTCTTTCACCTGGCAGCATTGATTGCCATTCCCTATTCCTACGTTGCACCTGACAGTTATGTCGACACCAATGTCAAAGGTACGTTGAATATTTGCCAGGCGGCCCTGGAAAACGGTGTCAAACGGGTCATCCACACCTCGACCAGCGAGGTCTACGGTACCGCACTTTATGTGCCGATTGACGAGAAGCACCCGTTGCAGGCCCAGTCACCCTACAGTGCCTCGAAGATCGGTGCCGATGCCATGGCGCTCAGTTTCTTCAATGCCTTCGATCTGCCGCTGACCATTGCCCGTCCGTTCAACACCTATGGTCCGCGTCAATCGGCGCGTGCGGTCATCCCGACCATCATTGCGCAGATTGCCAGCGGGCAAAAGCAGATCAAGCTCGGCGATGTCACGCCAACCCGTGATTTCAACTATGTGGCTGATACCTGCCGTGGTTTCCTGGAATTGGCGCGCTGCGATCAGGCCATTGGCGAAACCGTAAACATCGGCTCCAACTATGAAATTTCGGTAGGCGACACGCTTGAGCTGATTCGTAAACTGATGGGCAGTGACGTCGAGTTCCTGGTGGATGACCAACGGATGCGTCCTGGCAAGTCCGAGGTCTTCCGCCTGTGGTGCGACAACTCGAAAATCAACGCACTGACTGGTTTCAAGCCCGCCTACGACATAGAGCAAGGCTTGCAACAGACCATCGACTGGTTCACGCGCCCGGAAAATCTGGCGAAGTATAAAGCCGATATCTACAACGTCTGAGGTGGCTTATGTTCGAGTCTCTGGTTGCATTCGTTCGCGAGCAGTACGCTACTGACGATTTCATCCCACTGCACGCGCCTGTGTTCGAAGGCAACGAGCAGGCTTATGTCGCGCAGACTGTCGAGTCCACATTCGTCTCCAGTGTTGGCAAGTTCGTTGATCGCTTCGAGCAGGACATGCAGGCCTACACGGGCAGCCCCAAGGCAGTAGCGACCGTCAACGGCACCGCTGCGCTGCACGTGGCCCTGCTACTGGCAGGGGTGAAGCCGGGTGAGCGCGTCATTACTCAATCGCTCACCTTCGTTGCGACCTGCAATGCCATTGCCTATTGCGGTGCTGAGCCAGTCTTCGTCGATGTTGACCGGGATACGCTCGGGATGTCCGCCAGCAAGCTTGAGGCGTGGCTCGATGAGGCCGCGTACCGTGATGACGATGGCGTCTGTCGCCTGAAAAACGGCAACCAGGTGCTGCGGGCCTGCCTACCCATGCATACGTTCGGACATCCAGTGGATCTGGATGGCCTGGTCGACGTCTGTGCGCGTTGGGGGTTGGTGCTCGTAGAAGATGCCGCAGAGTCTCTGGGCAGTTTGTACAAGGGGCGCCATACCGGTACTTTCGGGGCGTTGGGTACCTTGAGCTTCAATGGCAACAAAATCATCACCACGGGTGGTGGCGGCATGGTCCTGGCGGGCGAGGCCCTGGGTGTTCGCGCCAAGCACCTGACCACAACGGCCAAGCAGCCTCACCCCTACGAGTATGTGCACGACGAGGTCGGCTACAACTATCGTCTGCCCAACCTCAATGCGGCGTTGGGGTGTGCGCAGTTGGAGAAGCTGGAGGATTTCATTGCCTCCAAGCGTGAGCTGGCTTCGCGTTACGCTGCCATGCTCGAGGGCAGCGAGCTTGCCTTTGTCGGCGAGCCTGCGGGCTGTCGCTCGAATTTCTGGCTGAACGCTGTGATTTGCGACAGTCGCGAGCGTCGTGATGCGCTGCTGGAGTTCACCAACAAGCGTGAGGTGATGACGCGGCCCATCTGGCGTTTGATGAATCATCTGCCGGCTTATGCCCATTGCCTCACTGGTGACCTGAGCAATGCCGAATGGCTTGAGTCTCGTGTGGTCAATTTGCCTAGTAGCGTGTTGCCGCGGACAGCGCTGTGAAAAAGAGCATTGCAGTGTTTACCGGTACGCGGGCCGAATACGGCCTGCTGTACTGGCTCATGAAGGATATTCAGGCCAGTGATGCGCTCACCCTGCAGGTTGTGGTGAGCGGTATGCATTTGTCGCCAGAGTTTGGTGAAACGTGGCGCCAGATCGAGGCGGACGGGTTCGCTATCGACGCCAAGGTGGAAATGCTGCTTTCCTCCGACACCGATGTCGGTGTGGTCAAGTCGATGGGCCTGGGTACCCTTGGGTTTGCCGATGCGCTTGACCGGCTCAGGCCGGATTGCCTGGTGGTGCTCGGTGATCGCTTCGAGGCCTTGGCTATTGTGCAGGCTGCGCTGATCATGAAGATTCCCGTGGCGCACCTTCATGGTGGCGAAATCACCGAAGGGGCGTATGACGACGCCATTCGTCATGCCATCACCAAGATGGCTGACCTGCATTTCGTGGCCGCTGAACCCTACCGTGCGCGTGTCATACAGATGGGGGAATCGCCGGAGCGAGTCTTCAATGTCGGTGCCGTAGGGCTCGACCATATCCAGCGCACACCACGAATGAGCCTCGAGGAGCTGCGCGAGAGCCTCTCTTTCGAGCTTAAACTCCCATTCATGCTGGTCACCTACCACCCCGTCACCCTTGCTGACGAGGAGCCGGTGGAAAGCTTTACGGCATTGCTCGAGGCGCTGGACAGCTACCCGGACCATCAGGTCATTTTGACTTACCCTAATGCTGATAACGGCGGGCGGGCGATCATTCCATTGCTGGAGGCCTATGCCCAGCGCCAGCCAGCGCGCGTAATGGCCATTGCATCGCTGGGGTTCCGGCGTTACCTGAGTGTTGTGGCCCAGGCTTGCGTCGTGGTCGGAAACTCGTCCAGTGGCATCATTGAAGTGCCTGCGTTCGGTGTCCCCACCGTGGATATCGGTGCGCGACAAAAGGGGCGACTGGCGGCGGATTCGGTCGTGCATTGCGAGGCCAGCCGCAGCGGGATCGAAGCGGCTTTGCGCCAAGCCCTGGACCCGGAGTTCGCCCAGCGCTGCAAGCGTGTCAGCAACCCGTATGGACAAGGCGATGCGGCACGGCAGATCGTCAACGTCCTGCGCGGCGTTGATGGTTACCAACAGACACCTTTTCACGACATGACCTGACTATCATGAATCTGCCCAAGAAAAACGCGGTCTACATCATCGCCGAAGCTGGCGTGAACCATAACGGGGAGCAGGACTTGGCGTTCGCGCTAATCGACGCGGCGGCTGCCGCGGGAGCGGATGCGGTCAAGTTCCAGACGTTCGACGCGACGTTGCTCGCGGCAGGTTCCGCGCCCAAGGCGGCCTATCAGAAGAAGAGCACGGCGGCGGAAGAAAGCCAATTGGCCATGCTGAAAAAGCTCGAGCTGCCTCGGGCGTGGCACGTATCGTTGCAGACCTATGCACGAGACAAGGGGCTCGAGTTCCTCTCCACGGCCTTCGACGTCGGTAGCCTGGACTTCCTCTGCGCGCTGGACATGCCGTTCTTCAAGGTGCCTTCCGGTGAGTTGACCAATGCGCCGTTGCTCTGGCGATTTGCGCGTACGGGCAAGCCGCTTGTCCTGTCCACGGGAATGGCGACCTTGAGTGAGGTCGAGCAGGCATTGGCCGTTGTCGCTCATGGGCTGGCGCATGAGGTGGAGCCGCAGGATATGGATGACGTGTGGCAGTACTGGGGTCATGCGCAGAGTCGGGAGCGGTTGCAGGGGCACGTTGCCCTCCTGCATTGCACATCCCAGTACCCGACGCCTTGGCATGAGGTGAACCTCCGCGCCATGGATACCCTGGCCGACGCCTTCGGCCTGGAGGTGGGGTATTCCGACCATACGCAAGGCTGCCTGATACCTGTAGCGGCCGTGGCGCGTGGCGCGACGATCATCGAGAAGCATTTCACGCTGGACCGCTCGATGCCTGGGCCTGATCACAAGGCTTCGCTGGAGCCGGACGAGCTTAAGCGCATGGTCAGCGAGATTCGTGCTCTGGAAGTGGCGTTGGGGGAGCGGAGCAAGGCTCCGCAACCCAGTGAATGGGATACCCGCCGTGCTGCGCGTCAGCAGGTGGTTGCGGCCCGTGCGCTGGCGCCTGGGCAGATCATCGAGCGAGCGGACCTGACCACTGCGCGTAGTGGCGCCGGGCTTCCTGCGGCACGTCTGTGGGGGTTGGTCGGACGTCCGGCGAAGCGTGGTTATACGCCAGGCGAATCAATCGATGAGTGATGAGGCCGCTCGCCCGTTGCCGTTGGTGATACTCGGTGCTGGCGGTCACGCCAAGGTTCTGGTGTCTGTGGCGCGTGCACTGCACCTGGATATCCAGGGCGTGTGTGATCCGCAGTTGCATCGCTCGGGCCAGAGCCAGTGGCGCGGGCTGCCGGTGCTGGGGGACGATGTGGCTTTGAGCCTGATCGCACCGGCCAGCATCTTGCTGGTCAACGGTATTGGCCAGACAGTCGGCGGTGTTGCCAGGCGCAAACTGTACGAGCAGTTCAGTGGCCAGGGGTATCGGTTCGCGACCCTGGTCCACCCGTCGGCCTGGGTGGACCCTGACGTGGTTCTGGGAGAGGGTGTTCAGGTCATGGCCGGTGCCATAGTGCAGGCAGATAGCCATATAGGCTGCAATACAATCATCAACACCCGAGCTGCGATCGACCATGATTGCAGTGTCGGCCAGCATGCGCACATTGCCCCTGGCGCGACGTTGTGCGGTGGCGTAACAGTCGCCGACCGTTGCTTTGTCGGCAGCGGCGCCACGATCATCCAGGGCATCGAAATCGGTGAGGATGCAGTGGTGGGCGCAGGTGCGGTGGTGGTACGGCATCTGCCAGCCAATCAGCGGGTGCTGGGTTCCAAGGGGCGGATCGCAAACGTGCCCGATAGTCATCAGGAAGGTAGTGAATGAAACAATGGGAAATGACGTGTGTCGCTCCGGATTGCTCGATGGAAGATGCGATCGCCACACTCGACCGGGTTGCGGTGCGCATCGTTCTGGTGGTTGATGCCAAGCGGCAGTTGCTGGGCACCGTTACCGACGGAGATGTCCGTCGAGCACTGCTCAAGCGTCGCCCATTGGAGACCGCGGTCAAGGAGATCATGTGCAGTTCGCCGAAGACGGCGGGCAAGGACTGGGCGCGCGAGCGAATCCTGTCGGTGATGGAGGCCTATCAGCTGCTGCAGATGCCAGTAGTTGACGAGGCGGGTATCGTGATTGGCCTGGAAACCCTGCATGGCCTTCTGAACAGGCCGCAGCGCGACAATCCGGTGTTCCTCATGGCCGGCGGGTTTGGTACTCGCTTGCGACCGCTGACCCACAACTGCCCCAAGCCATTGCTCAAGGTAGGCGACAAGCCAATTTTGGAGCTGATTCTGGAGCGTTTCATCGCGGCGGGTTTTCATCGCTTCTTTATCTCCACTCACTACATGCCGGAGATGATTCGGCAGCATTTTGGTGATGGAAGCCGCTGGGGCGTATCGATCGCCTACGTTCATGAGGACGAGCCGCTGGGGACCGGCGGTGCGCTGGGTTTGCTGCCGCACGAGCAGATCGATCTTCCGCTGTTCCTGATGAATGGAGACCTGCTCACCACCCTGAACTTCCTGAACGTGCTGGAGTTTCATGAAAGTCACGGCGGCGCAGCTACCATGTGCGTGCGT
Source organism: Pseudomonas sp. 2848 (assembly GCF_003253945.1). Taxonomy (NCBI): domain Bacteria; kingdom Pseudomonadati; phylum Pseudomonadota; class Gammaproteobacteria; order Pseudomonadales; family Pseudomonadaceae; genus Pseudomonas; species Pseudomonas sp. 2848. Next base: position 769,439 of record NZ_QKZD01000001.1, read on the forward strand.
GAATACGAATACTGCGTGCCCTATGGCGTGATCCAGAGCGAGGGGCACCGGATCCGTTCGATGGTGGAAAAACCGGTGCAGAAATTCTTCATCAACGCAGGTATCTACCTGTTGTCGCCAGCCTTGGTTAAAAGCGTCCAGCCGGGTACCCGGATTGACATGCCTACGTTGCTGGAGCGGGAGATTGCAGCTGGTCGTGACGTCAATATGTTCCCGGTGCACGAGTACTGGTTGGACATTGGCCGGATGGAGGACTTCCAGCGTGCGCAGCACGAGTTTACCAGCCTCTGACCAGGGCCTTGTATTTCCATGCGGGGGCGATTCCAAGTTGTGAATCACCTGCTGTAGTTGAGTGGGAACCGGAAGCCGGTTGTTCAGTGTGTGGAGTGACGGAGTTCCGGAATGAGCGTGTCGAATACCCTATTTTCCAGTAAGGTCGTGCGCCTGTTCAATATTGCGCTGCGTGGCCTTACGCTGTTGAGCAAGTTCGCCCTCATTTTTTTCCTGGCGAGATTTCTCGAGGTGACCGAGGTCGGTGTTTACGGCCTTTTTGCGGCGGCGATCGGTTACGCGTTGTATGTTGTGGGTTTTGAGTTTTACAACTTTTCGACGCGTGAAATCATTGGTCAGCCGCCTTCCCGCTGGTTGGCCATGGTGCGTGATCAATTCGCACTGTATAGCCTTCTCTATGCCGTTTTCCTGCCCATTGCCTTGTACCTGTTTCATGCGGGGGTATTGCCCTGGCATTACATCGTCTGGTTCTTCCTGTTGACGGTGCTGGAACACGTCGCGCAGGAGATGAACCGGTTGCTGGTTGCGATTTCCGAGCCTGTTCTGGCGAGTGTCGTGCTGTTCGTGCGAAGCGGTGCCTGGTGCCTGGTGGTGGTCGGCTGGATGTGGTGGTCGCCTGGCTCGCGTACCTTGGAGTTCGTGTTCTCCGCGTGGTTGGCAGGCTGTTTCCTGGCCTGTGCCCTGGCGGGTCTCAGGCTGATGAGGCTCGACCGCAGCGCACTGGCGCAGTCTGTCGATTGGGCCTGGGTGCGCAAGGGTGTCCGCGTGGCGATTCCGCTGCTGCTGGCTACGCTGGCCGTACGTGGCATTTTCACGCTGGACAGGTATTTCGTGGAGGCGCTGGCGAACCTGTCGACAGTGGGCGCGTATGTGCTCTACGTGAGCATGGCGACTGCGGTGATGTCTTTCCTCGATGCGGGGGTCATTGTGTTCCTGTTCCCGCGGCTGGTCGCGCTGGCCAAGCAGGGCGACCAGCCTGGTTTTTCCAAGGCCATGCGTGAGCTGACGATCAATGTGATTGTTGTAACGGGTGTTCTGGTCGTTGCGTGTTCGCTGTTTGCGCGCCCGGTCGTCGAGTATCTGGGCAGTCCAGCCTACATGGATCACCTGGCGATGCTCGATTGGTTGCTGCTTGCCATGGCGCTCTACTGCCTGAGCATGATTCCGCATCTGGGCCTTTATGCTCATGGACGCGACCAACATCTTTTGTGGAGTCAGCTGGCGGGCTTTGTACTGTTCATCCTGCTTGCCTGGTTGTGGGGTGGGCATGCAGGTGCGCGCGCAATTCCTTGGGCAATGTGTGTTGCGTTCGGTGTTGTATGGGTATGGAAGATGGTCGCTTACCATCTGCTTTGTGGTAGCGGTGCAGCCGGTAAAGGGCCTGGCGTGGAGCAGGTGCAGTGAACGAGCTGCCTGTTCGGGATGGCGATGCGTGCCATTCGCTTCCAGCAATTCCATGTCCAGGAGTTTCTATGGCCTGCATGTCGACAGGTGCCTGTTTTGTGGCAAGAAAGAATCTTGGTTCGGGAGTGGCAGGATGAAGAGGCGTGACCTTGAATGCATGGTCGGCTATGTGAAATCTGTCGAGAACGAGATCTGCCTCGACCAGGGCATTTATGCATTGTGCGGCCTGTCGCCCAAGGAGCTTGGCTATCTGCCGCGCCCCGCCAAGCTGCTCAATCGGTTGACTGGGCGGCGGGCGCTCGTTCGGGCGGTGGCCAGTGTTGTGCGGATGCTTTGGCGATATGGCGGGGCAGTGCTGTTCTTCGTTCGCGAGTGGCGGGTACTTGCCGCGCACCTGCGCCGAGCGCCAGCGGGAGCCGGTGGAGAGGTTGCTGAGGTGGCCTTCTGCTCCGGCAATCGTTCCGTGGAAGTCATTCGGACCGCGCTGCCTGGGCGCCCTCTGGGGTGGCTTACCCTCCCTTGGGCACCCGTGGACACAGGCAAGGTGAGCGGGCCGATCATCGATGTGTTTTCGCTACTGGACAAAAATGACCTGCGCCGTGCCTTCTGGTTGTCGGTGCGCGCCGTTGCTGTACTATCGCGCCGCCCTCGTCTGCGTGACTGGGTATTGCAGAGTTATACGGCCATGCGTTGGTTCTGTGTCTATCTGGCTCTGGAGAAGGGCGGGTTCGAGCATTTGGTGACTGCGGATCACTTCGACCGATGGGCGCTGCTGGTCGATGGGCTGATGTCGCGCAAACGTGTCCGGGCGCGCGGCGTCAAGTCATCGGATATGCAGTTGACGCTGGTTCAGCATGGTGATGTGCGGGCACTGGACCAGCCCGCTTCATCAGAGAGCCGGCTGCCTTTCGTCTTGCGTTACAAGTTGAATGCGGTCACCCGGTTGTACGTGTTCGATGAGCATTCACGCCTGGTTTTCGAAAATGATATTCTGGCCAGTCGTTGTCGCGCGCGGGGAGTCGAGGTCCAACGGTATGCGCCGTTGATAGATCTCGTTTCCTTGCCGGCGGAGCACAAGGTCAAGGTGCTGTTTGTAGGGCATCCAATTTGTGAGTCGATACAAATTGAAGTATTCAAGTGCATGGTTGAAGCTTTTAAAGTTTCCGTGTATTACAAGCCGCACCCAACAGCCGGTATGAGTGCGTTGGCGAGGAGTCAAGGTTGGACTGTTATTGAGGATAAAAGGATATTTCCTGCAGTAGACTTGATAGTTTCCTATCCTTCCACGCTGGTTCAGGAGTATGCCGGGCAAGGGGTCGGCGCGGTGATGCATCCGCTTCATGGTCAAGAGGGGGCGGGCGCTGGTATTTTTGCCGACCTCCAGTCAAAATTGACCCTTTTGGGTTGCGAAAGAATTCAGCCTTGAGCTATCGGCTACCAGAATCAGGAGAGTGTATGAGGGGTAGCGCCTATAAAATTTGCTCGCGTTGCATCATGGATACAAGTGATCCGCTGATCCAGTTCGATGCCGAGGGCGTGTGCGAGCACTGCCGGAATTTTGACCAGCAGATCAGCCCTAACTGGCACACGGATCAACGTGGCGAAGCAGAGCTGATGCGGCTTGCCGACAAGATCAGAAAGGACGGTCAAGGCCGTGACTTCGATTGCATCATTGGTTTGAGTGGTGGCCTCGACAGCTCCTATGTCAGCTACATCGCCAAGGAGAAGATGGGCCTGCGTCCGTTGCTGTTCCATGTCGATGCGGGTTGGAACACCGACCAGGCGGTGGGCAATATCGAGAAACTTGTCGACGGTCTTGGCCTGGACTTGTACACGGACGTCATCAACTGGGAAGAGATGAAAGATCTGCAGGTGGCCTTTCTCAAGGCGCAGATTTCTGACCAGGACTTGCCGCAGGATATTGCGTTCTTTTCCGGCTTGTACAAATTTGCCCGCGCCAACAAGATCAAGTATGTCCTGACGGGCGGAAACTTCTCGACCGAGTGTTGCCGTGAGCCCGAGGCGTGGGGGGGATACCCTGGGATCGACAAACGCTTGATGATGGATATTCACAAACAGTTTGGCAAACGACCGCTGAAGTCATTCCCGGTGGTCGATATCCTGATGTATAAACTCTACTACCGTTACATTCTTGGAATGGAAGTCGTCAAGCCGTTGAACCTGATTCCTTATGTAAAAAAGGACGCAGAAGAGACGTTGCAGCGGCTGTTTGGCTGGAAGGCATTCCAGCACAAGCATCATGAATCGCGCTTCACCCGTTTTTATGAAGATTACTGGATGCCGCGAAAGTTTGGCTACGAAAAGCGTCGGGCGCACTTCTCGAGCCTGATCATGACCGGGCAGATGACCCGCGAGGCAGCGCTGGAGCGTATCGCTCAACCTGAGCTGGAAGAGAAGTTCCTGATCTCCGAGTTCGAGTTCGTCGCCAACAAGCTGGACCTCACGGTTGATGAGTTGCGTGCCATTTTCGACGGGCAGAACAAGACCTGTGCCGACTACAAGAACAAGCGCTTCCTTATCGGTATCGGCGCACGCGTGATGAGCGCGTTGGGTCTGGAGAGAAGGCTGTTCAGATGATTACGATTATCGATTATGGCCTGGGTAATATTCAGGCGTTCGTGAATGTCTACAAGCGCCTGCATATTCCCGTCCAGGTAGCGCGTTGCGCCGAGGAGCTGGCGGGCGCGCAGAAGTTGATCCTGCCAGGTGTCGGCGCGTTCGATCATGCCATGGAGCGTCTCGAGGCTTCGGGCATGCGTGCCACGCTCGACCGGCTTGTGCGTCAGGACAAGGTGCCGGTGCTGGGTATCTGTGTGGGTATGCAGATGCTCGCCGACTCCAGCGACGAAGGGCGCTTGCCTGGCCTGGGTTGGGTCCCGGGGCGGGTGGTTTCGTTCCGCTCGAACCCTGGTCTGGAAGCTATCGCCCTTCCGCACATGGGCTGGAACGATGTCCAGGCGGTCAATGGCAATCCATTGCTCAAGGGGTTCGAGGACGAAGCGCGGTTCTACTTCCTGCATTCCTTCTACTTCGAATGCACGCATGCCGAACATGCCAGCGCGCGCTCCAGCTATGGCCTGAATTTCAGTTGCGCCGTGGCGTCCGATAACGTCTATGGCGTTCAGTTCCACCCAGAGAAGAGCCATCACTTTGGTGTCGGACTTCTGAAAAACTTCGCGGAACTTTGAAATGCTTAGACCTCGAATCATTCCCTGCCTGTTGATTCACGACGGTGGCCTGGTCAAGACCGTTGGTTTCAAGGATGCCAAGTATGTCGGTGACCCGATCAACGCGGTGAAGATCTTCAACGAGAAGGAAGCGGACGAGCTGATCGTTGTCGACATCGACGCTACGGTCAATGGTCGCGAACCCGACTACAAGCGTATCGCCAACCTGGCCGCAGAGTGCCGCATGCCCCTGTGCTATGGCGGCGGCGTGCGCACGCCTGAGCAGGCTAGGGCAATCATTGCGCTCGGCGTGGAGAAGGTCGCAATCAGTGCCGCGGCACTGGAAGATCCGACACTGGTCACCCGTATTGCCGAGGAAATCGGCCGCCAGAGCGTTGTGGTGGTGCTTGATCACAAACCGCGTACGCTCAGCCTCAGCAAGCAACAGGATGTCTGGACTCACAACGGCACCCGTAACACCAAGCGCAACGTCATCGATGTGGCGAAGGAAATGGAAGCGGCGGGTGCAGGTGAAATTGTCATCAACTCGATCGCCAACGACGGTCGGATGAAAGGCTACGATATAGCGCTGGCGAGCAAGGTGCGTGAGGCCGTCAATATTCCGGTCACCATCCTGGGGGGAGGCGGTTCCCTGGAGGATATGCATCAAGTGGTCGCGGCCTGTGGGGTGGTGGGGGTTGCCGCTGGCAGCTTATTCGTCTTCAAAGGTACCTACCGCGCCGTCTTGATCAGTTATCCGAGCGCGCAGCAAAAGGACGAAAAAGTCTTTTCTGCGTTGCAGGCCCGCTAGTCGCCTATTCAGGAATCATTATGTTCAGTGGAAAGAAACTTCTCATTTCAGGCGGTACGGGTTCCTTCGGAAACGCTGTACTCAAGCGCTTCCTCGACACGAATATCGCGGAGATCCGCATCTTCAGTCGTGATGAGAAGAAGCAGGACGACATGCGCAAGCGTTATGGCAGCAGCAAGCTCAAGTTCTACATCGGTGATGTCCGGGACTACCAGAGCGTGCTCAATGCGACCCGTGGCGTCGATTATATTTTCCATGCCGCCGCGCTCAAGCAGGTGCCGTCCTGTGAGTTTCATCCGATGGAAGCGGTCAAGACCAATGTCCTGGGCACGGAGAATCTGCTTGAGGCGGCGATCCAGAACGAAGTGCGTCGCGTCGTCTGCCTGAGCACCGACAAAGCGGTCTATCCGATCAATGCGATGGGTATTTCCAAGGCGATGATGGAAAAGGTCATGGTTGCCAAGTCGCGTAATGTCGATGACAAGAAGACCGTCATCTGTGGTACGCGCTACGGCAATGTCATGGCGTCGCGGGGGTCGGTAATTCCGTTGTTCGTCGATCAGATTCGCGCAGGCAAGGCACTGACGCTGACCGACCCGAACATGACCCGATTCATGATGACCCTGGCCGATGCCGTTGACCTCGTGCTCTACGCGTTCAAGCATGGCAACAATGGCGATTTGTTCGTGCAGAAGGCGCCAGCCGCTACAGTGGAAACCTTGGCCAAGGCCCTGACTGCGCTGGTGGGCAAGCCCGAGCATCCGATCCAGGTGATCGGCACGCGCCATGGTGAAAAACTCTACGAAGCGCTGCTCAGCCGTGAAGAAATGGCCTGTGCCGAAGACATGGGGGAGTACTTCCGTATTCCGCCCGATCTGCGCGACCTCAATTACGCCAAGTACGTCGAGCAGGGTGAAACCAGAATCTCTCGTACCGAAGACTACAACTCACACAACACCGAGCGCCTGGATGTCGAGGGCATGCAGCGCCTGTTGCTGAAGCTGGACTTCATGCGCGCGATCCAGCGTGGCGAAAACGCTACGCCCGAGGAGTAAGGCATGAAAGTCCTGATTACCGGTGCCAATGGTTTTGTCGGCCAGAACCTCATTGTTCACCTGAGTGAGCTGCCTGATGTGCAGGTATTGCGCTTCACTCGCGACGATGGGCTCGATAGCCTGTCGTCGCTGGTCAGCCAGGCGGACTTCGTGTTTCACCTGGCAGGCGTCAATCGCCCGCAGGACCCACTGGAGTTCCAGAGCGGCAATGCCGACCTGACCCGTGCCCTGTGTGATGCCATCGTGGCCGCTGGTCGTCCGGTACCCGTGCTGTACACCTCGTCCATTCAGGCGGGTCTGGACAACCCTTACGGCCTGAGCAAGCGTGCCGCCGAGGACGAGTTGATCCAGCTCGCTGCCAGCCATGGCGTGCCGGTGCATCTGTTCCGCCTGCCCAATGTGTTCGGCAAGTGGGCCAGGCCGAACTACAACTCGGCGGTGGCGACGTTCTGCCACAATATCGCCCGTGACCTGGCGATCACCATCAATGACCCCGATGCCCAGATCAACCTGGTGTATGTCGACGATGTCATTGCGCAGTTCATTGCGGTCATGCGAGGGGCTGTGACCGGTTCGCCTTTCGTCAGTGTCGAGCCTCAGTATCGGATCACCGTCGGTGAGCTGGCGGAGCAGTTGCGGGCATTTCGTGACAGCCGCCAGTCGATGGTTACCGAAGCCGTCGGCACGGGGCTGGTGCGAGCGCTTTACTCGACCTACCTGAGCTATGTGCCACCGGAACGTTTCACCTATGACGTACCCCGTCATGGCGACCCGCGCGGGGTATTCGTGGAGATGCTCAAGACCCGTGACAGCGGTCAGTTCTCCTACTTCACCGCGCACCCGGGAATCACCCGTGGTGGGCATTACCATCACTCGAAGACCGAAAAATTCCTGGTCATAAAGGGCAAGGCCTGCTTCCGCTTCCGCCATATTGTCAGCGGGGAGTTTCATGAACTTTTCACTGACGGTGAGCAGGCGCGTATTGTCGAAACTGTTCCAGGATGGACCCACGACATCACCAATGTCGGCGAGGACGAGATGATCGTCATGCTCTGGGCCAATGAAATCTTTGACCGCGAACACCCAGACACCTATGCCCGCCCCGTCGGTACCCAAGCCTGAGCCGTTGTACACAGGACCATTGACATGAAAAAGCTCAAAGTTGTGACCGTGGTGGGGACCCGCCCTGAAATCATTCGTCTGTCGCGGGTCATGGCCGCTCTCGACCAGCACTGCGATCACGTGTTGGTGCATACCGGCCAGAACTACGACTATGAACTGAACGAGATCTTTTTCCAGGATCTGGGGATTCGCAAGCCGGACCATTTCCTCAATGCGGCAGGCGCCACAGGTGCCGAGACCATTGGCAACGTGATCATCGCGGTCGACCGCATCCTGGCCGAGATCAAGCCAGAGGCCTTGCTGGTGCTTGGCGATACCAACAGTTGCATGGCTGTTCTGCCGGCCAAGCGTCGCAAGATCCCGACGTTCCACATGGAGGCAGGAAACCGCTGCTTCGACATGCGCGTGCCCGAAGAGATCAATCGGCGCATCGTCGATCACACGGCTGACATCAACCTCACCTACAGCACCATCGCGCGGGATTACCTGCTGCGTGAAGGTCTGCCTGCGGACCGTGTGATCAAGACCGGCAGCCCGATGTTCGAAGTGTTGAACTACTACCGTAGCGGTATCGACGGTTCGGACGTGTTGTCGCGCCTTGGCCTGGAGGCTGGCAAGTTTTTCGTGGTCAGTGCCCACCGTGAAGAGAACATCGACTCGGACGCACATTTCCTCAAGCTGGTGGACGTGCTCAACACCGTGGCGGAGCAGTTCGGGCTGCCGGTAATCGTCTCCACGCACCCACGGACACAGAAACGCGTCACCGCCATGGGCGTGACATTTCATGAAAATGTGCGCCTGCTCAAACCGCTGGGCTTCAAGGATTACAACAAGCTTCAGCTCGAGGCCAAGGCGGTCCTGTCCGACAGCGGAACCATCAGCGAAGAGGCGTCGATCCTGAACTTCCCGGCGTTGAACATCCGTGAGGCCCACGAACGTCCAGAGGGGATGGAGGAGACTGCGGCGATGATGGTCGGCCTGGAGGTCGAGCGCGTCCTGCAGGGCTTGAGCATCCTCGAGAGCCAGGCGCGGGGCGATTCGCGCAGCCTGCGTCTGGTCGAGGACTACAGCATGCCGAATGTCGCGGACAAGGTCGTGCGGATTCTGCACAGCTATACCGACTACGTGAATCGTGTCGTCTGGAAACAGTACTGAGATTGGGCCGGATACCAAACATGGCTGAAGCCCCGCTGAAGGTTCTCGTTGTTACCCAGTACTTCTGGCCAGAGAACATGCGCATCAATGACCTTGTCCGTGACCTGACGGCCAAGGGGCATGAGGTTACCGTGCTGACGGGCCGGCCGAACTACCCGGAAGGTCGAGTATTCGAGCGCTACCGGGAAGCCCCCGAGGCATTTCGCTGCTATGAGGGGGCCGAGGTGGTTCGTGTGCCACTGATTGCGCGGGGAAAGCGCAGTGTCACGCTGATGTTGAACTACCTGTCGTTCTTCGTCTGCGCCTCCGTATTGGGGGCGTTCAAACTGCGCAAGCGGCGTTTCGATGCAGTTTTCGTCTATGCGGTCTCGCCGATCATGGCAGCCATTCCTGCGGTGGTTATCGGGCGGCTGAAGCGTGCGCCAGTGTTCGTATGGGTGCTGGACCTGTGGCCGGAAACCTTGCGTGCGGTGGGCGTGGTCAAGCATCCGCGCCTGTTGGCACTGGTCGGCAAGATGGTCTCGTGGATCTATGACCGTACCGACTACTTGCTGCTGCAATCACACGGTTTTCTCGACAACGTGCGCCAGTATTGCAAGCGACCGATCGCGGCGGAGCGCCTGGTGTATTTCCCGAGCTGGGCAGAGGACGATTTTTCTTCTCCTGAGGCTGTGGGTCCTGGGTTGATTTCCCGGGAGCCGGGCATGTTCACAGTGGTCTTTGCTGGCAACCTGGGTGAGGCGCAGGATTTTCCGGCGGTGCTCGATGCCGCAGAGACGTTGCGCGACGAGGTTGCCGTGCGGTGGGTGATCGTTGGGGATGGACGCATGAGCGAATGGCTGGCTGGGCAGGTTGCCATCCGCAAGCTGGATAACGTGCAGTTGTTGGGACGTCATCCGCTGGAGGCCATGCCGGGCTTGTTCGCCCAGGCCGATGCGCTGCTGGTATCACTCAAGACCAACGATGTATTCGAGAAGACCATCCCGGGCAAGGTCCAGGCGTATCTTGCCTCCGGCCGTCCGCTGCTGGGAATGATCAACGGTGAGGCGGCGCGTGTGATCGTCGAGTCTGGCGCGGGCCTGGCCTGCCCTTCGGGTGATGCCCGGGGCCTGGCTGACATCACGCGTGCGCTGGCCGAGGTTGATGAGTCTGCGCGCTTGGGCATGGGCCGGGCAGGGCGCTTGTATTACGAACAGCATTACGCCAAGGACAAACTGATGGCGCGCCTGGAAGAGCTATTCCGGGTCGCCACGCTGCGCAGGACGAACAGCTGATGACATCAACAGTACTGGTAACCGGGGCTACCGGTTTTGTCGGTAGGGCCGTGCTGTCTAGCCTCGCCGCTCGCGGTCACCGATTGCGGGCCGCCGTGCGTTCCAGTTCGGCTCTCGATGCCCAGGTCGAAACATTCCAGATCGACGCGCTGGATGCCGATACCCAATGGCAGCAGGGACTGCAGGGTGTGGACGTAATCATCCACTCGGCCGCTCGCGTGCATGTGATGAATGATACCGAGGCCGACCCGCTCTCGGCATTTCGCAGAGTCAACGTCGAAGGGACCCTCAACCTGGCGCGCCAGGCAGTCGCGGCGGGGGTGCGGCGGTTCATCTTCATCAGTTCGATCAAGGTCAATGGCGAGGGCACCGATACTGGCCGCCCCTATCACGCCGACGATGTTCCGGCGCCTGCGGATCCCTACGGCGTATCGAAGATGGAAGCCGAGCAGGGGTTGCGCGCTCTGGCCGCGCAGACGGGTTTGGAGGTGGTGATCATTCGCCCGGTGCTGGTGTACGGCCCGGGCGTCAAAGCGAACTTCCTGGCCATGATGCGCTGGCTGCAAAAAGGCGTGCCTCTGCCCTTCGGCGCAATCGATAACCGTCGCAGCCTGGTGGCGCTGGATAACCTGGTCGACCTGGTGCTGACCTGCATGGTGCATCCCGCCGCGGCCAACCAGACTTTCCTGGTCAGCGATGGCGAGGATCTTTCCACCACCGATCTGCTCAGGCGCATGGCCAGGGCGCTTGGCGCGCCAGCGCGGCTGTTGCCGGTGCCGGCGATACTGCTGAAGCTGGGAGCGACCCTGCTGGGCAAGCGCGCGCTGTCGCAGCGACTGTGTGGTTCGCTGCAGGTGGATATCGAAAAGACTCGCACGCTGCTGGGCTGGGTTCCGCCCCTCGGCGTGGATCGGGCATTGGCGCAGGCCGCACGGCATTATCAGGAAAACATGAACAAATGACTCAATGGTGGCTGGCGCCTTTGGTGGCGCTGATTTCCCTACTGATGACTGCGGGTTTGCGTCGTTACGCATTGGCCAGAAGCATCATCGATATTCCCAATGCCCGCAGTTCGCACGTGGTGCCAACGCCGCGAGGCGGGGGCGTGGCGATCGTCGTCTCGTTCCTGTTGGTTGTGGTGGCGCTCGGAGTCGCCGATCAACTGGCCTCCAGCCAGTTGATCGGGCTGGCGGGGGCGGGTGGGTTGATCGCGGTAATCGGCTTTCTGGATGACCATGGGCATATCGCCGCACGCTGGCGGTTGCTGGGGCATTTCATTGCGGCGGCGTGGGGCCTCTACTGGCTCGGCGGCATGCCACCCTTGCAGTTGTTCGGGGTGGTCGTCGACCTGGGCTGGTTTGGGGCGGTGTTCGCTGCGTTCTACCTGGTGTGGCTGCTCAACCTCTACAACTTCATGGACGGTATCGATGGCATTGCCAGTGTCGAGGCCATCTGTGTCTGCGCGGGGGCTTGCCTGCTTTACTGGTTGGGTGGTTTCGAGCAACTGATCGCGCTGCCGTTGATCCTGATCATGTCGGTGAGTGGCTTCCTGTACTGGAATTTTCCACCGGCGAAGATTTTCATGGGCGATGCAGGTAGCGGCTTCCTCGGTATCGTTCTGGGTCTGCTGTCGCTTCAGGCAGCCTGGGTATCCGCGCAGCTGTTCTGGTGCTGGCTGATTCTGCTTGGAGTGTTCGTGGTTGATGCTACCTTCACTCTGATCCGCAGGTTGGTGCGTGGTGAGAAGGTCTACGAGGCCCATCGCAGCCATGCCTACCAGTTCGCTTCGCGCCGGGTGGGTGGCCACTTGCCGGTGACGCTGGCGGTGGCGCTGCTCAACCTGTGCTGGCTGCTGCCGGTCGCGCTTGGCGTCCTGCTGTTCGATCTAGACGGATTCCTGGCGCTCCTGGTCGCCTACCTGCCCCTGGTGGGGTTGGCCGTCGCCTATCATGCAGGTGCTGCCGAGCGTTGACCGGCTCGGCAGAAAGTTGATGGGCCTGGATTTCAGAAGAAGAATTAGCTTTGCTGATGAGGAGCGGTACCGTGGTAGGAAGGGGATGGGAAAGAATGCGGACGTCGCTGCTGGGGCTGCCGCGGGCGAAGAAGCGGCTGGTGCAGGTGTTGGCCGATGTTGTGCTCGTGTGGGTAGCCCTGTGGCTGGCGTTTGTCGTTCGCCTGGGGATCGACGAGTACGCTGCGCCATTTCGTGACCACGTGTGGCTGTTCGTCTGCGTGCCACTGGTATCGATTCCATTGTTCATCCGCTTCGGCATGTATCGCGCGGTGATGCGCTATTTCGGCAATGACGCGTTGATCGTCATCATCAAGGCGGTGACGCTCTCGTCGCTGATCCTGGGCGTCATCGTGTACTGGTCCGCCAACCATCAGTACCTGGTGCCGCGTTCCATCATCTTCAACTACTGGTGGTTGAGCCTGGTGCTAGTGGGCGGGTTGCGCCTGGCCATGCGTCAGTACTTCATGGGGGACTGGTTTTTCGCCTCGCAGCACATGCCCTTCAGCAATCGTGACGATGGTTTGCCCAAAGTGGCCATCTATGGCGCCGGCAGCGCGGGTAATCAGCTGGTTGCGGCGCTACGCATGGGCAAGGTGATGCGGCCTGTGGCGTTCATCGATGATGACAGCAGCATCGCCGATCGGGTAATCGCGGGCTTGCACGTCTATCGTCCCGAGCAGATCCAGCGCATGATCGATGTCACTGGGGCCCAGGAACTGTTGCTGGCCATACCTTCAGTCAACCGTATGCGCCGGCGCGAGATTCTTGGGCTGCTCGAAGGCTATCCGCTGCACGTGCGCAGCGTGCCGGGCTTCATGGACCTGGCCAGCGGCCGGGTCAAGGTCGACGACCTGCAGGAAGTGGATATCGCCGACCTGTTGGGCCGAGACGCTGTGCCGGCGCAGGCCGACCTGCTCGAGCACTGCGTGAAAGGCAAGGTGGTTCTGGTCACGGGGGCTGGTGGTTCGATCGGCTCGGAACTGTGCCGGCAGATCCTGAGGCTTCAGCCCAGCACCTTGTTGTTGCTCGAGCACAGTGAGTTCAATCTCTACAGCATTCTCAGCGAGCTTGAGAAAAGCATCCGCCGCGGCTCGTTGCCGACTCGGGTCCTGCCGATCCTGGGCTCCGTGCGCAATGCCGCGCAACTGCTGGACGTGATGTCCACCTGGCGCGTCGAGACCGTCTACCATGCGGCAGCCTACAAGCATGTGCCGATGGTCGAGCACAATATTGCCGAGGGTGTCCTGAACAATGTGATCGGCACGCTGAATACCGCGCAGGCGGCCTTGCAATCCGGTGTGGCCAACTTTGTGCTGATTTCCACCGACAAGGCGGTTCGGCCGACCAATGTCATGGGCAGTACCAAGCGCCTGGCCGAGATGGTACTGCAGGCGTTGAGTCGTGAGCTGGCGCCGGTGCTGTTCAATGACCCAGGCAACGTTTCCAGGGTCAACAAGACCCGGTTCACCATGGTGCGCTTCGGCAATGTGCTTGGCTCGTCGGGCTCGGTCATTCCCTTGTTCCATCAGCAGATCAAGGCGGGCGGTCCACTGACGGTGACCCACCCGAAAATAACGCGTTACTTCATGACCATACCCGAGGCTGCGCAGCTGGTGATTCAGGCTGGGTCCATGGGGCAGGGCGGCGATGTGTTCGTGCTCGACATGGGCGAGCCGGTGAAGATCGTCGAACTCGCGGAGAAGATGATTCATCTGTCTGGTCTGAGCGTGCGCTCCGAAGCCAACCCACACGGCGACATTCCAATAGAGTTCACTGGTTTGCGGCCAGGCGAAAAACTCTATGAAGAGTTGCTGATCGGTGACGATGTGGTTTCGACTCGTCACCCGATGATCATGAGCGCCCAGGAAGACTATCTGGACTGGGAGTCACTCAAGTCGCGAATGGCAGTCCTGCTCGATGCGATTTCGTCCGATGACTACGCGATGGTCAGGCAGCAGTTACGGGAGATGGTCAGCGGCTACAATCCTGATGGCGAGATCGTCGACTGGATCTACCTGCAGCGCCGTCGGGAGCCTTGAGCTTTAAAGGTCGCTGAGGCGGCAGGTGGTAATCCGCTCCTGCCCCAACTCGATGAGTGTCAGCGCGCCATCGGAAAATGAGCAGCCCGTGTCGATGTAGACCACATTTCCCAGCCTCGTTACCTGCGGCACCGTCGAATGGCCGACATACAGGCGGTCCAGCCCGTGTACGCAGCGGGTGTCCAGCGTTGTGATGCGATTCCTGGCATAGAGCGCCTGGGTCTGGGCGCTTCGACGTGCCTGCAGGTCGCTGCTGTTCAAGAGTGCCAGGGAAGTTTTCCAGTCGGCAGTCGATCCGGCTTCCGGCAGCTCGGCATGGATGATGCCGATGGCCTGGCCGTCCCTGAGTTTTACTTCGATTGCCAGAGGTAGTGTGCTGAAAGCCTTCGCGAGGCTTTGCTGTGCCTGAAGCGGAAGCTGATGGAACCACCTCCCGCCATTGCGCGCATGTCGTCCAGGGTCTCCAACACCGGCGGCGCAGTCGATGGCCATCTGTTCATGATTGCCACGTACCGCATGGAACCAGGGATATGCCATCCATATTTGCGCATCCTCGGAAAATGGCCCCCGATCAACAAGGTCGCCAGTGGAAAACAGTCGGTCAGTGCTCGTATCGAAATCGACTTCGGCCAGCAACCTCTCCAGGAGCTCGAAGTGACCATGGATGTCACCCACGACAAAATCTCTTCCTGGCAGGTTGGGCGAGTAGGACTCGAAGGGATTTTGTTGATTGAGGAGCGGCATGGTGGTGCTCGTTTGGTGCGGGGCTCGAGGATATCTTAGGGAGATAAAGGCTGCGAGCTCGCGAGAATGAATCGGCTGTTTTGTCAGGCAGCTACAAATACCTCAGTGGACAGGGTCAAAAATTTTCGTGGAAAATTCATTATTTTTTATAATTTTCGACGATTTTAAAGGCATTTTTTGTTTCTTGATTCGGCGTCCATGTTTGGGACATAACATTGATTTCACGCTGTTACAGATTTTCTTCACGTGACCTTTAGAATTTTCTCTGAGCGTGCTACCCTTTCTGCCGAATTTTTGCAATGGCTTTTTGATAGCACTTTTGCTTCCACAGTTTGCTCGCGAAGCGAGTTTCACTCAGGGATGAAGATACGTGGCGGTGCTAACTCAGCCTCCCGGCGTCGATGCGCTGAACAGTCTGGCCTTTTTCAGGGAGCTCAGCCTTCCTGGTGTTCCCCGTGTCGCCATTCTAATGTGCACCTACAACGGTGCCCTGTACCTTTCCGAGCAGCTCGACTCTTTCGAACGGCAGACGTATCGCAATTGGTCGCTGTACGTTTCTGATGATGGTTCGAAAGATCGTACCCAGGCGTTGCTTCAGAGGTACGGCGAGCTATGGGGGGAGCATCGGCTCAAGGTCTTAGGTGGGCCGCGCGCGGGATTCGTTCGTAACTTTCTCAGCCTGACATGCCGGCCTGAAATTGAGGCGGATTATTTTGCCTGGTCCGATCAAGATGATGTCTGGAGCTGCGAAAAACTGCAGGTCGCGGTTGAATGGCTGAGCAGTATTCCGTCGGATGTGCCAGCAGTTTATTGTGGGCGAACTCAGATCATCTGTGAGGGTGGTATTCACCGTGGTTTGTCGCCGAGCTTTCTACTGCCCCCGCATTTCAAGAATGCCTTGGTGCAGAGTATAGGTGGCGGCAATACCATGGTGTTCAACAAGGCGGCCCGGAACCTGATCGTGGAAGCGGGAGCTGAACTTGACGTGCCTTCCCATGACTGGTGGTGCTACCAGCTGATCACGGGGGTCGGTGGTGTGGTTCATTACGATCCTCAGCCCAGGGTGTTCTACCGCCAGCATGAAGCCAACGTAATTGGTAGCAACGCTGACTGGAAGGCTCGTTTTCGGCGCCTTGCCATGGTCTTTCAGGGGCGATTCTACGATTGGAACACCCAAAATATCCGTGCCCTTGAATCGATGAATCATCGGTTGGGGAAGGATCATCGCAGGACCCTTGAATTGTTCAAGGCGGCCCGCAAACAAAGCTTGCCCGCACGTATGGCGTGTCTGTTCAAGGCAGGCCTCTATCGGCAGACAGTACTTGGAAATCTTGGACTGCTACTCGCGACATTACTGAAAAAGATCTGATCTCATGACTATTCTAGTAACTGGTGGGGCTGGTTTTATCGGCGCCAACTTCGTGCTTGACTGGGTCGCCCAGTCGGGTGAAACCGTCGTCAACCTGGACAAGCTGACCTACGCCGGGAACTTGGGCAACCTCGCCATCCTGGATGGCAATGCGCAGCACGTCTTTGTTTGTGGCGATATTGCCGATGCCCAGTTGGTACGGCGATTGCTGGTCGAGCATCGTCCACGGGCTATCGTGAATTTTGCAGCTGAATCGCATGTCGATCGCTCCATCCATGGTCCGGAGGATTTCATTCAGACCAATATTGTCGGGACGTTCCGCTTGCTGGAGGCGGTACGCGTCTACTGGAATGGATTGGAGGGCGATGAAAAGCAAAAGTTCCGCTTCCTGCATGTCTCGACTGACGAAGTGTATGGTTCGCTCGACGCTGATGCGCCAGCATTTACTGAAAGTCATCAATACGAGCCGAATAGCCCATACTCCGCTAGCAAGGCCGCGAGTGACCATTTGGTGCGCGCTTATCACCACACCTACGGCGTGCCAGTGCTGACTACCAATTGCTCGAACAATTACGGCCCCTATCACTTCCCGGAAAAGCTCATACCGCTCATGATCGTCAACGCCTTGGCGGGCATGGCGTTGCCCGTTTATGGTGACGGTCAGCAGATTCGTGATTGGCTGTATGTGAAGGACCATTGCAGCGCCATTCGCCGAGTGCTTGAAGCGGGTGTGGTCGGAGAGGTGTACAACGTCGGTGGTTGGAACGAGAAGCCCAACCTGGAGATTGTCAAGCACGTCTGCTCGCTGCTCGACGAGTTGCGTCCGCGTGCTGACGGCAAGGGTTACGATGAGCAAATAACCTACGTCGCTGACCGTCCCGGTCATGACCGCCGTTATGCTATTGACGCACGTAAACTTGAGCGCGAGTTGGGCTGGACTCCTGCTGAGACTTTCGAGACCGGTATCCGCAAGACAGTCCAGTGGTATCTGGCCAACCAGGCCTGGGTCGAAAGCGTGCAATCCGGAAACTACCGTGAATGGGTAGAGAAGAATTACGCTGAGCGCAGCGCATGAAGATTCTTCTTCTGGGCAAAAATGGCCAGGTGGGTTGGGAGTTGCAGCGCAGCTTGGCGCCATTGGGCGAGCTGCTGGCGCTGGACGCGCGCAGTACCGGCTATTGCGGCGACCTGGCCAATCTCGAGGGGTTGGCCATGACGATGGCGCGCTTTGCACCGGACGTTATCGTCAATGCTGCGGCCTACACCGCAGTGGACAAGGCCGAGTCCGAGCCACAGCAGGCTCAGCGAGTCAACGCCGAGGCTGTTCAGGTGATGGCCGAGACGGCCGCACGCAGTGGTGCTTTGTTGGTGCACTACTCGACCGACTATGTGTTTGCCGGCAACGGCCAGGCGCCCTGGCATGAAGGTGATCCTGTCGCGCCGTTGAACGTCTATGGCGAGAGTAAGCTGGCGGGCGAGCAGGCCATTCAGGCTTCCGGTTGCCGATATCTGATCTTGCGCACCTGCTGGGTCTATGCTGCGCGGGGCAACAACTTCGCCAAGACTATGCTGCGCCTAGCGCGTGAGCGCGACACCCTAGGGGTTATCGACGACCAATTCGGTGCGCCCACTGGCGCCGATCTGATTGCCGATGTCACCGCTCATGCCATCGTTGCGACGCTGCGTAACCCTGAGCTCGGCGGGTTGTATCACCTGGCCGCTGGCGGTGAGACCACCTGGTGTGGTTACGCCCGATTCGTCCTTGAACGGGCCGAAGCTGCGGGTGTCGAGTTGGCGGTGAAGGCTTACGCGATCACTGCGCTGACCACGGATGCCTACCCAACGGTTGCCAAACGACCGGCGAATTCCCGCATGAACACTGAAAAACTGCAGAAAGCCTTCTTGCTCAATCTCCCCCACTGGCAACACGGGGTGGCGCGGATGCTGACGGAAATTATCGAGAAGTAATGATGAGCAAACGTAAAGGAATCATCCTGGCCGGCGGCTCGGGAACCCGGCTGCACCCTGCCACGCTGTCGATCTCCAAGCAGTTGTTGCCTGTGTACGACAAGCCGATGATCTACTATCCGCTGACTACGCTGATGCTTGCCGGAATCCGCGATATCCTGATTATCTCCACGCCTCAGGACACGCCGCGTTTCGAGCATCTGCTTGGTGATGGTCATCGCTGGGGTGTGAACATTTCCTATGCGGTGCAGGCATCGCCGGACGGCCTGGCTCAGGCATTCCTGATTGGTGAGCAGTTTATCGGCAACGACCTTTCGGCACTGGTGCTGGGCGATAACATCTTCTATGGCCACCACTTCAGTGAACTACTCGACAGCGCAACCACGCGTGAACAGGGCGCCACCGTTTTCGCTTATCACGTCAACGATCCAGAGCGATATGGCGTGGTCGAGTTCGATGAACAAGGCAAGGCAATCAGCTTGGTCGAGAAACCACTGCAGCCTAAGTCCAACTATGCCGTTACCGGCCTTTATTTCTATGACCAGCAGGTTGTGGAGATTGCCAAGAGCATCAAACCCTCTCCGCGTGGCGAGCTGGAAATTACCGATGTCAATCGGATCTACTTGGAGCAGAGCAGGCTGTCGGTAGAGATCATGGGGCGTGGTTATGCCTGGTTGGACACCGGTACTCATGACTCCTTGCTAGAGGCTAGCCACTACATCGCAACCATCGAGCATCGCCAGGGCCTGAAGGTCGCTTGCCCTGAGGAGGTTGCTTTCCGTCAGGGGTGGATCACACCGCAGCAGTTGGAAGAACTCGCCACCCCGATGTTGAAGAACGGCTATGGCCGTTATCTCAAGCGCCTGCTGCTGGAGAGGATCTACGGATGAAAGCGATTCCTACGAAGATTAAAGGCGTGGTGCTGTTCGAGCCCCGTGTATTTGGTGATGAACGCGGATTCTTCTTCGAGAGCTTTAACCAGAGGGTCTTTGAGGATGCGGTCGGCCACTCTGTGACGTTCGTTCAAGACAATCACTCACGTTCGGTCAAGGGGGTGCTGCGTGGCCTTCACTACCAGGTGCAGCAGGCTCAGGGCAAGCTGGTACGGGTGGCGCAGGGCGAGGTATTCGACGTGGCAGTGGACATCCGCCGTGGCTCACCGACCTTTGGCCAGTGGGTCGGCGCTCATCTGTCGGCAGAGAACAAACACCAGTTATGGGTGCCGGAAGGTTTTGCCCATGGGTTCGTGGTGCTCTCCGAGACCGCCGAGTTCCTTTACAAGACCACCGACTACTACGCCCCGACGCATGAGCGTTGCATTGCCTGGAACGACCCCGAGATTGGTATTGACTGGCCGTTTGTGGGTGAGCCTCAGCTGTCGGAGAAGGACCAGCAGGGTAGGATGCTGGCCGAGGCCGATGTGTTCGAGCAGGCAAATGGGTGAGCACAATATTCGCTGCGGCCTGGCCGGTTGCGATGTGTGATGCCTTGCATTTCACTTTTGGCCCGAACTGACGGATATGTCACAGATCGAAAGTCTCCCTCCAGCACAAGCATTTGAGTTGGCAATGGGATCAATGCGTCAGAAGCGTTGGGTAGAGGCCGCGACGCTCTGGCAGGCATTCCGCCAGCAATACAGCGGTCATCCGACGCCTTGGCTGCAAGGGGCGGTCAGTTTGATGCGTCAAGGGCATTACCACGCTGCTGATGAACTGCTGGCGCACGCACGGCTGCGCTTTGCCCAGCATGTCGCTACTTGGTTGACCTGTGCAGAGTGGGCTCGTCTGCAGGGCGATCTGGCACAGGAGTCAGCCTTCCTGAGCCAAGGGCGTCAGCAGGTGGGTGAGCAGTGGCAACTGCTATGCCAGGCGGCCGATCTGGAAATGCGTCGAGGCAATTTTGCCCAGGCTCAGGCTTTCAACATGATGGCTCGTGAGTGCGCTGGAGAGCGCTGCGAACCGGTGCTCCAGGCTGCAGAGCTGGCAGAAAAGCGTGGGGACTGGGAGCAGGCCGTACGCTATTGGCGGCGGGTTATCGAACTCAAGCCCGAAGAGAGCCGTGGTTATTTGCAGATGGCTAATGCCTGCAAGATGCAAGGTGACCTGGCATCCGCTCGTCGTTATCGCTTGGCGTCCCAATATGGTCCCGAGATTCTGAGCACCGTGGAGCCGTCGGCACAACCCGCGTCGCTATCTCACGACGTCAGGTCGAGAAGGGGCTGGCTCAATTTCGCGGGGCTGGTGTTCACCAAGGCAATATTGAACCTCAAGTCCGAAGCGGCAAGGACTTACCTGACTCATGCCTGGGTGGTCATCGAGCCGCTGTTGCACTTGGTGATCTATTACTTCCTGTTCGGCAAGCTGCTCAATGCGGGTGTTGAGAACTACGGGCTGTTCCTGCTCTGCGGCTTGGTTCCCTGGATGTGGTTCAGCAAGGCTATTTCGATCAGCGCGACGAGCATTCTGGGCGGGCAGTCATTGATGTTGAATAGCAATGTGCCGCCTGCTTTCTTCCCGCTGGTCAGTATTGTGCAATCCACCCTCAAGCAATTGCCGGCGTTGTTGCTGCTCCTGTTGCTAGGCATGGCAACTGATCCCAAGACCCTCAGTTGGGCCTTGTTATATTTGCCTGTGATCATCTTGGTGCAACTGGCGCTGACGGTGGTCGTGGGCATGTTGCTTGCCGCCGCCGTGAGCGTACTACGTGACTTGGCCAACCTAGTCGGTACCGGTCTGATGCTGTTGATGTTCCTGTCTGGTGTCATCTATCAATACCAAACCCTGTCCGGCATCATCGGCCAGTGGGTTGAATTCAACCCCATGACGCTGGTCATCGCGGCATACCGCGAGGTGATCTTGCAGGGCCGTGCGCCCGATGTCGCCAGCATGGCCTACGTACTGGCCGTGGCGCTTGCCGGCGGCGTGATGGTGGCACTGATCTACAGGCATCAACGCCGCCACTTCGTGCGCAGGGGGATGTCATGAGCAGGGCCTTTCTGTCACTGCGCGACGTCGGCGTACGTTTCAAGTTGGCTGGGCAAGGGCACCGGGCAAGCTATTTTGAGCCATTACGAGGCGTCAATCTCGAAGTGTATGCCGGCGAAACGTTGGGCGTTCTCGGCATGAATGGCGCTGGAAAGTCCACGCTGTTGAAGATCATGTCCGGCGCCTTGAGACCAGACAGTGGCAGCCTGACCAATCACGGTGCCTCGGTGGCCCTGTTGGCGCTGCAGGCCGGTTTTGACAGTAACCTCAGTGGACGGGATAACGCCATCTTCGGCGGTATGCTGCTGGGTTACTCCAAAAAGCAGATCCTCCAGCGTCTGGATGAAATCCAGGAATATTCCGAGCTCGGTGACTACTTCAATGAACCGGTACGCAATTTTTCCACTGGCATGGCCTCCCGCCTGGGGTTCGCCATCAGCACCACGGTCAGCCCCGATGTCCTGCTAGTCGACGAAGTGCTGAGTGTCGGGGATGCCAGTTTCAGGAAAAAGGCCGAGCGCACCATGATGCAGAAAATCGCATCGGGGCAGACTGTCGTGCTGGTCTCGCATTCAAGAAGCCAAATAGAAAACTTGTGTGATCGTTGCGTGATCTTGCAGGACGGCCAGGCCATTGCCGGCGGGTCGGTCGGTGAGGTACTGGCGATTTATGACGAAATTGTTCGTGCAAAATAATTGTTTGTTGGGGGAGTGTATGAAGCCGTTTGTGTATGGGATGACGTTTTCGCTGGCCTTTGCGTTGGCGGGCTGCGGCTCCGATGAATCTGACGCAGTGGCCGTGACTACGTCGACTGACAGTTGCCATCTAGACTTCATCAATGGCAGCCAGGAGCACCTGGTGCAAGTGGCTCCGGGCCGGATGGATATCCGTGGTTGGGCATTCGACAAAAGCACCATGACCACGCCTGCGAATATCGAAATCGTGTTGAAGGATGCCCAGGGTAACGCCTTCAACTTCGCGGGCGGCAAGCGCGGCGAGCGCCTCGATGTAGCCAAGGCCTACAGCCGTGAAACCATCAAGAATGCCGGTTTCCTGCTGTACGCGGACGCCTCGGCTCTGCCGCAGGGGGTTTACAGCATCATGGTCAAGATGTCGGAAGGCAAGCGGACCGTGCAGTGCACTATCAAGAAGAACGTCAAGTTCATCTGATCACCATCCTGACACTGAGCTGAGTAAGGAAATTTAGGTTGGGTATCCTGCAGAATGTGAAAAACCGCCTGCTCTATCCGGCGGCGTACGCCTATGTCTCCATGCAATCGGACCTGAACCGGCTGAAGAGCATTGGCAAGAAAGATAAAGTGGTCTTTGCCAAGCCTTACCAGGGCGAAAAGATCCTGATGATCGCCTTGTTCGAAAAAGGCGAGATCCGCCAGGACATCCTGCACCTGCTGGCCAGTGCCAAGCGCCAGGGCATCTATGTGCTGTGCGTCAATACCTTGAAGATCGGCAACCCGAGCCAGTATGACGATGTGGTTGACTGCTACATCGAAAAATACAATTTCGGTCGCGACTTCGGCAGTTACCAGACCGGGTTCAACTACCTGTACAAGCAGGGGTTGGCGGAGCAGTGCCCACGCTTGCTGATGCTCAACGACAGTGTCTTCTACAGCGAGTCGAAAAACTGCGCGTTTCTCAAGGACATGCTCGAGTCTCCGATCGAGGCTCTCGGCGGCACGGAAAACTTCGAGATCGAGCATCACCTTGGCTCGTTCTGCATTGCCTTCGCCGGGAACGTGTTGCGTCATCCCAAGTTGCGCAAGTACTGGGCCAGCTACAAGTGCTCGGATGTTCGCCCGCTGGTGATCAAGCGCGGTGAAATGGCATTGTCCAAGGCCCTGCGCTCGTGTGTCAGCTCGCCAGAAAACTTCCGTGCCCACTACGATGTCGCCGCAGCCTCCGCGTACCTCAGGGCCAACCCCGACGTTCTCAATGGCATTCACGCGCTAGTGCGGGAGGATGTCAACCCGGAGTTCCCCAGCTTCTCGTTCGGCCATGTCTCCGAGAAAGTGGTTGCCAAATACCTGCACAACTCGGCCAGTCTGGTCGGGGTCAACCTCGAAGGCACCGAGTTGGAAAAGCTCGAGAACCTGCCCGTGCACTACACGGAAAGCATCGAGGACTACAGCCGCTTCATTGGCGCCAGCGTGATGGGTGGAGAACATGTAGGCGAAGCGCTGAAGGGGTCGCTGCGCAGCGAGGCGCTGTACGCCTTCCTCGACTTCTTCATCAAGGGTTCGCAGGTCCACCAGAACGGTATCTTCCTGCACCGCATTGGCTTGCCGTTCATCAAGCTCGATGGCTTGTACCGCGGCGCATTCTCTGTCCGTGACGTGGAAACCATCGCCGACGACCTGAGCGAAGAGCAAGCGTCGCGTTTCCGTCGCCTGATGTATGCCAGGCCGTTCGGACGCAACACCTTGTTTGGTTGGAAGCGTGCGGCATTCGAGCGGGGGTTGATCTGACATGAACCAGGGGGAAGGCGCAGGTCCGATGGGTGAAGGGCTTGCCGAGATGATCGATAGCGGCAAGTTTTCCATTGATGTCGACCTGAACAACCAGGCCATTTGTGGTTGGTATGCCGGTGCGGACGGCCAGACCACGGTGTCGCTCTATCACCGCAGCCTGTGCCTTGGCACGGTTGCCTGCGATCAGCCGCGACCGGATGTCGTTGCTGCCGGGTACCACGCCGATGGTGCGTGCGGCTTTTCCTTCCCCGGTGGCCGATATGCACTGCAGCCAGGCAACATCTACAAGGTCGTGATCGCCAATGCGTCAGCGCGCATTGAACAATGGCGACTGTATGGCGTCCAGGCGGACTGGCATTCGCGCTTCGTGGTGCATGAACTGCTGCCTCGGCATGAATATGCCTATCTGGCCGGTGACACCGAAAGTGTCCTTGCGCAAAGCTGCGACCTGATTGCCTACAAGAACCTGATGATTCGCTTGCGCCGGGGCAAGCGAGGGGTTTCCGGGCGCGGCAAGTTCGTCGGCATGAATTACCCGCATGCGGCGTCCGACTTCACTCACTTTCGCTTTCTCAGTGAGTCGTTGTTGCCCTTCTGGCTCGAGTTTCTGGATGCGCGTTACCTGTGGTCGCTGGTGGATACCTTTGCGGACTACGGTACGGCAGAGGAGCGCCTGGGCGCCTTGGCGGTGTCCAACTACATGTATGCCGAGCGCTTCTTCCAGAGCAAGCACTGTATTTTCGATGAGGTCGAGAAGCCCGACGAGCGCAAAGTCTTCAGGCCACAGTTGCCCTATTGGGGGGGGATGAAGACCAATCAACTCGCCGAAGACGATGCGATGGATGTGTTCTTCACCAGGAATATTGAAATCCTGGCCTGCGCGCCCCTGATACGCCGCGTGTTCTTCGAACTCATGCGTCGTTCCGCCGCCGAAGCGGATTCCGGACTTGGCTTCAACCTTGCCCATAGCCAGTACTTCCGTGAGCTGTTCGCTGTTTATGAACGCGAACACTTCTCCTGAGGATGTTATGTATATTATCGACTGCACGTTGAGGGATGGTGGCTACTACAACAATTGGGACTTCCCACAGGAAGTGGTCAATAAATACCTGCAGGCCATGGCGGCCGCTGGTGTTGATGTTGTGGAACTGGGGCTGCGCAACCTCAAGAACACCTCGTTCAAGGGGGCCAGTGCGTTCACCACGGATGATTACATTCGTGGCCTGAATGTGCCGCCCTCACTCGATGTGGGCGTCATGCTCAATGCTTCCGAGTTGTTCACGCCAGGCCTGACCCTTGAACAGGTCCTGGCTAAGTTGTTCCCCCAGTCACGCGAGCACTCGCCAGTCAGCCTGGTCAGGATTGCCTGCCACGTGCACGAATTTGCCGCCGCGCTGCCAGCGGTCACCTGGCTGAAAGCACGTGGCTTTCAGGTGGGGTTCAACCTGATGCAGGTCGCCGATCGCGGGGCTGAGGAGATCAAGGCGCTGGCGCGCCAGGCGAGCGAATGGCCGCTGGATGTCCTGTACTTCGCCGACAGCATGGGCAGCATGAACCCCGATGATGTCGCCGAGGTGATTGGCTGGTTCAGGGCTTACTGGCACGGCCCCATGGGCATCCATACCCACGACAACATGAGCCTGGCACTTGCCAACACCCTGCGGGCGAAGGCCGAAGGTGTCCAGTGGCTGGATGCGACGGTCACCGGCATGGGGCGCGGGCCGGGTAACGCCAAGACCGAATATCTGGTGCTCGAGCTGGCCGAGGGTCGCCGGCAGGCGTGCAACATTACCCCGCTGATGGTGCTGGTGGAGCAGTACTTCAAACCCCTGCAGCAAAAGTGCGGCTGGGGTACCAATACCTATTACTACCTCTCGGGTAAATACGGGATTCACCCCACCTACATCCAGGAGATGCTTGGCGATTCTCGCTACAGCGAAGAGGACATCCTCGCCGTGATCGAGCATTTGCGTATCGAGGGCGGAAAGAAATTCAGCCTGCATACGCTGGATGCGGCGCGTAACTTCTACCAGGGGCCGACGCGTGGTGCCTGGAGCCCGGCACAGTTGATCGGGGGCCGTGAAGTGCTGCTGATCGGTACCGGGCCTGGCGTGGCCGCGCACAAGGCGGCGCTGGAGCGCTACATCGAGAAGGCCAGGCCGTTCGTGATCGCGCTCAACACGCAGACCACGCTCGACTCGGCGCTGATCGATGTTCGCGTTGCCTGCCACCCCGTCCGGCTGCTGGCCGACTGCGCTGAGCACGTTTCGTTGCCCCAGCCGTTGATTACGCCGGCCTCGATGTTGCCCGAGGACGTCAAGAAGGCCTTGCAGGGCAAGACGCTGCTGGACTTCGGCATCGAGGTCAAGTCCGACACGTTCGAGTATCTCGAGCAACACTGCGTCCTGCCGGTCTCCATGGTTATCGCCTATGCCCTGGCCATTTCCACCAGTGGCAAGGCTTCGCGAATCCTGCTTGCAGGCTTTGATGGCTATGGCGCGGACGACCCACGCAATGCCGAGATGGTGCAGTTGTTCAAGCTCTACTCCGCCAGTTCCGGTGCCCGCGCTGTACTGGCCGTGACGCCGACCCGGTATGACGTGCCCTGCGTGAGCATTTATGGCGACCTCAAGGAGTCGGTATGAGCGTGTCGTGTTTTCTTCCCTGCCGTAAGGGCAGCGAGCGCGTGGTGCGCAAGAACATCAAGCCCTTCGGTGGCTACGAGTTTGGCCTGATCCAGATCAAGCTTGCCCAGTTGCTGGCCTGCGAGTCGCTGGACGAGGTGGTCCTGAGCACCAATGACGATGACATCATTGCCTATGCGCAATCGCTCGAATCCTCCAAGCTGAAGATCCATCGGCGCGAGGATGGCTTGGCCAGCAGCAGTACGAGCACGGATGAGCTGGTTGCATTGGCCCATGCCATCACCTCGGGCGAGCATATTGTCTGGACCCACGTGACCTCGCCGTTCTTCACCTCGGCCTGCTACAGCGCCGCGATAGAGCGCTACCTGGCCTGCACCGCGCAAGGTTTTGACTCGCTGATGTCGGTAAAGAAGATTCAGGGCTTCCTGTGGAACGAGGACGGACCGGTAAACTACGACCGCGCGCAGGAGAAGTGGCCGCGCACGCAGACCCTCAAGCCGCTTTATGAGGTCGACAGTGCAGTCTTCATCAGCAGTCGGGCCAATTACCGGCATTACAACGATCGAATCGGCAAGACGCCTTTGCTGTTCGTTTCGCCGGCGGAATCCGGGTTCGATATCGACTGGCCGGAAGACTTTGCCCTGGGCGAAATGATGGTCAAGAGCGGGGTGGCAGTATGACTGTCGATCCACGCGGCTATGCCACGCTGGTCTTCGATTGCGATGGCGTCATTCTCGACTCCAACAAGGTCAAGACCGAAGCCTTCTATAAAGCGGCGCTCCCCTATGGCGACAATGCCGCCAGGCAGTTGGTGAGCCACCATACCCAGAATGGCGGGATCTCGCGCTTCAAGAAATTTCAGTATCTGCTCGATAACCTGGTGGCCCCCGGTACACCGGGCCCCGACTTGGAAACACTGTTGGCCAGCTATGCCCGTGAGGTGCGTGACGGCTTGATGAGTTGCGCGATCACCCCGGGATTGCATGAACTGCGGGCCCGCACGCCGAAGGCGCGCTGGCTCATCGTGTCTGGTGGTGCGCAAGCGGAGTTGCGCGATGTGTTCGAGGCGCGCGGCCTGGCCGAGTTGTTCGACGGCGGTATCTATGGCAGCCCGGATAGCAAGGAGGACATCCTGGCGCGCGAGATGGCGTGCCAGAACATCGTCCAGCCGGCGTTGTTCCTCGGCGATAGCCGTTATGACCATGTGGCTTCTTCGGCCCACGGCCTGGACTTCGTGTTCATTGCCGGCTGGTCGGAGTTCCAGGGCTGGCAAGCCTATTGCCAGGCGCACCAGTTGGCGGTGGTTGCGACCGTCGTGGCGCTCAACGCATGAATCGACAGCCCGGGCTGCTGTGACCGGGCTGTTTGCCGAGCGATTTCACACCGAATCGCTCGATCCATGAAAGAGATGAAAAATGGCTTTTTACCCCTGCTTCCTGTCCGTCGTCTTCGTGGTGAAGAACCAGGCTTCAGCGCTGGAACGCATGCTCACCGACGCCGCCGCTGTGGTGTCGTCGCTGGTCAGCGACTATGAGTTGATCATCGTCGACAACGCATCGGACGACGACAGCATCGCCACGCTCAAGCGCCTGACGGGTGAACAAGGTCTGGCCAACCTGCAGGTCTATGCGTTGACCAAGGAAGTCGATGGCGACACGGCCTCCTGGGTGGGCCTGGAAAACGCGCTTGGTGACTATGTCGCGGTCATCGATCCACTGTTCGATGACATCGGGTTCGTGCCGCAGATGCTCGAGCAGGCGACCGAGGGTGCGGATGTGGTGTTTGCCAGCAACCAGCAGAAACCGGCGCAGAGCTGGGCCTATCGCACGGCCTACACGGTGTTCCATCGCCTCTACAGCGCCTTCAACGGTGTGCACCTGGCCAAGGAAGCACCGCAGTTTCGCATCCTCAACAAGCGGGTAATCAACTTCATCCTGCAGCATCCCCAGCCAGCCATGACCTATCGTCACCTGCCGGCCACCGGTGGCTTTGCCCGTGCCTACCTCACCTACAGCGCCACCCCGGCAGCGCCGGCCACCAAGCGCCTGGGCGAGAGCATCGACCGGGGCATGCGCCTGCTGGTCTCGACCACCCGCGCGCCGATGCGCCTGGTGACCTCGCTGTCACTGTTCGGCGCCATCGCCAACCTGGTCTACTGCATCTACGTCATTGCCATCGCGCTGTTCAAGGACAACGTTGCGGCGGGCTGGATCAGTGTTTCGCTGCAGCAGTCGGGGATGTTCTTCCTGATTTCGCTGGTACTGCTGGTATTGGGCGAGTACATCCTCAACATGGCCAGCCTGTCCAACGAGGGGCCGCTGTACCACGTGGGCCAGGAACTCAACAGCGCCCGCATCACCCGCCGTGAGAAACTCAACGTCGAGGATGTCTCGGCAGGCGCGGCCAACCAGTCTGCGGCGCAGGAGCACGGCTGATGGAGGGCGCGCGTACCGCCGATTTCGATGCGGTGGTCATTGGTGGGGGCTTCTATGGTTGCTCAATCGCGATCTACCTGGCCAGGCAACGTGGGTTCAAGCGTGTCCTGCTGGTGGAGCGCGAAGCATCGCTGCTCCAGCGCGCCTCATATCACAACCAGGCGCGGGTCCATAATGGCTACCACTATCCGCGCAGCTTCACCACCGCTTACCGCAGCCGCATCAACCTGCCGCGTTTCATCCAGGACTGGCCCGAGGCCATCCGCCAGGATTTCACCAAGTTGTATGCCATCGCGCGGCGCAACTCGAAAGTCACTGCCGCGCAGTTCCAGCGCTTTTGCCGGGATATCGGCGCCAGCGTCGTGCCAGCCGCGCTCGAGCACAAGCGATTGTTCGAGCCGCGCCTGATCGAAGAGGTGTTCCTGGTGCAGGAATACGCCTTCGACACGACCCGGTTGGCCGCCTGGGCCCAGCACGAGCTCGGTGAAGGTGGGGTCGAGTTGCGCTGCAATAGTCGTGTTGTGGCCATCAACGGCCTGCCTTCGCAACAGCAGCAGGTCGTCGTGCAGGGGCAGGGCCTGGCATCCGAGGCGATTACCTGCCGGTATGTCTTCAACTGTACCTACAGTGGCCTGAATCAGTTCGCGGGGGATTTTCCGGGCGTGCGCAGCGGGCTCAAGCAGGAAATTACCGAGATGGCGCTGATGCGCATGCCCGCCACGCTGGAGGATATCGGCGTCACGGTCATGGACGGGCCGTTCTTCTCGATGATGCCGTTCCCCGCGCGCGGCCTGCACACGCTGTCGCATGTGCGCTACACCCCGCACCTGCACTGGAACGACCAGGCCGGGCTTGATCCCTATGCACGGCTGGACGAGTATGCACGCGCGTCGCGTGTCGACCGCATGATTCGCGACGTCGAACGCTACATCCCGGCTATCCAGGGCGCCGTCCATGTCGACTCGCTGTTCGAGGTCAAGACGGTGCTGCTGAAGAACGAAGGGGACGACGGGCGACCGATCCTCTTCGAAAAACACCAAGGGCTGCCTGGCTGCTATTCCGTGCTGGGCAGCAAGATCGACAACATCTACGACGTTCTTGAACAGCTCGATGGCGAGGCGTTCACGCCGGCCTCGAGGCAGGAACGCCAGGGGATCGAGTACTGAATGAATACCCATGCACTGATAGGATTCTCCGGGTTCGTCGGCAGCACACTGCTGCGCCAGCAGGCGTTCGCCTCGCGCTACCGTTCGACCAATATTGCCGAGATCGAAGGTAAGACCTTCGATACCGTGGTGTGCGCGGGAGCGCCAGCGCAGAAATGGATCGCCAACCGTGAACCGGAGGCCGATCGGCAGACGATCGACGGGCTGATCGCCCACCTGAAAACCATCCGTTGCAAGACCTTCATCCTGATCAGCACTGTGGATGTCTTTGCCAATGCCCAGGGCGTGGATGAGGACAGCCCGGTGCAGGAACAGGGGTTGCACCCCTATGGCCTGAACCGGCGGCGGCTGGAGCGTTTCGTCGAGCAGTGGTTCCCCGAGCACCTGATCGTGCGCCTGCCGGGCCTGGTCGGCCCAGGCCTGCGCAAGAACGTCATCTATGACTTCCTCAACGACAACAATCTTGCAGCCATCGACAGCCGTGGGGTGTTCCAGTTCTACCCCATGGTCAACCTGTGGAGCGATATCCAGGTGGCCCTGGCGGCCGGTCTCAAGTGTGTGCACCTGACCGGGGCGCCGATCAGCGTCGGCGATATTGCCAGCCAAGGGTTTGCCATGCCGTTCGCCAATACCCTGGCCAATCCGCCCGCCCGCTACGACATGCGTACCCGGCATGCCGCGCTGTTCGGGACGACCGGCGACTACCAGTACAGCGTGCGTGAAACGCTGCTGGCGGTGCGTGCCTATGCACAGTCCGAACCGCGCAAGCAGGCCACCGAGGCCAGCGCATGAGACTGTCGATTTCCAACATCGCCTGGGACGTTGCCGAGGACGAGCAGATCGCCGCGCTGCTGGCCAGCGCTGGCGTGGATGCCATCGATATCGCACCGGGCAAGTACTTCCCGCAACCGGCCCAGGCTACCGAGCAGCAAACCTTGGCCGTGCGCGACGCATGGCGGGCACGGGGCATCGAGATAACCGGGATGCAGGCATTGCTGTTCGGCACCAGCGGCCTGAATGTGTTCGGCGACGCGGTCAGCCAGGCGGCGTTGCTCGACCACCTGGAGGCGGTCTGTCGTATCGCCGGCTGGATGGAGGCGCCTCGACTGGTCTTCGGTTCGCCGAAGAACCGCGACCGCAGCGGCCTGGACGAACAGCAGGCGCATGCCATGGCCGAAGTGTTTTTCCGTCGTCTGGGCGATATCGCCCAGACCCACGGCGTGATCATCTGCCTGGAGCCCAACCCAACCTGCTACGGCGCCAACTTCATGACCAATGCCGTCGAGACCGCGAAGGTGGTGCGCCTGGTCGATCACCCTGCGGTACGGATGCAGTTCGATTCCGGTGCGCTGGCGATCAATGACGAAGACCCATTCGCGGTGCTGGCCGACTGCGCCGAACTGATCGGCCATGTGCACGCCAGCGAGCCGCAGCTGGTGACGTTGGGCGATGGCGCAACCGACCATGCACGCATGGCCGCCGCACTGGTTCGGTACCTGCCGGAGCAGATCGTGGCAATCGAAATGGTCGCCACTGCTGATCAGGCACATGTGCAAACCGTCGCTCGCGCGCTGGACGTCGCGACACGGCACTACCGGGGGGCGCAGGCATGAGCGCGAAGTGGCTGATCCTGATCCTCGGCATCCTGTCCAATGCTTCGGCGAGCGTGCTGGTCAAGCTGGCCATGCTGCCGCCGCGCAAGTTCCCGTCCCTGGCCGACCCCATGGCGGCGTTGAGCAACTGGCCGTTCTGGCTGGGATTGGGGCTATACGGCGCGGCGTTCCTGTTGTACGCGGCGGCGCTGGCGCGGTTGCCCCTGAATGTGGCCCATCCGGTGCTGACGGCGGGGGCGGTGGCGACGGTGGCGTTGTTTTCAGTGGTGTTTTTTCGCGAGGCTTTCCACTGGACGACCGGTGTGGGGATCTTGTTGGTGATAGCGGGCGTCGGGCTGATTACGGCTCGGGTGGCGTAAGCTTGATGAGTTGCCGTATGGGGAATGGGTAATCGGATGTCTTCCTTGTTTTGGAGTCAGGGCTTGAGGATGGAAAAGTTGTGGCTGAATGTGAAGGCATTCGAAGTGGCGTTTTCGCTATTTTTTGCTTGCGCCCTCTATGCCGTCTGGAGCATTCAGTTTGGCACCGCGGCAGGTGGTGTCGTCGGAGGGGCGGGGTCGGACTCATTTATCATTGTCGATCGAATAAACCATACTTCGCATTGGGCTTGGTATTACCAAAGTTACCTTTCTCAAGTCGGTGGGCAAGGTGTCCTGTTGGCAGGCTTGTTTAAGCTTCTGAATGCTTTAGATGTCGCCTACTTTGCGTTGCTTTCATCCAATGTCTTTGCGCTGCTGACGGCATTGAGTGTCTCGGTTGCGGTGCCCTTCATATACCGGAATGTTGGTTTTTTCGGTGTGTTGCTGGTGTTCGTGCTCTTTGCGTCTTCGCGATGGATGTATTCGTTTGCCTACTCGCTGTACTGGGTGCTGTTCACCTTGATATTGCCACTGACGTACTCCATTGCGTGTGGTGGCATGATGGGCGCCGGCCGACGGCCCCGGCATCTGTTTCTGCTCGGTCTGGCATTCATCGTGTTTCTCAAGTCGATATGTGGCTACGAATACATCACTACGCTCACGATTCTTGCCTGCGCCGGCTATGTGGTTTCAACCGTGCAGAGCAAGCAGGGAATCTGCTTGCGTTCCATGATTTGGATTTTTGCTGCCTGCCTGGCAGGGTTCTCGGTCGCTTTCCTGCTGCATCTGGTCCAACTCTATGCCATCCACGGCTGGGACGGTGTACATCATATCTTCGGTCGAATACTCATGCACTCGGGCGGGGATGGTGCGGCGGGTAGAGCGGATATTTTGCTCGGTCGCCTGCAGCTCGAAGGCGGAATGCAGGCTGCTATCGACAAGCTGTCGACCGATTTGCAAGGGCATCAGTTACTGTTCTTCTGGCTGAGTTTTGTCCAGTACTTCTCAATCGATGCGTTGAGTCTGTTCTCCGTTAAACTGAGCTTTGGCGTTTTTTCGATATTGAGTGGCTTGGCGGCTCTTCGCTGTGTGTATGTACTGATAAAACGTGGGGCAGGCCAGGCTATTCCCGTTGATTACCCTTGGGCTTTGGCAGCCTTTCTGGCTCTGCTTGCCGCATTGTCTTGGCAGGTATTGGCATGGAAACACATGACCATTCACTACCATTTGAATGGCTTGGTGTTTTTTGTCGGTATCGTTCCCTTGTCCTCCCTCTGGTTGCTGATGTTCATCAAGCAGGCATTTGGTTGTTCGTGGGTTGGGCCGGATGTGCGCTACGTGCTATTTGCTTTGTT
The DNA here is from genome assembly GCF_003253945.1 of Pseudomonas sp. 2848. Taxonomy (NCBI): domain Bacteria; kingdom Pseudomonadati; phylum Pseudomonadota; class Gammaproteobacteria; order Pseudomonadales; family Pseudomonadaceae; genus Pseudomonas; species Pseudomonas sp. 2848. The sequence continues at coordinate 802,916 of NZ_QKZD01000001.1, forward strand.
GGCGATCGTGCCAAGCGCGCTCTTGATCGGGCAACAGTGGGCGCATGTTGAAGCGCAGGCGCGACAATTGCAGTTCTTGGCGGGCAACCCGGGTGTTGAGTTTGTGAAAGGTCGTCTGGACAAACTGGAGGTCCAGGCGATGCCTAGAGGCATGACAGGAATAGAGATCCCAAGGGGGTTAGGTCTCGCATCGACACGTATCGTCGTTGGGGGCTGGGCGTTTTCGTCGGTTGCACCGGCCGAGATTGAGGTCAAGGTCAAGGGGGTGATGGTCAAGCGCTTGGTGCCGGACGGTCATCGTGCCGATGTCGCCAGGATCTACCCAGAGGGGCCTGTAAACACAGGATATATGTTGAGCACCGTGGTGCCGTCCGACATCGACCTCCAAGATGTGGAGGTCTGGGTGGTGGACGCCCTTGGCAATCGGCTGGAGCTCACGAAGCGAGGCTGATGTCAAAATGCATACCATACGATACCGATAACTGTCGCGGTGGTGAGAGCGATAGACCTTTAAATGTTCACAAGAACGCATGTGGATAGGATTGCGCAGCGTTCTAGAGATGGAAAACGAGATGAGTTCAATGGAAGTTGCGCCTGCTGTAAAGGCGTCTTGGCAAGTACCTGCTTACCAGCCTGTGTTCTGGAGCGGTCGCAAGCATGGCTACTGCGTGGTGATTCCCGTTATCAACGAAGGCGCACGCATCCAGAATCTGCTGGCTCGCATGAAAGCAGTGGGGATCGACGATCAGGCCGATATCATCATCGTCGATGGTGGCAGTACCGATGGCTCGCTCGAACCGTCTTTGCTTCAGGCCAACGGTGTCGCGGGTCTGTTGCTCAAGACCGCCCCAGGCAAATTGAGCGCGCAATTGCGTTGCGCCTATGCGTTCGCACTGGAGCAGGGCTATCACGGTATCGTCACCATCGATGGCAATGACAAGGATGACCCGGATGCCATTCCGCAATTTCTGAAGGCGCTGTCCGAAGGTGTCGATTTCGTCCAGGCCTCGCGTTACCTGGCCGGTGGTGTGGCGGAAAACACGCCGGCGTCGCGTGACCTGGCGATTCGCTTGATCCATGCACCGATGTTGAGCCTGTTTTCCGGCTTCAAGTGGACCGATACCACGCAAGGGTTCCGGGCCTATAGCCGCAAGATGCTGCTCGACCCTCGCGTGGCGCCGTTCCGTGATGTGTTCTCCACGTACGAGCTGTTGGCTTATCTGTCCTATCGAGCGCCGAAGTTGGGCTTCCAGTGTGTGGAGCTACCGACCGTTCGGCGTTATCCGAAGGGGGAGGTGCCGACCAAGATCAGCAGCGTCAAGGGTAATCTCTCGGTGCTGGGCGTCTTGTTCAAGGCCTGCTTTGGTGGCTATAACGCCTGAACCTGGGGCTGTCTTGTCGGCGAGCAGTCCTGTGTGCTGGGGCCCAAAGATAAGGGCCACCCGCGATAATCTCGAATGAAGATCAACCAATGAAATCGAAAGCCATGGTTTCCACCATCGCTGCTGGAGCACCGACACGCCTCTGGCAATTGCTGCTGTTGTTCGCCCTTGGGGTGGTATTGCTGTATCTGCGTAACCCAGACACGCTGATCAACCCTGTCATATATGCCGAAGATGGGACATGGACGGCTCTGGCCCTGCGCGAGGGTTGGTGGAGTGCATTTGTGCATTCCCGAACGGACTACTTTGTTTTCTTCAATACACTGGTGCTGTTGTTGGGATCGGGGCTGAGCGAACTGGTGACGGGTAATTCGCTTGCCTGGTTGCCCCAGGCAATTGCGTTTTTCGCCTTCTCGTTCCTGTCGGTTCTGGCGACGCTAACCTTTTTGACAGTTCGTAATGTCAGTAGCGCGCTGCTGGGCACCATGGCGTTTCTGGGGGTATTGCTGCTCCCTATGGGCGGCACGCAAAACGAGATTCTTGGCCGTTCGTTGCAGTTGGGCTTCTACATGCCCTTGCTGGCCATCCAGTTGCTTTACTGGCGCAGTCAGCGCCCTGGGCTGGCGGTTCTGTTGGCGCTGGATGTTCTGCTGGTGTTGTGCGTGGCGACCAACCCCGTGGTTCTGGCGTTGTGCTTTGGCTACATGGCGCTGGATTTCTTGCGTGATCGGCGTCTGTTGCCAGCGATGCAGCGTAACTTTTCGCTGCTGATTCCCTTGTTGATTTTCACGTGCTTCCTGCTACCACGCATGGGAGGCAAGGGCGGCGTCACGGCTGAATTCGTTGCTGCCAACCTGATCGAAGCCTTGATTGGCCGTTCTTTGCTGTATCCACTGATATTCCCCTGGTACAGCGGATTGTCCAATCTTCTGGCAGTCGGGTTGTTCCTGCTGTTGCTGGTGTTCGTGATCACTGCCTACGTCAGGGCTCGCACGCCAGCTGCCAGGACGTTGATCCTCTTGCTCTCGTTTGCCTTGGTTACCTACACCGTGGCGACCATTGCCATGCGCCCGGGGCTGACGTCGTTTCTCTCGAATTACCGCATCACATTCCCTGACCGATACTTCATGGGGATCAACCTGCTGATGCTGGTTCTATTCGTGGTGTCGGCCGGACAATACTTGGCCCAGCAAGGATGGATGCGGCGTTTGGGCATGGGGCTGCTGACCGCGCTGACCCTTGTGTATGCGTGTTCCCCCGGCAGCATTTTCGAATGGTCCGCGAGCAAGCTGCCCATCAGGAAAGAATTTACCTTCGCCGAGCAGCTGTGCCTGAGCACTCCGATACCAGGGACTGACAATGTCCAAGTCCAGGTTTATCCGCTACCGAACTGGAAAATGGTGGTGCCCGCACAACGTGTCGACAAGGCTGATTGCCCTGCCTCGCTCGATGCATCGGCAGGGTATGTGGCTACCGTCAGCGGCGAGCCGGTTCAGGTCAATCATCTGGCTCCAACCCAGGACCACGAATACCGCGTCAATGGCGTCGACCCTTATGTCGTGTTCAAACTGTCCAGCCCCGTCGAGGCGGCAGACATCAGCCGTTTGACCTTCGACTTCTACTGCCAGTCGCCTCAACCTGCCGATCAGGTGCTCGCGCAGTTGTTCTGGAGAACGCAGGATGAAGGATTCTCTGCGGCGAGGAACATCGTATTCGCGGCGCGCCAAGGCAAGAACTTCATCGACGTGAGCCGCTTCAGGGAGTGGGCTTCGCCGGCGGCGCTTACCCAGGTTCGTTTCGACCTGATCAAGCCTGGCGACTGCGAGGTCATTCGCATCGATGAGCTGGCGCTGGGCAGTAGCCATTTAGTACCAGGCAAATAGTCAATCGGAGTAGGTCAGTGCCGATGGAGTTGTACGATATCGGCACTGGTTTTCTTTTGTAAAACAAATGCATAGGTGTTTCTTGGCGTCAGGTTTCCTGGGCGTCTAGGTTTTCATCGCAGCGATGGAAAAGCTGTCGATGATTACTTAACCAAGGAGCACCCTTCATGCGTAACACTGTACTGTCCTATTTCATGCTTCCGCTGCTTGCGGCGGCTTCATCTTCCCTGAGCGCCGCTCCGGCGTCGGCGGTGCCCACGCCTGCCGCGATTGTCAGTGAAATTCCCAGCATACTTGATTTGAACACTGCAGACGCCGGCAGCCTGCAAAGCGCACTGATAGGGATCGGCAAGTCCAAAGCCCAGGCGATTATCGACTACCGCGAAGAACATGGTGCTTTCGCCTCGGTAGACGAGTTGCTGGAGGTCAAGGGCATAGGTCAAGCCTTGCTGGACCGCAATCGAGATCGCTTGACCGTCGGCAACTGAGCAGATAAGGCCGCGAGCAAGAGGCGTAGCAACGCCTCTTGCCGCTGGATGATGCTGGAGTATCGGGCGTTCCTTCGCTTCAGCGGTCCTGCGCTTCCTTGGCATCCATTTCTGCATTGCGCTCATGGACTTTCTTCAGCTGTTCCTCGGTCAAGGGCAGCTTTTTCGCTGTGTCGCGCAGCATCATCAACCCGCCGATGATCGAGCCGAGGGCTATGATCAATATCAACCAGGCATACCAAGGCATGGGGGTTCTCCTTGCAGATCAGGGAAGCGTGGCGCTCATGACGTTCGAGCACCTGCGCCTGCGGTTGGTTCCAGTATAGGAGCGGCCTGCGGGTGGGCCAAATCTCGCGACCCGCGGCAGCCAAGTGCGCCCCACTTCGTTTACAATGCGCGCCGTTTACGACTTGCCAAGAGACCCTGCCCATGTCCGCCTGCCAGACGCCCCTGATCGTCGCCCTGGATTTCCCCACCCGTGACGCCGCCCTGAAGCTGGCCGACCAGCTCGACCCCGCCCTGTGCCGGGTCAAGGTGGGCAAGGAACTGTTCACCAGCAGCGCCTCGGGTATCGTCGAAACCCTGTGCAGCAAGGGTTTCGAAGTGTTCCTCGACCTCAAGTTCCACGACATCCCCAACACCACTGCCATGGCGGTCAAGGCTGCGGCCGAGATGGGCGTGTGGATGGTCAACGTGCACTGCTCCGGTGGCCTGCGCATGATGTCGGCGTGCCGCGAAGAGCTGGCCAAGCGTAGCGGTCCGCAGCCGCTGCTGATAGGCGTGACCGTGCTGACCAGCATGGAGCGCGAGGACCTGGCAGGAATCGGCCTGGATGTCGACCCGCAGGAGCAGGTGCTGCGCCTGGCAGCGTTGGCGCAGAAGGCCGGTATGGATGGCTTGGTGTGCTCGGCGCTGGAAGCGCCGGCACTGAAGGCAGCGCACCCGTCGCTGCAACTGGTGACCCCGGGTATTCGCCCGGCGGGCAGTGCCCAGGATGACCAGCGTCGGATTCTGACTCCGCGTCAGGCACTGGACGCCGGTTCCGACTACTTGGTGATTGGCCGCCCGATTAGCCAGGCGGCGGATCCAGCCAAGGCGTTGGCTGCTGTGGTGGCCGAAATCCGCGGTTGAGTCGAGGGACTGTGGGAGCGGGCTTGCCCCGCGATGGTGTCAGCCCAGGCAATCGCCATTGCGGGGCAAGCCCACAAACCTGTCTGCGCCTGAGCGCAGCCCGCAATGATCAGACCTTCAGCACCAACTTGCCGAAATTCTCCCCGCTGAACAGCTTGAGCAGCGTCTCGGGGAAGGTTTCCAGCCCCTCCACCACATCCTCCTTGCTCTTCACCTTGCCGCTGGCCAGCCAGCCGGCCATCTCCTGCGCGGCCTTGCCGTACTCCTTGACGTAGTCCATCACCACGAAGCCTTCCATCCGCGCGCGGTTGACCAGCAGCGCCAGGTAGTTGGCCGGCCCCTTGACTGCCTCTTTGTTGTTGTACTGGCTGATGGCGCCGCAGATCACCACTCGGGCCTTGAAGTTCAGGCGCGACAGCACCGCGTCGAGGATGTCGCCACCGACGTTGTCGAAGTACACATCCACGCCTTTGGGGCATTCGCGCTTGAGCCCGGCGAGCACGTCTTCGGCCTTGTAGTCGATGACCCCGTCGAAGCCCAGTTCATCCAGCAGGTACTGGCACTTCTGCGCGCCACCGGCAATGCCGACCACGCGGCAACCCTTGAGCTTGGCGATCTGCCCGGCAATGCTGCCGACCGCGCCGGCGGCGCCGGAGATCACCACGGTTTCGCCGGCTTTGGGCTGGCCGACATCGAGCAGGGCGAAGTAGGCGGTCATGCCGGTCATGCCAAGTGCCGACAGGTAGCGCGGCAGGGGGGCCAGGCGCGGGTCTATCTTGTGCAGGCCCTGAGGTTCGCCGGTGAAGAAGTCCTGCACGCCGAGGGCGCCACTGACATAATCACCGGGTTTGTAGTCGTGGTGCCTGGAACTGATCACTTCGCCAACACCAAGTGCACGCATCACCTGACCCAGGCCGACGGGCGGGATATACGACTTGCCCTCGTTCATCCAGCCGCGCATGGCCGGGTCTAGCGATAGGTAGAGGTTTTTCACCAGAACCTGGCCCTCACCGGGCTCCTCGGCAGTAGTTTGCTCATAGGTGAAGTCGTCGCGGCGCACGGCGCCGATCGGGCGTTTGGTAAGCAGGAAACGGCGGTTGGGCTGGTTCATGGTAGCTCTCGCTGCAATTCTGGGAAGCGTTGTTGATACGGGGGCGTCTACCAGACTGCAAGCCACGAAACTCTGCTGAATGACAAAGGATGCGCCTGGTTGATAACCCATATGAAGATTGCCAAGAATAGCCCTGCTGTTACGGTTGGCGAGCAGTCATTCGGGCGGCGGAGATTGTAATTGGCCATTGTTCCTGGTGCTTTGCGCTCTGTAGAATGCGCCGGCGCATTTTTGGCCTGATAAGTAGGCCGCATGGTCCAAATGGATGACGTTGGGCCGCCTCTCCTGTTTTCCGATGTAACCGATGCTGAACCTTGGCCAGTGCCCGTGCGCCATATCCCAGGCAGGGCCGAGCCTGCCGTGGACCCACTGGCGTCCAGGCATCCGCAGCGTTCAGCTTCAAGTAACTTTACAAGGCGATGTGAATGTCGGATTTCTCAAGTAAACGCATGATCGGGCTCGATGTGGTCCGCGCGGCGGCGATCATGATGGTGTTGATCAGCCATTTGCGACAGACGCTCAAGGTGCCGGATGACTGGATGTCATTGACCTTTGGTGGTTGGTACGGCGTTGAACTGTTCTTTGTATTGTCTGGCTTTCTGATCGGCACCATCCTCATTCGCGAATATGACAAAGGACTGACCCTCGGTTCGTTGGGGCGGTTCTGGTTTCGCCGCTGGATGCGAACGCTCCCGGTCTACTTCGCCGCCTTGTTGTATGTCTGGATCAAATACGACTGGTTCCATATCAGTTACCTAGTCTTCCTGCAGGTGCCGTTGACCAACTCTTCGCAAGTACTTCCTGTAGCCTGGTCACTGGCCGTCGAGGAATGGTTCTACCTGTGCTTCCCGGTGGCCTTGATGGCGCTGACGTTCATCCGCAAGAGGCCGGTATTGCTTCAGGTGACCTTGCTCTTCATCGCCGTGCCGTTGGCCTATCGCATTGGGCAATATACGGGGCTGTACCGGGGTGGGGACTACCGCGGCAACACCTTCCGCTTCGACTCGATTGCAATCGGCGTGCTGCTGGCCTACCTGATGGCGAGCGAGGTATGGCGCAAGCGCTTGTTCGACAGCAAGAACAAGGTCTATCTGCTGGCAGGTGTGTTCTTGGCATTCGAGCTCATCCGGGTCAACTGGAAGGCGTTCGGCCTGGCGGCTCCGCTGCCGCTACCTACCTGGTACCTGACGGTTTCGTTCACGGTCACAGGTGTTTCCGCCGCGTTCATCGTAGCGGCGTTCTACATGGCTGAAATCCGCCTGCCGAAGAACATCGAAGCCCTAGTCGGTTATGTCAGCACGGTCAGCTACAGCGTTTATATCTGGCACTTGCTGTTCCTTGGCGCGGTGCTCCGAGAGCTGTCCCAAGGCAAGGGCATCATGCTGTATCTGCTGACGATGATTGCCATGCTGGTTTTGGCTTACGTGCCCTACATGTTGATCGAGCGACCTTTCATGAGCTTGCGTGATGCCATCACTGAGCGAATGAAGGTGCGCGCCACAAAAGCCGTGGCCTTGTCCTGAAACCTGTGCCGGGGCGCTCGACATAATCACCGGCAACGATGACCGTCCAACCGCTCCCCTGATGATGCTGCCCACCCGGACGCTGTGCTGACTAGACTCAGCCGCGTCTTTCCAGCCTTTTCAGGAGCCAGTGATGAGCATGATTTTCTCCGGCCAGGTTGCTCTGGTCACCGGTGGCGCGGCGGGTATAGGCCGGGCGACGTCCCAGGCCTTCGCCGCCGAAGGCCTCAAGGTAGTGGTCGCCGACCGCGACGCGGTCGGCGGCGAGGCCACGGTGGCGCTGATCCGCCAGGCAGGCGGCGAGGCGGTGTTCGTGGCCTGCGACGTGACTCAGGAGCGCAACGTACGCCAGCTGCATGAGCAGGTCATCCAGGCCTATGGCCGGCTCGACTACGCCTTCAACAATGCCGGCATCGAAATCGAGAAGGGGCGATTGGCCGAGGGCAGCGAGGCGGAGTTCGACGCGATCATGGGTGTCAACGTCAAGGGCGTCTGGCTGTGCATGAAGTACCAGCTGCCCCTGCTGCTGGCACAGGGCGGCGGCGCCATCGTCAACACTGCCTCGGTGGCCGGCCTGTCGGCGGCGCCGAAGATGAGCATCTATGCGGCGTCCAAGCATGCGGTGATCGGCTTGACCAAGTCGGCGGCCATCGAGTACGCGAAGAAAGGTATCAGGGTAAATGCGGTGTGCCCGGCGGTGATCGATACCGACATGTTCCGTCGCGCCTACGAGGCCGACCCGCGCAAGGCCGAGTTCGCCGCGGCGATGCACCCGGTCGGGCGCATCGGCAAGGTGGAGGAGATCGCCAGCGCGGTGTTGTACCTGTGCAGCGATGGCGCGGCGTTCACGACGGGGCACAGCCTGACGGTCGACGGTGGCGCGCTGGCGATCTGACCGAGGCCAGCCACAGCGCCAGTGCCACCGCCGCGCAGCCCAGCAGCAACACACCCCCAAACACGATCAAGGCCAGCCGCGACCCCAGCCGGTCACTGAGCAGCCCGGTGAAGATCACCGGCAGGCTGAACCCCAGGTAGGCCAGCAGGAAGAACCCGGCACTGGCCCGGGTTTTTTCCTGGCCGGCCAACTGATTCACCGCCGCCAACCCGCCCAGGTAGATAAAGCCATAGCAGGCGCTGCTGGCGGCCACGGCGCCCATCAAAACGCCCGGCAGGTTGCCACTGTCAGCGCCCCAGGCCAGCAGCGCGTAGCTGCACGGCAGGATCAGCAGTCCGAGCAAGGTCGCCCGGGCACTGGCCATGCGCCGGGCCAGCGGCTGGAACAGCAGGCCGCAACTGATCACGCAGAAGGTCGAGAACCCCGACCAGGTGCTCAGGCCGTGCTGGCGCAGGATCCCCGGCAGCAGGGCGATGACCAGCCCGACACAGGCCCAGGCCAGCAGGATCGCCAGGCCATAGGCCAGGCTGCCGCTGGGATAGTACGGCAGGCGCAGCATGGCGCTGCGTTGCGTCGGGCGTGGGTCTGGCAGGCGCCAGACCAGCGCGAGGGCAAAGGTGGCGAGCGCCAGTTGCAGATGGAAGCTGCCAGGGGTGAGTGTCGGCCCGCGCAGCAAAAACAGGCTGGTCAGCGCCGCGCCAAGGCCAAAGCCCAGGGAGGTGCTGGCGGTAACCCAGGTCGCGGCGCGGTCACTTTCGCCGGGCCGCATCAGCTCGCTCATGTACGCGGTGGCCGTGGCCGACGCCAAGCCGGTGCCCAGGCCCAGGAACAAGCGCGCCACGCCCAGGGAGGCCAGGCTGGGGGACAGCAGCATGATCAAGGTGGCGATCATCGACAGGGCGAGTGCGACCAGGATCAACGGGCGTCGCCCGACCCGATCGGCCAGGCCGCCGAGGGCCAGCAGCACTGGCAATACGCCGAGCACGTACCCGGAGAAAGCCACGGCGGTCGCTGCGGCGCCTTGCCCGGAGAGATCGGCGTAGGTGATGTACAGCGGGGCCTGGAGATTGACGGCAAGGGTGATCAGGCACAGGGCGAAGGCCAGCAGGGCCGGGGCGTGGCGAGTGGGCATGGGGGATATCCGCAAGATTGATAGCGCCCAGCATCCAATCTAGGGCGGCTGTTCGCCAAGGCACACTCTGCCGCTTTTTGTGCTTAACTGTTTGTCTGAAATCTCCGAACACTTGCCATGCACTTCAATCTTGACCGCAAACTCCCCACCCCGTTGGTCCAGCAACTGACCGACCACCTGCAGGCCTGGATCGAACAGCAGCGCCTGCGTCCCGGAGCTCGCCTGCCGTCGATCCGCGCGCTGGCCAAGGCCCAGGCGGTCAGCGCGTCGTGCGTGATCGAGGCCTACGACCGCCTGGCGGCAAATGGCTGGCTGGAGGCGCGGCATGGCGCAGGCTTTTTCGTCGCCGAGCGCAAGCCAGGCCTGCGCCCCGACCCCGGCGAGCCGTGGGGCGAGGCGATCGACGGCAGTTGGCGGCAGTTTCGCGAAGGGCATGAGCAACTGCTCAAGCTCGGCTGCGGCTGGCTGCCTGTGGCCTGGCGAGCCGAGGCTGAACTGGCCCAGGCCATCCGCCAGGTCAGCCGTGGCGCGCCCGAGGCGCTGTTTGACTACTGCCCGCCCCAGGGGCTGGCGAGCCTGCGCTTGCAACTGCACAAAGGGCTGGCGCGGCTGGATATCGCCGCGGAACCTGAGCGGATCGTCACCACCCAGGGTGCCAGCCATGCCCTCGACCTGCTGGTGCGGACCTTGCTGGCGCCGGGCGACACGGTGCTGGTGGAACGGCCCGGTTACTACAACCTTTACAACCTGCTGCGCCTGCACGGCGTGCGCATGCTCGAGGTGCCGCGCACTGCCAGTGGTCCAGACCTGGCCGTGCTCGAGCAGTTGCTCGCCGAACACCGACCGCGCTGTCTGTTCATCAACAGCCTGTACCAGAACCCGACTGGCACCAGCCTGACGCCCAAGGTCGCCTATCGCCTGCTGGAGCTGGCCCGTGGGCATGACTTGCGGATTGTCGAGGATGATCTCTATGCCGACTTCCAGGACGGACCGGCGACGCGGCTGGCTACCCTCGACAGTGAGCAACGGGTGATCTACCTGGGCAGCTTCTCCAAGACCCTCAGCAGTTCGCTGCGGGTCGGCTATGTGGTGGCCGATCCGCCCTTGGTGGCGCGTCTGGCCGAGCTGAAGATGGTCGCGGGCATCGGCACCTCGCGCTTCGCCGAGCAGGTGGTCGGGCAGATGCTCGCCAATGGCGGCTATCGCAAGAGCGTGCAGCGTCTGCGGTTGCGCCTGGGCCAGCACCGGGCCAGGACGTTGCGGCAGCTGGAGGCCTGCGGCTGGGAGGTGTTCTGCGAGCCGGTCGGCGGCATGTTCGTCTGGGCCCGGGTGCCCGGGCGCGACTTTGCCGAGCTCGAGCGGCGGGCGCTGGAGCATGCCGTGTTGCTCACCCCGGGCAGCGCCTTCGATCCGCACGGCCGGGCCAGTGACTGGCTGCGCATCAATGTCGCCTATGGGCAGGATTCTCGGGCCGAGGCGTTCTTTCGGCATGCGGGGCGACCTCCGGCGGTCTGAAAGCGACAGGCTCATAGCTAAATGACACCGTTGGCGCGTCTGGCTCTTGTGACGGAGTCGGCGCCATTGTCACTCTTGCTGTCGGTAAAGTCCGACAAGGCGAGGGGATTGGTGATGGCTGCGACCAAGCACGGTGTACTGGCCAATCTGGGCATGGCACGCAAGCTCGGCCTGGGCTTCGCCCTGGTGTTGCTGCTCACTCTGGTGGTGGCTGCCATCGGTGTGTACGCCCTGGCCAATGTCGGCCAGCGCTTCGATGGGCTGCGGCAGATGGCTCAGTTCAATACCGACCTGTTGAAGCTGCGCCAGCACGAACAGGCCTTCGCCCTGCGCTCGGACATCAAGGAGGCCGATGCCCTGCGCACGGGGCTGCAGGGGCTGGTGGAGCGGGCCCGGGCCGTGCCAGCACTGGCCTCGACCGAGGCCGATCTGAATGCCTATGGGCAAGCTTTCGACCAGTTCGTCCAGGCGGTGCAGGCCAAGGAGCTGGCCCTGGACATGGCCAGCTGGTCGGTATCGAGTGTGGCCAACAACCTCGATGTGCTGCAGGCCGGCCTGGCCGATGATGGCACCTATACCCTCAAGCAGTCCCAGGGGCAGCAGGGTGGTGAGTTCCTGGAACAGGCCGGGCAGGTGGCGCAGGTGTCGCGGCTGATGCTGCAGGCCATGGACGAGGCCCGGGTGCGCCTGGACCAGAGCCGCAAGGGCGGTGAAGCCAGCGCCGAGGGCCGCATCGCCCAGACCGTCGAAGCGGCGACCCTGGTCGACCAGCTCAAGGTTTCGGTCGCCGACGCTGGCTACCAGAGCGTGCTGGGCGAAGTGGCCGGGCATATCGGCAGTTTCTCCGAAAAGCTCAACGAGTACACCGACCTGCTGGGCCAGGAGCGGGGTATCAAGGATCAGTTGCAGGCGCGTGCCGAGCAGGTCACCGCGCGCGTCGACCAGGTGTATGCCGATCAGGAGCAGGCCATGCAGGCCGAACTGGCACGCAACGCCGTCGCCATTACTGCGGCCACGGCGCTGGCACTGCTGGTAGGCGTGCTGGCGGCCTGGCTGATCACCCGCGCCGTGGTCGCGCCGCTCAAGCGGGTGATCAGCCGGGCCCGGCGCATTGCCGCAGGCGAACTGGGCATCGAGGCCGAGCCGCCGCGTGCCGACGAGGTCGGCCAGCTGTTGCAGGCCATGCAGCAGATGGCCGAAGGCTTGTCCGGCATCGTCAGTGGCTTGCAGCAGGGTATCGACCAGTTGGCCGGTAGCGCCCAGGCCTTGTCGGCGGTTACCGAGCAGACCAACCGCGAAGTCGGTAGCCAGAAGGACGAGACCGAGCAGGTGGCCACCGCCATGCAGCAGATGACCGCGACCGTGCACGATGTGGCGCGCAACGCCGAGCAGGCAGCCCAGGCGGCCCAGGCTGCCGACGACAAGGTCGGGTCAGGGCAGCAGGTGGTGCGTCAGAGCATGCAGCGCATCGAGCAACTGGCGCTGGCCGCTGAAACCGCCAGCAGTGGCATCGACAGCCTCAGCGCCGAGATCCATACCATCGGTGACGTGCTTGAGGTGATCAAGAGCGTGGCCGAGCAGACCAATCTGCTGGCGCTCAATGCCGCGATCGAGGCGGCGCGTGCCGGGGAGCAGGGGCGCGGGTTCGCGGTGGTGGCTGACGAGGTACGTGCCCTGGCCCGGCGTACCCGGCAATCCACCGAGGAGATCGAGCGCCTCGTTGCCAGCTTGCGCGGCAATGCCCAGCAGTCGGTGATGCAGATCCGCGGCAGCACCGAGCTGGTGCGCCTGGCGGTGGCCGACACGCTGCAGACCGAGAGCGCCCTGGGCAGCATCGCGGCGGCGGTGTCGCTGATCCAGCAGATGAACCAGCAGATCGCCGCGGCGGCCGAGCAGCAGAGCTCGGTGGCCGAGGAGATCAGCCGCAGCGTCACGCAGATTCGCGGCAGCGCCGACCAGGCGGCACTGGCGATGGAGGACAATGCCCGTTCAAGCGTAGAGCTGGCGCAACTGGGCAATGACCTGAAGGGAATGGTGGGGCATTTCCGCTTGTGAATGCCTGTGCTTGTCTCAGTCTTTGCGCGGGCTGAGTATGAGCAAGGTCAGCACCCCCGCCACGATCCCCCAGAACGCCGAGCCGATCGAGAACAGGGTGAAGCCCGAGGCTGTGACCATGAAGGTGATCAGGGCCGCTTCGCGCTCGCGCACCTCGCCCATGGCCACGCTCAAGCCGTTCATGATCGAACCGAACAGCGCCAACGCCGCGATCGACAGCACCAGCTCCTTGGGCAGGGCGCCGAACAGCGCCGCCAGTGTGGCGCCGAAGGTGCCGGCGATACCGTAGAAGATCCCGCACCAGACCGCCGCCGTGTAGCGCTTGGCCGGGTCTTCATGGGCATGTGGCCCGGTGCAGATCGCCGCGCTGATCGCCGCCAGGTTGATCCCGTGGGAGCCGAACGGCGCCAGCAGCAGCGAAGCGAAGCCGGTGGCCGAGATCAGCGGCGAAGCCGGCACCGGGTAACCGTCGGCGCGCAGCACAGCGACGCCTGGCATGTTCTGCGAGGTCATGGCCACCACGAACAGCGGGATGCCGATGCTGATGGTCGCCGCCAGCGAGAAGCTCGGCGTGGTCCACACCGGGGTTGCGACTTCCAGCTGGAAGCCGCTGAAGTCCAGCAGCCCCAGGGCGCCGGACAGCGCGGTGCCGATCAGCAGCGCGGCCAGCACGCAATAACGCGGCGACAGGCGCTTGACCAGCAGGTAGCTGAAGAACATGCCCAGCACCAGCACCGTGCGGTGCTGGGCGGCAACGAAGATCTCGCTGCCGATCTTGAACAGGATACCGGCCAGCAGGGCCGATGCCAGGGAGGCGGGAATGCGCCGTACCAGGCGTTCGAAGCTGCCGGTCAGGCCGCAGATCAGCACCAGCACGGCGCAGGTGATGTAGGCGCCGATCGCTTCGCCGTAGCTCACCCCGCCGAGGCTGGTGATCAGCAGCGCCGCGCCGGGCGTCGACCAGGCCACGGTGATCGGCGTGCGGTAGCGCAGCGACAGGCCGATGCTGCACACTGCCATGCCGATCGACAGGGCCCAGATCCATGAGGAAATCTGTGCGCTGGTAAGACCGGCCGCCTGGCCGGCCTGGAACATCAGCACCAGCGAGCTGGTGTAGCCGGTGAGCATGGCGATAAAGCCGGCGACGATCGCCGACGGCGAGCTGTCCGCCAGCGGCCGCAGGCGCGCTGAGGTGGCATCGGTCATAGGGAATTCCTTGTGCAGGTGTAAGCAGTTTTTTCAGGCTACCGTGCCATGGCGTGATCCTTGCCATACAGCAGGCATTGCATTTAGCCGTACAGTCGCCAACTATGAGGCATTACTACGCAACTGCGTGAGAGGGGAGGGGCGATGTACAAGGTGTATGGGGATTACCAGTCGGGCAACTGCTACAAGGTCAAGCTGATGCTGAGCCTGCTCGACCGCCCGTATGAGTGGCACCCGGTGGACATTCTCAAGGGTGAGACGCAAACCCCCGAGTTCCTGGCCATGAACCCCAACGGCAAGGTGCCGGTGCTCAAGCTCGAGGACGGCACCTGCCTGTGGGAGTCCAACGCGATTCTCAACTACCTGGCCGATGGCAGCGAGTTCCTGCCCAGCGAGCCACGGTTGCGCACCCAGGTGCTGCAATGGCAGTTCTTCGAACAGTACAGCCATGAGCCGTACATTGCCGTGGCGCGGTTCATCCAGTTCTACCTGGGGCTGCCGCAAGAGCGACTGGAGGAGTACAGGGGGCTGCACAAGGGCGGCTACAAGGCGCTCAAGGTGATGAACAAGCAGCTGGAAATGACGCCTTACCTGGTCGGGGAGCAGTACTCGATCGCCGACGTGGCGTTGTACGCCTATACCCATGTGGCGCACCAGGGCGGCTTCGACCTAGCGGCTTATCCGGCGGTGCAGGCCTGGTTGGCGCGGGTGGCCAGTCATCCTCGGCATGTGCCGATGGTGGATTGACCGGCCTTATCGCGGGGCAAGCCCGCTCCCACGCAGACCCGCCCCATGGGTTCTGGCTTGCGTGGGAGCGGGCTTGCCCCGCGATGGCGATCTGTCAGACCGCCGCGAAACGCTTGTCCAGGTAGGCAATGATGTCCTTGGACTCGTACATCCAGGTCACCTCGCCTTGTTCCTCGATCCGCAGGCACGGCACTTTCACCCGGCCACCGCCTTCAAGCAGCGCCTGGCGGTGCTGCGTATCATTCTTCGCATCGCGCAGCGCCACCGGCACATTGAGGCGGTGCAGGGCGCGGCGGGTCTTCACGCAGAAGGGGCAGGCATGGAACTGGTACAGCGCAAGGCCCTTGGCCTGCTGTTCGACCTGGGCCTGGGCCGCGGCATCGCGCTTCTTTTTCGCCGGACGGCTGATCCAGTCGCCGAACACGATAAGCTGGCCGAGGCCGACCCGCAGGGCTTTGACGATCATGGGCAACTCCTGAAATGAAAAAGCCGACCCCAGAGGGTCGGCTCGGAACACTGGCCGATCACTTGATCAGGCTGAGGAACTCGCTGCGTGTGGCGGCGTTCTCGCGGAACTCGCCGAGCATCACCGAGGTGAGCATGGTCGAGTTCTGCTTTTCGACACCGCGCATCATCATGCACATGTGCTTGGCCTCGATCACCACCGCCACGCCTGCGGCGCCGGTCACCTGCTGCACGGCCTCGGCGATCTGGCGGCTGAGGTTTTCCTGGATCTGCAGGCGGCGGGCGTACATGTCGACGATCCGCGCCACCTTCGACAGGCCCAGCACCTTGCCCTTGGGCAGGTAGGCCACGTGGGCCTTGCCGATGAACGGCAGCATGTGGTGTTCGCACATCGAATACAGCTCGATATCCCGGACCAGCACCATTTCGCTGTTGTCGGAGGTGAACAACGCGCCGTTGGTCACTTCTTCCAGGGTTTGCTCATAACCGCGGCAAAGGTACTTCATGGCCTTCGCTGCCCGCTTGGGCGTGTCGAGCAGGCCTTCGCGGGAGACATCCTCGCCGATCTGGCTGAGGATCGCGGTGTAGTTCTGTTCCAGGGACATGGATCTACCTGTGGAAAATTTCGCAAAGACGAAGGGTACGGCGGCGACGGCGGCGCTGCAAGCGCGATGTCACTCGTCGCGGCCTTCGAGCATGGTTCGCTTGAGCATCACGTAGACCGCGCCGGTGCCGCCGTGGCGGGCCTGGCACGAGGTGAAACCGAGCACCTGCGGGTGCTGGCGCAGCCAGGTGTTGACGTGGCTCTTGATCATCGGGCGCTTGCCGTCCAGGCGCGCGGCCTTGCCGTGGGTGACCCGCACGCAGCGCACTTCCAGCTTGGTCGCTTCGGCGATGAAGGCCCACAGCGTCTCGCGGGCCTTCTCGACGCTCATGCCGTGCAGGTCAAGGCTGCCCTCGAAGGCGATCTGGCCGAGCTTGAGCTTGCGCAGCTGGGTTTCCTGCACGCCGTCACGCCGCCACATCAGCTCATCCTCGGCGCCGACATCGATGACGAACTGGTCGGACAGGCCGTCGATCACCAGCGTCTGGTCGCTGCGGATGGTCGCCGCCTGGCGCAGGCCTGCCAGCTGCTTGCGGTCGGCCTTGGGTTTGCCGACTTCGGCGCGATCGTGCTTGATTGGCTTGACGCCCTGCACTTGGCTGCGGAAGAGGGAAAAGTCGTCGTCTTGCATGGTGCCTCCACGTGGGCGGCGTAGTTTACGCGACTGTCATCGCGGGGCAAGCCTGGCCCCGTGCTCGGCGCGTCAGTCGTGCTTCTTCATCAGGTGCGGCGACAGGTTCAGTTCGCGCCCGCGGCGCAGGCGGATACGGCTGCGCCGCCACAGGCGCACGCCGAAGTACAGCAGGGTCAGGCCGACAATGGTCAGGACCGCCGACAATGGCCGGTTGGCATTGAGTTCGGCCAGGGCGGCGTAGTTGCCCAGCAAGCCGGCGAAGCCGGCCATGGCCAGCAGGATGCCCAGGGTGGCCAGCAGCACCGAGAGTGCCGCGGCGATACGCGCGCCCCAGTTGCTCGGCTCGCGCTGGCGCAGGCGCTTCGCATCGAAACTGCCTTTGAGCTTCATTCGAATTCCTCAGGATCGGGTGGTGCTGATCCGGATTTCGACCTGCGGGTCACCTTGGGGTTCCGCCCGTCCGCCGGGCGGTCGTGGTTCAGACCAGGCTGGTGGTGGGGGCGACACAGGCGAAGTTGTCGGCCATCACGGCCATCTCGCACTGGTGGATCTGCGCGGCGGGGATCACGGTGTCCTTCAGGGCCAGGTCACGGGTCGCCGACGCATCTTCGACCAGGGTGCAGCGATAACCATAGTCCTTGGCACGGCGCACGGTGGTGCTGACGCTGGAATGGCTCATGAAACCGCAGACGATCAGGTCCAGCGGGCCGAAGGCCTGCAGGGTCTCGTGCAGCTTGGTGTTCTTGAAGGCGTTGGGCATGCGCTTCTCGATCACCACCTCGCCTTCGCGCGGCTCCAGCCCGGGAATGAACTCGCCGGCCGGGCCCTGCGGGTCGAAGCGACCGCCAACGGTGCCGAGGTGGCGGACATGGATGATCGGGCGGCCAGCCTTGCGGGCGGCGTCGAGCAACCTGGCAATGTTCGCCACGGCCTCGTCCATGCCCGACAGCGCCAGCGGACCGCTCAGGTACTCCTTCTGCGCATCGATGACGATCAGGCTGGCTTGGCTCAGCTTGGCCGGCGGGTAGTCGCGGCCAGTGAGGCGGAACATCGTGGTTGGAACGGACATCAAGGGCTCCTTGGGTAGGGCTTTTGTGTACCTATTCTCCCTTGCCTTGGCGCCAATGTGAATGGTTGACAGTGCAGGCGGCATGGTTACTGGCTTGTGGCTATCCATTCGGCCATCGGAGGGAACATTTGTGCGGTGTGGGCTGTTAGACTTTTGTCCTGTCTGAAAAGGAGTACCCCGTGATCACATCCCGCCTGCGCACCCTGCGCGACCATATCCGCTGGGCGGTCAGCCGCTTCCATGAGCATGAACTGTTCTTTGGCCACGGCGCCGACAATGCCTGGGACGAGGCCCGCCTGCTGGTGCTCGGCGCGGTGCACCTGCCCTGGGAGGTGGCCGACAGCTATCTGGACTGCGCACTCGAGGATGATGAGCGGGTACGCCTGCAGCACTTGCTCAAGCGTCGCATCGAAGAACGCGTGCCGACCGCCTACCTGCTGGGTGAGGCTTGGTTCTGCGGCATGTCGTTCATCGTCGACGAACGCGTGCTGGTACCGCGCTCGCCCATCGGCGAGCTGATCGAGAAGCGCTTCGAGCCTTGGCTGGCCGCCGAGCCTGCGCGCATCCTCGACCTGTGCACCGGCTCCGGCTGCATCGGCATCGTGGCCGCCGATGTGTTCCAGGGCGCCGAGGTGGTACTGGCCGACCTGTCGTTCGACGCGCTGGCGGTGGCCAACCAGAACATCGAACGCCATGGCCTGGAGGAGCGTGTGTACACCGTGCAGGGCGATGGCTTCGCCGGGCTGCCGGGGCAGCGCTTCGACCTGATCCTGTCCAACCCGCCGTATGTCGATGCCGAGGACTTCGGCGACATGCCGGCCGAGTATCACCACGAGCCCGAACTGGGCCTGGCCTGCGGCAACGATGGCCTGGACCTGGTGCGGCGGATGCTGGCCGAGGCTGCCGACCACCTGACCGACAAGGGCCTGATGATTGTCGAGGTGGGCAACAGCCAGGTGCACGTCGAGTCGCTCTATCCCGAGGTGGACTTCGCCTGGCTGGAGTTCGAGCGCGGTGGGCACGGGGTGTTCATGCTGACGGCCGAGCAGTGCCGGCAGCATCAGGAGCTGTTCAAGGCGCGGGTCTGACTGCGCGCCCGTTCCCACAGGATGAATGCAATCTCTGTGGGAGCGGACTTGCCCCGCGATGGCCTTATCAGCGGGTGGCGATCCAGATCAGCAAACCGGCCTGGAACACAGCGAACGCCACCAGGCAGGTGATGGTAAAGCGCAGCCCGCTGTCTTCGCGGCGGTACTTGGCCACGCGTTCGTCACGCTCGCGCAGTTGCGCTTCCTTCTCCATCAGGTTCTGCTCGGCCTGTTGCAGCATGCCGGCCGCCTCGAGGTTGTCCACGCGCTGCACCTTCTCGGTGTTCCAGCCGCCCTTGAGCTGGCCCACCGGCGTTTCCACCAGGCGCCCCTTGAGCAACTGCCCATCGGTGTATTCCACCTCCAGGCCGACGCTGCGCAGCACATGGTCGCGGCGCAGACGGGTGTCTTCGTTCAGGGCGTCCTTGTTCGGCAGGCTCATGCCTTCGATCTGGTAGTGCGAGCAGCGGTGCTGCAGCCATTGCACCGCCTGCGCCAGCAGGTAGCGGCCAACACCACGGTTGAGGGGCTCGAGCTGCAGGCCGGCCGGGTCGCCGATGCGCACCGTGCGCGTTTCGTGGTCGACACGGATGTCCAGCTGGTTCTGTTCTTTGCGCACCTTCTGCCCAGGCAGACGGATTTCCATGCGCAGCAGGCTGTGGGCCTTGTCGTGGCGCTCGGCGTAGCCGAACTGGACGAAGCGCAGCGGGCGGGCGCCGCTGTTGCGGTCGGTCGGCATCGGCGCCAGGCGCAGCAGCTGGAAGTGCTCGGCGGCAAGGTCCGCCCAGGGCTGCGGGGCGCTTTCCGGCGCTTGTTCTTCGGTCGCCTCGGCGGCGGGGGCATCGGTCATCAGGGGTTTTCCTCAGGTGCACGGCGGCCGGGCGCGTGGGCCGCGGATCACTGCCTTCTCAGCCGCGTTATCGGCAGGCCTGGGCAATACCTGAGGGCAGGTCTCAGGCCTGCGGCAACCCTTGGATGAACAGGACGATGCGCTCGCCCAGCTCACGCGCCAGCGGCAGCTCGGGGTTGCGGTAGCTGTCACGCTGCTGGCTCATGTCCCGGGGGCTGATGCGCAGCACGTGGTTCATGCCGTCGATCAACGCCAGTTGCGCGTCGGGTTTGGCTGCCTTGAGGCGCTCGGCATCGGCCACCTCTACCTGGATGTCGTTGCGCCCCTGGACGATCAGCGCCGGCACCTTGAGCCGGGCGAAGGCCGCCGCCGGGTCTTGGTGCAGCAAGGTGATCAGGTACGGCTGCACGCTGGGGCGGAACACCTGGCGCAGCGGCGCGGGAACGTCGAGGCTGGTCTGTCCGGCCTGCAACCGGTCGATCAGCGCCACGCCAGCGGGCAATTGCGCCGGCGGCAGGCGCTGGGCCAGTTGCTCGCGCAGCACGTCGGCCACCGGCCTACCGCTGCCGGCCAGGGTGATCACCGCGCTGGCGCCGGCCTGCTCCGCGGCGAGGCTGGCGATCAGTGCGCCTTCGCTGTGGCCGACCAGGATCAGCGGGCCGAAGCGTGGGTCCTGTTTGAGTGCGCGGCCCCAGGCCACCACGTCGGCGACATAGCGCTCGACGCTGAGGTCACGTTCATCGGGGGTGGCCGGCTGGCTGGCGGCCACGCCGCGCTTGTCGAAGCGCACGCTGGCAATGTGTTCGCCTGCCAGCAGCAAGGCCAGGCGCTTGAGGTTGTCGAGGCGTCCTGAGGCTGGGTTGTTGCCATCGCGGTCGGTAGGGCCGGAGCCGGCGATGATCAGCACCACCGGGGGTGGCGTGGCCTGCTGGGGCAGCAGCAGGCTGCCGTGCAGCACGCCCTGGCCGGTGTCCAGGTCGATGGGGCGTTGCAGCACGGTGGGGGCGGCCTGGGCGAGGCTGGTACAAAGCAGCAGGAGCAGGGCGGCGAGGCGCGACTTCATGGGCGGGGTACTAGGTGGGAAGGTGATCATTCGACCTTGGCTGATCCTGAAGGTTCGCGAGCCACACTCACGCGGTTTTCCGTATACTGCCGCTTTCGTTCACTTCAGGCTGATTCGCGGAGCGTCCATGTCCGGCAATACCTACGGCAAGCTGTTCACTGTCACCACCGCAGGCGAAAGCCATGGCCCGGCGTTGGTCGCCATTGTCGACGGCTGCCCGCCAGGCCTGGAAATCTCCCTTGCGGACCTGCAGCACGACCTCGACCGGCGCAAGCCCGGCACCAGCCGGCACACCACCCAGCGCCAGGAACCGGACGAAGTGGAGATCCTCTCCGGCGTGTTCGAAGGCCGTACCACCGGCTGCTCGATCGGCCTGCTGATTCGCAACACCGACCAGAAGTCCAAGGACTACTCGTCGATCAAGGACCTGTTCCGCCCGGCCCACGCCGACTACACCTACCACCACAAGTACGGCATCCGCGACTACCGTGGCGGTGGCCGCAGCTCGGCGCGCGAAACCGCCATGCGCGTGGCGGCCGGCGCCATCGCCAAGAAGTACCTGGCCACCCAGGGCATCCGCGTGCGCGGCTACATGAGCCAGCTCGGGCCGATCGAGATCCCGTTCAAGACCTGGGACTCGGTGGAGCAGAACGCCTTCTTCAGCCCCGATCCGGACAAGGTGCCGGAGCTTGAGGCCTACATGGACCAGCTGCGCCGCGACCAGGATTCGGTGGGGGCGAAGATCACCGTGGTCGCCGAAGGCGTGATGCCGGGCCTGGGCGAGCCGATCTTCGACCGCCTCGATGCCGAGCTGGCCCATGCCTTGATGAGCATCAACGCGGTCAAGGGTGTGGAGATCGGCGCCGGTTTCGCCAGTGTCGCCCAGCGCGGCACCGAACACCGTGACGAGATGACGCCCGAGGGCTTCCTCAGCAACAACGCCGGCGGCATCCTCGGCGGCATTTCCTCGGGCCAGCCGATCGTCGCCCACCTGGCGCTCAAGCCGACCTCGAGCATCACCACCCCGGGCCGTTCCATCGACGTCGATGGCAACCCAGTGGAGGTGATCACCAAGGGCCGTCACGATCCTTGCGTCGGCATCCGCGCCACGCCGATCGCCGAGGCGATGATGGCCATCGCCTTGATGGATCACCTGCTGCGCCACCGGGCGCAGAATGCCGAGGTAAGGGTCAACACCCCGGTGCTGGGCCAGCTCTGACAGTCCCGGCCCTATCGCGGGGCAAGCCCGCTCCCACGAATTCCAGCGTGGGAGCGGGCTTGCCCCGCGATAGGGCCGGAAGCCTCTGAACGGACTTCCCAATGCCTCCGATCCCCTACTGGCGCCTCTCCAGCTTCTACCTCTTCTACTTCGCCCTGCTCGGCTCCACCGCGCCGTTCCTGGCCCTGTACTTCGACCACCTGGGCTTCTCCCCGGCGCGCATCGGCGAACTGGTGGCCATCCCCATGCTCATGCGCTGCGTGGCCCCCAACCTGTGGGGCTGGCTCGGTGACCGCAGCAGCCAGCGCCTGCTGATCGTGCGCCTGGGCGCGCTGTCGACCCTGGCGACCTTCTCGCTGATCTTCTTCGGCAAGAGCTACGCCTGGCTGGCGCTGGTCATGGCGTTGCACGCCTTCTTCTGGCACGCGGTACTGCCCCAGTTCGAAGTGATCACCCTGGCCCACCTGCACGGCCAGACTTCACGTTACAGCCAGGTACGGCTATGGGGCTCGATCGGCTTCATCCTCGCGGTTGTGGGGCTAGGGCGCCTGTTCGAATGGCTGAGCCTGGACATCTACCCGCTGGCGCTGGTGGCGATCATGGCCGGTATCGTCGTTGCCAGCCTCTGGGTGCCCAATGCGCAACCCGTCGAGCAGGCCGAGCAGCGCGGGGCAGGGGGCTTTCTCAGGCAAGTGCGGGCGCCTGGGGTCCTGGCCTTCTATGTGTGCGTGGCCCTCATGCAGCTCAGCCACGGCCCGTACTACACCTTCCTTACCCTGCACCTGGAGCACCTGGGCTACAGCCGCGGCGCCATCGGCTTGTTGTGGGCGCTTGGCGTGGTGGCTGAAGTGTTGGTGTTCTTGGTCATGAGCCGGATCTTTGCCCGCTGTTCGGTGCGCAAGGTACTACTGGCCAGCTTCCTGCTGGCCGCGCTGCGCTGGCTGTTGCTGGGCAACCTGGCCGAAATCCCGGCGGTTCTGGTGTTCGCCCAGGTATTGCATGCGGCCACCTTCGGCTGTTTCCATGCAGCGGCCATCGCTTTTGTTCAGGCCAGCTTCGGCGCTCGCCAGCAGGGTCAGGGCCAGGCATTGTATGCGGCGCTGTCAGGTACCGGCGGTGCCTTGGGTGCCCTGTACTCGGGCTACAGCTGGAAACTGCTGGGCCCACACTTCACCTTTGGTATGGCCAGCGTCGCGGCGCTCGCGGCAGCCGTTATCATTGCCTTCCGACTCAAAGAAAGCAGGAACCACCCCTGATGAGCATCCTCAGCGTATTCGACCTGTCCAGTCCGGACCTGCCGCACAAGGTGCTGACCCACCACGACGACATCGCCGCGACCCTGGCCGAGCAGGGCGTGCGCTTCGGCCGCTGGCAGTCCGGCGCGCGCCTGCGCCCGGGCAGCAGCCAGGATGAAGTGGTCGCGGCGTGCCGTGGGCCGCTCGACCAACTGATGACCACACATGGCAGCGTGGTATTTGGCGTGCTCAGCCGCGATGGCGCCGACCTGAGCCAGGCCGACCTGCGTGATGAACATGTGCATGGCAGCGATGAAGTGTTCGCAATGATCAGCGGGCGTGCACAGGTCAGCCTGCGTCTGGGCGGCGCGGTGTATGCCGTGCTGTGCGAGAAGGACGATGTGCTGCTGGTGCCGGCCGGCACGCGCCGCTGGCTGGACCTGGGGCCTAGCCCATTCTGCCTGGCCCTGCGTCTGTTCGGCAGTGAGCAGGGTGTGCAGCCACGCTTCACCGGGGATGCCATGGCGCGGCAATTTGCTGGTTTCGATGAACTCTGAATGAACTCGCGGGGCAGCTTCTGCTCACACCCTCCAAGGGTGAGCAGAAGCTGCCCCGCGAACAGGTTACGCGCTTAGCGGTAGGTCGGCAGGGCGAAGCGTTGCTGGCTCTGCAGCATGGAAATCACCGGCAGTTCGCTGGCTTGTTCGGCAAGGTCGCGGCGGATGGCGCTGATGGCCCACGACAGCTGTTCGGCACTGTGCAGTTGCGCATAGGACAGCACCCGGCGGGTCACCACGCCGTCGCTGGCGCGCAGGGTGAGCAGCACGCCGCCGTCGGGGCGCGGCTGGGTGGCAACCTGGTAGGCGGCGAAGAGCGAGGCGAATTTTTGCTGGATGAGGTCCATATCAACTCCTGACTGTTGTACTGGCAGACTTGAGTTGATGGTTGCAGTGACCGTGCCAGCCTGGGATTAAAATAAAATCCTTCTAAATCAATAAGTTATATTTGTTTTTGCAGGTGCCTGTATTGCATTCTGCACGCCCGTGCATTTTGCACAGTGCATTTTGCACGGTCATAGCCTGGCTCTCTGCCGCCGATAGAATCTGAACCTTGGACCTGTCGCTGCTGCCTGATGGAAACTTGGCCCATTGCCAGATGCCAGGAGGTTCCCGATGTCCGATCACCAGCCCGCCACCATGACCACTGAAGAAACCGCGGCCTTCGCCGAAGAGGTCTTCGAGCGCGCCCGCCGCGGCGACGCGACAATGCTCGGCCGCCTGCTCGATAACGGCCTGCCCGCCAACCTGCGCAACCACAAGGGCGACACCTTGCTGATGCTGGCCAGCTACCACGGTCACCATGACGCCGTGCAGGTGCTGCTGGCCCATGGTGCCGACCCGCTGATCGCCAATGACAACGGCCAGTTGCCCATCGCCGGCGCCGCCTTCAAGGGCGACCTGACGATGATCCGCCTGTTGCTGGAACACGGCGTACCGGTGGATGCCGCTGCCGCGGACGGCCGTAGCGCATTGATGCTGGCGGCGATGTTCAACCGCCTGGAGATCATCGACTATCTATTGGCCCAGGGTGCCGACCCCGCGCACCGCGATGCCGCCGGTGCCACTGCGCTGATGGCAGCCCGCACCATGGGTGCGGTGGATAGCGCGGCACGTCTCGAAGCATTGGCCGGCTAACTGCCCGGGGGCTTTTGCGGCTATCCTTGGCGCTTTTCACGCCAACCCGCAGGCCCCCCCATGAAAGACCAGTTGCTCGAATTCATCAGCCTCATCGGCGCCGGTTGCATGCGCGATGAGGACATCGAGCGCATCGCCGCCGAGGCCGCCGAGGCCTACGCCGACCCCGCCGCCTTCCTCGCCGCCAATCCGGACATCAACTACGACGACAGCTTCCCGTTCCCGCTGGGTGAATGGGTGGTGGTCGGCAGTCTGCCCGATACCGTGCTGTTCCAGGCCGACAGCTACCAGGACCTGTTCCAGCAGATCAGCGACTCGTTCGACAAGAGCGTGCCGTTCACCCTCAAACCGAAGCAGCTGGCGCGCACCGAGGCGCTGACTGCGCTCAACCGCATCCAGGTGCAGATGGGCGCGCTGAACAAGGAAGCCGGTGGCTACGTGCTGCTGAACTTCAGCCAATTGCTCGACGATGAGCTGCAGATGATCATGGTCGGGCAGCACGACCTGGCCCGTGTGCTGGAGCTGGGCGAGGCCGTTGGTATCAAGGTGGAGCCGGCGCTGGAAGCGCTGAAGGTGGCAGTGCACATCTGAGCCGCTGCCGTCGCGGAGCCCGTAGGAAAGGGCTCCGCGACCGGCCCGTCAACCCAGCGCGGTATCGAGGAACATCATCACCGCGAAGCCGCCCATCAGTCCCAGCGTTGCTGCGGTCTGATGCCCGTTGCGGTGGGTTTCCGGGATCACCTCGTGGGACACCACGAAGATCATCGCCCCCGCCGCCAGGCCCATGCTGATCGGGTAGGCCAGGGCGAAGCCGGTGGAAATGCCCAGGCCGATCACCGCGCCCAGCGGCTCCATCAATCCCGAGCCGATCGCCACCATCATCGCCTTGAAGTTCGACAGCCCCGTGGCGCGCAGGGCCAGGGCCACGGCCAGGCCTTCGGGGATGTCCTGGATGGCGATGGCGCTGGTCAGCGGCAGGCCGATGGCCATGTCGCCATTGGCGAAACTCACGCCGATGGCCATGCCCTCGGGCAGGTTGTGCAGGGTGATCGCCAGCACGAACAGCCACACCCGGCTCACCCGCTCGGCCTGCGGGCCACAGGGGCCGGTGCTTTCATGCTCGTGCGGAGTGAACCGGTCCAGGCCCAGCATCAGCAGCACCCCAAGGCCCATGCCCAGCACCACGGTGAAGGCCGCCGCGGGGCCGTTACCGGTGATCTCGCGGGCGGCGTCCAGGCCGGGGAGGATCAGCGAAAACGAACTGGCGGCGAGCATCATGCCGGCGGCGAAGCCGAGCATTACGTCCTGGGTGCGCGCGCTGACGTCACGCAGGATCACCGCCAGCACCGCGCCCAGGGCGGTGGCGCCGAAACCGGACAGGCCGCCGAGCACTGCCAGGTGCAGGTGGTCGGCATGGTCGCCGTTGACCGCGTTCCAGATGCTGGCCAGCAGCAATGCGCTGATGGCCAGCAGGCTCAGCACCAGGCCGGCGCTGAGCCAGGGTGTCTGCAGGGCCTGTTGCCGCCAGGCGCTGAGCAGGGAGTCAGGGGCGGCGCTTTGAGTGTGGGCGGGGGGCATGCGAACCTCGAGGGCAGTGGATAACAGCAGTCTATCCACTGACCGGCATTCCCGACCAAGGATTCCCTTCTATAGGGGCCATAGCCAGCTATGCTCTGCAGCACACACACCGTGCAGGAGCGGCACCATGGGGTCTACCTTCAACAGCCTGGTCGGCCTGATCATCCTGGCCCTGGACATCTGGGCCATTCTCAATGTGCTCAAGAGCGGCGCCGAGGTAGGGATCAAGGTGCTCTGGATCCTGCTGATCCTGCTATTGCCAGTGCTGGGGCTGATCATCTGGGCGATCGCCGGGCCGCGGGGCAATGTGCGGATCTGAAACCTCACGTCCCAACTGTGTAACTTTGTAAGGGCAGTCTACTCTCGACAAAATTTTCACACTCGATTTCTGAAAATCCGCGCCGCACAATGCGGCCTTGGTCTCACCTTGCCCACGAGGTCCAGACCACCAGGCTATTGGCGCTTTCGCCTTCCCGCAAACCGCAATCCTAGGACCTCTCCATTCATGGCTAACACGGACGCCTTGAAGCAACAGGGCGTGCGAGGCTCGTTCTCGCCGACCCTGAAATCCCACCTGGCCTACACGTTGCTCAGTGGCCTGGTGATCATGCTGATGCTCAGCCTGGTGCGCCTGGCGCTGTTGGCCTACAACAGCGACATGATCGGCGACACGCCGTACTCCACCGTCGCCGAAGGCTTCTTCAACGGCTTGCGCTTCGACCTGCGCGTGGTGGTGTACATCAGCATTCCGTTGCTGCTGGCGCTGCTCAGCCCCTGGCTGATGGCCCGGCGTGGCCTGTTCCGCTTCTGGCTGACCATCGCCTCGAGCGTGGTGATGTTCCTCGGCCTGATGGAGATGGACTTCTACCGCGAGTTCCACCAGCGCCTGAACGGCCTGGTGTTCCAGTACATCAAGGAAGACCCCAAGACCGTCATGAGCATGCTCTGGTACGGTTTCCCGGTGGTCCGCTACCTGCTGGCCTGGCTGGTCGGCACCTGGCTGCTGAGCCTGCTGTTCAAGGGCATCGACCGGTTGACCCGCGGCAACAGCAGCGCCCAGCTGTCGGGCAGCCGCAAGCTGGCGCCCTGGTACGGTCGCCTGGCGGTGTTCATGGTGGTCCTGCTGGTGGCCGTGGTCGCCGCCCGCGGTACCCTGCGCCAGGGGCCGCCAATGCGCTGGGGTGATGCCTTCACCACCGACTCCAACTTCGTCAACCAACTGGGCCTGAACGGCACCCTGACCCTGATCGATGCCGCCAAGAGCCGCTTTGGCGAGGACCGCTCCAATATCTGGAAGCCCGTACTTGACCAACCGCTGGCCACCCAGACCGTGCGCGAGCAGCTGCTGACCGCCAACGACACCCTGGTCGATGCCGACGAGGCCGCGATCCGCCGTGACTTCGTGCCGCCCGCGGCGAACACGCTGGGGGTCAAGAACGTCGTGGTGATCCTCATGGAAAGCTTCGCCGGCCACTCGGTCGGTGCCCTGGGCAGCCCGAACAACATCACCCCGTACTTCGACAAGCTGGCCAAGGAGGGCCTGCTGTTCGACCGCTTCTTCTCCAACGGCACCCATACCCACCAGGGCATGTTCGCCACCATGGCCTGCTTCCCCAACCTGCCGGGCTTCGAATACCTGATGCAGACCCCGGAAGGCGGCCACAAGCTGTCCGGCCTGCCGGCGCTGCTCAGTGCCCGCGACTATGACGACGTCTACGTCTACAACGGCGACTTCGCCTGGGACAACCAGTCCGGATTCTTCGGCAACCAGGGCATGACCACCTTCATCGGCCGCAACGACTTCGTCGACCCGGTGTTCTCCGACCCGACCTGGGGCGTGTCCGACCAGGACATGTTCGACCGCGGCAACGAAGAGCTGGCCAAGCATGACGGCAAGAAGCCGATCTACGCGCTGCTGCAGACCCTCTCCAACCACACCCCGTACGCCTTGCCCAAGGACCTGCCGGTGGAGAAGGTCACCGGGCAGGGCCGCCTGGACGAGCACCTGACCGCCATGCGCTACTCCGACTGGGCGCTGGGCCAGTTCTTCGAGAAGGCGCGCAAGGAGCCGTACTTCAAGGACACCCTGTTCGTCATCGTCGGCGACCACGGCTTCGGCAACCACCAGCAGGTCACCGAGCTGGACCTGGGCCGCTTCAACGTGCCGCTGCTGCTGATCGCCCCAGGCATCCAGGAGAAGTTCGGCGCGGTCAACCATACCGTGGGCACCCAGGTCGACATCGTGCCGACCATCATGGGCCGTCTCGGTGGCCAGGCCCGCCATCAGTGCTGGGGGCGCGACCTGCTCAACCTGCCTGAGGGCGACCAGGGCGTGGGCATGATCAAGCCGTCGGGCAGCGAGCAGATCGTCGGCCTGGTGCAGGGCGACCGCATTCTCATCGAGTCCAAGGACATGACCCCGCGGATGTACCGCTACCAGCTGGGCCGCGAGTTCAAGGCCGAGCTGATCGACAGCCCCGACCAGCCGGAAATGCTCAAGAAACTCGAGGCCTACATCCAGACGGCAACCAAGAGCCTGCTGGACAATACCGCCGGTGTCGTTCACGGCACGCCGAAGTAGCAGCGCCCAGTGGTCTCAGGAAGCCCGCCGTTGACCGGCGGGCTTTTTTCATGCGGTTTCATGCATGCGGCTGAACATTTGCCGCTGTGCCATGGTCAAGCTAGTACGCAGTTCAATCCACCGTTGTGCCAGCGAGGGCTGATCGATGAAAGCATGGGAAGTCAGCTTTGCCGACCAGAAGGGCGAGCTTAAGACGCTGCTGCTCAACGCCGAGCAATGCCCCAGCGAGGAAGACGCCGCACGCGCCATCCGTTCGAGTTTGTTCCCGCTCATGGATGAGCTTGACCTCAATGACTTCCAGGACCGCAGCTTTTCCCCCACGGCACGCTGGCTCAAGGAGCAGAGCGGCGTGACCATCACCACCATTCGCCAGCTACCCTGAGCCGCCTCGCTCTGGCGCAGTGCCTGCACAGGCACTACGCTGGAGACAGGCGCCGGCCAAATCTGCGGGTCCGCGTCGATTCCACTCGCGTCTTGCATCAGCTCGAATTGCCAGGCATGGCACGCTTGCCAGGCAGGTGCCTTGTGCACTGAAAGTCTATCCATTGCTTTGCAGGAGGACGTTTCATGAGCAGCCAATACGACGACGTCAGCAGCAATGTCCTGCGCCAGATGAAAGCTGGCGGTTTCGATTTCACCCGCATCCATCCCATCGAGTTCTATGCCGTGTTTCCCGACGAGGCCGCCGCGCGCCGGGCGGCGGTGCAGTTCCGTGGCGAGTCGCTCAGCGCCCAGGTGAGCGAGCGCGATGATGGTGCCTGGCACCTTGAGCTGAGCAAGGTGATGTACGCCACCCATGGCGGCATCGGCGCTTTCGAGCAGGCCTTCGAACGGCTCGTGTCACCCCATGGCGGCGAGGTCGAGGGGTGGGGCGTCAAGCAGGAACGGCCGATTGCCTAGGCAATGCGGCCCCGCGCGCCCTACCGTTGTTTGCGCCCGGCCATATGTTTCAGGTATGCCAGCAATGCATCGAGTTCCTGATCGCTCAGCACCTGGGTGGAGAATCCGGGCATCTTGGCCTGCGGCCAGTGCCGCAGGCTCTGCGGATCACGAAGATATTGGCGCAGGAATGCCGGCTGAAAGTATTCGGTAGGGTTGTGCGGCAGGTTCAGGTCAGGGCCCAGGTGCGCATCGCCAGCGCCATTGAGGCGGTGGCAGGCCAGGCAATTCTGCTGGAACAGGGCAAAACCCTGGCGCACCGGATCCGCATCGGGTAGCGCTGGGGCGGGCAACAGGGCGGGGAAGCGCGCCTCGACCGGTGCCAGGCTGCGAATGCTGGCGATCTGAAACGGCCATTGCTCCGGGCGGATGCCGCTCTGCTCGGGTTGGGTCCACACCAGATAGAACGGCCCGGCTCCCGGCTTGCCCTGGCCCAGTGGCGGCCAAGGCTGGGCGTTGTCCTCGATGGCCAGCCAGGCTTGTGCCGGGCCTGGCTGCAACAGCGGGCCGGCGGGCATTTCTGCAGCGAAGCCGTCGAGGGCCACCGCCTGCAAGTGGTCACTCGGTTTCACGCCCTCGAGCAATGCTGCCAGCGGTACGGCGCGGTAATGCATGGTGCGCTTGTAGGCAACGTCCTGTTCAATAGTGACGTCCCGCGCCTGGGGATGGGTGAGCAGTTGCTCGCTCTGCCAGTGCCGGCTGCCGTTACCCAGTTCGAGGGTCAGTTGCGCGGCCGCCGCTGGCAGCGGAATCAGCAAGCAGAGCAGGGTAAGGCACAGGCGCATGGGTTATCTCCAACCATCAAGGTCGGCAGGTTACCCATGCACGGTCGGAAAAGGCCACTGCCGCGATCAACCGAACAACCGGGTGAGGTTGGGCAGGATCAGCAGCAGGGTCGTGGCGAAGAGTATGAGCCCGGCTTGGCGTACTTTGGATTGTCTGAACATGGCGGACCGCCTTCTTGTTGTTATTCCTGAATAACCCTTGGCTTCCTTGTCTGGCTTCGGGTCGATCGCAGTGGCGTGATCGAACGCCTTCACTGCTTGCCGCGTGTTTGTGGATATACAACCAACACTAGGGCCCGCGTCATCCCTGTTTCAGAACCCTTCGCTCTAAAAAATATCATGTCGATTCCTCATGGCTTTAAGGCCACTGGCCACCCCGCTGACACGCTGACGCTAGACGAGTGCGCGGCAAGGGTTACCAAGGGTTACAGGGCCTACCGTTCGTCTGGACATCCTACTTGCTTGTGTAGCCCTTTCGCGTCAGTCTCTACAGCAAATCCCACCCACATGTCGTTCAGGACTACCGCTATGTCGTTACGCATCTGCATCCTTGAAACCGATGTCCTGCGGCCGGAGTTGATCGCGCAGTACCAGGGCTACGGAAGGATGTTCGAGCAGCTGTTTTCACGCCAGCCGATCGCCGCCGAGTTTGATGTGTACAACGTGATGAACGGCGACTATCCGCCGGCTGAGCGGACTTTCGATGCCTACCTGGTGACCGGCAGCAAGGCCGACTCGTTCGGCGATGATCCGTGGATCCAGACGCTCAAGGCCTACCTGCTCAAGCTGTATGAGCGGGGCGAGAAGTTGCTGGGGGTGTGTTTCGGTCACCAATTGTTGGCGTTGACCCTCGGCGGCAAGGCCGAGCGCGCCGACAAGGGCTGGGGCGTGGGCATCCACCGCTACAGCCTGGCGGCCCATGCGCCGTGGATGGACCCGCAGGTGTCCGAGCTGACCCTGCTGATCAGCCACCAGGACCAGGTCACCGAGCTGCCCGAAGGGGCCACGGTGATCGCCTCGAGCGATTTCTGCCCCAACGCCGCCTACCATATCCGTGACCAGGTGTTGTGCTTCCAGGGCCACCCGGAGTTCGTCCACGACTATTCCCGAGCCTTGCTCGACGCACGTCAGGCCTCGCTGGGCGACGAAGTCTATGCCAAGGCGGTGGCCAGCCTTGCCACCGAGCACCAGGGGGATCTGGTGGGCGAGTGGATGCTGCGCTTCGTCCAGCAGCCCGGTAGTCGCGCGATCTGAGATCCTCGTTGACTGAGGTCGCGTGGGAGCGGGCTTGCCCCGCGATGCGATGTATGGCACCGGCTTCGCCGGTGATCGCGGGACAAGTCGCAGCGGCGAACCGCCGCTCCCACGCTGATTGGCGTTACAACCAGCCCGAACGCTTGAAGCTGTAATACAGCCCCGAACAGCCCAGGGCGATCACCCCCAGCACGCCGAAGTAGCCGTAGCGCCATGCCAGCTCCGGCATGTTCTCGAAGTTCATCCCGTAGATCCCGGCGACCGCTGTGGGAAACGCCAGGATCGCCGCCCAGGCGGCGAACTTGCGCTGAGTGATGCTCTGGCGTGAGGACTCCAGCAGCATGCCGATCTCGATGGTCTGGCTGGCAATGTCGCGGATCCCGGCCAGGTCTTCCATCTGCCGCGTGACATGGATCTGCACGTCGCGAAAATAGGGGCGCATGTTCTTGTCGATGAACGGGAAGCTCAGGCGCTGCAGCTCTTCGCTGACCTCCACCATCGGCGCCACGTAGCGGCGCAGGCGCAGGATGTCGCGGCGCAGGCTGTGCAGGCGCTGGATGTCTTCTTCCTTGAGCGAGTTGCTGAGCACGCTCTGCTCCAGCTCCTCGATCTCGCCGTGGATGGCCTCGCTCACCGGCTGGTAGTTTTCGGTGACGAAATCCAGCAGGGCGTAGAGCACGAAGTCCTCGCCGTGCTCAAGCAGCAAGGGGCGCGCCTCGCAGCGCTGGCGCACCAGGGCGTAGGACTTCGAGTGGCCGTTGCGGCAGGTGATGATGTAGCCGTTGCCGGCGAAAATATGCGTCTCGATAAACTCGAGCTTTCCCTCGTGGCGCACCGGCGAGTAGGTGACGATGAACAGGGCATCGCCGAAGGTCTCCAGCTTTGGCCGGCTGTGTTTCTCCAGGGCGTCCTCGATGGCCAGCTCGTGCAGGCCGAACTGGCGCTGCAGGTTGGCCAGTTCCTCGGCGTTGGGCTCTTCCAGGCCGATCCAGACGAAGTGCCCGGGCTTGCGCGCCCATTGCGCGCCCTCGTCGAGGCTGATGTTGGTGACCTTCCTGCCGGCGCTGTACACCGCCGATGCGACGACTCGACCCATGGTTGTCCGCTTATCCGATTGAACACGCTACACAGCTTGGGCTGTGTAGCGGCACGGGGCAAGTCCGCACGCCGATCAGGGCGCGGTGAGCTCGCTTTCCATATGGTCGATGCAATGCTGCATCTGGCTGCGGCACTGTTCGATCAGCGCGGGCAGGTCCTGTTGGGTCAGGCCCGCGGTGGCGATGGGGGCCAGCGAGCGGATGACCACCGTGCGCTGGCGCCAGCTGTTCAGGCTCAGGCGCCTGGTGTAGCGGCTGACGCATACCGGCACGATCGGCACGCCGGCCTCGATCGCCATGTGGAAAGCGCCTTTCTTGAACGCCAGCAACTGTTCGCCGGGGTTGCGCGTGCCCTCGGGGAAGATCCAGATCGAAGTATCGTCGCGCAGGGTCCGGGTGGTGGTCTGCATGGCCTTGCGAGCCTGATAGGCGTTCTTGCGGTCGACCAGCACATTGCCGCCCAGCCAGAACAGCTGGCCGAATAGCGGGATCCAGCCCAGGCTCTTCTTGCCGATGGCCACGGTGCGGCGCGGCACGACCTGGCCGAGGATGAACAGGTCATAGTTGGACTGGTGGTTGGCGATGATCACGCAGCCGGGGGGCTGGTCCCACAGCGGGCCGACCTCGGCCTTGACCTTGATGCGCAGCAACCAGGCGGTCGGTACGCTGTACAGGCGGGCGAACAGGCGGCTGTTGTCGGGATTGAACGGGCGCAGCAGGCCAATCACCAGGCCGACGACACCCACGAGCAGAAAGTGCAGCGCCAACAGGAGCATGCGGAGCATATAAAGCATGGTACGACTCACACCGGACAGTCGCGGCGCAGTGTACGGGTGTGCACTGGTGGGGGCAAACGTTGCTGTAGCGTGGGAGGTCAAGTGGGAGCGGGCTTGCCCCGCGATGGCGTCACCTTGGGTGATCGCATCGCCGGGCAAGCCCGCTCCCGCAAAGTCCTGTGAGGAAAATCCCTGGATGGACTCAGCCCAGGTGGTTCTGGTCCGCCAGGATCGCCTCGTCCAGCGCCTCCAGCAGGCCCTTGCGCACCTTCAGCTTGGTGTTCTTGTGCGCCAGCATGTTCAGCTTCTTCATTTCGCGGGCGGCGGCCAGGGCGGTTTCGTGCAGCTTTTCAGCTGGCACCACCTTGTCGAGGAAGCCGGCTTCCCGGGCACCCTGCGGGTCGAACACTTCGGCATTGTTCACCGAGCGCTGGAATGCCGCACGGCCGAGGCGGTCACGGGCAAGCTCGATACCGGCGTGGTGCATGGTCATGCCGATCTGCACTTCGTTCAGGCAGATCTTGTAGGGGCCTTCGACACCGATGCGGTAGTCGCCCGACAGCAGCAGGAAGGCGCCCTTGGCCACGGCATTGCCGGGGCAGGCGACGATCACCGGGAAAGGGTGCGACAGCAGGCGCCGGGCCAGGGTGGAGCCGGCGGTGACCAGGCCCACGGCCTCCTTGGGGCCGGCGGTCATCACCTTGAGGTCGTAGCCGCCGGAGAGAATGCCCGGCTGGCCGGTGATGATCACCACCGCGCGTTCCTCGACGGCGCGATCGAGCGCGGCGTTGAAGGCTTTGATCACATCCGGGGAGATGGCATTGACCTTGCCGTTGTTCAGGGTCAGGGTGGCGATGCCGTCTTCGGCGTGGTAGGTAATCAGCTCGCTCATGGCAGAGTCCTTTGGATGGCGTGGCGACGACGTTACCCAGCGGCGCCGGCCAGGTAAAGCACCAAGGCTGACTGGTCGGTCAGCGCCGCGCCGCCGTGCCTTGCGCCATCTGGGCAGCGCTGAGCGGGTGGGGAAAAGCGCTGGGTACAATGGCAGCATTGCCCTGATTGGCCAGAGTTTTCGGCCGATTGCCTTAAGCGCATGAAAATTCTGAAAAAAATGCTTGCCAAGTAAAAGCTCTTCTACTAAATTAGCGCGCCTCGACAGGCTGAATAGCTTGAAGAGAAAACGGTGAAGTGTCCGAGTGGTCGAAGGAGCACGCCTGGAAAGTGTGTATACGAGAAATCGTATCAAGGGTTCAAATCCCTTCTTCACCGCCACATTCTACGAGAAGCCCCCGAATCGAAAGGTTCGGGGGCTTTTTGTTTGTCGCTTTGTTTTTACCTGTGCGATCGCATCGCCGGCAAGCCGGCTTGTGTCTTGAAAGGCTCTTAGACTGAAGGGGTGAGAGCGGTGGATGGCAGACTGCAAGCCGGCGGTGCCCTAGAGC